>CAVPFS010000039.1:0-72737 GCA_963703825.1 uncultured Solirubrobacterales bacterium | reverse complement strand
GCGTGGCGTCGACCCGGAGCAGATCGAGGCGTTCGTCGCCCGCGACCCGTACAACCAGGCGGGGCTGATCACCTCCTTGGCGCGTCGAGCGCTGGCTCGGCCGCTGACCGCGGCGCTGACCGGCCTCACGCCTCGTCCGCTGACCGGCCTCAGAGGTCGGCGAGCACGCGGTAGACGTCGGGCGGGCCGAGCTGGGCGAACTCGCGCTCGAGGTCGCGAGCGCTCATCGGCGCCACGATCGTCTCCCGCCTGGCGCTTCGCCTGAGCTGTCGAGCGACGGTCGCCGGCAGCTCGCTGTACTCGGGCACGAGCCTGCCGATGCACTCGACTGCGCGCAGCGCCTGGTCCTCCGTGGCCGGGCGGAGCGCATCCCAGTGGCGCTCGAGCTCGAGCGCGAACGCGAGCGCGAGGGCGACCTGGTCGGGGCCGAAGCCGAGCGCCTCGAGCCGCGCTTTTTCGTAGGAGCGCAGCAGCTCGCAGAGCACCAGCCAGTCGGCGAACCGCTGATCGCCGCACGGTCACGTAGCGGCGGGGTCCTGGTCGGCTCAAGCTCCGCCCAGGTCACCGAAAGCTCCGGCGCCGCCGGGCGCGGGTCAAGCCAGCCCGCGAGCCCAAGCCACCCGTCGAGCAGGTCAACCGCGACCGGCCTTCCTGCGGCGTCCCAGAGGCTCGCCACCCGGCCGAGCACCGTCCGCGCGAGCGCCTGCGCCTCCTGGAGAGCCGGCATCGCTCCGAGGTCGTCGATCGCGACGGTCAGCGCGGCGAGCGCCGCGATCAGGTCCTGGGGCTCAGCTCGGCGACCAGCTCGTACAGGCGGTCTGCGAGTGCGTCCCCGTCGGCGTCAGTCTGGATCAGCGGCAGCCTTCGTGCTCCAGCGCGACCGCCGGCGGTCGAGAGCGCGAGCTCGACGCCGTGCACGCCCGTCCGCCGCAGGAAGTGCCGCCGCGCCCGGTCGTCGGCGATCAGGGTCTCGATCACGAGATCGCGCCACGTGGGGTGGACCCATTCGATCCTCACGCGTGCACCCGCAGAAAGTGATCGGTCAGCCGATCCACGAGCTCGGCCGGCGGTCGCGATAGCAGGCCCTCGTGATGGCGCCGGATCGCGGCCACGAGCTCGCGTTCGGCCACCGGTCCGGGCGGCGTGTCCAGCAGCGCCACGAGCAGGTCCCGGTGCTCGGGGGCAAGCGTGTCAAACGAGGTCGCCATCGCCTCGGTCGCGGTCGTCAGCTCGGTCTGGATCGCCTCGGGCACGCCCCATTCGATGCTCCGCAGACGGGCGATCAGGCGACGGATCCGCTCGGGCGTGAAGTGGTCGTTGTCGATGACCTCGGGGCCGTGCAGGCGCAGCGCGCGCTTGACCTGGTCAGACAGCTGCGCTGCCTTTGCGTGGCGGAACAGGATCAGCGTCTTCTCCACCGGGTCCAGATCGCTCGCGTCGACCAGCACGCGGCCCGGAGCCGGGAACCGCTCGGCCCCACGTTCGCGGTGCAGACGGCGGAGTGCTGAGCGCAGCGGCGCCGGGCGGGAGGTCCAAATCAGCCAGTGGCGGTCGTCGAGCGAGCGCAAGAGCCGCTCGATCGCCCGCGCCCAGCGCTCGGCCGCGTCGGCGCGGTACTCGGTCGATCCGAACGCGTCGTCGGCGATGAACGCCTGCGCGCGGCCCGGATCGTACGCTCGCCAGACGCCCTCCGGGCTCGTGCACTCGTGCGCCTCCCAGCCGCCGGTCAGCTGCGCCAGCGCGATCATCCGCGCGATCGCCGTCTTGCCCATCTCGGGCGGCCCGGTGAGCACGACGAACGGTGGGTCTCGAGCACCTCGAGCGCTCGGGCGTGGGTGCGCGTCGGGACGAACACGTCGGCCAGCTCACTGCTCGCCTGCAGCGCCAACGCTGAGCGCTCCGCGAGAGCGGGGTCGATCAGCCGCTCAAGCGCGCCGAATCCGAGCAGCGACGGCATCGCACGGCGAAGCTCGGCCCGCGCGTCGATCCGCTCCGCGAGCTCGCGCTTGCCGACGACCCCGATCGCAGCGAGTCATCGCCTGACGGCGACCGCAGCGGGCTCGAAAGGTCGGCGTTGCAGAGCAGCAGGTAGGACCCGGCGGCCTCGACAGCGGCCGGCTGCTCGACCGCCAGCCGGCTGATCTGCTTCGAGGCGTCCCTCTCACCCCGCATCCAGGCACATTGCACGAGCACCGGCGCTGGCAGCTCGTAAGCGAGCAGCGGCGCACCCAGTGGCGAGCCGCTGACCGCGTACCGGCAGCGGTCGGCGCTGCCGTTCCAGTCGTTGTGGGCGATGCCACCCTCGAGCTCGAGCAGCTCGGAGCACAGCTGCTCGAACTGCAGCCAGCCGAGCTTGTCCAACGCGTACTGCTGTGCCACGCCTCACAGTCTCGCTCGCCGGGCGCGCTCGCGCCAGTCCCGCGCGACCGGACTGGGGCGGGGCACGTCACCGCCGGTATCCTCGATCGGCGTAATGCCGTTTCCGCAAACACGCCTGCGCAGGCTGCGCTCGAGCCACGCGCTCCGGGGCCTGGTCCGCGAAACGCGTCTAGAGCCGGGCGATCTCGTCTACCCGATGTTCGTCGCGCACGGGATTGACCGCCGCGAGCCGATCGCAGCGATGCCGGGAGTCGACCACCTGTCGATCGCGCACGCGGTCGAGGAGGCCGGCGAGGCGCGGGCGCTTGGGATTCCCGCGGTGCTGTTGTTCGGACTTCCGGCCGCCAAGGACGAGGAGGGCTCGGGCGCCTGGGACGACGAGGGGATCGTGCAGCTCGCCACCCGCGCGATCAAGGATGCCCACCCCGAGCTGCTGGTGATCTGCGATCTCTGCCTGTGCGAGTACACGAGCCACGGCCATTGCGGCGTCGTTCAGCGCGACGGCTCGGTCGACAACGACGCCACGCTTGAGCTGTTCGCGCGGACGGCGATCTCCAGGCCCGCGCCGGCGCCGACATGATCGCCCCCAGCGACATGATGGACGGCCGCGTCGGCTTGATTCGCGCCGCGCTCGACGACGACGGCCTGACCGAGACTCCGATCATGGCCTACTCGGCGAAGTTCGCATCCGCGTTCTACGGCCCGTTTCGCGAGGCCGCCGACTCGTCGCCGGCGTTCGGCGACCGGCGCGGCTATCAGATGGATCCGGCCAACGGCGACGAGGCGCGTGCGCGAGCGCTGCTCGACGTCGAGGAGGGCGCCGACATCGTGATGGTCAAGCCGGCGCTGCCCTATCTCGACGTGATCCGCCGCGTCAAGGACGCGACCTCGATGCCGCGTGGCGGCCTACAACGTCAGCGGCGAGTACGCGATGGTCAAGGCCGCCGCGGCCGCCGGCTACCTGGACGAGCGCGCCGCGGTGCTCGAGGCGCTGACCTCGATCCGCCGCGCGGGCGCCGACATCGTCATCACCTACCACGCCAAGGAGGCCGCGCGATGGCTTCATAGACAACACGCGGCCCTCGAGCCAGCACGGGCCGAAGCTCGCAGCCGCAGCGAGGGCGCCGCGATGCGCTCGACGATCTCGACAAGCGGCTGTTGAACCTGATGCAGGGCTCGTTCCCGATCGCGCCGCGTCCCTACCAGCACGTCGCGGCCGAGGCCGGCCTCACCGAAGGCGAGGTGATGGCGCGTGTCCAGCGACTGCTCGACGACCGCATCATCCGCCAGGTCACGCCGATCTTCGACACCCGGGCGCTCGGGTACTCGTCGATGCTGGTCGCGGCGAAGGTCGATCCCGATAACCCGTGGCGCGCCGCGAACGATCATCAACGAGCACCCCGGTGTCTCGCACAACTACCTGCGAAACCACGACTTCAACATCTGGTTCACGATCGCCACCGAGCCCGACTCGCCGCTCGGAGTCGACGGGACGCTCGAGGTGCTGGCCGAGCTCGCAGGCGCCGAGTCCGTCCGCCAGCTGCCCACGCTGAAGCTGTTCAAGATCCGCATGGATCTCGAGATGGAGGCCGGGACCGAGGCGCTCGCGCGGGCGGCAGAGGCGGCCGCCGCCGGCCGAAACCGAGCCCCAGCCCTACGACGAGTTCGATCGCGACGTGATCCGCGCGCTGCAGGGGGACATGCCGGTAATCCCAGAGCCATATGCGCCGGCTGCCGCGACGCTGGGCATCCCGCAGGCCTCGTTGCTCGAGCACCTGCGAGGGCATGCAGGAGCGCCGACTGCTGCGCCGCGTCGCGGCGATCCTGTTTCACCGCCGTGCCGGCTTCAGCGCCAACGGGATGGGCGTCTGGAAGATCCCCGACGATCAGATCATGGAGCTCGGGCATGCGGATGGCCTCGTTCCGCGGCATCTCGCACTGCTACCAGCGACCGACCTACGCCGACTGGCCCTATTCGGTCTTCACGATGGCCCACGGCCGCTCGAAGGAGGAGTGCGACGCGATCCTCGAGTCGATCGCCGCCGATACCGGGATCGAGGACCGCGCGACGCTCTACTCCTCGACCGAATTCAAGAAGATCCGCCTGCTCTACTTCACGGACGACTACCGCGCCTGGGAACGCGAGCACGCGGGCGTGTGACTGACACGTCGGGCTCGACGGCGCTGTACCGGCGGGCGCTCGAAGTCACTGCCCGGCGGGGTCAATTCGCCGGTGCGCGCGATGCGCTCGATCGGCCGCGACCCGATCTTCATCGCCTCGCGGCGCAGGGCGCGATGATCCGGATGTCGACGGCAACGAGTACGTCGATTGGGTCAGCTCGTGGGGCCCGCTGATCCTCGGCCACGCCGACCCCGAGGTGATCGCGGCCGTCGGCGAGGCCGCGGCGCGGGGAACGACGTTCGGCGCCCCGACGGCGGGCGAGGTTGCAGCTGGCGGCGACGGTCGCCGAGCGGATCCCATCGGTCGAGATGCTGCGGATGACCTCGTCTGGCACCGAGGCGACGATGAGCGCCCTGCGGCTGGCGCGCGCCGTGACCGGCCGCGAGAAGGTGATCAAGTTCGCCGGCGCCTACCACGGCCACGTCGACGGGCTGCTCGCGCGAGGCCGGCTCGGGCCTGGCGACCCAGGGGATCCCGGCGAGCCCCGGGGTGCCCGGCCGCGGCCGCGGCGGCGACGATCGTCGTCCCCTGGAACGACGCCCGGCTCGCTCCCGGACGCCGGCGCACGTCGGCGGCGATCCTGGTCGAGCCGGTCCCCGCCAACATGGGCGTCGTGCCCGCCGGCAGCGGGCTTTCTGGAGCTGCTGCGCGAGCGTGGCCGACGCGAGCGCGGCGCGCTGCTGATCTTCGACGAGGTGATCACCGGCTTCCGCGTCGCGCGCGGCGGCGCCCAGGAGCGCTTACGGGGTGCGCCCGACCTGACGATCATGGGCAAGATCATCGGCGGCGGGCTGCCCGCCGCGGCCTACGGCGGCCCGCGCGAGCTGATGGAGCGGATCGCGCCGGCCGGCGACGTCTACCAGGCGGGCACGCTGTCGGGAAACCCGCTCGCGGTCGCCGCGGCGCTGGCCACGCTGCGCCGGCTCGACGCCGCCGCTACGAGCGCCTGGCGGCGACCACGCGAGCGCTCGCCGATGGCCTGCGCGCCGCGGCCGCGCGACGCCGGCTGCCCGGTCCAGGTGCAGAGCGTCCCCGGGCTGCTGACGGTGTTCTTCTCCGCGCAGCCGGTCAGCAACTACGCCGAGGCGCGGCCTGCGACCTCGAGCGCCTATGGCGCCTGGTGCCGCGGGCTGCTGGACCGCGGCGTGTACCCGCCGGCGTCGCAGTTCGAGGCCTGGTTCCCATCGCTGGCGCACGGGCCGAGCACGATCGAGCGCACCGTGCGGCGGCCGCGCGAGGCGTTCGCGGAGGTGGCGGCGGATGAGGAGCGCTCGCGACGGCCTCGGGCGCTGGCGGCCGCGCTGCGCGCCCGAGGGCGGCACGGTCGGCCACGGCCTGCTCGGCGCGAGGTCGCGGGGCGGCGACGAGCTGCCGGCAGCCGGGGCCGGCTCAGACCGCCGCCGCAGGACCCCGCGCGCGTCGGTGCGCGAGGCCGAGTACGAGCTGCTGCTCGAGATGATCCACGAGGGGTCGCGACTGCACTACGGCGGCCCGCGGGTAGTCGGCGACGACGATCCCGACCTCGCGCTGCTGCTCGGCGACCAGCTCTACGCGCTCGGGCTGGCGCGGCTGGCCGAGCTCGGTGATCTCGACGCGGTGGCCGAGCTGGCCGACCTGATCTCGCTGCTCGCCCAGGCCCAGGCCGAGGCCGGCCGGAGCTCAGCTGGCCGAGGCGGTCTGGAGGCCGGCGCGACGCGCGATCGGCTGGGGCCGCGAGCCGCGAGCACGAGGCGGCCAAGGCGCTCGCGCGGGCCGGCGACGTGCGCGCAGCCGGAGGCGTTGCGCGAGCCGCGGCGACAGCGGCGTGGCCTCGTGACGCCAGCCTCTTTGTTGACGGTACGCTTCGCGCGGCGTTCAATACGCTTTAGCCGCCGTTGATCGAAGGGCGCACGTGGAAGACAGACACAAAGCCGGCAAATCGAAATACACCGCCGACCGGCAGATGCCGGGCGCGTTCGAGGGCGAGACGGTCACCCGCCGGCGGTTCATGATCGGTCACGCCACGGCGCCGGCGGCGTTGCCGCGGCGGCGTTCACGCTGCCGGCGCTCGGCTTCGCGCTCGGCCCGCTCTTCAGCCGCGAGCCATTCAACTGGCAGCCGATCGGGCCGCCGACGCGACTTCGCGGAGACCACGTACATGACCGAGGTGATCACGATCGTGCAGGGGATCGGCGAGGCCGGCAAGTCGATCGCCTACGTGCGGACCGCGCGACCCAGCGATCGACACCGAGCCCGAGGACCAGTACAACCACTGGATCGCGCTCTCCTCGCGCTGCATGCACCTCGGCTGCCCGGTCCGCTTCGTGGCGGCAGCCGCGCGTTTCATCTGCCCGTGCCACGGCGGCGTCTACGACTTCCGCGGGATGGTCGCCGGCGGTCCCCCGGTGCGCCCGCTGGATCGCTTCTACACGCGGCTGAACAAGACCACCGGCCTGGTCGAGATCGGTCCCCGCTACTCGGTCAACTCCGAGCTGCGGCGCTTCTCGCCGCGCGACCCCGGCCAGCCGCTCGACGGCATCGGGCAGTACCTGTACCCGGCACGTTTCGACACCTCCGTGCTCCCGCAGAGCTGATCGACGATGCCCAAGCTTCCCGCTCCGCCACTGCCCAAGAGCCTGCAGCCCGCGCCCAAGCGCCCGGGCCAGAACGGCAACGGGAACGGGAATGGCTCGATGACGGCCGAGGAGGCGCCGCCGAAGCCGGGATCACCGTCGTCGACTGGATCGACGAGCGCACCTCGCTGTCGGGCGGCATCCGCTGGATGCTGTTCCGCAAGGTCCCGCAGGGGATCAACTGGTTCTACACGCTCGGCTCGGCGACGATGTTCGCGTTCCTCACCAGGCGGTGACCGGCGTGTTCCTGGCGATGTTCTACCGGCCCGACGCCACCGGCGGCGCCTACGAGTCGGTCCGCTACATCACCGACGACGCGTTCCTCGGCCAGCTCGTGCGCGCGCATGCACAAGTGGGGCGCGTCGGTGATGATCATCCTGATCTTCCTGCACATGGCGCGCGTGTTCTTCTTCGGCGCCTACAAGTACCCGCGCGAGCTGACCTGGATCATCGGCGTCGTGCTGCTGATCCTGACGCTGGCGATGGGCTTCACCGGCTACCTGCTGCCGTTCGACCAGCGCTCCTACTGGGCGACGATCGTCGGCGTGAACATCAACGGCACCGGGCCGTTCATCGGCCCCTACCTGTCTGACTTCCTGCGAGCCGGGCCCGAGTTCGGAGCGACCACCCTGTCGCGCTTCTACGCGATCCACATGATGCTGATCCCTGGGCTGATCGCCGCGCTGATCGGCGCGCACCTGTACCTGATCACGAAGCTCGGCATCTCCGCGCCGCCCTGGATCAAGGCCGAGGAGGAGCCCGAGCTGCGCGAGGCGCGGGGAGGTCTGAGGCTCGATGAACCAGGCCGAGAAGGAGCATACCTCCGCGAGTACTCGATCCTGAAGAACGAGGGCAAGCCGTTCTTCCCCTACGCGGTGGCCAAGGACTCGATCATGGCGGTGATCGTGATGCTCGTGATCATCTTCCTGGCGCTGATGTTCGGCGCCGAGCTCGGGCCCAAGGCCGACCCGACCACGACCACCTACGTGCCGCGCCCGGACTGGTACTTCTTCTTCCTGTTCGAGGTCCTGCGGGTGATGAAGAACGTCCCCAAGTTCACGCGACTGGCGACGATCGGCGTGCCGACGATCTGCATGATCCTGCTGTTCCTGCTGCCGTTCTACGACCGCAGCCCGGAGCGCCGGATCGAGCGCCGCCCGGTCGCGCTGGTGGCCGGGCTGGCGACGATCTTCGCGATGGCCTACCTGACCTACTCCGGCGCCAACACCGGCTCGCCGAACTCGGTCGACATGAAGCCGCCGTCGAACCTCACCGCCGCCGCAGAAGGCGACCTTCACGCGCCGGCGAGCTGGTCGTCGGCCAGTCGGGCTGTCTGGCCTGCCACGTGATCGGCGACAACGGCAACAACGGCCCCGGGCCGCCGCTGACCCACATCGGCTCGATCCTGCGTCCGCGAGGCGATCGCCTCGACGCTGCGCAACCCGACGGCGCCGATGCCCTCGTTCGAGGGCCTGGCCAAGCAGTACCCGCAGAAGTTCCAGAACCTGGTCAACTTCCTGTCCGAGCTGCAGTAGGCCGGCGGCACGCTGCCATGACGGCGAGCGCATCTCCGCCGCCGGGACGTCGGCGGACAGCCGGCGCCCGGGCACGCTCGCCGAGCCGCAGGTGCGGGCGATGTTCGATCGCATCGCCGGCGTCTATGACCGGATGAACGCGGTCATGACCGCCGGCCTGCACCACCAGTGGCGCCGGCGGGCGGCCGACCTGGCGGCGCTCGCGCCCGGGCGGCCGGGCGCTCGACGTCGCCACCGGCACCGGTGACCTGGCGCTCGAGCTCGCGCGCCGCGTGGCGCCCGGCGGCACGGTCGTCGGCGCCGACTTCTCGGAGGCGATGCTCGAGCTGGCGCGCGCGAAGGCGGCCGCGCGGCGGCCGAGCCGGCGCGTCGGCTGCGCTTCGAGACCGCCAACGCGCTCGCGCTGCCCTACGCCGACGACGAGTTCGACGCCGCCACGGTCGGCTTCGGCGCCCGCAACTTCTCCGATCTGCGCGCGGGGCCTGGGCGAGATGGCCCGGGTCGTGAGGCCGGGCGGCCGGGTGGTGGTGCTCGAGATCACCACGCCCGACGCGGCCGCCGCTGTCGACCTTCCTCGAGCTGTGGTTCGACCGCATCGTGCCGGCGCTCGGGCGCCTCGCCGGCGACGCCGAGGCCTACAGCTATCTGCCGAACTCGGTCAGGCGCTTCCCGCCGCCGGACGCAGCTGGCCGCGATGATGTGGGACTGCGGGCTGCGCGACGTCCGCTACCTGCTGACCGCCGGCGGGATCATCGCCCTGCACGTCGGCGAGGTGGCCGCAGTGAGCGCCGGTCGGTAGGCCGTCGTCGAGGCGGGCGGCGCCGCGGCCTCGCGGCTGATGGAGCGGCTCGAGGCGCGGATGGCGAGCTCGCGGCCGGCCACGGCGCGCTGCTGGCGCGCTACGCCGGCGACACGATCGCCGCCGGCGGCAAGCGGCTGCGGCCGCTGCTCGTGTTCCTGGCCGCCGGCGCGCCGCCGCCCGAGACCGACGGAGCTGCTGCGCGCCGCGGTCGCGGTCGAGCTCGTCCACAGCGCGACGCTGGTCCACGACGACGTCCTCGACGGGTCGCCGCTGCGCCGCGGCCGCCCGACCGTGGTCGCCGCCGGCGGGCGCCGGCTGGCCACGGCGACCGGGGACCTGCTGTTCTCACGCGCGTTCGCCGAGCTGGCCGCTGCCGGCTCGCTGGCTGCGGTCCGCGCGCTCTCGCGCGCCAGCTCGGAGCTCGCGCCGGGCGAGCTGATGCAGCGCGCCGACGCCTGGCGCGCCGTCGCGCCTCGAGCGCTACCTCGAGCGCTGCCGGCTGAAGACGGCGGTCCTGTTCCGCGCCGCCTGCGAGCTCGGCGCGATCGAGGGCGGCGGCCCGGTGCCGCCGCTCGGGCGCCTTCGGCGAGCGGATCGGGCTCGCCTTCCAGCTGCTCGATGACGTGCTCGACGTCTCGGGGCCGCCGGAGCGGACCGGCAAGCCCCGCGGGACCGACCTGCTCGACGGCACGGTCACCCTGCCGCTGCTGCTCGCGCGCGAGCGCGACCCGGCGCTGGCCGCGCTCGACCTGCGCGAGATCAGACACGCCCGAGCGACGCGGCCGCGGTCTGCGACCGGATCGCGGCCACCGGCGCGCTCGACGTGGCCGCGCGCACGCGCGCTCGAGCTCGTGGCAGAGCGCCAAGGCGGCGCTGCCCGACGCTGCCCGAGCGCCAGCGCAGTGCGCTCGAGCTGGTCGCCGACGGCGTCGTCGAGCGCTACTCCTAGTGCCGCGAACGCGGTACGAACTCGGTACCGGCACGGCGGCAGCCCGCGGAGGCGCTAGAAGTCCTCGGGGAGGATCAGGTCGGCCTCGAGCGCGGCCGCGAACCGGTCGATCTCCTCGGCCATGTTGGCCTGGGTCAGCCGCCGCAGGTCGACAGCATGTCGGCCAGCCCATCGTCGAGCTGCTCCTCGAACTCGTCAACCTGATCGCTGCTCGAAGACCCCCTCGTCCATCCAGTGGCAGTTGGGGCACTGGAGCGTCAGCTCCCAGATGCCGCTCGGCGGCCTCGCCCCACTCGACCGGCTGCACCAGGTCCGAGCCGCACCCCGGGCACACGTGCAGGCCCGGCGGGGTCTCCGAGCGGCGTGTCGAAGCGGACGACCTCGATCGCGCGGCCGCTGGGCAGGACGATCCGGCGAACCGAGTGGCTGTTCGGGGTTGTGGCTCATGATTGGTCTGCTCCGGCTTGGCGCCTGCATTCATATCGGCGGTGCTCTTGTGAGCCTTGAGCAGTCGTTGTCCAGCCCGCTGGACGCACTCGCTCGCTACCCTTGATGGCCCCGAATCGGAGGCAGCGAGATGTTCCGCAATCCCAGCTACTGACGCTGATCGTGGTCCTCGTGATCGTGCTGCTGATCCTCGGGCCCAAGCGGCTTCCGGGGCTCGGCAAGGGCCTCGGCCAGGGGATGCGCGAGTTCAAGGAGGGCATCACGCGGCAAGGACGAGGACGAGGACGTGCCGAGATCAGCCCGGGATCGACGCCGGCCAGCGCCGCCACCGGCGCCCGCGCCGGTCCCGGCGCCGGACCCCGCCAGCGCCGCCGGCGAGCAGACCCCGACCGCAGACCGCGGCGCCGCCGAGGTCGGGTCAGAGCGCAACTCCTAGTCGTGCGCCGGCACAACCCAGCGCTGAGCGCCCCGGGGCGCGCTAGATGCCCAGGTTCTGCGGCCCGTCGGGCACGAGGATCGGCTCAGCATCGTCGATCATCTCGACGAGCTGCGCTCGCGGCTGATCATCTGCGGGATCGCGTTGGCGGTCGCGTTCGCGTTCTGCTTCTGGCAGAACCAGGCGCTGCTGAACGTCCTCAACAAGCCGCTGCCGAAGTCGTCAGCAGACGCGGCCAACCACCTCGGCGGGCTGACCAGTGACGCGGTCAAGGCGTCGCGCGATTTCGCAAGGCGGCCAGGCTGATTCGGTTTGCTGTCGGCGCTGCCGAACACCTGCGCCCCGGAGCGCGCGATCCGCAGTCGCTCCAGGCCGAGATCGACCGGCTGCCGACGCCTTGCCCCGATCGCCGCCGCAGCAATGTCCCGATCACGATTGGCGTGGGCGAGCCGTTCACGACCACGCTGACCGTCTGCTTCTACTTCGCGCTGTTGCTCACGCTGCCGGTATTGCTCTACGAGGTCTACGCGTTCGTGATCCCGGCGCTGAAGCCCAGGAGCGCCGGGTGGCCCTCCCCGTGATGCTCGCCGCCCCGGTGCTGTTCGTGATCGGGGTGGTGTTCACCTACTTCATCGTGCTGCCGGCCGCGGTCGACTTCCTCCAGGGCTACAACAGCACGTACTTCAACACCTCGTCCAGGCCAAGCCCCTGTACTCGTTCGAGGTGCTGACGATGGGGGCGATCGGCCTCGCCTTCCAGTTGCCGCTCGGGCTGCTCGGACTGCAGCAGGCGGGGATCATCAACGGCAGCACCCTGACCCGCCACTGGCGCTACGCTACGGTCATCATCGCGGTCATCGCCGCGGCGATGCCCGGGGCGGATCCGGTCACGACCGGACTCGAGACGGCCCCGCTGGTGATCCTGTTTTTGGCCAGTATCGTGATGCTCAAGATCGTCGATCGTCGTGACGCCGCGCGGGCGATGCCGAGCTGACGACGATCGACGACGAGCCGACGCCCTGAACCATGCTCTTCGATCTCCGTAGCCGTGGCCGCCGCCGGACCGTCCAAGCGGTCTATCTCGGCCTCGCCCTGCTGATGGGCGGTGGCCTGGTGCTGTTCGGCGTCGGCACCGGCAACGGCAACGGCGGGCTGCTGAACGCCTTCTCGGGCGGCGGCTCGAGCGGCGCCCAGGTCCAGGCGTTGAGCTCGCAGGAGAAGGCGGCGCTCAAGCAGACCAGGCTCAGCCCCAACGACCCCAATGCCTGGGCGGCCCTGGTCAGCGCCCGGTGGGACAACGCCAGCACCGGCAGCAACTACGACAGCTCCACGAACACCTTCACCGCCGGAGGCAAGAAGGAGCTGGCGGCGACGGTCGCCGCCTGGCAGCGCTACCTCCACCTCACCAAGTCCCCGACCCCAATCTCGCCGAGCTCGCCGCCCGTGCCTACGGCGAGCTGGGCAACTACTCGGGCGAGACCAGCGCCTGGGCGATCCAGGCGGCGCCAACCCCAACGTCGCTCACGGCTACGAGTGTGAGGCCGCCTCCGCCTTCGCGGCCAACGAGACCCGCGAGGCGACCTGGCGCTCAACAAGGCCCTGAGCCTGGTGCCAAAACTCAGCAGCCGCAACACGCGTCAAGTCCGAGATCGAAGCCGCCAAGACGACCCCGTCAATCGCGGTCTCCTGCTGACCGCCGCCGTCGCTGGCTCCTGGATAACATCGCCCGCCAAGGGCCGTTAGCTCAACTGGTAGAGCAGGGGACTCTTAATCCCAAGGTTGGAGGTTCGAGTCCTCCACGGCCCATTCCGAAAGCCCCGGTGGCCCGCGCCGCGTTGGAGTAGCACCGCCGGGCTCGGGCGTGGGTGGCGTGTTACGAAAGCTGGGCGGCCATGTCCCGCACTGCGCGCGCTGTCCCTCTTACGCTGCCGCTGACCTTTGACCGCCCTCCCGAGCGGCGCCGATAACTGACTTCAACCTCGGCGATGCGCCAGTTCTCGGCGGCGGCTCGAAGGACCATCTCCAGCGGCCAGCCTGAAGCTCTGTCGCGAAGCTGGAGTGCGAGCAGTGCTTGACGTCGGCCGGCGCGCATCGGCCCGAGGTCAGTAAGTCCTGCGCCGGTCCGGCGGCGGAGCTCGAAGGCGAGAATGCGGTTGGCTAGACGGGCGTGGAAGGGCCATGCTCCGGGCTCGGGGATCCGGGCGCCGAGACACAGATCGGTGGCGCGGCTGACCACGGGGTCGGCGACACGATGCAGCTCACGCGGGTCGAGCGAGCCGTCGCAGTCCATGAAGCAAACGACCTCGGATTCCGCCGCGAGTAAGCCGGCGAAGCAAGCCGCCCCAAAGCCGCGTTTCGGCTCGCAGACCACCTTCGCGCCGCACGAGGCCGCCACCTCCAAAGATCCATCACGCGAGCCGTTGTCTACGACCAGCGGACGAAAGCCTGAGGGCATGGCGGCGAGCACAACGGGGATAGCCTGCGCCTCATCGAGCGCCGGCAGGATGACGTCGATCACTCAGCCCGAGCTAACCGGACAAATCTTACGTCGAGCGAAACAGACCTCGAGAGTTGGCCGCGATCGGCCGCCGATGTCATAGCGTGCCGGACATGATTCTCGTGACCGGTGGTGCAGGGTTCGTTGGCTCGCACGTTGTCGACCAGCTCGTCGGCGAGGGCCATGAGGTCAGGGTGCTCGACTCGATCCTCCCGGCAGCGCACGCCGTGCAACCTGACTACTTGAATCCGGACGCGGAGCTCGTGATCGGAGACGTGCGAGATCCGGACACGGTCGCCCGGGCGCTGCGGGGCGTCGACGCCGTCTGCCATCAGGCCGCGATGGTTGGCCTCGGTCTCGATATGTCAGATGTGGTGCAGTACGTCTGCCAAAACGATCTCGGCACCGCGGTGCTGCTGAAACAGCTTGCGGCGGATCGGTTCAGGGGCCGCCTGGTGCTCGCGAGCAGCATGGTTGTGTACGGCGAGGGCGGCTACCGCTGCGCTGCGCACGATCGCGTCGCGCCTGCGCCGCGCGATCCGCGCGATCTCGCGGCGGGGAGGTTCACGCCGGCGTGCGTCATCTGTGGCGGTGAGCTGCGGCCGACCGCTGTCGACGAAGATTCGCCGCTTGCGCCGCGCAACGTTTACGCCGCGACGAAAGTGCACCAGGAGCACCTCTGCTTCGCATTCTCGCGCGAGACCGGAGTTCCCGTGACCGCGCTGCGCTATCACAACGTGTACGGGCCGCGGATGCCGCGCAATACGCCCTACGCAGGGGTCGCCGCGATCTTCGCCAGCGCCCTCGCAGTGGGCGCGGCTCCGCGCGTGTTCGAGGATGGTGAGCAGCTGCGGGACTTCGTCCACGTTCGCGACGTCGCGCGCGCGAACGTGATCTCGCTCACCCGGGTGGACCCGCTGGCGGGGCCATTCAACGTCGCAAGCGGAACACCACGCACCGTTGGCGAACTGGCCGACGCCCTCGTCGACGCAACAGGACCCGATGCGCCGCATTCGTTAGTGACAGGTGAGTTCAGGCTGGGCGACGTGCGACACGTGTTCGCCTCGGCGCAGCGAGCGGAGCGAGAACTCGGTTTCAGAGCCGCTGAGGACTTCCACGAAGGCATAGCGGAGTTCGCCCGCTCGCCGCTCCGCGCGGCTTACTCTGGCGCTTGAGTCGATGGGGGCAGCTCACCGGGAGCCGGCTCGGCTGACTCCGGCTGGCCCGGGAGCCCCGGCTGGCTCCGGCCGGGCCCGGGAACCGCGGCCGTCCTAGCCGGACCCTGCGGAGTCTGATTCGGCACCGGCCCGGCGTCACGCTCGCGTTTGCTCTGGTCCCGTGTCATGCGCCGGCTGATCTGGTTCGGTGCCCGGTGCAGTCGAACCCCCGCTGGGCGCCACGCGCGCCGGCTCGGGGTGACTTGACTGCGGTGGCACGCCGGCCCGCGCCGCCGTCACAGCGTAGGAGGCACCGGACACCGCGAACATCACGCCCGTCGCGAGCAGCCACCGTGCCAGATAGCCGCTCTCGGCGATGCCGCTCGCGGCCAGCTCCGTCTGCGCCCCGAGCCCGAAGATCACTGGAAAGAAGACCAGCAGCAGCAGGCCGCTGAGGATCGCGGGGATCCGGATGTAAGGGGTGGGGTTGACACGCCGCACAGGCGCCGCCGTGCGCTGCGCCCGGTTGCGTGGCTCTGCCCACCTACGCAACGCGATCCGGTCGAGCAGCGAGTAGAGCGGCAGTAGCACCAGGTCGTGAATCACAATCGCCGCCGCGAACCAGACGAGCACGGTTTCCACGTCCCCGGGCCGCTCAAACCAACCCGCTACCGCGGCCCCCGCGATCGCGAAGCTCGCCAGCAGCGTGAGCAGGTGCAACGGCCCAGCCCCGTAGCCCGCTCGAAAGCGCCTGAGCACGGTCATTCCGCCATCGAGTGGAAGGTCATGTTCGATACCCACTTCGTGCAGTGCACGCCGGGTACCGCCGGGCTGATCACGCGCGCTGGGTAGCCGTGATCGAGCGAGAGGTCGAGGCCGTTGACGCGTAGCGCCAGCAGCGAGCGCTCGTCTGCGACCTGCTCATGCCCCAGCGTCGCGTGCCCGAACGTGCCGCGTTCGAGTGACGCTGTGAAGACGCGTGCCGGTCCTCGCACGGCGCACAGCGAGGCGAGGTCGCGGAGCCGGACGCCGCTCCAGCGCTGCGTGGTCGACCATCCCTCCACGCACGCGATCGGCAGATCGTAGGTGTGCTGGGGGAGCGCGAGCAGCTCGTCTCGGGATAGAGAGACAGTCCGCGCTCCGACAAGCTGCAGGCGCCAGTCCACCCCGACGCTCGCGGCCGAGATGCCAGCGGCCACCGCCGTCTTGTTGACCGGGAAGCCGAGCGGGCCGCCTCGGACGCGTCCGCGCGGGAGGAGGAACGCCAAGCCGCGAAACGGACCGCCAAGCGATTGGCCGGCACCTTGGACCAGTAACAGGCCGGAGCCTGCGGCGATCGTGCCGAGCAGCGCCCGCCGCGACATGCTTGACGGTGCCGGCGATGTCGCCACGAGCGAGGACGCTGCGGGCTCCGGCTCGGTTGCCCCCCGCCCGCCGGCCGCCGCCCGAGAAACCTCTCCGCGGGTCTTCAGCGACTTGCGCATCGTCGAGAACTTGAGTGTCACGTGGACCAGAAACGCTGCCGATGAAGACCCAGGCTCCGTAGAAGTGCGCCGTGGCGAAGAAGGCCTGGAACGCGTACCAGTACTGGATGTTGAGAATGCCGGTGACGAATTCGAATAACGCGCCGCCGACAAGCAATGCCAACGAAAGCCGTTCGAGAGCGTGCGCAGGACTTCGCACCGGCGGCCACTCGAACAATCTCGGGATCACTGACCACAACTTCGCGAGCAGCACCGGGAACAGCGCGAGTCCGATCGTCACGTGCAAGCCCTGGGTCAGCGCATACAGCCATGACGGGTGCGTGGGCCACCCGAACAGATACAGGTCGAGCGGGCCGCCGACGTTGGCGCCGAACCCGTTGGAACCGAGTCCGGGCTGGTAAGCGTCGTTTGACAGCAGGCCCGTCACGATCACAATCGGCAGTCCGATCAGCAGGACCAGTCCGAGCACTGCGGTCAGCCACGGACCTCGTAGCGGGCTGCGCCAGAAGCCCTCGCGGAACGGCCCCGGCGGAGGCTTGTCGGATCGACTGCTCGCGGCCGCATCGGGCCGAGACTGTCAGACGCACACCGGTTTGAGAACGAGTGGCTTGCGCCGTTAAGGCACTGTTCACAGCCGTCAGGCGAATGCTGAACAGAGTCTTACGGAGCTCGCTCGCCCGCTTTTCGCGATCTCGACGCAGTAGCTTCGGCGGGTGACATCTGTCGCGCTGCTCGTGATCGCCAAGGAACCGCTGCCGGGTCGCGCGAAGACGAGGCTAACGCCGCCGTGCAGCGCCGATCAGGCGGCCGCACTCGCGCAGGCTTCCCTGCTCGACACGCTCGACGTGGTCGCACGCACCCCTGCGGCACGCAAGGTCCTCGTGTTCGACGGCGACGCGCGGCGTTGGCGGCGCGATGGGCTGGAGCTGATCGCGCAACGCGGCGCCGGGCTTGGCGAGCGGTTGGCGGCGGCGTTTGACGACATCGCTTCGCCGGCGCTGCTGGTTGGCATGGATACGCCCCAGCTGACGCCGTCACTCCTGCTTGAGGGGATGCGCGATCTCACGCGGCCGGACGTTGACGCGGTGCTCGGCCCGGCGCTCGACGGCGGCTATTGGAGCGTCGGGTTCAGGACGCCGACAACAGGCGCGTTCGAGGACGTACCGATGAGCTGCCACTCGACCTGCATCAGGCAGCACGCCCGACTGGGCGAGCTGGGATTGCGGGTCCGCGAGCAGCCGATTCTCCGCGACGTCGACACGATCGAGGATGCTCGCGCGGTCGCAAGCGCCGCCCCGCATACCCGATTTGCGAAGGCGTTCGGGGCGATCTGGTGATCAGCCCTCTGCGCATGTACGACGCCGGTCTGCGCCAGGGCGCCGGCACCGGGATCCGGCACTACGCGCGACTTAGAGATGGTACGGCCGTCCCGCTCCCGCTCGAGCGGTATCTCGGGCCCGCCGACACGACCGACGAGCAGCTCCTCGACGGCCTGACCGGCCCGGTGCTTGATGTCGGCTGCGGACCCGGCCGCCACCTGCGCGCGCTCGCCAATCGCGGCGTGTTCGCCCTCGGAGTCGACCTCTCGCCGGTCGCTGTTGAACTCGCCGTTGGGCATGGCGGAAGGGCGATCGTGGGCGATATCTTCGACGAGCTCCCGGGCGGCGGGACCTGGCGCAGTGCGCTGCTGCTGGACGGCAACATCGGTATCGGGGGGTCGCCGGTGCGGCTCGCTTGGCCGGCTCGGATCGCTGCTGGCCCCCGACGGGGAGCTGCTGGTCGAACTCGAGCCACCGGGCGCGCCGACGTGCTCGACCGAAGCTCGGCTAGAGACCGGCGGCGTGGTCAGCGCATGGTTCCCATGGGCACGAGTCGCCGTGCCGGCGATCGAGCCGGTCGCGCGCGCCGGCGGCTTTGAGGCGATCCGCGTGTGGAGCCTTTCGGGGCGGTGGTTCGCCCGTCTGGCGCGCGATGTTCCCGAGCGGGCTCGCGCCGGCTCGTTACCGTGATCTGGTGCCCGTTCTCACTGCCCGCGGTATCTCCAAGACGGTCGGGCGCGGCCGGGCGCAGCGCCGCGTGCTCGACGGCGTCTCACTCGAGGTGGGTGAAGGCGAGGTGGTCGCCGTGCTCGGGCGGTCGGGCAGCGGTAAGTCGACTCTCCTGCACCTGCTTGGTGGACTCGATCGCCCCGACGCGGGAGAGATCACGCTCGCAGGCGAACCGCTCACGTCTCTTCGAGCTCGCGCTCTGGCGCGGGCGAGGCTTCGGCACATCGGCTTCGTGTTCCAGTCATTTCATCTCATTGAAGAGCTGAGCGGGGCCGAGAACGTCGTGCTCCCGGGGCGGCTGCCCGGGGCGCGCCCCGGTGGCGAGCGGCGCGCCAGCCAGCTGATCGATGAGCTCGGACTCGCCGATGTAGCCGATCATCTTCCGCATGAGCTGTCCGGGGGCGAGCAGCAACGATTTGCGATCGCTCGCGCGCTCGTCAATGACCCAGAGCTCGTCCTGGCCGACGAGCCGACCGGAAACCTGGACACAGAGAACGGTGCGGCGGTGCTCGCGCTGTTACGCAACCTGCCGGACCGCGCTGTCGTGATCGTCACCCACGAACCCGACGCGGCCGCGATCGCCGACCGCGTCCTGCACCTCCATGAGGGGAGGCTCGTTGCGGACCTCGGTCGAGACGCTGCATCGGCGCAGCCGCCGAGCATGATCCGCAGACCCCACTCGTGACGGCCCTGCTGTCTGAGATCCGCGGCGGGCTTCGCCCCCGATGGCGACGTGCGCTGCTGACCGCGCTCGGGATCGGCCTCGCAGCCGCGATGGTGGCGACCGCGGTAGTGATCGCCGACGGTCTCGGCGATGGCTTTGACCGCGCGGCACGAGCCGCGGACCTCCCCGACATCATCGTCCGTTTCGACCCGCAGCAACTCAGTCGCGTCGACGCGCGGATCCGGGCACTGCCGGACATCGCTGCGTTCGCGACGCGCGCCGAGTTCACGGACGTCGATATCGCGGCCAATGGCCACAGCAGTGGCCAGGCCTCGGTCGATGTGGTCGGTCCGGGCCGCCGGGGCTACGCGATCGTCGGCGGACGCGACATATCGTCGCGGTTCGGCGAAGTCGTGATCGAGCGCAGCCTCGCGCAGGCCTGGGGAATCCCGCTGGGCGGCATTCTCCACGTCCCCGGTCTTGGCCGGCAGCGCGTCATCGGTTTCGCGGAGTCGCCCGACAACGTCGGCTACCCACTGGCGGTCCCTCGTTTCTATCTCTCCCAGGCGGCGGCTGACGCCAGGTTCGGGCCGGATCCGAACCCTGAGGTCAATCTCGCTGAGATCTGGCTCCGGGACCCTCATTACCTGAACGAGGTGCTGGTGCAGGCGCGGACGACCAGCTACGGCCTGCGTGGGCTGCGCATCATCACGCGCTCCGGGGTACGCGTGCTGCTCGACCAGGCAGCGGGAATCGTGATCGATCTGCTGGTCGCGCTTTCACTTTTTGCGCTCGCGACGGCCGCCGTGATGCTCGCCGCGTCGGCACGCGCCGACGTGCAGCGGCGATTGCAGGCAATCGGGATCAGCCGCGCCGTCGGCGCCTCCCGCGGCCACATCTTGAGAGTCCAGGCGGTCGAGGCCGCGGCCGTCGCGGTTCCGGCCGCAACGGTCGGGGTCGCACTCGGGGTGCTCGCCATCTCCGGCCCGAGTGACCACCTGCTGACACTGCTCAATGAGCCGCCTCCGGGTTCTGGGCTGATCCTGCCGCTCGCCACCGGCTGGCTGCTGTGCGTCTCGATTCCCGTGCTCGCGGCGACCTGGCCGGCGTGGCGCGCCGCCGGGCGACCGCCGGTCGAGCTGCTCGCAGGAGCCGGGCTCTCGGGTGGTCGCGGCGGGCGGCGCCGGCCTTCGCGGGGCACGCTCGGGGCCGGCGTCGCGCTCCTCGGCGTACGCGTCGTGGCGGCTCGGAGAGGACGCTTCGCGGCGACGGTGCTGACTCTCGGCGCCTCGGCCGCGTTCGTCCTACTGCTGTTGGCGCTCGCGTCGGCGCTCAGCGCGCTCGAGACCGATCCTGGTGCGCTCGGCAAGCGATACCAGCTGACGTCGTCGGTGCCGGCAGCCGAGGCGACGCTGGCCCGCTCGGTTCCCGGCGTGCAGGCGGCGGCGCCCCGCTACGAGGTGCAGGCGCTGGACTCGTTCTCGCTCGGTGAGACGATTGATGTGATCTCATACCCGGGAGATCACACGATCTTCGAGGCGCCGCCACTGACAGCCGGCCACCGGCTGCGCGGCGATGGCGAGGCGGAGGTCGGCGCTGGGCTCGCCGACGCCCTCGGGCTGAGCCCTGGGTCGATCCTCGCGATCGCGCTGCCGTCCGGAGTCGAGCTACGGCTGCGCGTCGCCGGCGTCGTCAGCTCGCTTGACCATGACGGCCGAGTCGCGTACATCCCCGCCGGCGCTCTGTTGCGAGCCGATCCGTCCGCGCCTGAACTGATCGCAATCCGCCTGGCTCCTGGCGCCGACCCGACGACCGTGATCGGAGCGCTGACCGCCGTCGGGCTTCCGCCAACTCGCGCGAGCGGCGCGATCGGCCGCGGCGTACCACTCGTTGACACGCTGCGGACGATCCTGCGAGGGGTCGCGATCGTCGATGGGCTGGTGTGCCTGTATGCACTGATCCAGGCGTGCGCGCTCACGATCGAGGAGAGGCGGCGTACAGTCGCGGTGCTGCGCGCGACCGGAGGGGGATCCGCAGCCGTCAGCGGACTGCTCACGGGAGTCGTGCTGACGCTCGTGATCCCGGCCGCGGTGGTCGGCATCGTGCTCGAGCAGATCCTCCTCGGTCCGGCGCTCTCCAACCTGGCCGTGAACTACGCGACCTTGAATCTCGCTGCCGGCGTGGATCAGATGGCCGCCGTCGTCGCCGGACTGCTCGTCGCAGGGGCGGTCGCCGTGCTCTGGGTGACTCGCAGGGCGACGCGAGAGACGGTGGTCGAGGGGCTCCGATGAGCATCGCCAGACGGATAACGCGCCGCCGGGCGCTCGCTGAGACGCTCGCCGGCGCCGGAACTGCTCTGATCGCGGCCGGCTGCGGAGCCTCGAACGAGTTGCGACCTGACCCGCTCGGCTCGACGCTGCGCACGACCTACCGGGACCCAACCGGCACGGGAGTCCTCATCGTGGCGGGCGGGGAGCCGCTGCAGCCTCGAACTGAGCTCGGTCCGCAGGCGCGCGCGGTCGGGGTTCTGGCGACGATCGCGCACGTCACCGATGCCCACGTCCTCGATGCCGAGTCCCCGGCACGGGTGACGTTCCTCGACCGGCTCGGCCCCCCATTCCAGTCGACGTTCCGTCCCCAGGAGACACTGACGGCACAGGTGCTGGCCGGAGCTCTGCACGCGATTCGCGGGATCAGACCGGACGCGGTGATCCAGGGCGGAGACCTGATCGACAACGACCAGTCAAACGAACTCGCGCTCGCTGCCGCGACCCTCAAGGGCGGACCCGCGCAGCCGGGCAGCGGCGCCGGCGGCTATTTCGGAGTGCAGTCGCCCGGGGACGCTGACCCGTTCTACTACCGGCCCGATCTCGACGCGCCGCGCCACCCCGGGCTGCTCCAGGCGGCGACGCGGGCGTTCACGAGCCCCGGCGTCGGTGGCACCTGGTATCCGGTCCTCGGCGATCACGACATCCTCGTCGCGGGCGAGATTGCGCCGACGCCGCAGACCCGGGCGCTCGCGCTCGGCGACGAGGCAGTGTGGGATCTTCCGCCGGGGCTCGACGTTCCCGCCGGGGTTCGAGGCAGACCGGGCGGCGACCAGCGGCGTCGGCTACTCGCCTGACGGGCCCCCAAGCCCGGGGCTCGTGCAGCGTTTCCTAGCGCAGGCACTCGCCGGACCCAAGGTCCGTGTCCCGCCCGACCCCAGGCGCCGCGAGCTGGATCCCGTCCAGGTGCTGGCCGGTCTCCGGGCGGCGTCGGGACAAGGCGCCACCGGGACGCTGCTCGACTACGGCGCCGACATCGGGGCAAACGTCCGCGTGCTCGTGCTCGATCTCGCCCGTCGCGCCGGCGGCTCGGGTGGCCTTGTCCACGCTGCCCAGCCGGAGTGGCTGGCCTCTGAGCTTGCCGCTGCGGCCGAACGCTGGGTCGTGGTCATCTCCCACCAGCCGCTGTCCGCCTCGGAGGGAGGCGAGCAGATCCTCGCGCTCCTCGACCGTCACCCCCGCGTGATCGCCGCGATCTCCGGTCATACTCATCGCAACCTGGTCACTGCGCGACTGACGGCGGCCGGCGGCTACTGGCTGATCAGCACAGCATCGCTGATCGATTTTCCCCAACAGGCGCGCGCACTGCGCGTGCTTGGCACCGCCGACGGCGGAGTCGCGATCCAGACCTGGATGCTCGATCACGTGTTCCCCGGCCAGCTGGGAACGATCTCCCGCCAGCTCTCCTATCTCGACGCGCAGGGCGGCAGGCCGGAAGGGCTGATCGGCGATCGGCTCGACCGGAACGTGACCCTCTACCGGGCGGCGGTGTCGGCGTGACGCCCGTTGTTGCTCCGCCGCCGGCAACGCCGCCGCCGTCCGCCCCCCCCAAGGGGCCGTCAGCCGGGGACCGATCGACGCTGATCGTCAGCGCGCTGGTCTGCATCGCGGTGGCGGCGCCGATCGCCGTCTTCCTGTGGTTGGCCGGGCATCGCGTTGGCTATCCGTACGAGCTCGACTGGATGGAGGGTGGATCGGTTGAGCTCGCGGCGCGGGTGGCCGCCGGACATTCGCTTTACGTGGCGCCCTCGCTGCGTTTCGTGGGCTGGACGTACCCGCCGCTGTACTACTGGCTCAGCGCGGCGGTCGCGCAGTTGACCGGAATCGGCTTTGTACCGTTGCGGCTGGTCTCAGCGACTGCGGCGCTCGTCTCGATGGCGACCCTCGTCTGGATCGTCGTCCGTGAGACCGGCGACAGGATCGGGGGGCTGGTGGCGGCGGGGCTGTTCGCGGCGACGTTTTATATCTCCGGCGCCTGGTTTGACATCGGGCGCGTCGACTCGATGTTCCTTGCCCTGACCCTGCTCACGCTGGCCGTTGGGCGATCGACGCGCGGCCTTCGCGGCGGCACCGTCGTCGGAGTGCTCGCTTTCCTGGCGTTCTTCACCAAGCAGACGGCGCTGCTCGCGTTGCTGCCCGCGCTCGCATACCTGGTCGTCGCCCGTCGCCGCGTCGGGGTCTCGGCGCTGCTGACCCTGCTCGTATTGGTGGTCGGCTCGACGTTTGTGCTCAACGCGGCGACCGACGGCTGGTACGGGTATTACGTCTTCAGCGAGCTCGTAAATCAGCCCGTGGCGCAACAGTTGTGGGTCGGATTCTGGGTCGACGACATTGTTCGTCACCAGTGGCCGCTTCTGATCGTGATCCTGGCCGGCGGCGCGACGCTGGCGTGGCGCCCACATCGGCGTGCTGTGTCGCGCTCGCCGCTGCTCTACTGGACCTGCGCAGCTGTCGGCCTGATCGGCTCGGCGTGGGTGTCTCGCCTGCACAGTGGGGGCTGGGTGAACGTGCTGATGCCCGCCTACGCAGCGATCGCGCTGCTCGCCGGGCTGACATACGGCGCGCTGGTCCACGCGCGCCGGGCGTGGATCGTGCGGCCAGCCCTGGCGGTAATGGTCCTGCTACAGCTTGCGTTGCTCCACTATCCGATTTCGGCGCAGATCCCCACGCGCGCGGATCTCAGCGCCGGCGCGGCCCTGATCGCTCGTTTGCGGGCGCTCCGTGGACCGGTCGTCGTCCTTCGCCACCCATGGTATGCAACGCTCGCCGGAAAGGGCAGCTTCGCACAGGAGGAGGCACTCGGCGACGTGCTGCGCTCCACCGCCGGGCGTGGGGCGCGGGAGCTTCGCGCCTCGCTGCCGGCGGCGCTTGACGCGGACCACGTCCATGCGGTTGTGCTCGACGGGACCTTTGACGCGCACTTCCTTGGTGCCGAGCTCGGGCGCGAGTTTCGCCTGCAGCACCAGCCGATCACTCGCGCGCCGCTGTACCCGCTGACCGACACGCGCACCGCTCCGAGGCTGATCTACCTGCGCGTCGGACCCACACGCGACGCAGCGGGCCTGCACTCATCCTCAATTGGCCACAGAACGCTGCGAAGGAGGAGTACGAGCCGCTGATCGTGGCACAGCACCGTACTCCGTCGCTGACCGGCTGGGGCGCCAATCAAACCGTGTCCTGCGCGGTGTCCGAGCTCAGCTGTGGTCGGGCCGGCGAGATGCCGCGCGCTCGAGCAGCTCGCCCGCAGCGAGCACCAGCGCGTCATCGCCCGCTCGACCTATGAGTTGGACGGACGCCGGAAGGCCATTTTCCGCCGGTCCGCACGGCAGCGCCAGTGCCGGCCAGCCGAGCACGTTGAACGGGTACGTGAAGCGGATCGCAGCATCCCGGATCGTCAGCTCGTCGGCGTCGGCGAAAGGAGCCACGAACGGGGTCGTTGGGGTCAGCAGCAGATCGACGCCCTCGAGCCGCTCGAGGAACCGCTCGCGGTAGGCCTCGCGAGCACGCAGCCCCTCCTCGAGTTCCTCGTCGGTGACCGTCAGGCAGCGCTCGATCTTGAAGCGCACGTTCTCGCCATACAGGGCAGCGTGCTCGCGGAACAGGTCGCGGTGGACATCGGCCACCTCACGCATGAACACGCTCCCGACCCGCTCCGGCAGGGGAAGGTCGAGCCGCCGGGCACGCGGAAAGAGTTGGCCGGCCTCCTCGACCCGGGCGCGCACGAGCGGATCGGCGAGCTCGCTCCACGCTATCCCGAGCTCCAATTCGTCAAGCGATTCGAGACGGCGCGCTCGGAAGTCGGGCACGAGGGTCGTGAGCACTGCCGTGCACTTCGGGACGGACCGAGCCATCGGGCCCGCGTGGTCAAAGCTCGGGGCCAGCGGGAAGCACCCGTCGAGCGGCACCAGGCCGTAGCTCGGCTTGAAGCCAACCACGCCACACCACGCGGCGGGGATCCGGATCGAGCCGCCCGAGTCGGTCCCAAGGGCGGCTTCCGCGAGCCCGGCGGCAAGCGCAGCCGCGGAGCCGCCGCTCGAACCGCCCGCCAAGCGACCCGGCGCGACCGGGTTCGGCACGGTTCCGAAATGCGGGTTCTGGGACGAGATCCCGTACGCGAACTCGTGCAGATTCGTCTTGCCCACGATCGCGTAACCCCCTGCTTCAAGCCGCGCGACCGACTCCGCCGTGCGCTCTGGGACGTGCTCGGCGAACAGGTTCGAGCCATACGTCGTGACGAGCCCGGCGGTGTCGAACAGGTCCTTGACAGCCAGCGGGACACCGTCCGCAGGCCGCTCTGGGCGGGCGAGGAAGATCGACACCCGATGATTATCGGCCGTCGCCCGAGCGCCGGCTCGGATCAGCCCGGTGCCCACCGACGCTTACCCCAAGAATCGCCGGAGACGTTGTCGAGAAATCGCTCGGATAGGCAAAGACCCCCTCGCGGGGTTGCTGGATGTCGATCGATGCTCGGTAGCGGGCCATCAGGATTCTCCTTCTGAAATGGAAGTCGACTCAGTCGGAACTGATGCGTCGTGCCAACCGCTCAGCCGCACGCACTCGGCGAGGAGGCGCCCGCGCTCCTGCGGCGTCTCCCGTGTCCGTCGCAGCCAATGCGTCGGACGTGGCCGGTGGTCGTGCCAGAACCGGCCGGAGCTGCGGCCCGGTTCGGCGGCGGCACCGAGCCAGACGATCGTGTCGGCACCCTCAGCGGGGGTCCTCAGCAACGGTCGTGTCACCTGGTAGAAGCGAGGTAGCGAGGATCGCACGCCGGGGGTGTCCGACCATCCCGGGTGCATCGAGTGGACCACGACCCCGGTGCCCGCCAACTGCTCTGCCCAGACCTCGGTGAGGATCACCTGCGCGCGTTTGGTGCGCGCGTACACGGTCGGCCCGTCGAACTGCCCGCGCTCGCTTTGCAGGTCATCAACCCTGAGCTTCTGTGTGTACATGCCACCAGAGGACACATTGATGATCCGCGCCGGGGCGCTGTCTCGGAGCAGCGGGATCAGCAGGTTCGTGAGCAGAAACGGGCCGACGACATTGGTCGCGAGCGTGAGCTCGATCCCGTCGGCCGAGACAGAGCGTTCTTGCGGCATCACGCCGGCGTTGTTGACCAGCACATCCAGGCGCGAGGCCTGATCTCGAATGCGTCCGGCGAACTGGTGGATCGACTTGAGGCTGCTGAGGTCGCAGTGACCCGTGTGCACGTCTCCGTTACCGGAGCGCTCGGCGATCCTCACGCGCGCCTGCTCGCCGCGCTCCGGGCTGCGGCCAACCAGCCATACGCTGGCGCCCAGGCGCGCAAAGCCCTCAGCCGCGGCGAACCCGAGCCCCGAGCTGGCACCCGTGATTAGCACCACCTTGCCGTCCATCGGCGGCAGCTCAGACGTGCTCCAGCCGCGACTGCGGATCCGGTAGCCAACGTTCGTGTAGCCAGCCACCACGGTGCGATCAAGCACGCTGTCGAGAAGCGGGCTGATCATGCGCTCAGCGAGAGCTCACTCAGCGGGTTTAGGCCAGAGCGCTCTGGGTGCGCCAGTGAGGTGATCCGGCAGCGGGGCTTGCTTAGCAGCAGCTGGACGTCGCGGATACGCCGCTCCGCGAATCCGGCTTCGCAGTAGGCGAGGTAGAGCGTCCAGAGCCGGCGGAACCGTTCGTCGTAGCCCAGCTCTGCGAGCGCGGGGGCATTGGCGACGAACGTCTTGCGCCACCGCCGAAGCGTTTCAACGTAGTGCGGCGTCAGGTCCTCGAGGCGCAGCGCCTGCATGTCGGTTTGCCGGGCGACGTTGCGGATGATGACCTCGAGCGATGGCAGGCACCCGCCGGGGAAGATGTAGGTGTTGATGAACGATTTTGATGCCTTCTCGACCTCGTAGGCGCGGTCGTCGATCGTGATCGCTTGCAGCATCATCGCGCCGTCGGCGGTTAGCAGCTCTGAGCACTTAGCGAAGAACGTGCCGATCTGGCGCCAGCCGACCGCCTCGATCATCTCGATCGAGACGAGCTTGTCGTATCGGCCCCGCAGGTCGCGGTAGTCCTCCAGCAGCACCGTGACTCTGTCGTCCAGTCCCGCGCGGCCGACCTGCTGGACGGCGTAATCGTGCTGCTCGCGCGAGATTGTGGTGGTGGTCACGTGGCAGCCGCGGGTCGCGGCGGCGTAAACCGCGAACGCTCCCCAGCCCGTTCCGATCTCGAGCACGCGATCGTCGGGACCGAGGTCGAGCTGCTCGCAGACACGCTCGAGCTTTGCGAGCTGAGCCTGCTCGAGCGTCATTCCGTCGTGCTCGAAGATCGCTGACGAGTAGCTCATCGTCGGATCGAGCATCCGCGAAAAGAGCTCGTTCCCGAGGTCGTAGTGGGCGGCGATGTCGCGGCGGCGCCGGCGCCTGGTGCTACGACGCAGGAGCGCCCGGGCACGTTGCAGCGGCCAGCGCACCGGTGCGATCAGCGACCGGAGCCTGTCGAGACTGCCGGCGTTGATCGCCGCCAGCCTGATCAACGCCACCAGATCCGGCGAGTCCCAGAGGCCCTTGGCAAAGGCCTCGGCCATCCCGCGGCTGCCACGAAGCAGCTTCGGCCAGGCCCGCGGAGAATTGATCCGGACCGTGGCGGCTGGCGGGCCGGAGCCATAGACGCGCCGCTCGTCGCCCTCGATGATGATCAGGCTGCTCGTCTTGATCCGTCGCAGCAGGATCGACACGAGCCAGCGAGAGAGCCGGACGTTCATGCCAGTCCTCGCTGCGGGCGGTGATGGACGGGTACGCCCGCGAGCTTCAGCCGCAGCGCGTGTGCGTAGATGAGCATCAGCACCCGGACGGTGGCGAGGGGGTAGCGGGCGGTGGTCGCCGCCATCGATGCCCGCGTTAGCTCCCGGCGGCGAAGTGCGAGTGTCGCGTCGAACACGATGCTGCCCGCCCGGGTCGAGGAGATGTGGACCGACAGCGTCTCGGCGGGCATCGATGCGCGAGCGCGGTAACGATGATCCATACCCATGAACGGCGACACATGTAGCGCCTTGTCGAACTGAGCCTCGAGCACAGCGGGGCTTCCGGGCTCGCTCGCCAGCACGTAGGCGTGCCGCTCCCTCCAAGGCGTGTTCGTCACCTCCGCGACCAGCGCTTGAAGGCGCTCGCCGCTCGGTTCCATGCAGTAATAGAAGCTGACCGGGTTAAAGCAGTGCCCGCACGAACGCAGCTGGGTCAATACGCGGATCGGCCCGGCGGGGCGGGCGCCGGTCCGGTCGTTGACAAAATCGCGCACGGCGCGGTCGAGCGGCACCGCGGGCTCGCCAAGGTAATCCCGGCGACGAAAGCGGACCAGACCCGGGCGCCGGGCGATCAGCCGACCGCCAAGCAGCCCCGGGAGCTCCTCGAGGTCGATATAGGCGAGCGACAATCGATGGCTGAACTCACCCCGGGGCTCGACGCGGCGGTGGCGAATCGTCCCCTCGTAGATGCAGCTGGCACTCACAGCCTTGCTCCGAAGCGCTCGCCCACGCGTAGGGCGCTGACGACGCCGTCCTCGTGGAATCCCCATCCCCAGTAGGCGCCGCAGAAGTGCGTCCGGTTGCGCCCGCTGATCTCGTCGACCCGCGCCTGTGCCGTGACGCCCCTCGGCGGTGTAGACCGGGTGCGCATAGGGGATCGTGCGGATCACGTGAGCCGGGTCGATGTCCTCGGTGCGGTTGAGCGTCACGCAGAACTCGCGCTCGGCGCGCAGCGACTGAAGGCGGTTCATGTGGTAGGTGACGGTGCTGGCGCGCTTGCGGTCGCCGAGCAGGTGGTAGTTCCAGCTCGCCCACGCGCGCCGGCGACGGGGCAGCATCCGCACGTCAGTGTGGAGCACCGCCTCGTTGGGCTGATATGGGATCGCGCCCAGGATCTCGTGCTCACGATCGCTGCCGTCGGTCAGCAGCGCCAATGCCTGGTCTGAATGGGTCGCCAGCACCACCTCGTCGAACTGCTCTGCCTCACCGCTCCGCGGCTTGACGAGCACATGGTCCGGGTGGCGCGTGACGGCATCCACCGGCGTGTGCAGACGCAGCCGTTCGACGAACGGTCCCGTCAGCGCTTCCACGTAGCGCGCGGAGCCCCCGCGGATCGTCCGCCAGCGAGGCCGACCGCGGAACGAGAGCATGCCGTGATGGTCGAAGAACTCCACCAGCAGGCGTGCCGGAAAGGACCACATCTGATGCGGATCGGCCGACCACACCGCTGAGGCCTGAGGAACGATCAGCCGCTCGATGAACGTGCGTGAGAAACGGTTACGCTCGAGCCAATCTCCGAGTGAGAGATCGTCTGCACGATCGCCGAGCAGCTCACGGGCCGCGCGGTTGAACCGAGCGAGATCGGCGATCATGCGGTGAAACTCCGGGCGTGAGAACGTGCGCTCGCTTGGCGAACAGGCCATTCGGCGACGCGCTGCTGTACTCGAAGTCCCCGATCCCGTCGCTGACGCTGAAGCTCATCGTCGATCGCTGCACATCGACAGCCAAGCGCTCGAGCAGGCGCTCGAAGTTGGGGTAGTTGCGGTCATTGAAGACGATGAACCCAGTGTCGACCTGATGCGTCTCATTGGAGGTGTCGACGCGGACCGTGTTCGTGTGCCCGCCCGGATACGCATTCGCCTCGAACACGGTCACTTCGTGCGCCCGGTGCAGCAGATGGGCCACGACGAGGCCCGAGATGCCGGCACCCACCACAGCGATTCTCATCTCAGCGAGCACTCCCGATCGAATCGGACATACCGCTAGAAGTTCGCGCACCGGGCGAAACTGGATCAGCCGCTGACCCGTCAGCGTTCAGCGGACGCCGCGCGGGCGCGTTCGGACCTCCTCCATCGATTCCTTTACTTAGACAGACCTTCGACACCAACTCGACAGAGCGTACGCTACGAGACGGCTTTCTGTCAAGTGTTTGTGTAAGGTCTGTATAGTTGAGTCTGTGTCGACGGGTCACGGATCGCTTCGCATCGGAGAATTCGCGCGCCGTGTCGGGGTGAGTCCTGAGTTGCTTCGCGCGTGGGAGCATCGGTACGGACTCCTGGATCCGGATCGCTCGCCCGGAGGCTTTCGGCTCTATACCGATGAGGACGCCGAGCGGGTCGCCCGGATGCGCCGCGCGCTCGAGTCGGGGCTGTCAGCAGCCGAGGCGGCACGCGGCGCGCTCGAGCGAGACCTGCCCGCCGAGGGCCTCCTCCAGGGCGCCCGAGCCCGGCTAATCGCCGCGATCAAAAGCTATGACGAGGCCGCCGTACAATCGGCGCTCGACGAGAGCTTCGAAGCGTTCGGGCTAGAAGCAGCGCTCCGCGAACTGATCCTCCCCACCCTGACCCAGCTCGGCGTTGATTGGGATAAGGACGCGCTCGGCATCAGCCAGGAGCACTTCGCCAGCAACCTGATCCGTGGCCGGCTGCTTTCGCTCGCCCGGCTATGGGGGCGCGGCGGCGGACCACTCGCGCTGCTCGCGTGCGCGCCCGGGGAGGCCCACGACATCAGCCTGCTCGCCTTCGGCCTGCTGCTGCGCTCCCACGGCTGGCGCATCCTATTCCTGGGCGCCGATACGCCGATCGCAACGTTCGCCCAGACCGCCAGGACGACCCGGCCGGACATCGCCGTCCTCACCGCATTCGACCCGGCGTTGCTCGAGGCGCAGGCGACCGCACTCCGCCGCCTGGCGCGAACCGTTCCGCTCGTGTTCAGCGGACCCGGTGCATCCGATGCCCTCTGCGCCCGGGTCGGTGTACGACGGCTGGACGGGGATCTCGTCGCCGCCGCCAACGCGGTCTCAGCGAGCCGCTAAACAGACCCTTCGTCGCCCGCGACGCCGTCTCGGACAGCGTTCCCGTTAACGCCCACCAACCTGCAGCTGACACCTCGAGCTCCTCGTGCCCCCACGCCTGGGGTGTCAAATTCCACAGTACGGACGGTCGCCTTGACATAGGGTTTCGCCGTGGAGCGAAGCAGGATCGTAATCGGGCTGGTGATCGCGGCAGCCGCTTTGGCTGGTTGTGGCTCCAATAGCCACACGACGTCGAGCGCGAGCAGCTCGCACGCGGCGCCACCGAGTGGCACGCCGGCTTCTCGGACGGCGCTTGAGGCAAAGGTGCTGATGCCCGGTGAGCTGCACGGGTTCAACGTGGGCGAGCCGGTCACCGCCAACAATCCGCAGGCCTGGGCCGCGGTTGATCAATTCCCAGCGGCGCAAAGCTCGGCGATCGTCGGCCGGCTGCGGCGGCTCGGGCTCACCGGCGCGGTGCGAGAAGATCTGACCTGGGCCGCTGCAAACGCTGTGGGATCCACGAATCCGCTGGCCGCGGGCCTGTCGATCGTCGAGCAGTTCCGCACCCCGGCGGCCGCGCGCAGCGAGCTGACCGCGGAGCTGCCCACGCTCGGGCCTGGGACCGCGATCAAGGTCACGGGCGTGCCCGGAGCCCGCGGCTACTCGTCGACCGGTGGCGGCCAAGACTTCGCCAACGTCCTGTTCGCCTCCGGGCCAGACCTGTACCTGGTAGGCGCCGAATGGCAGACCAGCCTCAAGCGAAAGATGTCGCTGCAGGAGCTTGTGGCCGCCGCGCAGCACGAGTACCACCGCACACACCAGTAACGACGCGGTCCTTCAGCTCGCTCACGACTTCACGCCCAAGCTTCCTTCAGCTTGTCATCGGACAGCCGACCGAGTCCTTCTGCGAGCTGGAAGGGACGCTGCGACGCCACCCCTCGGCGTTCAATCGTCACTGCCGCAATCGTGGTTGGCTTGTGGGCCGGGACATCGTCTGCTGACGCGTTCATTTATTGGGCGAACACCGAGGGGTTGGGGGATCGCGGGGTGCGCTCCAGGGGTCGCGGCCGCGGCACGAACGGCCCGCGTGGCCGCGACCCCCGCGCTTCACTGGAGGATCCGCGATGGCGCCTTGTCGGTCAGCCGGACGTCATCGCCGGCTCGCGACTGTTCGCGTCCGGCTTGGCGGCGGTCTCGATTGTTTCCTGCTGCTTGGGGCGGTGGCCGAGGCTGATCTGCACTTGACGGGGCTTTTTCTGCTCGGGTTTGGGGATCCGGATCTCGAGCACCCCGCGGTCGAAGTGGGCCTGCACCCCGTCCGGGTCGATCCCCTCGGGGAGGGTCAGGGAGCGGGAGAACTCGCCGAACGCGCGCTCGAGTCGGTAGTAGCCCTCCTGGGTTTCGTGCTCGGTGTTGCGCTCCCCGGAGATCGTCAGCACGTTGTCCTCGAGTTGGACGTTGATGTCATCGTCGGAGAGGCCGGGGAGATCGGCGCGGAGAACGTACTGATCGCCGGTCTCGATGAGGTCCATCGCTGGGATCCACCGGCGGCCTGCGGCGCCGTTGCGGCCGGTTGGGTTGGGCTGGTCGAACAGATTGTTGAACAGCCGGTTCATCTCGTTCTGGATGGTGCCCAGCTCAGCGACCGGCTCCCAGCGAATCAGTGCCATTGCGAACCTCCTAAAACGCGAAACGACGCGGTTGTTGGGGTCTTTTACTTCCGTAATAGATCTCAGTCGGCTCATGTCAAGTCTTTCCCGTGAGCCGCACCTGCAGGACGATCCGCCGACCACCCTCGCGAAGCAGGAGCTCGTCGCCATCACGGGTCCCGGCCGGCACCACAATCCGCCCCCTGGACCCGTCGGTCAGCGTAAGCGGGAAGCGCGCCACATAGGCGGCCTCGAGGGGTGTCAGCTCGAGCACTCCACGGCGCCCGGCCGCCGGCGGGAATGGGCGCCATTGCGACCGCGACGGCGACCGGCGGAGCGGAACCGGATGCGGGAGAAAACGCTCGTCATAACAAGCTCGCGCGGCCGGATCACTGAGTACCTCATAGGCGCGGGCAGCCGCGGCGAAGCACTCGGGCCCGCGCGGGTCTCCGTTGAGATCCGGGTGATGCCGGCGGGCGGCACGCCGATACGCGCGGCGGATGTCCGGCGCGGACGCATCGCGCGGGACACCCAGCACGGCGTAATAGTCGACCCCGCCGGCGCCAGTCATCACCAGCGATCGCCGTCTCCATCGCCCGACCTGCCTAGGAGCCCGCCACCCACGGGACCCGGACGTGCGAGCGCAACAGGCTAGTGAACGGACTCTGGTTCCACCCCGGTTCCGTCGGCGTCGAGCGGACGCTCACCGGTGTCGCGGCCGGTGAGCCGGACGCCGAGATGGACCCGAAGTCGTTGAGCGTGCCGACCAGCAGCAGCGTGAGCACGAGCGCCAGTGCTGCGCAGGCCGCAGTGATCGCCGCGGCGTGCCGGAGATGGGGACGATGGAGTACGTGCACGGGGATCACCTCCAGCTGTCGGATGGGTTCACCCCTGCCAATAGGCCCGGTCGCCCCAATCGTCAACCCCGCAGGCGCGAGGTCTTGGGGTCAGTCGCGCTCGCCGTGCGTGGCGGCGGCGCGGAGCTTGCCCAAAGCGCGCTGCTCGATCTGCCGCACACGCTCGCCGGACAGGCCGATCCGCTCCCCGATGTCACGCAGCGACTGTTCCGGGCCGCCCAGCCCGTATCGGGCGCGCAGGATCATCCGCTCCCGGTCGTTCAAGCTGCCCAGCAGCGCGCGGATCTGCTCGATCTCCGAGTGATCGAGCAGATGCTCATACGCGTCGCCGGCGAGCGGATCGGCGAGCAGCTCCCCGAACGCCCCCAGCTCCCCCTCGGCGCCCTGCACCGGTTCGTCCATCGACTGCGGCACGCGCTCTAATGCCAGCATCTCCCCGACCTGCGCGTGCGATAGCCCGGTGCGGTCAGCCAGCTCGTTCCCGCTCGGCTCCCGACCATGCTCAGTCAGATACTCGCCGTGCGCTCGCTTGAGCTGAGACAGCTGCCTGAGCGCGCGATCGGAAAGGACCATCGGACGGGTGAGCTCGGCGATCAGCTGCTGCATCGCGTGTCTGACCCACCACGCCGCATACCCCCAGAACGGCACACCCAACGACGGGTCATAGCGCTCCAGGGCGCGCAACAGTCCAACGACACCCTCCTGCATCAGCTCCACCCGGGTGATCGCCGACGACCCGCGATAGACGCGCGCGACACGGGCGATCAGCGGCAGGAACGCCTCGACCAGCTCCTCCCTCGCGCGGCGGTCGCCCGCCCTCGCCGCCTCCACCAGCCGTCGCTCGACAGAGCCAGGGAGTCGTGGCCGGTCGCCCAGCTCGCGCAGGTAGCCGGCCGAGCTCGTCTCACCACCGAGCCGGCGCTGGCGCATCTCGTCGGCGAGCTGCCGATCGAGCGCTCGTGCGTCGCGCGACTCTGTCTGCAGCCGGTCGCTCTCCTCCTGTGTGATGTGGCCGGGCTCGCTGACCATCTCGTCGAACTCGATCCTAGGCCCGGCGACGTTGCCGTTCATGGCCACCAGGAACTCCGCGACGCGGGCGGGCGCGAGCCAGTCACCCATCCAGGCCTTCCGGTCGCGCCCTGGGGCGGTCGGCATCAGGCGGGACGGACCGGGGGCAGCACGATCACGCGGTGCGACCGCGAGCTCACGCACCGCCGCACCCAGCCGATCCGCCAACGACGACGAACAGACATAGGACGCTTCACCTCCGTTCCAGGCACACGGATCGCGGCGACAAGAAAAAGGAAAAGGTGGTGGAGGCCCGGAGCTACACAGCCTTACCGAAGGCGGTAGGTGCCCAGAACGCCCGGCTACCCCTCGTGTAATGGCCCCCGGCCTCCACCCGTCTGATGAGCCGCTTCTCTATGTCAAACCTCTCTGATCACCCTAATAGGCCCCCGGCCGGGATCGTCAACCCCACCCCGAAAAATCACTTCAAGAAGCACGCGTATCCCCCCAACCGGCGCACCGGAGCCAGCGACACGCGGCCCCGCCAACTCGCCGACGGTCGTGGGAGCTGACGACGGATTGCCACCCCGTCGACTGGATCAAGCGGTAGCCGAGCCCGGGCACGCGATCAGATCAGCGGCGAAGCAGCGTCAGCGGCGGAGGCGGAAGGACCACTCCTCCTTCGGAGCAGGTACCAGCCTGAACAGTTGGGCAAGCAGTCAGCGCACGCTTTCGCGGTTGGCTAGCGCGAGCGCACCAGCCGCCAAGCGCTCGCGCTCGAGTAGCTCGTGCTGCCGGTCCGCTCGCGCGATCAACTCCGGCAGGTCGGTTGCGATCAGCGCTGGGTACTGGCTTTGGATTTCTGTCAGCGCCCTCCAGAGGCTCGCCTTTCCCTGCACCCCAAGGGTGAGCGCCTCGAGCGCCATGAACGCGCTTTGATCCGGCTCGCCCGAGCCCATGCCACTGAACTTCACCCGGCTCGCCTTCTCCGCCAACCACCCATTGGCTTGCTTGATGGGATTCCGCGCGACGTCCATTCGGTCCATCAGGTCGACCAGTCGCTCGCGGTCCTCGTCGATCTCACGAGCGAGCGGAGTCATCACCGCTCCGAGTGGGTCACCTTCGTGGCGCGCTCGGATCTGTTCGGCGAGGTCACTCCCGAGCATCGCCCCCGCGAGATGATCGTTCAAATACACGTCGATCGCCCTATCACCCATCACAGCATCACTCCTCAATCTGCCACCGAATAGACGACAGCTACCCGCTGAACGACGTGCTTTACCGCCAGTACCGACCGTTGCTCTCGAACCCGCGATCGGATTGGGCGCGAGCCCTGCTCTGATTCCGTGACGGCATGTCGGGCGTGGTGCCGACTGCCCTGCGACGCGCGGAAAGCGCGCACCTCGCGCACAACTGCTATGCGATTTGGGACGGCTCCAGCGTTGACGCGTTGGGACGGTGCCGGGCTACTTAGACACAGCAAGCGGGAGGGTCGACGTCGTCGTATATGCGTACAGCGGCGAGTTTCCCGCTCTGACCCCGTGCGTAGACGGCGACACCGGCCTCGGGTGACAGATCGGTCTGGCCCCACCGAACCACGTTGTACTCGAGCGCACACGTGCGCTTGTCGTCGATCAGCGCGCAGTGTTCCAGGGGGATGCCGCCGTCGTTTGAGAACAACCGGTGGTAGAAGGAGCCCAGGCCGTCTGGGCCCGTGTGGAGATACTGGCGGCCCGCCGGCTCGCGCGCGTAGCCGTCCGGTTCGAATGCCGCCACGATCGCGTCGACATCGCCGGCGGCGAGCGCCTCCTGGTGTTGCGAGACGATGTCTGGGGCGCGGAGCTCTGGATCGGGCTGTAGTAGCGGCGGCCGATTCGCGTGGCGGCGGGTCAGTGCCCAGGTGCTGAAGTAGATGCGCAGCTCGTCGATGTGGCCGTCGGTCTCGCGGTCGGCGACGATCGCGACCGGAAGTTCGACTCGCCCCGGCTCACCCTCGAGGTGCAGGATCACCTCCTCAAAGCCGTGTCGTTTGGTAACGACATGCGCGACATTCTCGACCGTGATGTTGCGGCGAGCTATCCAGGCGTTCATCTCTGTGACGAACGCCTCGAACGCGCGCGTGCCCTTGACGCGTCCTCGCACGGGGTCGTGCACTTCGGGCGCGGCGGCGAATGACCCGACCAGCGCGTCCGGCTCCCCGGCCATCAAGCCGTCGAAGTACGGGACCGCCTCAAGCTCTTCCCGTCGCTTCTTGTCATAGAACCGCGCGAGCGCCGGACCGGAGAACAGCTCTGGCATGAACGGCACCCGGCAAGCCTCCCACATCCCACAAATCGCAGGCTTAACCCCATCCGTCCTGCAGCTCGGTGCGCGACCACGCGGGACCAGACGTGGCGGCCTCTGGCCTGGTCTGGGAAAAAGATTGAATTCGGGTTCATCGTAGGATCGACCGCCGACCCCGTCCTCAGCGGGCGCGACCCAATCAGTTGAGGTCCAGATGGCCGAGCTCCCACCACCCCCAGAGGGGATCGTGTTGGCCCACTTCATCGTCTCCGGCGACGTCGAGCGCTCCCGACGGTTCTATACGGAAGTGCTCGGCGGCAGGCTGGCCTTTTCCGGAGACGTGACCTATGTGGCGCTGGCCAACAGCTGGATCATCATCAATGTCGGCGGAGGCCCGACCGACGACAAGCCGGCGGTGACTTTGGAGACACCGCGTGATCCCGACCGGGTGAGCAGCTTCCTCAATATCCGGGTCAAAGACATCCAATCCGTGTACGCCGAATGGAGCGCCAGGGGCGCGAACTTCCTGACGCCGCCCAAACAGCACCAGTACGAGATCCGCTGTTACATCCGCGACCCCGACGGTCATCTGATCGAAGTGGGGCAAACCACTGACCCAGAGGGCGACTGGGTGCCCGCTCACTGGCCATCGAGCACGCCCGCGGGCGGGTCCGCATGAATGCCGAGATCCCTCAGATCGATGGTGCCCAGTCTTCCGGACACTGAGATCCATACCAGTCAGTTCCGATAGGGCCATTTAAGACAACGGTCAGCCCATTCGTGCTGACGTCAGATCAGGCTGAGTGTTCCCCGACCATTTGCCCACTCGTTGCCTGACCACACCGGCAGCGCGCCGGTCAAAGCGATGTTGCACCGCTGATCTCGCTCATCCTGATTCCGTCCCGACCGCCTCGCGGCCGCAGCGATCTCGTGTCGGAGTGCTTTCAGCGCGGCGGCGTGGATCTGCGAGAAGCTCGGGAACGGCTGGATCGTGTCGCGCAGCACTTCGAGCGGGACACGGGCGCGGATCGCCAACGTTATCTGCTGCAGCCACTCCCCGGCCTCCGGCCCGAGCGCGTACGCGCCAGTGAGGTGCTCCCCGTCGCTGAGCAGGGTCAGAAACCCGTCTGACTGCGCGTAAGCGTGCGTGTAGGTCGCGGTCTTGGCGATCTCGGACAACAGCGCCGTAGCGGTGAACTCGGCCTCGGTTGCACCCACGGCCGCGGCCTGGGGATCGGTGTAGGTGACCCGCGGGACCGCTTCGTAATGGGCCTCGCGTGGTTCGCCGAGGAGGTTCGAAGCGACCACCTCGCCTTGATACTCGCCGACGTGCGTCAGCTGCAAGATGCCCGTGACGTCGCCGATCGCCCACAGCCGCTCGCCGACGCGCATGTGCGAATCGACTGGGACCCCTCGGGGCTCCGGGGTGATGCCGACGGTCTCGAGGCCGATTCCTTCGACGCGCGGACGCCGTCCGGTCGCCACCAGCAGACGATCACCGCGCAGCTCGCGTCCATCCTCCAGTCGCAGGATGAACTCATCGCCGTCGCGGGACGCCGCGATCGCGCGCACCCCGAGCACGAGCTCGATTCCGTCCCGACGCAGCGCCTTACCCAACCCCTCCCCCAGAGCCGCCGGCTCCCGCGCAAGCACGCGCCCGGCCCCCTCGACGAGCGCCACCTCTCCACCCAGACGACGCACGACCTGTCCAAGCTCAACACCGGCCGGCCCAGCTCCGAGCACCACCAGTCGTCTCGGCACCGCCTTCATCGCGGTCGCCTCGTTCGTGCCCCAGACGCCGTCGAGCTCTCGCAAGCCGGGAACCGGGGGGACAACCGGATCGCCACCATTGGCCAGGACGACGTGGTCAGCGGTGTAGCGCACGCCCTCGACCTCGACGATGCCCGTCCCGGCGAGACGACCGCTACCGCGCAGCAAATCGATCCCTCGGTCCGCCAGCCACTTCGCAGCCGCAGCGTCGGAGTAGTCAGAGACCATGAAGTCGCGCCAGTCAAGCGCCGCGTGCACGTCAACGTCAGCCTTGGCACCCGCCTCACGCGCGCCGTGCACCGCCTCCCCCGGGCGCAACAGCGACTTTGACGGGATGCACGCCCAGTACGTGCACAGGCCACCCACGAGATCGCGCTCGACGACCGCAACCCGCAGACCACCCTCCGCGACGGCAGCGGCGCAATGCTCCCCAGGCGCCCCGCCACCCAAGACGATGACGTCATAGCGGGTGCTCACGACGGGAGCTCCTCGCCAGCCCGCTCGCGAACCATGTAGACCGCGTACCAGTCCGGCCAGTTCGAATCCGCGGCACCGATCCGCTCCTCGTGCTCCCCATGCGCGGCCTCAGCACGCCGCAGCGCCCCCGCCAGATCGCCGGCCGACGCAAACGACGTCGCCGACGCGTCAACCCGACCGGACAGCCGCGCGGTAACTTCCTGGAGCAGCCAGCCGTTGCCGTCCGGGTCGCTGAACGAGGCGAACGAGCCATAGCTCTTTTGGTCGGGCGCCGGGCCGCTGACGCGATCGGCCGCGCCAGCCGGATGGAACCGCGCGCCTAGTCTCCCCTCGTGGAACACCTCGCTCACCTCGACGCCCTCGGCGAGGAGGCCGTCGCGGACTCCCGCGAGGTCGGAGACAATCAGGTACGACCCCCGGGCCGAGCCGGGCGGGGCGGAGGTCAGGTTCGTCCCAAATTGGACCGAGCACCCGGAGCCCGGGGGCGTGAACTGGATCAGGCGAAACTCCCCGCCGGTGGCGACGTCGGCGTCGAGCCTCCAGCCGAGGCGTCCGTAGAACTCCTTTGCACGATCGACATCCGAGACGGGGATGACGATCACCTCGAGAGTGGTGCCGAAGCTCGGGACGGTCGCGGCCCCGCCCGAGTCGTCGCTGCTGACCTGGGCTGCGCTCATGTCGAACTCCATTGGTCGCGGGTGGGTGGCATAACTATCTCGCCTAGGTCAAGGGCGGCGAGGCGAGCGAGCGTGGCTTCGATCTCGCTTTTAGAGCTTGTGTCGTTACGTCGCTGTTATGCGCGATCCGGTACAAGCCGTTTCAGATGCGCGTCCCCATACCTCGAGCAGCCCTCCCCGTCGCGGTCGCGGTCGTCAGCTCCGCTTTGGTCCTAGCCGCGTGCGGGTCCTCCGGGAAGCCGGGCGGGGGCTCGGGTTCGGCGATTGCGTCGGCTGGGATCAAGTATGCGGACTGCATGCGGGCGCATGGGGTGTCGAACTTCCCTGACCCAAGTTCGGCCGGCGGGGGAGTCCGGTTGTCGGGTTCGGCAATCAATACGCAGTCGCCCGCGTTCGGGTCCGCCCAGAGCGCGTGTCAGAGGCTGCTGCCTGGAGGGCTCCCCGGCCCGTTGGGTAGGTCGGCGACACGCATCAAGCAAGGTGTGAGGCTCGCCGAGTGCATGCGGGCGCACGGCCTGAGGTCGTTCCCCGATCCGACCCCCTCGCCGCCGTCCACGCTCCCCGCGCCGAACGCGGTGTTCCTGGGCGGTCCCGACGGCGCCTTCTCGCTAACCGCATCGATGATCCAATCGCCCGCCTTCAAGCAGGCGGCGGGGACGTGCGGCTTCCCGTTCCCGGCCTCCGGCCATGGCTTCACAATGCCGGTGGCCGCACCCGGCGGGTGACGCCCGTCCCCGGGCCGAGGAGGACCGTCCCGAAGCCGTCGGGGCGGCACCCCGGTCCGCAACGGTCTGCGGCAAGGCGCCGGGCGGCCAGACAACCTGCCCATCCACAGCGATCGTCGGTCCGGAGTCGGCGCGGCGATGAAAGCACTCGCCCGCCCGCGACCGCCGACACCTGAACACAGCGGCGGACGGTCGGTGGCGCGTTGCTGAGTTACGCCTACACCGGTCACGGCACCCGCGCGGCCGCTTTGCTCGGCGACCGGTAGCGCGGCCGTGCTCTCAAGGTCGGCAGGATGACAGTCGCCTTGCGCGGATAGCATTCCGAGTTGGAATGTCACTCGGGGACCCACTTTCGGGTCGGGAGCTGGCCGCGTTCGTAACGGCTGTTGAGACAGGCACGGTGCAGGGAGCGGCGGATGCGCTGGAGCTCACTCAATCCGCCGCGACCAAGCGGCTCCTGGCGCTCGAGAAACGCGTCGGCCGCCGGCTGCTCGAGCGCACGGCGCAAGGTGTGCGGGCGACCGAAGCCGGCGCGATGCTGTATCCCCTGGCTCGCGAGGCGCTCGCGGCACTGGTGAGTGCCGAAACGGCCGTGACGTCATCGAGCCGGGACGAGCCGCTGGTGATCCATGCCAGCCGCACGATCGGAGAAACGCTGCTGCCGCAGTGGCTTGCCTCCTTTCGCGCCAGCGCCCCGACTTCGCGCGTCTCGGTCGCGATCACCAACTCAGACGAGGTAGTGCACGCCGTCAGGGGCCGAACGGCCGAGATCGGCTTCATCGAAGGGCCGGCGGGGAGCCTGCAAGGCCTCACTGAGCTGGTCGTAGCTCACGACGAGCTCCGAGTTGTTGTTGCGAGCGGCCATCCGTGGGCGCGGCGCCGCACGATACCGGTCAAGGAGCTCGCGCGTGAGCCGTATCTGGCACGGGAGGCCGGCTCGGGAACGCGAGAGGTGGCTGCCGCGGCGCTGGCCGACAAGGGAGTCGAGCTCAGCCCCGCGCTCGAGGTCTCGAGCGCCGAGGGCCTGAAGCGCGGGGTGCTCGCAGGAGGGTTCACCCTGCTCTCCGAGCGCGCAGTCGAGCCAGACGTCGCCGTCGGAGCGCTCCGCGCCATTCCCATATCGGGCGTCGAGCTCCGTCGCACGCTGCGCGCTATACGTCGCAGCCGGCCTGCGCTTCAGGGACCGGCGCGCGCGCTCTGGTCGTGGCTCGAGCGGACGATCGCCCCATCCGTGTAGTCGCGAACGGCTCAGAAACGTATTCCACCTAGGAATAAGAGACGCCGCATCCGACTGGCGCGCGGACCAGCCCGGATCGACCATCTCTCGCATGCAAACCCAACGTGCACAGTCCGCGACCAGCACGGTGCAAACCGCGGTCGCAGCGGTGCCGGCTTCCGCGTCTACCCGTCCTCCGAGGCTGATGGGAGCCCTCGAGCGACCAGGCGATGTCTTTCGCCATCTCGGTCCGAATTGGTTTGCCTCGGTGATGGGCACCGGGATCGTCGCCAACGCGGCCGCGCTGCTGCCGGTCCATGTCCCGGGCTTGCGCGAGTTCGCGGTCGGCGTGTGGCTGCTGGCGGCGACGACGCTGGTGCTCCTGACGGCGGCAACCGGGATCCATTGGGTGCGCCACCCCGAGCACGCCCGCCGTCACCACCACGATCCGGCGATGGCTCCGTTCTACGGCGCGCCGCCGATGGCGCTGCTCACCGTCGGCGCCGGCGCACTGCTCGTCGGCCGCGACATCGTCGGCCTCGGTGCGGCGGTGAGAATCGACGAGATCCTATGGACGCTCGGCACCATGGCCGGCTTACTGACCACGATCGCGATCCCGTATCTGGCGTTCACCGAGTACGAGCTCACGCACGTGGACACACAGGGTGCGTGGCTGATGCCGGTCGTGCCGCCCATGGTGTCCGCCGCGACCGGCGCCGCGCTAATCGCGCACCTGCCCGCCGGCCAGCCCCGCCTCACGCTGCTGCTGGCCTGCTACGCGATGTTCGGCATCAGCCTGTTCATCTCGCTGATCACGATCACGCTGCTGTGGGAGCGACTTGCTTTTCACGGCCTCGGTCCGGCCCGCCTCGTCCCCACGCTGTGGATCGTGCTCGGGCCGCTCGGCCAGTCTGTGACCGCGGTAGGCCTACTCGGCAACGCAGCCCCGAGCGCCATTTCGGCCCCGTACGCGCGCGCGCTGCAGGCCACCGGCGTGGTCTACGGGGCTCCGGTTTGGGGATTCGCGATGGTTTGGCTTGCGATCGCGGCCGCGATCACCGTCCGGACGGCGCGGAAGCATCTTCCGTTCTCGCTGACATGGTGGAGCTTCACCTTCCCGGTCGGCACGCGTCGTCACCGGCACCTCGGTGCTGGCGCTCGCCACCCACGCAGTCTTCCTCCGCTACGCGAGCGTCGCGCTGTACGCCGTTCTCATCGCCGCCTGGGTGACAGTCGCCACCCGGACCACCTGCGGCGCGCTCAGCGGGCAGCTGTTCCTCCCGCCTCCCGCGCCAGCCCCGGTCGCCGTACACACGCCCGCCTGAGGCGAACGCCCGCGCCCATCGCCAGAAGCGACAACGCCCGGGGGAGTTCGACTCACCGGCGACGCTTGGGAACGCGAGGCCGAGCGTCTCGCCCGAACCCAGCAGCCGCGACATGTCACCGCGGCTTGCTCCTCTTAGCGGCTCTTACGGAGCCGGGCCAAGCGCCGGCGCAGGAGCTTGCTGCGCTCGGGGTGCATCATCCGCTGGAGATCGCGGATGTGGGCGTCGATGGTGATCTTTGACGTTGCGGGATGCATTTTTGGACCTCCGGTTCGTGTTCTGCATCGAACGATAGCGTCCAATTTCTGTTCAAATAAGGACTCTTCAGCGCGTTAGCGATCGATGGGAACGATCATATTTGGGCGGGCGTGCGTAACCACCGTCGCGCGTCTTAACCCCCCGAGGTTGGAGGTTGGAGCCCCCACGGGCCATTCAGAAGGCCCGTCGTTTGCTCCGGGTCACGTTCGCCGGCTGGACCCGATACCGACCCTGGTCACGATCGTGGCGTTGGGCCTCGATAGAGCTGGCACGGGAGGCCGCGGACACCCAGTCCTTCGATCGAAAACACTCGGCCTGCATCGGGTTGGCGGTCGAGCGCGGTCTCGTCAAGATCTGCGCGCGCGCTGGTCACGAACAGGGTCGCCAGCTCGGGGCCCCCGAACGCGCAGGAGGTGGGTCGCTCCGCGGGGATCGGCACGGTGGCGAGGAGCGTTCCGTCGGGCCCGTATCTGTTGACGGCTGCGCCGCCCCAGAGTGCGACCCAGATTCCACCCTGTTCGTCGACTGTGAGCCCGTCGGGTACGACCCCGGGGGTGTCGATCTGCACGAGCGTCCTGCGCTCGCTGATCGCCCCGCTGAAGTCGTCGTACCGAAAGGCGTCAAGGCACCCGGTGCCGCTGTCGTTGAGGTACATCGTGGTGGCTTCCGGGCTCCACCCGATGCCGTTGGAGATCGTCAGGCCGGTGAGGACGGTTGTGCAGCTTCCGTCGAGTTCGAGACGGTAGAGGGAGCCGGCCCCGGGCGACTCGTCGTAGGCCATGGTTCCGGCCCAGAATCGTCCCTGCGGATCGCACGCGCCGTCGTTCATTCGGACGTCGCTGCGGCCCGCTTCGGGCTGGGCCAGCTCGTGGATCGTCCCGCTGTCGTCGACGAACAGGAATCCCGGTCCGGCGGCGAGCACGTACCCGCTCGCGGCCGCCGGCGCGACCGCACCGATGTGTCGGTCGAGCGACAGTGTCTCCACACGCTCCAGAGCCCCATTGGCCGCAAGCGTTCCGCGGTGCATCTGCCGCCCCGTGATGTCGACCCACAGCAGCTGCTGGCGCTCCTCGTGCCAGCGCGGACCCTCGCTCAGCAGTCCTGGCGTCGTCGACCACGCCGCGACCTCGACCGCGCTCATGTCGCGAGGTCCACCACAACCTTGATGTCGTCGGGCTGCTGGTCGAGCGCCTCGGTCCAGCAAGTGAGTGCAACTCGACGGGTGATCATGCCGCGCAGCCATCGGGGGTCTGCTGCCGCGAGCGCGGCCGCGGCTTGTTCCCAATGGCGCCGACCTGCATTTACGGTCCCGAACAGGACTTGGTTACGCAGCACCATGATGCGGTTCAGGGCAGTCGCGTCCACGTCGAGGGTCGGGGCACGATTCATGATGCCGGTGAGACACATGATCCCCCCGGGCACCAACCTGCTGGCAGCCGACCGGCCTACGGCTCCGAGCCCGGTGCACTCGACGACGACGTCCACGTCCACGTCGATATCGCTGGCGTCGCCGGAGTGATAACGGGCGCCGAGAGCCTCGACGAGATCACGTTTCGCGCCGGCTGACGCGAGGTCCACGACGTGGACTTCGTACCCGCGTTGCACCCCGAGTAGGCACGCCATCAGTCCGATCGGCCCGGCGCCGGTGATCAGTACCTTGCCTCGCACGAAGAAAGCACGCTTCGAGATGTAGTCCACTTGGTCCCACGCTTTGGCCAGCACCGACGCGGGCTCCAACAGAACTCCGAGTTCGCCAAGCTCCGACGGTATGCGAACAGCGAACTCGGGCTCAAGGCTCCACTGCTCACTTCCGTACCCATGAAGGCGGACGATGCCTCGCTCGCCGAAGCTGTCGTTTCGGCACATGTCCCAGTGTCCCGCCGCACACGCGGGGCATGGCACCGGATCGGGCCGGCGCACGATCCCGACGACCAGATCGCCGCGAGTGAACCCTGATCCGACGGGGGCGGTCAGCACCTCTCCGAAGCTCTCGTGGCCGATGATCAGCCTGCCGTGCCCGGACGGCGGTATGCCGTACGTCCCCGCGGCGATCTCACGGTCGGTCCCGCATACTCCGACCAGCAGTCCGCGGACGAGGAGGTGCCCGTCTCGAGGGCGCTCGTCGAGAACCTCCTCGACGCCGGCGCTTCCGCCGTGGCCCGGTAGGACGGTCATCGCCCGCATATTCCGGATCGTGATGCCATGCCGTCGCGGGTGCCTCACCCGAATAAGGGGATGACGACTGTGGCAGCCGCTCGCATCATCCGCGCAAATGCCCGCATCGCCAACCGACGTGCTTGACGTAGTCGTCGTCGGTGGCGGGCCTGCCGGTGTCATCGCGTCGCTCCGGGCCGCTCGGCTCGGAGCCCGCACCGCGCTCATCACCCGTGACGAGTTCGGGGGCATGGCGGCGAACGATGGGCCGGTCCCGGTGCGCACGCTCGCCCAAGCCGCGCGGCTGATTCGCGAGGCTAGGCAGCTCCCCCGCTACGGGATCTCGACCGGCGAGCCCTCGCTCGACTACCCGCGGCTGTTAGCTCGCGTCAATGAGGTGACCGAGGACGTGCGCAGGCACTCGTTGCTGCGCGACGATCTCGACGCTGCCGGAGTGGCCATCTACGAGCGGGCCGGCCCGGCCCGGTTCGTCGACCCCCACACCGTCGAGAGTGACAACGCGCCGAGCCTTCAGGCGGAGAGCGTCATCATCTGCACCGGAGGAACCTCGCGGCGGCTGCCGGTTCCCGGCTTCGAGCTGACCGCGACGCACAGCGACGCATGGCACCTTTCCGCGGCTCCGGCGTCGCTGCTCGTGATCGGCGGCGGCGCGACCGGCTTGCAGCTGGCTTCGATCTTCAACGCGTTCGGCTCACGAGTCACACTCGTTGAGGTTGCTCCGCGCATTCTGATGAGCGAGGACGAAGCCGTCTCGACAGCCGTCAGCGCCAGCCTGGCAGCATCGGGCGTTCAGATCATCGAGGACGCCGGCGCCATCGAACGCTTCGAGCGATCGTCCACGGGTGTACGACTGATCCATTCAGCCGGCGATACGAGGCCAACCGTTGCCGCCGCGATCGCCGTGGTCGCGGTTGGATGGGTCGCAGCCACGGCCGAGTTGAACCTCGACCTGGCCGGCGTACGGACCGATCGGGCTGGGTACGTCGAGGTGGACGGTCAGCTGCGGACCACGGCGCCGCACATCTTCGCGGCCGGCGATGTCACCGGGCGTGCGATGGTCGTACACGAGGCCGTCCGGGAGGGGATGGCGGCAGCGACCAACGCCGTCCTCGGAACGACGATCTCCCTGACTACCGACGTGAGCCCGATCGGCAGCTTCACCGATCCCGAGTACGCCTCGGTCGGCCGGACCGAGGCGGCAGCCCGGGAAGGCCACGACGTAGTGGTGGTGACGGTGAGACTTTAACTCGCTGCCGCGGCCGATCATTGACGGCCGCGAGGTCGGATTCTGCAAGTTGATCGTCGATCGTCAAACTCACCGCATCCTTGGCTGCCACATTGTGGGAGAACGCGCGGTCGAGCTCGCACAGCTGGCCGCAACCGCGATGGCAGCGGAGATGCGCATCGAGCAACTCGCACTCGTCCCCTATTCCTTCCCCACCTACGCGAACGCGCTGGGCCGCGCGGCCATCGGTGCCGCCGCCGAACTCGACCAGACCGGGGGATGGGCGATCGATCACTTTGTCGACACAGAGCAGATCGGCCGCGGATCACCCTCCGCCGCGGCGCCCGATCTAAACCACGGTTGAGCCGGACTCGTTCACTCGTCAGGTCCATAGGACGAACCTTTTATTGCTTCACCAAGGTTCCGACCGTCACGTGAGGCCAGTGGATGCCGTTGAAGTCGAGCATCACCAGCTGCGTGTACTGGAGCTGGAGCTTGTCGGGCTGGCCGCCGGTGCCCGCGATCGTCTCGATCCAGAAGGTGGCCTGCATCTGTGTGGCCCGCGCGTTGCCGACATTCGGGTCGTGGGCAGCGGTCAAGAACGCGGTGTTCGCGGTCCCGCCGCCTCCCTTGATGACGCTGTTGGTGGTCGAGATGTGCAGGAACGTCCTGGTCGTCATCTTGGTGCCCTGGAGCGATTTCTGTAGAGCCGCCTGAAGGACGCTGTTCGGGTTCTTGACGATGTTCTGCAGATCGGCCTGTGTGATGCCAGACGGTTCCTGACGAAACTGCGTCGGGATTGACAGGTCGAGCTCGGGGAACGTCAGCGCCACCTGGTTGAACTGGGCGTTTGTGGGGGCAGCTGAGCCGAAGAAGAACGGCAGGATGTTGTTGTCAGGGATGTTCTGAGGCCCGCCCGCGATCACTTGGAAGACGCCCTGTGCGTTGATCACGGTCCCGTGCGGGATCGACGCCATCCGCACGACGGTCGAAGGCTCAGCCGGATTGCTGGTCTGGGGTACCACCGCCCAGATGCCGGGTTCGACGTGCAACCCCGCAGCCGGGTTCCCGGCCTCGTTGATCTGCTGCATGTAGGTGACGCCGTGCATGTTGATGTCGCCCATGTCCAGCCCGCGGTTCGGGATGTTCCCATTGATCCTCGTGAACACGAGCTTGTCATCGGTGAGGTTCAGCTCGAGGAAGCGATCCTGCCCTGATGTCAGACGGTGCGGACGCCAGATCGCATTGAAGCCATGGCCGACCCAGACGCCGGGGGTGGCCCCGGGGCCCGGGAGCTCGGCCAGCGGGCCGAGCGGATCGCCGATTGCCGGCGTGACGGCTTCGGGCTCGGCTGCTCCGACGAACGCAAAGTCGGAATCGAGCTGCGCAATTGCAGACATCGTGACACCCCCGATTGATTGAAAAACGGGCCACGGCCGCGCCTCGCTGGACAGGTTCAGGCGCGTGACCCCCTTGAGAACCTATACCCGAGTCGAGTGCACGTGTGCGGAATTCTTTCCTCACAATTGTTGCCTAACGTGCACGACCCTTGCCACTCCTTATGGCGATCAGCGTGGCTGCGGTTGTGATGGCCGCGAGAGCGAGGATCGCGATTATCAGTGGCGCGCGGTTGTCGCCGGCGCTGGCGCTTGGTTCGCCGCCGAGCGATTTGATTGGGTGTCCGGCGAGCGATTTGATTGGGTGTCCGGCGGCTGCGGCGAGCTTGGGCACGGCCAGGATTGCCGCCCGGGCGAGGTCGTTGGGCTCGTGCCCGGAGGGTTTGGTCAGGGATCCGGCGGCGATAGTTGATGCTCGTGTGAGGCCTTGGACGCCGTAGCCGTCAGGCATGACGACGAGCAGCAGCTGTCTGCCTAGAAAGCTGATCTCCTGTTCGAGGAAGTTGGCGTATTTCTGCGGCTGGTCGAACAAGCTTGGGATCACTCCGAGGTCGATCGGCGATCCGATCAGCGCGACCTTGATCGGGAAGTGCGCGCGGCGTGCAGCGGCGGTCTCGGCGTTCAGCCTGTTCTGTAGCTCTCGGGTGACGGGCGGCGAGTAGGGATAGAAGACGTTCTCGCCCAGCAGCGTGTCGCTTGCGGGATCGCCGTCGGCGTGTGCCACGGTCGCGGCGAGGAGCATGGCCAGGATGCTGGCAGCGATGATCCTTCGCGGCCGGACGGTCATCGCCGAGCAGGTTAGTCGGACGGTTCCCCTCAGCGTTCGCCTGCGGGTCCGCTCGTCGCGAGCCGCTCAGCGGCTGACTTGCGCGTAGCTGCTGATGTCCTGGTCCAGCGTCCCCTGGGCGTCGTACTGGCCGGTGTGCACGTAGATCACCTTTCCGGCACGGCTAATAAAGATCGTTGTCGGCAGGCCTTCGATCGCGGCGAGCGAGGACAGGCTGGTGGTGCTGGTCTGGTAACTGGGGTAGCTGACGGAGTGCTGGGATAGGAACGTACGCGCGTCGCCGACCGAGTCGTTGGTGTCGGCGCCGAGGAACGCCACCCGGCGCCCATAGCGCGCAGAAGCGGAAGCGAACAGGCTGAACTCCTCGCGGCACGGCCCGCACCACGAGGCCCAGGCGTTGATCACCACTGGGTAGCCGCGCAGCGCGCGGACGCGGGCGGCGAGCGCCGTGGACCCCCCCAGCAACTGCCCGGCCTGGCGGTGAAGCGAGGCCAGCGGCGCCGCCGACCCAGCGAGCTCTCGCGCGGTGGTCTCCAGGGCCGGAGGCTTCGGTGCGCGGGCGAGTGCGGAGCGGACGTAATGGGCCAGGACGGTCGTACTCGGCCAACCGCCGGTGGACACGGCCCAGTAGTAGAGGATCCGGCCGCTTGGCGATGTGAGCACGAACCACGGCACGCCCAGAACTTCGTAGCCGTCGGCGATCCGGCCGCTTCGATCGATCGCGACGGGATACGACAGCGGCTGCGGCAACCGGTGCAGGAACGCCGTCACGGTGTTCAGGTTCGGCTCGACGCTCGCCTCGTCGACCGCGGTCAGCTTCGGCAGACCCGTCCGGGCAGCCAGCGCCTGGTAGCGGTTGAGCGCGTCGAGTTGTCCGGCGAGGCCGCTCGTCTCCTGATCCCAGGTGGCGAAGAACAGGTACAGCCTCGCGGCCTTGCCAGGGCCAAGCTCGATCGCCGACCCCTGCGCCTGTGGCAGCGTCGCCCGTGTCGCCGGCGTCGTCGGCTGCACGCGGGCGTAGGAGATGTCAGCGTGCACCGGGGGGCGACCGGGCAAGAGGGCGGAGGTGCTCTGGGCCAGCAGCTGGCCGAGCTGGGGGACGGCGGTGTAGGACATCTGCGTCATGTAGAGCCGCGACAGCCGGCCGCGCGGGTCGATCACGAACAGCGCTGGGGTGTGCGTGATCTGGCCGCGCTCGACGGCCGCCTCGATCCCGTAGTGCTTCCAGACCTGCTTCAGCTGCCCCAGCGAGCCGGTCAAGAACTTCCAGGCGTGCAGCATCCCGTGCAGCTCCGAGTAGGACCACACATCCTCGACTGAGGTCGCCGCCGGATCGGCGTCGACCCCGAGCAGCTGCACGCGCGATCCAGCCTTGCCGAGCATCGCCTTGGCGTCCATCATCGCGGTCGTCGTCAATGGGCAGACGGTCGTGCATTCGGAGTCGTTGAAGGCGAGGATTACCGTGCGGCCGCGGAACGAGCGCAGCGAGACCGGTGCGCCGAACTGGTCAGACAGCGTGAAGCCGGGGGCGACGCCGTGGATCGGCGTCCCGGGATCCAGTTCGGGATTGGCCGCGAGCGCTGCGGCCTGCGACGGAGCCGGGGTGGTCGGACGCAGGACGATCAGCGCGACGGCGGCGACCGCCGCCAGAACAGCGAACAGCGGGATCCAGAGACGGCCGCTCGAGTGCAGGCGAAGCGCGGGTCGATACCAGCCGCTGCGACGAAGCGCCCAGCGGATGCCAATCACGGCGACCACGATCGCGATCAGCGACAGGACGATGATCCCAAGCGTGTTGTCGGTGCCCTGCCCGCTCGCCGGCGCGCCGCTACCAGCGCTACCAGACCCCGCGCTCTGCGCCGGGGCGCTGGGCGAGGGCGCCGCCGTCAGCTTTACGCCCGCGGCGCGCGCCATGTCGATCACGGCCGCCGAGGTCGCGCTGTAGACCCCGTCACCGCCCGTCCGGATCGGGATACCGGCCAGCAGCCGGTAGGCCGATCGCGACGGGTGTCCGGGCCAGTTGAAGCCGAAGCCGTTCGGCATCACCACCAGCAGCCGCTGCTTGTAGGCCAGCGACAGCTCGATCCCCAAAAAGCGGGCGTACCCGCGCGGGTTGCGCCACAACGCGGTGACGGCCCCGAGGTCGCTCGGGCCGGCGATGATCGCCACACGGACCGGCAAACCCGCCCGCGCGGCCGACTTCAGCAGCCTGGCGAGCGCAAGCTGCTGTTGTACAGACAGGCCTGCGTCCGAGCCCGCGAAAAGGTTTTGGTAGACGAGCACGTCGCTACCCGGGTCGCCGTCGCCGCGCGCGGTCGGTGCAGCGAGCCCGCTGACCATGACCGCAACCAACAACACGAGCGTGCAGCTCGCCACGCGGCGGACGATCGCGCCGGCCAACCCAGGATCGTTAGCGCGCGACAGCACGCTACGGCACCACCGAGTGCAGATAGGAGTGGCCGGTGCGCTGCAGCTCGACCCCCGCGCTGCCGCCGTAGGCCATCAGGTAGCGCAACCGATGCACCGCAAACGCCGCCGGGGGAAGCGGCGCGATCCGGGCGATCCACGTTGCTCCGAGCCGCGCTCTCAGCCGCATCGACGTGTCGCCTCAGGCTGCGCCCGTGCCCAGAGCCGCCCGCGAGCGGCTCCGCCACATTGCGGTCGCGATCATCAGCGACACAGCGTATCTCAGGCTTGGCTCCTCAGCCGACGGCACTGCGCGACCGCAGCGGCCGCGCGCGCAGGCTCGCACCCCACGCGAAAACGATCAGCAGCGCGCCGATCGCTAGCGCGAGCAGCGCGGCGTAGTCGGTTTGTGACCGGGCCGAACGGGCCACCACCGCGCCCACCGAGAGCGGGTGGCCGGCGGCCGCGGCGAGCCGCCTGACCGCGGCGATCGTGCCCGGGCCGAGCCCGCCGGCTGGCGCCTGCCCAAGCCCCGCACGTCCGGCCAAGGCGGCGGCGCGGGGCCCGTAGAGCCCGTACCCGTTGGGCATCACGACCAGCAGCGTGCCGTGATAGACGAACGACAGCTCCTGCCCGAGGAAGGCCGCGTAGTTCGCGGGCTGGCGCCACAGCGGCGTCACCGACCCGAGGTCGGACGGGCCCGCGATCACCGCCACCCGCAGCGCGTAGCCCGCCTTGGCGCTGGCGCTCAACAGCGCGCCAAGCTCTGACTGCTGCTTGAAACTGAGCCCGGCATCGGGCGGCAAGAACAGCGTCTGCCCCACGAGCACATCGCTCGCGGGGTCGCCGTCGGCGAGCGCCTGTACCGCGCACCACGCTCCCGATGCGACGATTGCGAGTGTGGCGACCACCGCCCAGACCGTTCGCGTCCCGATCACCCTCGGGAAGTCTAGATTCCGCCCGCGCTTCCTGACGCTCGCAGCCGCGCTCGCGGTCGCGATCGTGATCGCGCTGTTCGCGCTAGCCCCTGCCGCATCGGCCCATGGGCCGATCAACCCGGCCGGCAGCAGCTACCTCGCGCGCGTCCGCGAGACCCCACCGGGAGTCGACGCGAAGGTCGTCGACGGCGACCTTCGGCTATGGCTCGACGTCGCCCCGGGGCGGACCCTGATCGTGCTCGATTACAGCGGCGCGCCCTACCTCCGGTTCACGTCGAGCGGCGTCGACATCAACCACAACTCGTCGATGTACTACCTCAACCAGGTGCCACCCGAGCTCGTCCCCGCGGCCGACGGCCCGCATACGCCGCCGCACTGGGAGCAGGTGTCGAGCGGACACTCCTACGAGTGGCACGACGGCCGTCTGGGAGCGCTGGCGGCGACGGTGCTCGCGCCCGGCACCAGGTACGTGGGTCGCTGGAGCATCGCGGCGCGCTACGACGGCCGGCCGGCGGTGATCGCCGGCGGGCTGAACTACGCGCCGAATCCTTCGATCGTCTGGTTCTGGCCGGTGGTCGTCGCGCTCGCCTGCGTGCTCGCGGCGCTGCGGGTCCGAAGCTGGGAGCTCGACTTGCGCCTCGCGCGGGGTCTGGCCTTTACGTGCCTGGTGGCGCTGACGATCGCGGGTCTCGGCGAGCAGCTGCACGGGCGGCCGAACGTGTCGGTGGGGCAAATCTTGGAACTGGCGGTGCTGGTGGCGTTCGTGGGTTGGGGTGTGCGAGGGCTCCTGCTCGGCCGCCACGGCTGGTTCAGCTTCTTTTTGATCGCGCTGGCGGCGCTGTTCGAGGGCGCGACCCTGATCGGGGTGCTGCTGCACGGCTTCGTGCTGATCGCGCTGCCGCCGCTGGTCGCCCGGCTCGCGGTCAGCGCCTGCCTGGCGGCCGGCTGCGCGCTGCTGCCGGTGATCTTCCGCCTAGCCGAGCAGTCCGGTAGCGAAACCGCGCCCGATGGCGCCAGACCCGGTGACATCGGCTGGGACGACGAGGCCTCGTGGGAGTGGGACGCGTGACCCGCCGCCGGGCGATCGTGGCGCTGGCGCTGCTCGCGGCAGGGTGCGGCGGCCAAGGCGCCACGAGCTCCACGGGCGCGATCCCGGCGGCCCTCCTGCGCGAGGCGCGGCCGGTCGGCCGCGGCCCCCGGTTCATGCCGCCGGTCAGTGGACCGATCGCCGGTCGCTGCCTGCCCCGGCTCGGCGCGCGCCACGGCGTCCACATCGAGGCGTTCGCCGCCGACCGCGTCGTGCTGATCCCGGCGGGGATCGGGACCCGGCCGCCGCTGGTCCACTCCGAGGGCAGAATCGCCGGCGCGCGCTGCTACGGAGCGCTGGTCACGCGCGACCCGACCGGGGTCGTCCTGGTGCGAGCGAACACGAAGCTCACCGTGGCGGCGCTGTTCAGGTCGTGGGGACAGCCGCTGACCAACACCCGCATGGGGCCATTCAAGGGCGGACACGTCTCGGCGTTCGTCGACGGGCGCCGCTGGCACGGCCCCCCCGGGAGCGTGCCACTCACACCCCACGCCGAGATCGTGCTCGAGATCGGCCCCCACGTGCCGCCCCACACCAGCTTCATGTTCCCGCCCGGGACCTGATCTGGTGGTGATTGCGATCCCGGGCGCCTGGGTCTATCGTGTCGCGTCGATGTTCTCGCGCGCGCGATGCCCTGCGGTGATCGGCTGTGGCGCACGGGTGATGTTATTGCCGGCTGCGGCGTTGGCGGTGCATCAGCTGCGGTATCTGCTGGCGTACGGGGGCGCCGCGGGAATCGAACTGCAGCGCACCGGTCACTCTTATCTGCACTCGGTGGTCCCGTGGATCGTGTTCGCGCTCGCGTTGGTCGTGGGCGGCTTTCTATATGCGCTTGGGCGCGCGTTTTCGGGGCATACGTCGCTGTCGCGCTTCAGCCTCTCGTTCACGGCGCTGTGGCTCGCCTGCACCGTCGCGCTGGTGGCGATCTATTGCTGTCAGGAGTTTCTCGAGGGCCTGTTCGTGGCCGGACATCCCGGTGGGCTGGCGGGGATCTTCGGCTTCGGCGGTTGGTGGGCGGTCCCAGCTGCGGCCTGCGTCGGCCTGGTGCTCGCGGCGGCCTTTCACGGTGCGCGCTGGATTCTGGAGGGGGTCGCTCAGCGCTTCCATCGCGCCCGCGCGCGTCGCCATCGGCGCTCTGAGCCGTCCCGGCGCCCACAGCCTGGGCCGACGCCCAGGCTCGTGCCGCTGGCGGACGGCTGGTCGGGCCGCGGTCCTCCATCGTGAGTGATCCGCGCGTGGTTGTCCCGTCGGGGTCCACGCGCGGGTTCGGTCGGACTGACAGCTAGCCGGAGCCCTCGTCGGGCGCAGCGGTGCCGCTGGGTGCGTGCCGCGCGACCCAATCGGGGCTCGAGTCCGGCCGATGGACGACGTCCCCACAAGCGAAGGAGATTTGATGAGTATCAGAACGGCCGACAGCGGCACTGGCGCGCTGGCGCGGCCTCAATCAAGCCGCGCGGTCTGGTCTGCACGTGACTACTTCGCGTCCGACACGCGTCGGGCGATTCAAACCATCCTGGGACTCGTCTGGCTGCTCGACGGGGCGCTGCAGTTTCAGTCGTTTATGTACTCGCACGGTTTTATCGCGATGCTCACGCAGATGATGCCCGGCCAGCCGTCGTGGCTGGGCAACTCGATGCGTTGGGCGTCGCATATCGCGGCGGGCAACCTCGATCTCTACAACACGCTGTTCGCGGTGACCCAGGTTCTGATCGGGCTCGGCCTGCTGTATCGCCGCACAGTCAAGCCGGCGCTCGCCGTGTCCTTCGTGTGGGCGTTGTTTGTCTGGTGGTTTGGTGAGGCATTCGGGATGCTGTTCATGAACATGGCGAATCCGCTTACCGGCGCTCCGGGCGCCGTGCTCCTGTACGGGCTCGTCGGTCTGATCGTGTGGCCAAACGGCCGGCCCGGCGGCCTGCTCGGTGTCCGTGGCGCGCGCACGGCGTGGATGGTGCTGTGGGTCCTGATGGGTGGCCTTTGGCTACTCGGTGTCAACAGCAGCGCCAACGCCACGACGACGCTGATCAATGCCGCTCCGTCGGGCATGAGCTGGCTGACAACCGTGCAAGATTGGGCCGCGAACGCCGCCTCGGGCGACGGTCTGATCATCGCCGTCCTGCTCGCCTTCGCCTCGTTTTCGATCGGGGTTGCCGTAGCACGCAACTGGCACGCGCGCGCGTTCTTGATCGCGGCGATCGTTCTGAACCTCGCCTACTGGGTGGTCGGCCAGGGGTTCGGCGGGATCTTTCAGGGCGGCGCGACCGATCCGAACGCAGGGCTGCCGTTCGTGCTGCTCGCGTGGGCTCTGTATGCGCTCGTCCCGATCGATGACCGCGTACCAGAAACGCGGCTTAGCGCTCAACGCACAACAGCCGGGCCGCCGGAACATGCCCGAGCCGCCCTCTAGATCGCGCACGGGTCGGCGCATCTCGCGCCGGCCCATGCCACCACATAGGAGGAGTCAGATGCTTGCTTTGAAAAGGACAATCAGCCGGGGCGTGGGGGCGTGCGCCACGGTTGCGCTGGTCGCCGGTTGCGCCAGCGCGAACAAAACCCTGACGACCACCGCGGCCAGCTCGAGCGCCGTGGCCAGTTCGAGCGCCGGGAGCATGGCCGGCATGAACATGGGGCCGGCGGAGACCAAGGCGATCTCGGCCGACGGGATCAAGCCTGTGCCAACCCAGACGCTCGCGACGGCCGACTGGCAGGGAATGAAGATCGTCGCCCGCGCGACCACCGCGGTCCCGTTCGTGATCTTCGACGGAACCAGCGAGCGAATGATCAAGCCCGGGCCGAAGTCGAGCTTTCATCTGATGGTGATGCTCAATGACGCGCACACCGGGGTGCCGCTCCCGTACGCGTCGGTATGGGCGACGATCAGCAAAGACAGCAAGGTCGTCTACGACGAGCGGCAGTGGCCGATGATCTCGGAGTACATGGGCCCCCACTACGGCAACGACGTGTCGCTGCCAGGGGCAGGCAACTACCGGCTAAGCCTGCTCGTGAGCCCACCGACGTCGGCGCGTCACGTCGAGTACCAGCACGTGTGGCTGAGCCCCCACCGAGTGACGGCCACTTTCCACTGGCAGCCGGTGTCGTGAGCACCCCCGCCGACCCTGGCTCCGGGCCCGGATGGACCCGGCGTCGCTTCTTTCTCGGCGCGGCCACGGTCGCGGCGGGCGGCGCCGCCGCCGCCGGGGTGGCGCTCGATCAGGCTGGGAGCTCCCACGGCTCTGCGCCCGAGATCCCGAGAGTCGCGGTTGGGTCCCAGCCCGCCGGTCTTCCGGGCCGCCAGTTCGCCTGGACCGCGACACTCAAACAGGACGTGCATGGAAACCCGATCGTTCCGCGTCACGATCGCCTGGTGTTCTTCGACGTTCAGGCGACTCCCTCGCTGCTCGGCGCGCGCCTGCTCGAGGCTTCGCTGCGCACGCTCGAGCGCACGTTCCCGTGGAGCCCGGACGGGCTGCTGTTCACGGCCGCTTGGGGTCCTGCTTACTTCGAGCGCTCCCTGCGGCTCCGGAGTCCGATCCCGAGGGCGAGGCGCCTGTCGGACTTCGAGCTGCCCGCGATCGACGACTATGACCTGTGCCTGCACTTCGCGTGCGACGACGAACGGCGCCTCGCGGACGTCGAGGCGGCGCTCGTGCACGGAGCGCCGTTGGCCGGGGCCGACGGGCACCTGAGCGTCGCCCCGGCGCTGCGGTGGCGGGAGACCAGGACGGGCTTCGTCGGTTCAGGCCTGCCGGCCGCTAACCAGGATGTCGGCGGGATTCCGCCCGGGTCTCCGGTCGACAAGGGCACGCCGCTGTTCATGGGGTTCAAGTCCGGCCTGCGACGCAACCAGGCAACCGAGGACTCAGTCACTATCTCGAGCGGGGCGTTCGCGCAAGGGACGACGATGCAGGTCAGCTACATGCGCCTGCGGCTGGACAGCTGGTATGACCAGCTCTCGCAACGCGAACGGATCGCCCGGATGTACGCGCCACAGGTCACGCCCGAGCAGGTCAAGCACTTCACCACCGACGCCGAAAGCGACCCGAACCTCCTCGGCCAGGCGATCAGCCGCTACGGCGTGATCGGACACTCGCAAACCTCGGCGCGCGCCAGAAGACACGGAAAGCCGGTAATTATCAGGCGCGACTTCAACACAGTCGACGGAGGCCAAGCGGGACTTCACTTCGTCTCAATCCAGCGTTCGATCGGGGACTTCGTCCGGACCCGAACCGCGATGAACGCCGCGTCAGCCCAGCTCTACAACCCCGCGATCACGGACACCGTCAACAACGGCATCAACGAGTTCATGTTCGTCCTCAAACGAGCCAACTACATCATCCCGTCACGTGCCGATCGCTCGTTTCCACTGCTGCCCGGACGCGAGCAAGTTCTCTGACCGCGACGCGTGCTCAAACTCACCGAGGGCTGCTCCTGCTTTCCTCATGCGTACGGCCGCCGCGACGCTCTGAGATCTCTTGACGTGCGGAGTACCGTAGGTGTTGGAGGGCATCCGGTGCGAAGTCGGCCCGAGCGGGCCGGCAGCACATCCTGACTTCCGAGGTTCCCGAACCCCGAGGTCGGCATGCCCCAGACGCTGGTTATCCCTACGAGAGCATGCGGCGTGAACGCGGCCGCGGCGCCGACCCTGGGTGCCGACGTCACGGCGGCGACACCGGAGGCGGACGGTCCCCGCCGAAACCACGAACGACGCTGTCGCGTGCTGACCAGACAGCAGGAGGACCTATCGCCGGGGACCCAGCTGTCGTCCCGCCGGGCCTGTTTTGTCGCGCGCGCATGACCCGCTGACCGTTAGCTTAATCGGGGCTGACGAACGTGCCCTGCGCTTGTCGTCACTGCGGCGGCGAGTGGGGCTGAGCATTCTCGGTGCTCTCGTTGTCACCGGCGTACTGACATTTGCACTCGCCGGCCAGCGTCGGCAGTTCATCGCCGCGCTCCACACTGCTCCGATCTCGCTGCTGGCACTGGCGGTGTCGCTGCAGATCGTCGCGCTGCTCGCTCGCAGCGAGGCATGGAACATCTGCGTCCACGCCGCCGGCGGAACGGTTAGCCGCCGGGTGCTGTTCCGGGCTGCCGCCGTTGGCTACGTCGCGAGCGTGTTGAACGGATCGGTTGGGATGGCCGCACGGATCACGTCGCTACGTCGTGCCGCCCCGCGCACCACTCCTTCCGTGCCAGCGCTGATGGCAGCCGAGGTACCGATCATCACCGTCGAACTCGCGCTGGTGGCGATCTTCTCCTTCACGCTGGTCGCACCGCTCAGCGTGCCCTGGTGGGTACCGGTGATCATTGTCGGGCTGACAGCCGGTGTCGTAGCGGCTTTGGGTCGGTTCTCCCAGCGCCATCGAACCGGGCTTTGGGCGGGCCTCGCGATCTTGCGCATTCCGGGTCGGGGCCGTCTGATCACATTCACTCTGTTAGCCGTATGCGCGCAGGTCGCGCGCAACTGGTTGATGCTGCAGGCGATCGGCGTGAACATCTCGGTGTTTGACTCGATGGCCCTCCTGATCGTGATGTTCACGGTTGGGCAGCTTCCGATTGGCCCGAGTACCGGGCCTGCTGCAGCTGTCCTTATCCTCGGTGCCAACGGCGTCGCCGCGGTCGCTGCCGCGGGCGTGCTGCTGACCGCCACCGGCATCGTTGGTTCCCTCTGCTACGCCGCGTGGGCCATCACTGACCGAATCGCTGGAGGCCCGCTCGACGTCAGTGCAGACGCTGCGGTCCCACCTGTCGCGGCGGCACCAACCTAGCCCATGACCACTCCGGGTACCTACAGATCTCGGTGTGCCAGGGTGCGCTAGGCTCAAAGCGTCAGATAGCGAGGGCAAAAAGAGGGCGAGACCTTCATCTGAACGTCCCCTTCCCGCGTAAGCCGCCTGATCTTCTGATGGCCGAGAGTCCACCTACGGGTGGGCTTTCCGCGTTTAACGGCCAGCAACCCTCTTGTTGCGCGCGCCGGATGGCGGTGGATCAGGGCAGGATGTCAGTCAGGGTCGCCGTGAACCGCTCACCCGACTCTTCGAGCTCGCCCTCGATGTGCAGGCGTGCCGGGCCGGTCTCAGTCCACAGGTCCAGGAAGTAGGCCCAGCCCGGCAGATCCGGATCGTCGGACTTGGTGATCGCCTCGACCCCGTAGACCTCACGCGGCGGGAGCACCAGCGACTCGGGGCAGTCGTCCTCGACGCGACGGCGCAGGTCGTCGACTCTGAGCCGATCGCCAGACGCGACCCGGAGCTCCTCATAGTCGCCATCCACGACGAGGCCGACGACATCATCCAGTGCTCGGTACATCGGCTCGGGCATCAGCTCGATCGTTTCGATGATCTCTCCCCGCCCGCCCAACTCGTGGGTCGGCGTCAGTTCGAGCCGGCTGTAGAAGTAGTCCTCGCACGCCGCCCGCGCCTGACGGCGGATGCTTTTGGACAATCCCGCGGCGCCGAGCGCAAAGACCGCCGCAGCGATCGCCTCCTCGAGCGTTCCGTGGCGGCGCGTCAGCTGCGCGGTGATTGCTCGACCGTGCTCCGTCTCGCGCGCCATCGACGAGCCGTCCAAAACGATCGAGGGAGCGTCGTGGCGGCTGTAGCCCGCGCAGGCCCGCACCGCAGAATGAAGCACGATCAGGTGGTCGCCCATTACGCCCGCGCGGATGAATCGCCAGGCGTCATTCGGATCGGCCAGCTCGCCGAGCGCGTGGGAGGAGCGGTGGCCATGACTACGCATCCTACGAACCGCAGAACGACCCCCGCCGCGTGTGAACGAGCGCTCGAAAGCCACCGTGCGCCGTTCGAGGCCGCCCTCCCGCGGTCCTGCGGCTCAGGTCAAAGCGGGTCCGAGCGCCCGTGTTTGCGATCTAGCGCTGGTTGCTGGGCACTGAAGCCGTGTGCGTTCTTTTTGATGTCGCCGGCGTTCGCGAGCTGGTTGAGGCTCGTCGAGACGCTTTCGGGATCGAGATTCAGGCTTCTGGCGAGGTCGCCAGTGGTGCTCTGAGGGTGTCTGGTAAGAAACTTGATGATGCGCGCGGTCGTGTCGCGCTGGCGGCTGCGCGCGGTGGCGCGCCTGGTGCTAGCGCGTCGCGCGGTGGCACGGCGAACCGAGCGAGCCGGAGCGGCCGCGGCGCGGTTCTCGCCGCGGGACTCCCTGATCTCCTGCTCCAACCGAGCCAGGTGCTTCCGGGCGTCAGCCCGACGAGCGTTCACACGGCGGGGTCTCGCACCCGCAAGTACCGCGTCTGCGACCGCTGCCTCGTCGACCGCGTAGCGTGAATCGCGAACGCGCTGTCTGAGGACACGGATATACGCTCGCATACGTCGATCCGTCGGCACCGCAGACGTTGAGGATGAGTCAGACAGCAGTAGCTGGACAGAACTTGACAGGGCTCACACGAAGCGCCTCCTGACGACCATCGCGGCGACAATTGCGGTGTCTGGCACGTAGCTGGCCAGGAAGAAGGACCGGCCGCTCAGATCGAGCAGACAATCGTCCGCTCAGGCTGCGATCTTTGTCCATCTGGAGATAGACATTTCCGCAGTTTGAGGGAATTCTCCCGGTCGTGAAGCCGCTAATTGGCATAACTACCTCCGAGTTACGCCCAGGGGAGCTCAGCACGCTTCAACGGCACGGCGAGCCCGCCGAACCCCGAGATGGCGCTTGGCATGACCTACGTGCGGGCGGTCGAGGCCGCTGGTGGGATTCCGGTCGTCATGCCTCCTGTCTGTAACCGGGACGCTCGGCGCCTGCTCGCACGTCTCGACGGGCTCGTCCTCTCTGGAGGACCGGACCTCGCACCCCGGGCGTATGGCGCCCAGCCTCACGTCGAGCTCGGCCCTACCGAGCCTCACCTGGATCGCTTCGAGTATGCGATCGCGCGCGAGGCCGTGCGGCTCCGGCTGCCGACCTTGGGCATCTGTCGTGGTGCTCAAACTCTGAACGTCGCCCGCGGCGGCACCCTGCACCAGCATCTGCCGGACGTTGTCGGCGACACGATCGCCCATCGCCAGATCGAAGACGGTCGCCTGCCCACTCACCCGGTCGCCGTCGCCCCTGAAAGCACGCTGGCCGCAGTGCTCGGAACGACGCAGCTGAACGTCAACTCGTTCCACCACCAGGCCGTCGACCGCCTAGGCGCCGGTTTGTCTGCTTGCGCTTGGGCACCGGACGGAACGATCGAGGCGATCGAGGACCCCGAGCAGCCTTTCCTCCTTGCCGTTCAGTGGCATGCGGAGACTCTGCGCGACGTTCCTGTGCATCAGGCGTTGTTCGAAGAGCTGGCCAGCGTCTCAGCCGGAACCATCGCGCTGCGAAGGGCCGCTTAGCGCCGGTGGGTTCGGCGCCAGCTGATCATGCCTGGTTCTCTCTGAGCAATTTGCGGGGTTGTCTCAGATCGATGGTTCCTTTGCGGACAGATGGCTGGGCGAGGCGCGACCGACAGGCGTATGTTGGGAGGACGCCGTGGCTACGTCACTAGGTCGTCATCTCGAAATGTCCGCTCAAGCACAGTGGGCGGAGTGGAACAGCGAAGTTCCTGCCTACGGGATAGGTATCGAGGAGGAGGTGATGCTGCTCGACCCGCGGCGGCGGTGGGGGCTGGCGCAGCGGATCGACGATGTACTTCCGAAACTCCCGGCTGCTCTGGCGGGCTACGTCAGCGCCGAGACGCATCAGGCTGCGATCGAGCTCAGGACCGATCCGCACGAATCAGTGGGCCCGATGGTCTCGCAGCTCGGCGCGCTGCGTGCCGCGCTGGCAGATGTGCTCGGGGAGATGGGTCTGGCCGCCGCGGGCGCTGGAACGCACCCGCTGGCCGTCTGGTCGGAGACGGAGGTCACGTCCGCGAGCCGCTACCAACTGATCCAGCGAACCATGCGGGACCTCACGGCGCGTGAGCCCACGTTCGCGTTACACGTGCACATCGGGGTACCGAATCCCGAGCGCGCGATCGACCTCTACAACAGGCTGCGTGTCCATCTGCCGCTCCTGCTGGCCCTGTCCGGTAACTCGCCCTTTTGGCGTGGTCGGGACGCGGGATTCGCCTCGACTCGGACGATTCTCTTCCAGGCCTTTCCGCGGACCGGCATGCCCCGGCGCTACGGGTCCTACTCCGAATGGGTGGAGGCGGTCGACCTCCAGCTTCGCGTCGGCGCGTTCCCCGAGGCGACCTTCCTGTGGTGGGACATTCGTCCCCAGCCACGGTTCGGGACCGTCGAGATCCGGATCATGGACGCACAGTCCCGGCTCGTGGATACGGCCACGCTGGTCGCGCTCGTGCAGTCGATCGCTCGGCTGGAGCTTGAGGAAGGGTATGTGTCCGAGCAAGCCTCCGCTTCGGAGGAGGTGCTCGCCGAGAACCGGTTCCTCGCCGCTCGCGACGGCGTCGACGCCCGCCTGATCGACACGACCACGGAATCTCTCCGGCCGATCAAAGACGTCCTCGCCGAGCTCCTCGATTCGGCTCGGCCGCACGCTGCCGCGCTCGGCTGCCTGGACGAGCTCGAGGGGACCGATGCGCTCGTGCTCGCATCAGGGGCCGCCCGTCAGCGCAGCCATCCCTCCGGCGAAGACCGGCTCGTGCGCCTCGTGGCGAGTCTCGCGGGCGTCTTCACCGAGTAGCGGGTTTGGCTTTGATCAGCGCGGTCGGAGTGTCGTTTCTGCGATCGGCGGCAGCTCTGCGGGCCCGGTGGCGGGTTGCTGGGCGCGTGGATGATTGACGATCGCGACGCCGAGAATCACGAGCGCGATCCCGATGCTCGCGGCGAAGCCTGGCAATGCGCCTTGAGCGGCTTCGATCACCACCGCGACGGCAGGCACGAGGAACGTCCAGGAATACACGCGGGTCGGCGGCCAGCGGCTGAGCGCGGCGTTGAACCCGAGGTAGACAAGCACCTGGCCGCCGAGGATCAGGTAGACCAGCTGGAGGTCAAGCGCAGGCCGGCCCCATGCAGTCGTCCCGCCCGCCAGCAGCACAAGCGGGATCAGCGGCACGCCGCCAGCCAGGAATTGCGCGGCCGTGATGCCAGGAATGTCAAGGTCGGGCTCGCGCTGCGTCAGGACTCTCATCCCGAGGCCGCCGGCAGCCCACCCCAGTGCGCCTAGCAGCGCGAGTGCGAATCCGATCGCCAGCTGCGAGCCGTGTGCGATCTTGCCGGGGTCCGAGAACACGATCAGCAGCACGCCCGCGAATCCGATCACGAGGCCCGCCGCCCCCAACCGCGTGATCGCCTCGCCGAGCGCGAACCACGCGATCAAGGCGACGAAGAACGGCGAGGAGTTCAGGAGCACCGCCGCGACGGCCGCGCCGGCGCGGTCCGTCCCGACACTGATGCCGACCTGAGTAAGCGTGGTGTTGCCGAAGCCGATCGCCGCCGCCCACATCCAAAGGCGACGTGTCCGCGGGAGGCGACTTCGCATCAGCGGCAAGATCACGGTCAACAGCGCGCCACCGACGAGCGCGCGGAGCGTCGCGATCATGATCGGCGACGTGTGATGCAGCGCGGCGTCGGTCACCGGATACACGACGCCCGCAGCCGTCATCGACACCCCAAGGATCAGCGATACCGGCAGTCGATGACGCTGACTATCGATTGCCCAGCGATACTACGTCAGGCGGTCAAGAAAACGTCGCGCCGGATAGCCGGACGAGCGCCGAAGCCGGCAAGCAGCGGGTCGCCGACACTGGCGGTTTCTGGCACCGAGGCCGGCTTGTGCCGATCTTTCCTCGGTTTTCCTAATGCGGTGCGCTTGGGTCGCCGATGGAGCCGGGCATGCCGAATTACGAAGCCCTCGCGAGTCCGGATATCGCTGTGCCGAGCCGGGTGACCGAACTCTGCTTGACCGAGGAGGCGACCGAACGCGTCCACGATGACTTGCACGCGCGTGGCGACCACGCGTATCTGCGAGAGGCGTCCGCCTCGCTCGCGCTCGACGAAGGACCCGCGCTGGGGCAGGTGACGAGCGTCGATGCCGGACGACTCCTAGTCACGCTGGCGGACGACGGGGCCGCAGACCGGGCGAGCGTCTCGGCTCTGGTTGCGCTGCACGCCGGCGACGGATTCCTCCTCGGAATCATTGATCGTCTGACCTGCTCGGCGAACCTCGATCGAGTGATCGCCGAGATCATGCCGGTCGGCGCGTTCTATCCCTCGTCCAGTGGCGGCGGGACCTTCCGGCTGGGAGCAGCTCATCAACCGCGCATCCGAGCCGGATGCTTTCTGGTCGAAGGCGAGCGGCTGGCCCAGTTCATGGCCTGTGTCGCGGACGGAGTATCCCCGCAGGAGCGCTTGATCCTCGGCCGCTACGGAGATGAGAATGGTGCTTCCGCCGTGGCTGACGGTAACCGCCTCTTCCAGCGACACCTGGCGATTCTCGGAAACAGCGGGGCGGGCAAGAGTTGGGCGGTCGCGCTCCTGATGGAGCGAGCCGCTCGGCTTCAGAGCGCCAACCTGGTCGTGCTTGACCTGCACGGAGAGTATGGCCCACTCGCCGATGCCGGCATGGCCACTCGGCTGCGCATTGCAGGCCCAGCGGACCTACCGCAAGACGCTGACGACCTGCTCCATCTGCCGTATTGGCTCTTTGAGATCGACGAGCTGACGCTGATCGTCCTCAACGAGGACGACCCGCACTCCGCCGATCAGCGTCTCTGGCTGATCCATCGGATCGAGGCTCTGAAACGTTCCTCCCTGGCGATGGCCGCGAGGTACAAGGAGATGGAGACCGCGACCGTCGACTCACCCGTCCCCTACCGGTTCGAGCAGTTACTCGAGTGGGCGGAGCGCGACGAGGTCGAGCAGATCGTCCTTCAGCCAAGCGGCAAAGTCGTGGCCGGTCCGTACACCGGCAAACTGCGCGGTCTGATCACGCGCCTGGAGGCACGCCGAGCCGATCCACGGTTCGCGTTCGTGTTCCAGCCGCCAGACAGCGCCCACACCGCGGACTGGCTTCCGACCACGGCGATGAAGCTGCTACAGGCCGGCACTGACGCACCAGGCATCAAATCGATCGATATCTCAGAGGTGCCGACATCGCTCGTGCCGCTGATCGCCGGACTGCTCGCACGGCTGATCTACGACATCCAGTTCTGGACCGATCCGGCACAGCGAACGCCGGTCTGCCTGGTCTGCGACGAGGCGCACGTGTACCTACGGGAGGGAGCAGCCGAGTCGCCGATCTATGCGGCGGCGATGCGCCGGTTCGAGACGATCGCAAAAGAGGGACGTAAGTACGGTGTCTGCCTCGCCATCGTCAGCCAGCGTCCGAGCGAGCTCAACCAGACCGTGCTGAGCCAGTGCAACAACTTCGTGATCCTGAGACTGAGCAACGACCAGGACCACGAGGCGATCGTGCGACTCGTCCCAGGAGCGTTCGCCGGAGTGGCCGCCGTGCTTCCGACCCTTGACGTCGGCGAGGCCGTTGTCATCGGGGACGCGGTCCCGCTGCCCGTCAGGATCAAACTTGACCGTGCCACTTACGGCCCGGACAGCAGAACCATTCCGTACTGGTCACGCTGGGCAAACCAAGAGTCCTCCCCCGACTCGATCGTAGCCGGCGTCGCCGCGCTGCGCGCCCAGTCCCGCTTCACGCCCGAGGAGGAGTAGTCGGGAGGGCGGCGCTGCTGTGGGAGGCTTTGCGAGTGCGTGTCCTGATGCCGCTTCCGGACCACGATTTCGATGTGTCCGAGGTCTCAGTACCGGCTCGGCTTCTCGCGGATGCCGGTCATGAGATCGTGTTCGCCACTGAACACGGAGGCTCTGCTCCCGAGGCCGACAAGCGACTGCTCGACGGGGTCATCTTCGGCCGGCTCGGGGCCGACGAGGAGCCCAAGGCGTTCTACCGCCAGATTGTCGAGACGCCGGCGTTTCAGCAGCCACTCGCATGGGCGAACCTGCGAGCCGACGACTACGACGGTCTGCTGCTTCCGGGCGGCCACGCACCTGGCATGCGCCAGTACCTCTCCTCGAAGCTGCTCGGGGGCAAGGTGGCCGAGTTCTGGGGGCTGGATCGGCCGGTCGGCGCGATTTGCCACGGCGTTCTCGTCTTGGCCCGCACCCGCGACCCGCGCAGCGGGCAGAGCGTGATCGCGGATCGGAGGACCACCTGCCTGCCGAAATACATGGAACGTGGCGCCTACTACCTCACGGCGTGGAGGCTGGGCCGCTACTACCGAACCTACCCGGCATACGTCCAGGACGAGGTCACAGCTGCACTGAACGACGCGAGCCAGTTCGTCCGTGGCCCACGCACCCAGCGTCGGGGCACTTCCACGGACGACAGCGCCGCCTTTGTCGTCCAGGACGGCAACTACCTGTCCGCGCGCTGGCCGGGCGACGCTTACCTGTTCGCCAAACGGTTCAGGCGCCTGCTCGAGGAGACGCGTTCTCCGCGACGCGGTCCCGATGGGTCGACTTAGTGATGACCGGCGCCCTGCTCGAGCTGATGTCCGCGGCGATCCTGACCGGCCTGACGGTCTGGGAGCAGGATCGGATTCGGTCCATCTCAGGCGCATCAGCACGGGGATAGGCTTGGGGCTATGCGAGTTGCAATCGCGGGAGCGCACGGCCAGGTCGCGACCCGACTTGCGCGCCTGCTCGTCGATCGCGGCGACGATGTCATCGGACTGATTCGCAACCCGACGCACGCTGACGACTTGCGGGCGGCGGGCGTACATCCGGAGATCTGTGATCTCGAGCACTCGACCGTCGACCAAATTGCCGCAGCGGTTGGCGGAAGTGACACCGTTGTCTTCGCAGCGGGCGCGGGACCGGGTAGCGGCGCGGCGCGAAAACTTACGATGGATCGTGACGGTGCGATCAAGCTGCTCGACGCGACGGCCGTCGACTCCTCCCGCTATGTGATGCTGAGTAGCATCGGTGTCGAGAATCCGCCGGACGACGACGACGTCTTCAGCGTCTATTTGCGGGCTAAAGCCGAGGCCGATGCCGCCGTGACGGCTAGTGACCGCGACTGGACGATCGTAAGACCCGGTCGTCTGACAGACGAACCCGCGACTGGTCGAGTGCGGATCGACTCTGCGCCGTTCAGCGGCGAGATCTCCCGGGATGACCTCGCGGCGCTTCTCGCTGCGGTGCTTCACGACCCTCGCGCAGGACGCCACATCCTCTATGTCAATGGCGGTCTTGAGCCGATCGACCAGGCGCTTGAGGTTGCACTCAAACAGGCGTCGTAATCGACCTGGCGCCGCCGCGATTGGCAGCCCGTGGCAGTTCGCCGAATCTGCACCGCGTGCGCAGAGGGCGGGGTCAGCGTCGTGAACTCCGCAGCCAACTTTAGTCCGGCGGGACTGCACGTGCAGGACGCGACAAATCCGCACCGGCCGCCCGGATTTGCCGCCAGCTGCACGCTCAGCCCCAACTTTGCGACAGATCCAAGCCCCGCCTGCGGATTTGTCGCACCGGGCATGCCCGAGCCGCAGATGGCTCCAGCATGTCGCCCCGGATTAGCCGTGGGGTGTCGTAGACGTGGTCGACGGCGGTTGTAGCTCTAGGCAGCGACACGATCTCCGCATCGAACCTGCGACCGGTAACTAGGCTGCTCGGAATGAGCGCGACGGTGACCCTCGAGCCCTGGGGCAGCGGCGACCTGCCGCTGCTCGAGCGGCTGATGGGCGACCCGCGCATGACCGAGCACCTCGGCGGTCCCGAGAGCCCGGACAAGCTGCGCGAGCGCCAGGCCCGCTACGAGCGCCTCGAGGGCGGCGATCGCATGTTCAAGATCGTCGACATGGCGAGCGGCGTCGGCGTCGGCTCGGTCGGCTTCTGGACCAAGGAGTGGCGCGACGAGCAGGTCTACGAGGTCGGTTGGATGGTCGTGCCGGAGTTCCAGGGCCAGGGCATCGCGGTGGCCGCGACCGCGCAGGCGATCGAGCTCGCCAAGCGCGACGACAAGCACCGCTCCATGCACGCCTTCCCAAACGTCGACAACGCGGCGTCGAACGCGATCTGCCGCAAGCTCGACTTCGAGCTGCTCGAGGCGTGTGAGTTCGAGTTCCCGAAGGGACACTTGATGACCTGCAACGACTGGTGCTTGGAGCTGCGCGCGTAGTCACAACTGGAAGTCCTCAGCCGCGGAGTTGCAGCAGATTCGATGTGTTGGCGTAGACCCCGGGAAGGAATCGGGGACAAGGGTGTCCAGATCAGCGATGCCAAAGTCGCCCATCACCCCCGATCGCCAGCGCCGAGAGTCGGAGGCGAGAGCGCGACGGCTCCGAGGCCTCGCGCTTGTCGGCGCGGCGTCTGCAGCCGCGGTTGCGCTCGCTGCCTGCGGAGGTAGCCAAGCAGCTCAACACACGACAACACCTGCCGCCGCGGTTGCAACCACCACCGCGACCGCGGCTCCTGCGCCTCCGCCCGCCCCTGCACGCTTGCGGATCATCTCTCCCCGCCAGCGCGCCCACGCCGGTCAGAGGCTCACTGTGCACGTCCGCTCACCGGCGCCACCACCTCGGGGTTGCGCCCGTTCAAGTACGTCCTTGATGGGAGGTTCACGCGGCTTGGCTCGGCGCGACTGACGTTCCACGACCTCGCCCCCGCGCGCCACCATCTGGTGGTCACGCTCGTCGCTCGCCCTTCGGTCAAAGCGGACGTCAGCTTCGCTGTTCCCGCTCCGCCTAGCACTCCCTCCGCTCCACCGTCCACCGCCCCCGCTCCGGCACCGGCCCCACCGCCGGCCAGCGCTACTGCCCCCGCCCCCGCCCCGGCACCCGCGCCGAGCAGCGGCATCCCCAGGGGCCCAACGCCGGCGATGCCGACGGGGATAACAACGGTGCTCCCAGCGATGGCGACGGAAACATCTAACCGACGCGACAACGACGGGAATGGCAAACGTCAGGTCCTTGAGCCGACTACATGGTGCGCTGCTGGATCGTCTCGAGCATCGCTCTGGTGGCGGCGCTGAGGCGGCGGTTGGCCGGAATCGCGATCGCCGTTTGGAATCGCGGTGAGTGATCGCGGATCGGCACGAAGGCGATCTCGTCCTCGCTGTCGACCAGCGATCGCGGCAGCATGCCGATCGCGAGCCCGTTGCGGATGAACTCGACCATCGTCGCGGTGTCGTTCACCTCGAACGCGATCGAACGCGTGACGCCCGCGGCGGCGCACGAACGGTCGACCGCCATCCGGATCCCCCATCCGGCCGGGAGATCGACGATCGTCTGATCGCGTAGCAACGCCAGCTGGACGCCGGTGCGCCCAGCGAGCGGATGCCCCGCAGGCACTGCGAGCATGATCGGCTCGGAAGCCAGCGGGATCAGCTTCAACCCGGGTGGAGCGTCCCCCGGAAGCGCGACAAACGCGAGGTCCAGGCGGCCGTCGACGACCTCGCGGGCCATTTCGCTGGAGCCGCCGGAGTGACGGATCGCAACCTCGACCGCGGGGTGCTCGGCGCGGAACGCGGCCAGCACGCCGACAAGGTCAATCGCGCGCATCCCCTGGGCTTGCATCGTGCCAAGCACGACCGTACCCCGCAGGCCTCCCCGCGCCTCATCGACCGCATCGCGAGCGGACTGCGCCGCGGCTAGCGTGGCGCGGGCAGCCGGCAGCAGGGCACGGCCGGAGTCCGTCAGCTTGACGTGATGGGTCGAGCGGTCGAAGAGGCTGTCCCCGAGTTCGGCCTCAAGCTTGCGCACGCCCGCTGACACGGCCGACTGGACGATGTGGAGCCGGTCAGCCGCGCGCGTGAAGCTGCCCTCTTCGGCGACCGCGACGAAGGTTGCAAGCTGCCGCAACTCCACGTTGGGAGGTTATCGCCAATCGCGATAACGATGAGCAATTGTTTGCGTTGATTGCGATCCCCCTTGTGGCCATCCTGGATGCAGTGATGACACGCTCCAACTCCACAACAGCTCGCCAACGCGTCGGCTTCTGGGTGGTGGCACTCGCGTTCACGGTCGCGATGGCGTTCACGACAGTGCCCACGCCGCTGTGGTCGCTGTACGCGCAGCGCGATCGTTTCTCGTCGCTGACGATTACCGTCGCGTTCGCCGTGTACGCGGTCGCGGTCGCGTTCAGCTTGTTCGTCGCCGGCCACGTCTCGGACTGGTACGGACGCCGGCGCGTGCTGATGCCGGCGCTCGCGCTGGAGATCATGGCGGCGGTCGTGTTTCTCGTGTGGCCGGCGTTGCCGGGACTGCTCGTCGCGCGCGTGCTGAGCGGGCTCGGCGTCGGCGCCGTCGCCGCGACGGCGACGGCGTGGCTGTCAGAGCTGCACGGCGTCCGGAGCGGGCGTGCACAGGTAGTCTCGACCGCCGCCAACCTCGGTGGTCTCGGCCTCGGCGCGCTCATCTCCGGCGCGCTCGCGCAGTGGGCCGGCAATCCGCTTAGCTTGCCGTTCGCGGTGTTCGCCGCGGCGCTGCTGCTGGCCTCGGCCGCCCTCCTGCTCGCACCCGAGACTCGGGTTCCGCCCTCGCCGCGGCCGCGCTACAGGCCGCAACGGGTATCGGTGCCGACGGGGTCACGAGGCCGTTTCTTCGCCGCCGCGCTCGGCGCCGCGATCACGATGTCCGTCTTCGGCCTATTGACCTCGCTGGCGCCGAGCTTCCTCGCCGGGACGCTGCATGAGCCCTCGCACTCGCTGGCGGGCGCCGTGTCGTTTGTCGCGTTCGCGACGGCGGTGCTCGCGCAGACGCTCACGGCGTCGCGGCCCACGCAGCAGCTCCTGGCCGCAGCGATCCCGGCGTTGCTCGCAGGGCTCGGCCTGCTGACGCTCGCTGTCTGGCTGCCCGCGCCAAGCTTCGGCGTGTTCCTCGCCGGCGATCTCGTGATCGGCGCAGGCGCAGGCCTGATGTTCAAGGGCGCGATCGGGACGGTCGTCGAGATCTCCTCCGAAGAGCACCGCGCGGAGGCGCTCGCAGGCCTGTTCCTCGCCGCCTATCTCGGGCTCGCCGGGCCGGTGATCGGGCTCGGAGCGCTGACCCAGGTCACTTCCACGCGGGCGAGCCTGCTCGTGTTCGCGGCGCTGCTCGCGCTCGCGATCCTGGCCGAAGCGCCGGCACTGCTCGGCCGCCACCGCACACACGGATCTTCGCAACCCCAACCCACGTCCACCTGAGAGGACCAAACATGCAACAGACAGCACTCAAGACAACACAGCTCGGCGACACAGGCCTCGAGATCACCCGCGTCGGGTTCGGCGCATGGGCGATCGGCGGCGGCGACTGGGAGTTCGGCTGGGGGCCACAGGACGACGAGCAGTCGATCGCGGCGATCCACCACGCGCTCGAGCACGGGATCAATTGGATCGACACTGCCGCCGCCTACGGCTTCGGCCGCTCCGAGCAGACCGTCGGTCGCGCACTCGAAGGGCTTGCGGAGCGCCCGTACGTATTCACCAAGTGCTCGCTGCTCGAAGGCCCCGACCGCACGGTCGTGCACAGCCTGAAGCGCGACTCGATCCTCCGCGAGGCCGACGCCAGCCTTCGTCGGCTCGGCGTCGATGCGATCGATCTCTACCAGATCCACTGGCCGATCCCGGCGCAGGACATCGAGGAGGGCTGGGCCGCGCTCGCCGAGCTCAAGGAACAAGGCGTCGTCCGGCACATCGGCGTCTCCAACTTCGACGTCGAGCAGCTCCGTCAGATCCAGCAGATCGCGCCCGTCGAGACGCTCCAGCCCCAGTACTCGCTGATCGAGCGCGACGTCGAGCGGGAGATCCTGCCCTTCGCCGAGGGAGCGGATCGGGGTGATCGTGTACTCGCCGATGGGATCGGCATGCTGACCGGCGGCATGACCCGCGAGCGCGATCGAGCGCCTGGCCGACGATGACTGGCGCAAGCCCGACCCGCGCTTCAACGAGCCGCAGCTGTCGCGCAACCTCGAGCTGGTCGACCGCCTGGAGCGCGGTCGCCGACGCCACGACACCACCCCCGGGCGCGGTCGCGGTCGCCTGGACGCTGCGCAACCCCGCCGTCGACGGCGCGATCGTCGGCTTCCGCCGGCCCGACCAGGTCGACCCGATCCTCACCGCCGCGAATCTCGAGCTCACCGACGAGGACGTCGCCGAAATCGAAGGGAGCACACGATGAGCCCGGCACTCCAACCAGCGAAGGTTCGCGTCGGACTGCTCGGCGTCGGCCTGATGGGTTCCGCGATGGCCCATCGACTGCTTGACCAGGGCATCCCCGTCATCGCCTGGGACCGCAACAGCGAACCTGTCCAAGCGC
>CAVPFS010000038.1:0-4525 GCA_963703825.1 uncultured Solirubrobacterales bacterium | reverse complement strand
CACCGCCCCACAGGCCATGGATGAAGACGACACTTCAGTTTGATTAGCGAGAGTACTTTGTCAATCGGACTTGTGTAGCCTACTCAATGACGGAATTTGGTGCATTGTAAACAACTGTAAGGCCGGATGGTACAAGCATAGCGGGCTTTAGGTCAAGCTCATCTAGCTAGATACCGATGCCCGACAATAAAGGATATCAAATGAGTCGGATTCATGTAGCAAGTCTTGCAAGGCTGTGGAAGAGAGCTGCGGTTTGAATAAATAATCAACAGGTGAAGAACGGCGAGATCCCGTCGACCGGCGCGATCGCCTGAGCTCCGACCGGAGTCACGCCGGCAAGCGTCGCCGGCCCGGCGCTGCGGGCGACGCTGCCGACCGTCAGCGCCAGCGCCGCAGTTCCTGGTTCCGCCACGCGAGCGGCTTGGTCGAGCACGTACGCGGCGTAGTCGTTCAGCGCATGGTGGCCGGAGACCATCGTGGCCGTGGCGAGCGCGGCGCCGTGGTTGCCGGTTGGCACCACGACGATCAGATCGCGCTCGCGGATGAGGTCATCAAGGCGCTCGGTGAGCAACGAGACGCGCGGCCCGGCGTATGCGTCGGTGGCCGTAACCGCGAGGACAAACACACGGACGCCGTAGTCGTCGTTGAGGGTGGTGATCGCCTGCTCCACAGTGAGGTGCTCGGGCTGCTCGGGCGGGAAGCGGTACCCGTCCTGCAGCGCAGGATCGCGCTCGATCACGCGACCCTGTATCAGAGGTCCGCCGGCAACGAGAGGGGTGCCGTTACGCAGCGGCTCCTCGAAGTCACCGTACGCCGCCAGCCCCGCCACCATCGTCCCATGCTCTCCGAGCTGCTCCCATGCCCGCCCCTCAGGAAATGACCGACTGACGAGAACGAGCCCCTCGAGGAGTCGATGGCCGGTCGCGATCGCGTCGTCCAACACGCCGAGCGGAGGCGCGTCGCCGCGGTCGACCTCTAGATCATCGAAGCGAGCATCGCGCCAAGTCGACGGGTCGAGATATGGCACCACGGGAAGGCGAATGGCCTCGATCACGGGCACGGTCGCCAGCAGCTGTGCCGTCGCGCCATCGATGGTGGCCCGAACAACAGGTGAGCGTGCGCGTCGGTCGGACGCAGCGATGCGACCGCGGAGCGTCTCGACCGCCGCGATGACCTGGTCGACGCGCGAGCCGGCTTCGTCGGCGGTCGCCGCCGGCCAGATGACCAGGTCAGCCGGACCCGGATGGGCATCGAGCTCAACAGCCACATCGGGCCCGAGCCGGTCGTCGGCGTCATAGGGCTCGATCGCCTCGAGCACGCCAAAGAACGATGACAACGGCGCCGAAGCCCCCTCCTCATCCGGGCCAGAGGCGTAGCGGGACAGCTCGGCACCGATTTCCGGCGCCTCTGTGCCCGGGCTCAGCACAACATAGTCCCAGTCGGCCCCCTCGGTGAGCAGTTCGAGGCCACGCCGCTGCCAATCGTCGGCACCCACCCGTCCCGACGTCCGCACCTTGAACACCAAGGCCGGATCAACCCCTTCGACCACGGTTATGGCCCTCGCCGCACGGACTGAGGCGTCGAACTCGCGCTCAAGCATCCCACCGTGCCGTCGCGGATTCCGGGGCGGCATACGGGGACCTGGGCGCGTGCGACGTGTCGGCAACACCGCGGCGTCAGGAAGCGACAGGTGATCAGCCACTCAGCCCATCACCACGGCCGGCGGCGAACACCCTCAATTCCCGCCGTGAGATCGCCTTGACGGATCTCACGACGGTCGTCGAGCAGCGCGCGCCGAGCAGCTTCCCACGCCGCCTGCTCGGCCGCAGCATGCGGGAGCCCCTTCAGTCTGCCCGCCGCAGCGTCGATATCGAGGCCGCGGTGAGGCATGATCGCCAACCGCCGGCGCAGCACGGCGCGGAGCTGGTGCACTGTCGGGCGCGGGAACTCGAAAACCGCGTCAAAGCGGCGCCACACCGCAGTATCAAGCGCGGACTCATGATTGGTCGCCGCAATCAGAAGGCTCGGGCCACGATAAGCATCGAGCATCTGGAGCACCGCGTTGACCATGCGCTTGATCTCCCCATGCTCAGTGGGGTCATCGCGCGAGCGGCCGAGCGCGTCGAACTCGTCGAAGAGCAGCACCCAGCGCCCGCCCGAGGCGAACTCGAAGATCCGCCGCAGGTTGGCAGCCGTCTCGCCCAGATATGAGGACACCACCGCGTCGAGCCGCACGACAGCCATCGGCGCCATAAGCTCGGCAGCGACAGCCTCCGCCGCCGACGACTTGCCACATCCGGGCGGCCCGTGGAGCAGCACACGCTGCCGACGTGGGATGCCAGCAGCATCCAACTCATCCCAGCGGCCCACCTCCTTAACGAGGTGCCGGAAGGCGTCGTCGAGGGTATGCGGGATCACGAGGTCGTCGAGGCTGCGGGACGGCGTGCGGATATCGGCGAGCGGCCATCCGCCATCCCGATCGCTCGGCGGCTCGGGCATGGCAAGAGCGAGCTGGCCCACCGTGCCGCCCTGCCCGCCCAGGATCTTGCGAAGGTCGCGGGCTAATGCGAGGTGCTCCTTCGCTTCCTCATCCTGGATGATCGCCTGCGCGGCACGCCGAAAGGCGAGCTCGTCACCCTCCGAGAAGGCTCGGAAAAGCTGCTTCAGTTCGCGTCCGGCCACAGGGTTCAGCCTACCCTGACCTGCCGTCAGATCCCCCATAAACGGATGCGTCAGCCGATGTGCCCGCTCCAGCTAGGTCGCGGTCGGGTGATGCGGTCTCCAACGGCGCTAAGACGCGGATCGCCCGGATGCAAACCTCCGCGCTTCGCGTAGCGCGCCGGCCCTGCTATCGGCGATGAGCGCGTCTCCGACTAGGCCGGCTCGCGCGATCGCATTCGTCTGCCGGCCGACGCCCGAGGGCACGAGCGCTTCGGCAACGATGGGTCGCCGGGCGTGCCGAGTCATAGAGTCCACGGCAAGTCCTGCGGGCTGCCCGAGCCGACTCTCCTCGGTCAGCTGGGAGCTTTCTGCTAGTCAGCTGTCCGCAATCCCAGCCGCGACTTTCTCTCAGCCCGTCGATAACCGGGATCCATGGGGCGCCGCCTTGGATCTCGTTTACGGCCCGGCGCCGTTTGGTGAGGTAGCGTTTCCGTCTTGTTTGGGGTTGTGGCTGGACTCGGGGGCGAGTCGATGGGCGATCAGATCGGCGCACGGTGCCTGCGCATCGTGATCGGCGCGCTGATAGCTGTCGTGGTTGGCTTGTGGGCCGGGACATCGTCTGCTGACGCGTTCATTTAGTGGGCGAACACCGACGACTATGCGATCGGCCGCGCGAACCTTGATGGCTCGGACGCGCACGATGCATTCTTGTCGTTCGGTGATCAGATTCCGTGCAGCGTCGCGGTTTCTGGCCGTTACATCTACTGGAGTGAGCCGGACGGCGTCTCAGGCGCGTCGATCGCTCGGGCGCCAGTCGATGGCTCCGGCAAACCGAACTACAGCTTCATCACGGGGGTCTCGTCCGCGTGCGGGCTAGCTGTCTACGGCAACTACCTGTATTGGGCCAACGGCGGTATCGACGGTTCGATCGGCCGCGCGAGCCTGAGCGGTCCGACCGACGTGCAGGAGAACTTCGTCCCCAGTGAGCAGGCGTCGGGCGGCCATGACCTTGATCAGGCCTGTGGGATTGCGGTCGATGCGACTGGTATCTATTGGTCAGACAGGTTCGGTGGCAACGGGATCGGTCACGCGAACCTAGACGGGACGGGCGAGCGGACGCTGATCCCGAGCGCGGACTCGTCCTGCGGCGTCGCGCTCGCCGGCGGCTACCTCTACTGGGCGGACAACCCGTTCGTTGGCGCCAGCACGATCGGCCGCGCGTTGGAGTCCGGAGCACAGGCTGATAAGACGTTCATCACCGGCCTCAACGGTCCGTGCGGTCTGGCGGTCGACGCGAACTATCTGTACTTCGCCGACGGCTCCACGATCGACCGCACCGATCTCTCAAGCGCCGACCCGACCGCGAGCACACAGCAGATCGTGTTCGGCAACCGCAACGCCTGCGGCGTGGCGATCGACACCCTCTACCAGGGTCAGCTGACCCTCTACCAGCGGCGCTCTCGCAAACACGGCCTGGTCACACTGACGCTGGGAGTGTCGAATCCCGGCCAGCTCGAGATCCGCCAGGTGGGCGGACGACCGACGCTGATCAAGCCGGCGCACGCACGTCCGACCCGAGCGAGCAAGCTCTCGCTCACGCTTCACCCAACCGCGGCCGCGATCAAACGGCTGCTGTCGCACGCGAGCCTCGTGACGCGGATCAAGATCACCTACACGCCCCGCGGCGGCGTAGGCATGGTCAAGTCGACCCGGATCGTTCTGCTACGCCACTGACCGTCAAGAACCACGCACACAAAAACCGTGTCCCCATCCATGTCCCGAACTCAGCAGATCTGACCCGATCTCACTGCACTCAACCAGAATCAGATCCCTGTAACTACGGCAAAAGCCCTGCAAATGAGCG
>CAVPFS010000037.1:0-6920 GCA_963703825.1 uncultured Solirubrobacterales bacterium | reverse complement strand
TAGACAAAAGTTAACTCAAATATCCGAGCTGCCAGAGAAATGAAGTGGAGTCGATTGCCATCTCACATCCAAGAACTTCAAATTTGTAAGAGTTTGCTTGACATGAAAAGTCCAAGGTGCAATTAAAATAATCAAGAAGGAAAAACTCAAGGAATTGAGGATGATGTTCGGATCTGATATTACTCAAATGGGTTACTCGAGGGAAGTCAACAGTCCAAACTCGAAAGGAAGGTGTTTATTCCGTCATAAGAGAGGTCGAGAGTTGGGTTTGCTTGGTATTGATTACTGGCCGGAGCAGTCGACCCGGAACTGGCGTCCCACCACCGTGCACAGAGGGCGGCGTCAGCGTTCTCGATCAAAGAGGATCGTTGCTCGATATAGACCGTCGACGCCGTCCGCGAGGTCCAGGAGTGCGGCCGGGGAGGAGGTCGAGGCAGTCGACTCGGGTCCCCTGTCTGATCGATCAGCGGACCGGGGATCGCGGTCATCGGAATCAACACCCCACTGGCCGACATCGCATTCGCGGACGTGATGACCGAGCGGCTCGGGCTGCCTGTGTTCGTCGACAACGACGGCAACGCCGCGGCGATCGCCGAGCACCGCGCCGGCGCCGCGCGCGGGTGCCTCCGAGGTCGCTGCTGATGACGATCGGGACCGGAATCGGTGGCGGCCTGATCCTCGGGCGGCCGAGCCCTACCGGGGAGCGATCGGCGCCGCGGGCGAGCTCGGACACATCGTGATCGACTTCCATGGGCCGCCCTGCCAGGGCAACTGCCCCGACCGGGGCTGCATCGAAGCGTTCGCGTCGGGCACGGCGCTCGCGCGCGAGGCCGCGCGGATCGCTGCCGAGCGCCCCGACTCGGGCTCGCTGGCGCTCGCTGACGGGCGCGAGCTTGCCGGGCCGCTGGTCACCGAGCTCGCGCACGACGGCGACCCGGCCGCGATCGAGGCGATCGAGCTGATCGGTTCGCGGCTCGGGGTCGCGATCGCCAGCCTGGTCAACATCTTCAACCCGGAGGTCGTCGTGATCGGCGGCGGCGTGATCGCGGCCGGCGAGCTGCTGCTCGAGCCGGCGCGGGCCGAGTTCGCCAGCCGCGTGCTGCCGGTCCTGCGCGACGCGGTGCGGATCGTGCCCGCACGCTTCGGGGTCGAGGCCGGGATGATCGGCGCTGCGGCGATCGCGTTCGACGGTCTCGCGCAGGGGCGGCCCGTGACCCCCGGGCCGGCTGATCGTCTGCCCGACCCCGATCGGCAACCTCGAGGACATCACCCTGCGTGTGCTCGCGGCGCTGCGCGAGGCGGACATCGTCGCCTGCGAGGACACCCGCCGCACCCGGATCCTGCTCGAGCGCTACGGCGTCGGCGGCAAGCTCGTCTCCCACCACGAGCACAACGAGCAGGCGCGCGCAGCCGAGCTCGTCGCGCGGATGCAGGACGGCGCGGTCGTCGCCCTGGTCTCGGATGCCGGGATGCCGCTGGTCTCCGACCCCGGGCTGGTGCTCGTGCGCGCGTGCGTTGCCGCCGGGCTCGCGGTGGAGGTGCTGCCCGGACCGTCGGCGGCGCTCAGTGCCCTGGTCGCGAGCGCGCTGCCCGCCGACCATTGGCGGTTCGTCGGTTTTCTGCCGCGCAAGCGGGGCGGGCTCGAAAAGGTGTTCGCGCTCGCCGACGAGACGCTGGTCGCCTTCGAGTCGCCGCGCCGGCTGGCGGCCTCGCTCGAGACGCTCGCCGCGCTTGACCCCGAGCGCGCGGTCGCCGTCTGTCGCGAGCTGACCAAGATCCACGAGGAGGTCGTACGCGGGAGCGCCGCCGAGCTCGCCGCCCGCTACCGCGCCGATCCCCCGCGCGGTGAGATCGTGCTCGTCGTCGGCCCGGCGTCGGCGCCCGCCGAGCGCGACCTCGGCCAGCCGCTCGCGGCGCTCGTGAAGCTGGTCGAGTCCGGCGCCAAGCCGCGCCCCGCAGCGGCGGTCGTCGCGGAGCTGACCGGCGTCAGCGCCAACGCGCTCTACCGCGAACTCACCCGGCGCCCGCCGAGCTGAGCTGAGCCGAGCTGGCTCAGCGCTCGACGAAGTAGCTTCCGCTGCCCTGGCCGCTTGAGAACCAGCGACTGGTGACGGTCTTCTTGCGGGTGTAGAAGTCGACCGCGTCAGTCCCGTGCGCATGCAGGTCGCCGAGGAACGAGTCCTTCCAGCCGCTGAACGGGAAAAACGCGACGGGGGCCGCGACGCCGATGTTGACGCCAATCATTCCGGCTTGAACCTCGTGGCGGTAGCGCCTCACTGACGCGCCCGATTCGGTGAAGATCGAGGTTCCGTTGCCGAACGCGCTCGAGTTGACGATCTCGATCGCCTGGTCGAGGCTCTCCGCGCGGATCACGCACAGGACCGGGCCGAACACCTCCTTGCGCGCAATCTCCATCCCGGGGCGACGTCGTCGAGGATCGTCGGTCCGACGAACGAGGCGCCCTCGGTATCCGGGCCTTCACCGCGGCCGTCAACCGCAAGCTTGGCGCCGTCGGAGACACCGCGCTCGATCCAGTCGTTGATCCTGTCGCGGGACGCGCACGAGATCACGGGGCCGACGTCGGAGCTCTCCTCCATACCGTCACCGACCCGCAGCGCCCTGGTCGCCTCGACCAACGGCGCCATCAGCTGCTCGTGCGCGTCACCCACGGTCACGACGACTGACCCGCCATGCACCGCTGCCCCGCAGCGCCGAACGCCGACCCGATGATCCCGTCGATCGTCTGCTCGATCACCGCGTCCGGCATCACGACCATGTGGTTCTTGGCGCCGCCGAGCGCCTGCACGCGCTTGCCGGCCTTCGCCGAACGCTCGTAGACGATCCGCGCCACCGGCGCCGAACCGACGAATGACACCGCGTCGATCCCAGGATGCTCGAGGATCCCCTCGACGACCTCGCGGCCGCCGTTGACGAGGTTGACGACCCCGGCGGTAGGCCGAGCGCGTCGAGCTCCTCGAACGCGAGCTGCTGGGTCATCGGCACCTGTTCGGAGGGCTTGAGGACGAAAGCATTTCCGCACGCGATCGCGAACGGGAGAAACCAGAACGGCACCATCGCCGGGAAGTTGAACGGCACGATCGCGGCGCATACGCCGACCGGCTGGCGGATCGTCTCGGCGTCGATGTTGCGTGACACGTCCTCGAGGATCCGTCCCTGCATCGTCGTCGGGATCGCACACGCGGCCTCGACCATCTCGATCATCCGCGCCACTTCGGCGCGCGCGTCGACCAGCGTCTTGCCCATCTCGGTCGTGACCGCTGCGTGCGAGCTCCTCGTGGCGCGCGACCAAGCGCTCGCGGAGGTCGAACAGCTTGCGCGCCCGGGCGATCGTCGACACCGCGCGCCACTCCGGCAGCGCCTCGCGCGCCGCGCGCGACCGCCGCGTCGAGGTCGGCAGCGCCCGACAGCGGCACCCGCGCCAGCGTCTCCCCGGTCGCCGGGTTGGTGACGTCGAGCTCGCCGATTGCGGCGCCGGCGGGGGTCCAGCGACCGGCGATGTAGTTGTCGAGCAGACGGGTAGTGGCGTCACGCTCCTCGGTCGTGGCTCGACCAGTCGAGCACTCCGGATAGCCTTGGAGTCGGCCGTGTCCTTCTACATCACGACAGCGATTTCATACGTCAACGGCGCGCCCCACCTCGGGCATGCCTACGAGGCGATCTCGACCGACGTGCTCGCGCGCCACATGCGCCAGCGCGGCGAGGACGTGTTCTTCCTGACCGGCACTGACGAGCACGGCGAGCCGGTCGCCGACGCCGCCACAGCAGAGGGGGTCACCCCCCAGGAGCTCGCCGACCGCAACGCCGAACGCTTCCAGGCGCTGATGCCGCTGCTCGAGATCTCAAACGACTTCTTCATCCGCACCACCGACCAGCAGCACGTGCGCCGCGGTGCAGGAGGTGCTCCAGCGAGTCCACGACAACGGGCACACCTACAAGGGCGTCTACGAGGGCTGGTACTGCCCACGCTGCGCCGACTTCAAGGTCGAGAACGAGATCCTCGACGGCAACCTCTGCCCGATCCACGAGATCCCGCTGACCCGCGAGCAGGAGGAGAACTGGTTCTTCCGGCTGTCGACCTTCCAGGAGCCGCTCGAGCGCCTGTACGCCGAGCATCCCGACTTCGTGATGCCGCAGGCGCGCTTCAACGAGGCGCGGTCGTTCATCGCCTCAGGGCTCCAGGACGTTTCGCTCACGCGCGCGCACCTGAAGTGGGGCATCCAGGTCCCGTGGGACCCCGATCACGTCTTCTACGTCTGGTTCGACGCGCTGCTCAACTACTACACGGCGCTCGGCTACGCGCGGACGGCATCGACCTGACCGACCGCTTCTGGCCGGCGACCTTCCACGTGATCGGCAAGGACATCCTCAAGTTCCACACCGTGTTCTGGCCGGCGATTCTGATGGCCGCCGAGATCGCCGCTCCCCGAGCACGTGTTCGTGCACGGCTTCCTGCTCGGCGCCGACGGCCGCAAGATGTGCAAGTCGTTGGGCAACGTCCTGGACCCGTTCGAGGTGATCGAGGAGTTCGGCACCGACGCTCTGCGCTTCTACCTGTTGTGGGACGTCGCCGTTCGGCGCGACGGCGCGGTCGGGATCGACTCCGTGACGCTCGCTATGACTCAGAGCTCGCCAACGAGTACGGCAACCTCGCCAGCCGCACGATCGCCATGGTCCACCGCTACCGCGACGGGGTCGTCCCCGACGTCGGTCACCGATCCGGCGCTGGCGCCGACTTCGAGGGCCTCGCCGGCGCCGTGCGCGAGCTGCTCGACCGCGCGGACATCACGACCGCGCTCGAGAGATCTGGCAGCGCGTGCGCCGGCTGCAACCGCTACGTCGAGGAGCGCGCGCCGTGGGAGCTGGCCAGGGACCCGACGCCGCCGGCGAGCTCGACCACACGCTGGCCTCGCTGGCCGAGGCGTTCGGGTGCTCAGCGTCCTGCTCGCTTCCGTACATCCCGCCAGCGGCGAGAGCTGCTGGCGTCCTCGGCGCCCGAGCTCTCGCTCGACGGTGCCGAGTTCGCCGCGCACGGCGGCGGGCGCGGTCAGCGGCCTCGAGCCGCTGTTCCCCAAGCGCCGTGATCGACAGCCACACCCATCTCGACGTCTGCGAGCCGCCCGACGCCCAGCTGGTGGCCGCCGCCGGCAGGCCGGGCGTGACGCCGGATCGTGACCGTCGGCACCGACGGCGCGTCCTGCCGCGCCGCGCTCGCCGCCGCCGAGGACTTCCCGAGGTCTACGCGGCGATCGGCCGCCACCCCAATTCGGCCACCGGCTTCGACGACGCCGACTTCGCCGAGCTCGAGGCGCTCGCCGCCACGAGAATGCGTCGCGATCGGCGAGACCGGCCTGGACTACTACCGCGACCACGCGCCCGCGCGAGGATCAGCGGCGCGCCTTCGAGGCCCAGATCGAGCTCGCCCGGCGACCGGCAAGCCGCTGGTGATCCACACCCGCGCCGCCGACGACGACACGCTGGCCCGTCCTGGACGAGCGCGCCGGGGCTGCGCGTGATCCTGCACTGCTTCTCGATGGCCGATCGGTCGAGGAATGCCTGGCCCACGAGGACTGGTGGTTCTCGTTCGCCGGCAACGCCACCTACCCGAAGGCGCAGGCCTGCGCGAGGCCGCGCTGCGCGTCCCCGCCGAGCGCCTGCTGGTCGAGACCGACGCGCCTTACCTCTCGCCCCAGCCGGTCCGCGGCCAGCCCAACCAGCCCGCCAACGTGGTCCGCACCGCCCGGCGCTGGCGGTCGAGCGGCGGGTCGCCTACGAGGGAGCTCGAGCGCTGCGATCGAGCGCACCGCCGCGGCGGTGTTCGGATGGTGAGCGCCCGCCCGCTGCGGCGCCCGCGAGCGCCCGCGGCGCGAGCTCGGCCAGAACTTCCTCGTCGACCGCAACTCCTCGGCGTGATCGAGCGGCTGGCCGAGCCTATCGGCGACGACGTCGTGCTCGAGGTCGGCGGCGGGCTCGGCGTGCTGTCCGAGCGCCTGGCGCCGCGCGTGCGGCACCTGCACGTCGTCGAGGTCGACGCGGCGGCTCGAGAGCGGCTGCGCGAGCTGCTCGCGCCGTTCGACAACGCGACGCTGCACATCGCCGACGCGCTCGAGCTCGACCTGGCCGCGCTCGACGCCGCCGCCCGACAAGGTGGTCGCCAACCTCCCCTACGGGATCGCGGCGACCGTGATCCTGCGCACGATCGACGAGCTGCCGGGCGGTCGAGTGGGTCGTGATGGTCCAGCGCGAGGTGGGCGAGCGGTGGCGGCCGCCCCCGGCACGCTCCGCCTACGGCGTCCCGTCGGTGCTCGCCCAGTCGCGTGCGAGGTCAGGTCGCTGCGCCCGGTCGCGCGACCGTGTTCCGCCCGGTCCCGCGACGTCGACTCGCGCTGATCGGCCTGCGGCGTTGCGCCCGGCGGCCGAGCCGGGGCTGGAGCGCGCTCGTCCACGGCGCCTTCGCGCACCGGCGCAAGGCGCTCGCGGCTCGCTGGCGCTGGCGAGGCCGGGCGGGGGCGGGGGTCCGCGACCGCGCCCGGTCGGCGCTGCTCGAGCCGGCCATCCGCCCGACGTCCGCGCCGAGCGCCTCTCGCCCGCGCAGTTCCGCGAGCTCGCGCAGCGAGACTCTGGACCGATGACCCTGCCGAGCGACGCGCCCAGGCGAAGATCAACCTCTGGCTGTTCCTCGGGGCGCGCAGGCCGACGGCCGCCACGAGCGCGTGACCCTGTTCGAGTCGGTCATCGTCGCCGACGAGCTCGCGCTCACCAGCAATCGACCGGCGGCGCTACGTCGGCTCTGCCCGCGGGCGAAGGTCCGAACCTGGTTGCGGCCGCGCTGCAGCGCTCCGTGAGGCAGGCTGGAGGTTCGCCAGCCGGTGCGGATCACGATCGACAAGCGGATCCCGGTC
>CAVPFS010000036.1:0-117505 GCA_963703825.1 uncultured Solirubrobacterales bacterium | reverse complement strand
GGTGGTCCTGGTCGCCTATCTCGAGGGGATCGCCCCCGGCACCCAGACCGTCCTTTCCCAGATCGCCCACCGCACCCTTGGCAGCGGTGTGTGTACGCCTATGTCCAGATCGGCCACCACCGCGATCTTGCTGATCGCAGCCAACTCCGCGGTCAACGGCTTCCCCCGGCTGCTGTATTTCATGGCTCGCGACCGGTACGCCCCCGCCGCGTTCTTGAGGATGGGTGACGGCTGGCGTTCACCGCCGGCATCGTCGTGCTCGCCGTTCCGGCGGCGATCGTGTACGTCGCCTTCAACGGCCAGACCGAGCCGCTGATCCCGCTCTTCGCGCTCGGCGTGTTCGTGGCTTTTACCTTGGCGCAGAGTGGGATGGTCGCCCACTGGTGGCACCACCGCGAGCACGGATGGCAACGCGCACTCGCCATCAACCTCGCCGGCGCCGTTCTCTCCGGCGCCGTCGCGATCATCGCCGCGGTCACCAAGTTCGTCGAAGGCGCCTGGCTGGTTGTTGTGCTGATGCCCCTGATCGTGCTCGCCTGCTTGCGAATCCACCGCCACTACCAGCGCGCCCAACACCAGCTCATGCCCCGAGCAGGCGAGACGCTGATGCCGCCGGCGGGCCTGTCCGCTCCGCAGACCAGCGGCGACGGCCGGCGGCCCGCACCCGAGCAGCAGGACGCCCCGAGCGAGATCGAGCACCTGGTGGTCGTGCCGGTGGCGGTGCTGGACCTGCCCGCGCTCCGGGCCTTGGCCTACGCCGCCTCCCTGCAGCTGCCCGTCCTCGCGGTCCACGTCAGCCCCAGCGAGGAGGAGGGCAAGCGCTTTCACCGATATTGGAAGGTATGGGGCAACTCCCGCCACTCGAGGTCGTCGTCTCGCCGTACCGCGCCACCGTCGCCCGCTAGCTAACTACATCGAAGCCCTGCACCAGCAGCGGCCAGAAATCACCGTGACCGTGATCGTGCCGGAGGTCATCCCCGCGCACCGGGGGGAGTCGATCTGCACGGCCGCGTCGCCCAGCGGCTACGCCGGATCCTGATCCGTCACGAGGGTATCGTCGTGACCAGCATCCCGTTCCATCTCAAGGTGTGACATAGGCTTTGATCGATCTCGACTTGGAGGGAGGACGAAGCATGGAGGGCAGTCCATTGCGATGGGGAATCCTCGGAACGGGCGGGATCGCGAATACCTTTGTGCGCGACCTACGGTTGACCGACTCCGGGGTCGTCAGCGCCGTCGGGTCGCGCAGCCAGGGCTCAGCCGACCGGTTCGCTGACGCGCTCGGCATCGCGGGCCGGCATCCCAGCTACGAGTCCCTCGTCGCCGACCCGAACGTTGACGTGGTTTACGTCGCGACCCCGCATCCGATGCATCGAGAGAATGCGGTCCTCGCTTTGCGCGCGGGCAAGCCCGTTCTGGTCGAGAAGCCGTTCGCGATGAACGCGGCCGAGGCCCGTGAGATCGTCGAGGCGGCGCGAGAGAACGCGCTGTTTGCCATGGAAGCGATGTGGACGCGGTTCTTGCCACACGTCGCGGTGATCCGCGACTGGCTTGCGCAGGGTGTGCTTGGCGAGATCGTCACCGTGACCGCGGACCACGGCCAGTGGTTTGCCGAGGATGCCGAGTTTCGGCTCTTCGCCCCGGAGCTCGGCGGCGGGGCGCTGTTGGATCTCGGCGTGTATCCGGTGTCCTTTGCGTCGATGATCCTCGGGACGCCGAACAGGATCGTGTCGATGAGTGACCCGGCCTTCACCGGTGTCGACGCGCAGACGTCGATGGTGTTCGGCTATGCCGGTGGCGCCCAAGCCGTGCTCACCTGCACCCTGAGAGCCAAGAGTTCGACCCGAGCTTCGATCGTCGGGACCGACGCGAGGATCGAGATCGACGGCGACTTCTACGCTCCCGCCACGGTGACGCTGATTCCGAGGCAGGGCGACCCGACGCGCGTTGAGTCCCTGGATGTGGGCCGCGGCTTGCGTCACCAGGCCGACGAGGTCGCTCGCCGCCTCGCCGCCGGCGGCCTCGAGAGCCCACTGATGCCGCTGGACGAGACCATCTCGATCATGGAGACGATGGACGCGGTGCGGGAACGGGCCGGGGCAACGCATCAATGACGGCGCGCAGACCTGCGAAGCTGGAGCCATGAACGGCTCAACTATCGACGTGACGACCCCGGATGGGGTCGCCGACTGCTACCTCGCCACGCCCGCCGGCGATGGGGCGCATCCGGGCGTCCTGTTCATGATCGATGCGATCGGGCTGCGGCCGCGGATCGAGCAGATGGCCGATCGGATTGCCGCCCAGGGCTATGTCGTGCTCGCTCCGAACGTGTTTTACCGGGCCGGACGCGCTCCGCTGTGGGAGACGCCGGACCTCCATGATCCTGACTCTCGTGGCAGGTTCTTTCAGTCGCTCGGTCCGGTAATGGGCGCGCTCACACCCGCCGCCGTCGTGGCAGACGGCGGCGCTTACGTGGACAAGCTAGGGGAGCTCACACAAGGCCCTGTCGGGGTCACGGGCTACTGCTTCGGCGGCCGGCTCGGCTGGATAGTCGCCGCCGCGCACTCCGATCGCGTCGCCGCGCTCGGCGGCTTTCACACCGGTCGGATGGTCACCGACGACGACGACAGCCCTCACCTGCTCGCGCCCCGCGTGCGCGCGGAGGTCTACTGGGGTCACGCCGACCAGGACCAGAGCATGACTCCGGAGAACATCGCGACGCTCGACCAGGCGATGGACGACGCCGGCGTTCGCCACACGACCGAGCTCTACGAGGGCGCCCAGCACGGCTACACGATGTCTGACATGGGCGCCTACAACGAAGCGGCCGCCGAGCGGCACTTCACGGCGCTATTCGCGCTCCTTCAACGAGCCATCCCGCGGTAAGCACGTCGCGGCGCAACGCGCGTCCGCGGCGACTGATCGCTTTTGACGTTCAACCCGACCTCGCGCGGACTAGCGCTGTGGCGCGAGGTAGGAGTGGTCGGCGGCGAGCATGCGATCGCAGTCGTGGCGAAGCCATCGGCATGGCGCTCGGCCCGTGGCCGTTTCGGCTCGCTGCACGCATGGCGTCGCGCGGTTTGTTCCACGTGAGCTTGTCGCACGAACCCCGCTACGCGGCAGGTGGTTGTGACCGGATGACAACGAATCAAACCGTCGCAGGGAACCTGCGTGAGAAACCGGACAAATAGTCCCGGTTTCTCACACAGGCCTCGGTCTTAGCGACGTTCAGTTAGCGCCCCGAGCCACGCTCGCACCGATCTGTCCGAAATGCCGAGGTCCGGGTTTGTCGAAATTCTTCCGCCCAGGGTCCGACTATCCGCCGCGTTACTACGTGTTACGATATACCGTGATGCGAAGCAGTGACCCCTCTGTGCTCATCATGGCCAGTCTCGCCGAGGGCCCCAAGCACGGCTACGCGATCACACGTGACGTGCATGAGATCGCGGGAGTCACGCTCGGTCCAGGAACGCTCTATGGCGCGATCGCTCGTCTCGAGGAGCGCGGCCTGATCGAGCCGCTGGAGGCCGATGATCGTCGCCGCCCTTACCGCCTCACGGGATCGGGCGCCGTGGTGCTTCGCGAGCAGTTGACTGCCCAGGAGCGCGTGGCGAGCGTGGGCCTGCGCCGTCTGTCCGCAGCCGAGGCACGCGCATGAGAAAGCACTTGCTGTCGCTCTATCCAGAGGCTTGGCGTGATCGCTACGGCGAGGAGATGTCCGCGTTGCTCGATCAGACGCCGCCGAGGATCACCGCCACGCTGGATCTGCTGCGCGGTGCCCTGACCGCGCACCTAGGACGCCTCGCCACCTCAGCGCCAGCGGCCCGCGCGAGAGGCACGATCGCTCACGTGCTCGGCTGCTTCATCGTCTTCTGTGTCTTCGGCGCGGGCTTTGCCAAGACGACCGAGAACTACGACTACACCGAGCACGTCCATCCGCTGCTCGGCATCTCTCACTCGGTGATCGTGATCGCCGCCATCGTCGCCGCGGGCGCTCTGGCGCTAGCCGCCGCACCGCTCGCCGTAGCCTCGCTGGCGCTGGCACGTCGCACGCGCGAACCGGCCCTCATGAAGCTGATCGCGGTGCCACCCGCGGCGATCGCCATATTCGCCGGCTCGGTCGGCCTGCTCGTCCTGTGGCTGAACGCTCATCACCATCGCGCCGGCGTCGGCGGCTGGCTATTGCTCGGGCTCTGCGGGCTCTGCGCAGCGGCCTGCGGCTTCGCTTGCTGGGCCGCGCCGCGCGCGCTCATGCGCCGCATCGACGTGGCGCCAAGGGCATTTGCGTTCTCAGTGGCCGCCGTCGGACTCGTCGCGCTTTGCATGGTGGCGATCGCGGTAGCCACCTGCGTCTTCCTGGTCGGAATTGTCGCCGACGCACCCAATGTCGGGGCGTCGGGCAACGGGCCCGCGCAGCTGATCAATGTCACGACGAGCATCGCGCTCCAGTTCACCGCCATGCTCGGACTAAGCGCCGTCGCGGCAGTTAGTGCCGCACGTGGTCTTCGCTCAGTGCGCGCGCTGTAGCTCCAACGAGGCATCCCGGGCGGCCCAGAGCGCAGCTGTGCTCGCCAGCCCAATCAAACGTCGTCCATCCTGCCGTGCTCGAAGCACAAGCACCCCGAGCGGACCGTCGCATTCTCCCGGCTCAGCGCGGAACAGCACAACGCCACGAGGGCTCTTCCGCCGAACTTTTGTGTCCCACTGCTAGCCAGACGCCCCGGACCGCGTGGCGGCGAACTCGCGCCGGTCGGCGACGCGGACCGACGCAGCGGCCGCAAGGGCATTCATGGCGCCGCCCCTATCGCGTGGAAGGAACGGCTGCGCGCAACCGCACGGCGCCTTATGCGGCCTTGAAGCTGGCGAGGAATCGTTTTTGTTGGGCGCGGGTGGCGGTGTCGTGTTTGTTGGCGATTCCGATTTCTTGGATGATGCCGTGGCGGACTTTGAAGACGTAGTTGCTGCCGGTGCCGGGGGCGATGTACCAGTCGTTGAGTCCGATTGGGATCACCTTGCCGAGTTTGAGGCGTTTGGCGACGCTGGTGATCTTCAGGCCGACGGAGACGCTGGCGAGCTTGTAGTAGGGGTTGGCGGTGAGGAGCAGCACGAACTTGTTGCTCTTGTAGGCCCCGCGGATGCCCCAGCCGCCGTAGAGGCAGAAGTTATCGAAGCCGTTGTGGGTGACCGCGTAGTGCTTGAGCGCGCGACGGGCGGCCTTGCGGGTCTCGCCGAGCCGCAGCGGTCCGATCCGTCGGGCGGTCAGGCTGCCGGACGGCTTGGGGCAGGTGAGGGTGCCTTTCTGCGCGACGATGACGCCCACGCTGCTGGTTGACTTGACAGTCGCGGTGCTGTTGGTCGCGGCGACCGTGCAGGTGATCGTCTGGCCCTCGTCCAGGACGGTGACCGTATACGTATTCTCCGTCGCGCCGGTGACCGGGTTGCTGTTGACGTTCCATTGGTAGGTGAACGTCGGGCTCCCGGTCCAGGTGCCGGGGTCGCAGGTGAGGGTATCGCCCTCTACTACTCCGTTGACGAGGTGCTGACAGCACAGACGATCGGCAAACGCCTCATGGGTCTCAAGGTGATCATGGTGAACGGGCAGCCGCTCAACGGGCGCGCGGTCGTTATACGGACGATCGTCTCGCTGGTACGACCGTCGTGCCGGTCTCACATCACTGAGCGACATTCCACTCGCTCACGGACCTGCGTATCTGACCCGGACCCATGTGTCTGGTTCCTCACGCAGGTCCTGGCCTGCGTACCTAAGCGCACGTATGTTTCGCTTAGATACGTAGGTACGCTGTCGCGCCGCTGACGCGTATTAGCTAGGTCGCGAGTACTTCGCGCAGCCTGCGCGCGAAGGCTTCGGGCTGGCCGGGGTATCCGGACTCGCCGCCGAGCGAAGCCGCCGTGGTGGCTTGGGAACACGGTCGGCTGTTGACCCAGCAGCTCGGCAGTGGCCAGCGACGTGCGACCGGTGAAGGTGTCCTCCGACTCCTCGCCCACGGCGATGACAACCCGCGTAGGCGCCGCGGCCAGCGCGTCGACGTCAAGGTGATAGCTGCTGACCGCCCATGACCGGTCCGACAGCAGCGGGTCGTCACGCGAGCCGTCGTCCTCGGCCGGCATCCCCAACGCGGCGGGATCTGCCGGCGGCTGGGCGAAGTATTCGTCGGTGAACTCGCCGCGCCACGACGTCATTGCGATGAAGGCCGCCATCCCGGCGCTCGACCCGTTGCCTCGTACGCGTCGCGAACGCCGGCGCGGGCGCGCTCGGCCGCCTCCGCGTCGGGGACAACCGGGATCAGCGGCGGCTCATGGGCCACCAGGGTGACCACGTCGTCGGGGTACATCGCCACGAGCGCGAGCGCGGTCACCGCGCCCCCGCTGCTCGCGAACATTTCGACCGGGCCGGCCCCGATCGCCTCGATGACGGCGTGCACGTCGCTCGCCTGGACCGTGGGCGAATGGTCCACCCGGCCGTCCCTGCGGATGCTGCGGCCCAGGCCGCGCGGGTCATAGGTGACCGCCGTGCGGTCGGGGAAGTGCGACACCAACGCGCCGAAGCCACCGGCGATCATCGGCTGACCGATCATCAACAGCGGTGGCGCTCCATCGGCGGTGGGCAGCGGGCCGTGGACGTCATATGCGATCGAGGCCTCGGAGGTTTCAAGCGTGTGCATGGTCGTCATGGAAGTAAGACCGTTCCCTTGTTCAAGACTCTTTGGGGGCTAGTTGCGACCCGCCGACCGTGCGCGCCGACGGACGGACTTGGCTTCCTGACCGCGCCTCGCTCATCGAGCACCAGCGGCGGTTGCCGCGCTTGGTCGTGTCAAGGAAGAACCAGCCGCAGTGGGAGCCCGGGCACTGCTTGAGGCGCCCGTCCGGCCGGGCAAGCAGCTCGAGCGCGGAGGTAACGGCGACGTGGCGAACGGTGGCGAGCTCTGCCCGATCCCAGCGCCAGGCAACCTGCGCGCCCGTGACGGCCTCGAGCCGTCCGGCGCGGTAGGCGGCGGCGGCCGACGCGGCGAGCGCGTCCAGATCGCCGGGCGAGGCGCGGCGCCCCTCGACACGGGCGCGAAGGACCCGGTAGAGCAGCTCGCGCACGGCGACCGCGCGGCGTAGTTCGGCGCGGTCCACGGGGGTCACGGCGGCGCTGGCGAGCAGACCTGACCGCTTTCCCCAGATGGCGAGCTCGCGCGGCGTGCGCAGCGCATCGCCGGCGTCCGGGTGCCCGCGCCCCTCAGCGGTGTTGACAAAGTCCAACGCCACGTTCCCCCCCACCAGCGACAGCTCGTCGATCGGCTTCATCGGTGATTGATTGCTACCAGCAATCACGTGTTTACCGGTGCGCGGTTCCGGTAAACTACGCATTACCGGTGCAAGAGGACATCGCCACATGATCATCGTGCTCGCCATCGCCGCCGCGGTCGCGTGGGGCGTCGCGGACTTCTGCGGCGGCGCTTCTCGACGCCGCACGCCGGTGTTCGTCGTGCTAGCGATCTCTCAAGTACTCGGGCTCCTGCTGATCGTGCCCGTGCTGGCCATCCACGGAGCGCCGCTGCCCCGCAACCCGCGGATCCTGCTGGCGTGCGTCTCGGGCCTTGGCGTCACCCTCGAGCTGCGACTCGTCTACTTCGCGATCAGCCGCGGCGACGCGTTCATCACAGCCCCGGTCGGCGCGCTCGGAGCCGCGCTCGCCGTGCTCGCCGGCCTGCTCGGCGGCGACCCGTTGAGCGCGACGATCGCGATCGGCCTGGGCTGCGCGCTGGTCGGCGGCGGCGTAAGTGCGTGGAGTTCCCGCGGCAGCGTCGCGAGCAGCAGGAGCTCGGCGCTCGGCACCGCCGGGATCTGCGCCGGCGCCGCCACCGGGGTCGCCGTGATGCTTGTCTCTTTCCACGCCGCCGGCCGGGTGGACCCCTACTGGGCGACCGCGCTTGTTGACCTCAGTACCGCGGTCGCAGCAACGATCGCCGCTCTCGCCGGGGCGCGGCGGGCGCTGCGGGACCGTCTGCCCAGCCCCCGTCAGCTCGCCGGGCTAAGCGTCGTCGCGGCGAGCGGCGTCGCCGGCGACCTCGCTTACGCCGCCGCGTCGCGCCTCGGGGCGCTCAGCATCGTCTCGGCGATCTCGTCGCTCTATCCGCTGAGCACCGTCGCCCTCGGCATCGCAATCCAGGGCCAGCGCGCAAGGCGCTTGCAGACCGCAGCCATCGCGCTCGCGCTGATCGGAGCCGCGCTGCTCGGCGCCGCGACCCACTCTTAGCGGAATCCTCGCAGGCCGCTCACGGTCGCGAGAGCCTAGCCGCAGCGGCCGGCTAGGGCCCGTTCATCCGCACGTGCCACTCGCTGGTGCAACCGAGGCTCGAGTTGACGTCCTGCTCGAGCGAGCGGCCGTCCAGCTCACCGCTGGGCATCGCCTTCGTGTAGGCGATCAGGAACTGTGGCCAGTCGCCGTTGTGGCTCATCTGGCGCAGCACCGGCCACCGGCTGGCCGTCGCCATCGCCGCGACGGCGCGATTGACACGCGCAGTGTCGCCGGTCCGCCGCGCGCGCGACCAGTATGCAAACCACTCGCAGGTCACGGTTCCGGTCACAGCCGCGCCGAGCTGGTAGCGGTCGCGGTCGAGTTCGCTGCCGGGGATCTGACGGGCGTCGAAGCCGGGGGGCAGTGGAATGCCTCGAAGCATCTTGCGGATCGCCTCGCCGCGGTCGGCGGTGCTGATCACGCTCGGAGGCATCGCCTCCAGCCAGGTGGTGTTGTCGACGTGGTGCAGCATTGTCAGCTCGGCCTTGAACGCCGCCATGTCGACGGCCCGGCCACCGAACTCGAGCACCCGCGAGCCGCTGGTCCAAATCGCCGAGAACGCGTTGCCGCCGGGCTGGCCGCCCTTGTACTCGTACAGGAGCGCGGTCTTGCCCAGCAGTCGCACCGTCGTCTTGACATTTGCCTCGGAAGCGCGGTCAGCGAGCAGACCCCTGGCGTCCCTTCGACCCACCCAGGTCAGCGCCGCCGCGGCCCCGATCGGGAGACCGGTGCGCAGTGAGAAATCGGCGCGTCGGAAATCGACCTCGCCCTGCTGGGGCGACTCCTCGTCGGCATACCAAGCGTGCCATCCCGGCGCCTGGAGCAGGACCAGCGGCGACGCGTTGGCAAAGCGGATCAACTCGGCGGCGAATGCGGGCGCCGGACCCGTGTCTGAGTGACGATTTGACGGCAGCGCCGCCATCACCGCGAGCACCGCGAGGACGGCGAGCGCGACGCCGCTCGCGATCGCGGGGCGCAGCCGGCGACGGGCCGTCCGCGGCCTGCTCGGGCGGCGCTTCGGTGCGCCGAACCCAGCGCAGATCTGAGCCAGCATCTCGCTCTCGGCCGCGGCGAGCGGCAGCCGGTCGGCGGCCTCGGCGGTCAACGGATTCAGGACGGCGATCGGGTCGCTATCGATCGTGCTCATCGGGCCTCCTCCGGAAACGACGGTCGACGGTGGGCGCGCAGCTGCTCTGTGCCCTCTCCCAGGTGCGCTCGCAGCCGGCGCCGGGCGCGCAGCAGCCGGGCGCGCGCGGCGACGCCGGTGATCCCGAGGACCGCCGCGATCTGTCCGGGCTCGAGCTGCTCCCAGCCGGCCAGCAGCAGGACCTCGCGGTCTGGCTCTGGCAGCTCGCGCAGCGCGGCGAGCACCGCGAACTCGGCGCTGGTCCGAGGCGCGGACACCGCCGCGACCGCCGCCGGCAACTCGTGACGCAGGCGCTCGGCGAGCCGCTCCCGCCGGCGCTCGGAGCGGGCCTGGTTGGCCAACGCCCGGCGCGCAACGCCGTAGAGCCACAGGCGAGCCTCGTCTCCCGCCGGGACGTCGGCCTGCCGCCGCCACGCGACCAGAAACGTCTCGGCCACGACATCAGCGGCATCCTGCGGCTCGCGCACCCGGCGGACGGCGTAGGCGAGGATCGCGCGCCCATGCTCGGAGTACAGGGCGCGAAACGCCTCCTCCGCGGACCGGCGCTCAGTCATCTTCACAGCCGCTCATGTCCGGCACGCCCGCGACCGTTGCACGCCGCGGCGCGGATAGCCGCGTTCGATCTGTCCTCCATATCGGGACAGATCGAACTCGACCGCGGCTCGAGGCCGGCCTGCGGTGCGAGGTCCAGCGGTCCTGCGCAAACTCCCCGTCGCCGGGCTGCTGCGGGCCGAGCACGAGGAGCGCGAGGCCGTCCGGTGTCGAAGTGCCGATGCATGAACGGACTTGGCATCCGGACCGCGAATCGTACGGACCGTGCGCCTGTAGCCTGCCCGGACATGGACGACGTGCCGGGCTGCCTGTCATGTGACCTGCGCAACGGCCGCCGCCCGCTGCCGGGAGGCGTGATCCACGAGTCCGAGCACTGGCTGGTCGAGCACTGCGTGGGTCCGCTCGGTGTGGGGACGCTGCTGGTCAAGTCCAAACGGCACGTGCTCTACGTCAGCGATCTGACCGCCGCCGAGGGCGCTGAGCTGGGAACGGTCCTGCGTGGAGCTGCGACCGCCGTCGACGAGCTGGTCAAGCCCGAGCAGACGTACGTCTGCCTGTGGTCGCACGCCGGCGGCGAACCGGTCCACATCCACTATGTCGTGCAGCCGGTCACCCGCGAGCTGATCGAGGCCCACGGCGCGCATGGCCCCAACCTGCAGGTCGCGATGTGCAGGGATGAGACCCCGCCGCCGCCCGACCAAGTGGCGGCGTTCGCCGACCGCGCACGGGAGGCGTTCGGCTAGCTCGTTGTCACAAACGCGCGCCTGCTCCGGAATAGGCGAGTGATGACGGCCCTACGGGGATCGCCCATGCCGCGGTGAGCTTGATGGTTGCCTGGTGGCCAAGACGACGCAGCTGCGATCCGTGGTGCTCGACATCGAGCTCAGGACCCTGAGTCCGAGCTGAGCCTGACTCCGTACTTCGCCTCGTCGGCCGCGACGCCCCGGCTGGCCTGGCGCTCCAGCTTTCGGATCGCCCGCGCGTGGCTGGCCAGGAACCCGACTCGCTCGGCCGCCATCAGCTGGTTACGCAGCGCCTCCACCGCTCCGAAGCACCTGACGAGCACGCGCACGCCGCTGGCGTTCAAGGCTCGGGCCTGCGCGTTGTGTCCTCTGATGTACAGCGGTGTGAGCTTGGCTTCGACGGCCTCGATCTCCTGACCCACGGTGCCCGCCGGGAACGGGGTCGAGGCGCTGCAGGCCGCGGCGCGACGGTTGGCGGCGCGCACCGCCTGCGAGGCGCTGACCTTCGTGAAGATGCTCATCCAACGCGTCATCAGTCCCCAGGCCGGCTTGCCGAGGAACGCGACCGGCTTCGCGCCCCTAGCCTGGCAGCTCGAAAGCGCCGCCGTGTACGCGCTGCGCTTCGACGACGACAGGTGCTTTGCTGGGTCAGTGGGCGCGGGCAGCGTCGTGACGCCGACGTTGTTCGTGCGCTCGATCACCGGCATGTTGGGAAACTGCACGCTTCCGTACTGCTGCGACGGCTGGCCGTAGACCGGTGGTCCGGGGAGGCCACCGGCGGCCATGCACTGCGTCTCGGCCTTGGTGCGAACGGCGGCGACGAAGTGCTCCAGAGCACCGCCGGTCGCCCAGTCCGCTCCGTTGCGGGGAAACAGGTAGTCGAGCAGCGCCTCCGACGCGTCGGGCCCGCGCGACGCCGGCGCCACCACGTGGTGGCGGGAGGCTTGGTGGCCGACGCTCGAAAGCACGAATGCGGCAACCGCGAGCGACACGATCAGCGACAGCGCAAGCGGGACCGCTGCCGTGAAGCGACGCGGGCGGCGCTGCCGCGCGGGCGCGACGTACGGCGCATCGTCGAGGCGCTCGAGGATCACCTCGATCGGCAGCTCCGCCATCCCGCCGGGCACCGGGTTCTCGCGCGCGAGCCGGTCGATCACCTGATCTGCCATCACGACACCTCCATGGCCGACGGATCGCCGGCCCGTCTCTCTACCGGTCCCTGGGCCGCAAGCGCCCGCGCCAGCCGCCGCCGGGCGCGATGCAGCCTGACGGCGAATGTGCCCTCGCTGACGCCCAGCACCTGCGCGGCGCAGGCTCGGTCCACGCCGTCCCACGCGACCAGCATCAGGATCTCCTGGTCGTCGCGGCGTAACGATCGCAGCGCCCGCGTCACCTCCGACTCGGACTGCGTCCAATCCGGCCATGACTGCGCCTGCGCTGCGGCATTCGCCTGCAGGCGATCGCGCAACGCCAGCCGGCGCGCTTCGCCGCGACGCCGGTTGGCCAGCACGCCGCGTGCGATCCCGAGCAGCCACGCGAGTTGGTCGTCCTGGGGCGCCGTTTCGAGCTTCTGCCAGGCGATCACGAACACGTCGGCGACGACGTCGTCGGCCGCGGCCGACGCTACGCGCCGGTGCACGAAGGCCCGTACCGCCCCACCGTGCGCCCGATACAGCGCCTCAAAGCGAATCCGTGAATTCATCGCAAAACACTAGGAGTCCGGCAGCGCTCCGGAAATTACACGCGGCGGAAAGTCCGGTGGATCGATGCGCAGGCGTGGTGGTCTTGGCGCGGCTGGCGCACGGTCAAGCGCGTGTTGTGTCACCGTTACGCAGATGCGATTTGCGATCTCGATTCCCCAATATGCCGGCGACGACGGATTCGACGAGCGTGGCTTTCGCGCTTACCTGTCGCGCGCCGAGGAACTCGGCTTCCATAGCGCCTGGACGCAGGAGCAGGTCCTCGGAACGGCACCGACGCTGACCCCGATCGGCACCCTGACCTACGCGGCGGCGTGCACGAGCACGCTGCGCCTCGGCTGCGCCGTGTTCGTCAGCCCACTGCACAACCCCGTCCACCTCGCCAAGAACATCGGCACGCTCGACCAACTCAGTCACGGCCGCGTCGAGGTGGGGCTTGGCACGGGCGGGAGCGGACGGCCGTTCGCGGCCTTCGGCATCACCGCCGACGGGCTCGTGACTCGCTTCAACGAGGGCGTGGCGCTGATGAAGGCCTGCTGGACGGAGCCCCGGATCGACTTCGACGGGCGCTTCTGGCAGCTACAGGGGGCGGCGATGGAGCCAAAGCCCGTCCAGAAGCCCTACCCCCCGATCTGGATCGGCGGCAACCATCCGAACGCGCTCAGGCGCGCGGTCAGGATCGGCGACGGCTTTTTCGGCGCGGGTTCGCAGACGACCGCACAGTTCACCGAGCAGGCGCAGACGATCCGCCAGGAGCTCCAGCGCGCAGGACGCGACCCGGCGAGCTTCCAGATCGCCAAGCGCGTTTACATCCACGTGGATGACGACACGGCACGCGCGCGGGAGCAGATCGACGCGGCGCTCACCTACCACTACGGCCGCAGCGGGCTTTCACCAGTCGCGGTCGCCGGGCCGCCGGCCACCTGTGTGGCCGGGTTGCGCGAGGTCGCCGACGCCGGCGCCGAGCTGATCCAGCTCAATCCGCTGGTCGAGGACGCGGCGCAGATGGAGCGCCTCGCGGCCGAGGTGATCCCGGCACTCTGACGCCGTCGCAACGGATCGACGTGAAGGTATTCATCTCGAGCGACATCGAGGGGACGGCCGGGATCGTGGACTGGCAGCAGGTGCGCGGCCCAGGAGCCGAGTACGAGCTGGGACGCGGCTTGCTGACCGACGAGGTCAACGCCGCGATCGACGGCGCCGCCGACGCCGGCGCGACCGAGATCCTCGTCAATGACTCGCACGGGACGATGCAGAACATCCGCCCCGGCGAGCTTCACCACCGTGCCTCGTACCTATCGGGTCGGCACAAGCCGCTCTACATGATGGAGGGCTTGGATGCGACGTTCGACGGCGTGTTCATGGTCGCCTATCACGGGGCGATCGGCGCTGAGCGCGCGATCCTCTCGCACACCTACAACCCGTCCGCGATCTGGGAGGTCCGGCTCAACGGCGTCGCCGTCGGCGAGAGCGCGCTCAATGCGCTGGTAGCTCTGCATCACCGCGTGCCGGTGGTGCTGATCACCGGCGACCAGGCCACCGCCGACGAGGCGAGGCCGTTCCTGCCCGAAATCGAGACTGTGATCGTCAAGCGGTCGATCACGCGCACCGCGGCCGAGAGCCTGCACCCAGACCGCGCCTGCGAGCTGATCCGTGCCGGCGCCGAGCGAGCGCTCGCGAGGGGCAACACGATTCCGGTGCCGGCGATCGAGCTTCCGGCGAAGCTCGAGATCACGTTCCTGAACGCCGACATGGCCGAGATGTCGACCTGGATCCGCGGCGTCGAGCGTGCCGACAGCCGTGTCGTGACCGTTGGCGGCGAGGATCCGCTGGCGCTGTTTCGCACCTTCGTGACGATCGTCAGCCTGACCCGCTCGATCGTCGAGCGCTGACTCAGGCGTCGCGCAGGCGCAGCGCGAGCCCGCCGCAGAACAGCGCCACCGCGGCCCACCCGGCGAGCACGCCGAGCCCCGGCCACGGTCCGATCGGCAGCTTGGAGACGCCGACGGTCGACTGGATCGCGAGCCCCGCGGTCATCGGGCCGAGCCGCTCGAGCAGCCGCTCGAGGTGCGGATTTGCGACCAGGTGAGCGACGATCGGGAACACGTAAAGCAGGCCGAGCATCACCCCGACCGCGGTCGCCGACTCCCGGACCAGGGTCGCGACGCCTAGGCTCATCAGCCCGATCAGCCCGAGGTACAGAACCGAACCGGCGGCCGCGCGCAGCGTCGGGCCATCGGCAAGCGACAAGGGCCGGTAGCCGTGGGCGGGAGTGAAGCCGCCGGCGGCGAACGCGAGCCGCCCGGCCAGCAGACACCCCAGGACCGCGATCACGCCGGCGACGACGACGAGCCCGGTCAGGACCAGCGCCTTGGCGCCGAGCACGCCGACACGGCGGGGCATCGCAGTCAGCGTTACCTGGATCATGCCGGTGCCGTACTCGCCGGCGATCGTCCCGACCGCGAGGATCACGATCACCGCCTGGCCGAGCTGGACGCCGATCAGGCTCAGCTTCGTGAGGTCCTCCCCCGCCCCGACCGACGAGCGTGTGACCGCGAGCGCAACCACTAGGCTGAGCGCCACGGTGACCACGACCGCAGCCGCCAGCAGCCAGCCGGTGCCGGCGACGGTCCGCAGCTTGGTCCACTCTGCGTGCAGCGCGTAGCTCATGCGTCGCGGGTGCGCAGCAGGCGGTTCGCGACCAGCAGCGCGACCAGCGTGTAGGCGGCGAGGACCGCCAGGCCGACCGCGGGAGACAGCGGGTAGAACCCTTCGGAGGGTGTGTAGAGGTAGGAGACCTGGTGGTACTGGGGGAGCGTCTGCAGGACCGCGAACGCCGCGGCAGGCGTGAGCCGCATCAGCCATTCGGAGGCGCTCGGGGGCAGCGCCGAGGCGAACGCGAGCATGTACGGCAAGACCACCACGACGATCGCGGCGGTGACAGCGCCGGCGCCGCGCCGCAGCGCAGTCCCGAGCGCGAGCGCGAGCACCGCCGCAAGCGCCAGCAACGCACCGGTTCCGACGATCACGCGCAACTCGGTCAGCGTGCTCGTCGGGTAGACGAAGTTGCCGTTGACCCGCAGGATGTGGTTGCCGAGCGGGATCGACACCGCGGCTGCGGCGGCACCGACAACGAACGCGACCGCGCCGATCACGACCGCCTTTGCAAGCAGCACCCGTCCGCGACGAGGACTAGCGGTCAGCGTCGTGAGGATCAGCCCGCGGCGATACTCGGCGGTGATGAACATCGCGCCGAGGACGATCAGTACGATCAGGCCGACGAACACGCCGGTGAGGGCTTCCTTGTCAGTGTCGCCAACGCCGACCGACGGCGCGATGTCTCCGGACCCGCTGATCGTGAAGCCGGAGCCCGAGCGGCTGGGAACCGACCGAGCTGATCGTCGGTATGAAGCCGTTGTCGTCCACGTCCTGCGCGGTCCATACCCCGGGCGCCCAAGCCCCTGCAAGGCTGGGCTGACCGAACGCGGCGGTAGCGCCGGTGGCCTTGCTAGCGCCGCCCGGCACGAGGGTCTGCTCGGCCGGCGCGGTGTTCGGGGAGGTGACGAACAGCCCGGCCCGCACGGTCTGCGGCAGGCCCGCGAGACGAACCGAACCGACCCTCGTCCAGGTCCGCCCGTCGGCTGACTGATAGCCGGTCACCGTCGTGCCCGACCGAGTCAGGCGCAGCCAGCGGGGCGAGGCGGCGGAGGCGGCCGGGCCGGCGATGTCGCCGGTGTAGTCGTATTGCATCCGCACCCCGTGAGCGCCCGTCAGCATCACGGCCGCATAGGAGGAGCCGGGCCTGGGGGACGCGGTGAGGATCAGCCCGGCCTTCGCCCAAGGCTGCACCGCGCCCGCGGCGCCCGCCAGGTCGGCGACGCTGGCTCCGTTACCGTTGCCTGACTGGATGCGGCCGCCGAGCGAGCCGACGCGCACGGTGATCGTGCCGTCTCCGGCCAGTGTCCGGTGCACGAAGTAGTAGGTGTCGGCCACGGCCTCGCCGCCGGGTCCGATCGGCGGCGTCGGGTGGTAGTAGCTCTTGCAGGTCCCCGTCGCCGGGTTCGGACCGACGCACAGGCCTCCATCCTGGTGACGGAAGGTGCCGAGGTATCCGAACCCGACGATCAGGATCGCGGCCAGTGACGCGGTGATGACCCAACCGCGGACGGTGCGGAATTTGGTCCACTCCGCATGCAGCAGCTGCGCGAAGCTGTCATGGCCGGCCGCCAGACTCGAGCGCCGGGGGGCGGTGGCGGCGGTCATCGCGCGGCCTCGGCTGTGTCAGTTGCAGTCCCGGGCTCGGCGGCGCGGAACTCGACCGCATCACGGGTCAGTTCCATGTAGGCCTCCTCGAGGGTCGACCGATGACCGGAGATCTCGGAGAACGGGACCCCCGCCTCGCGCAGCAGCTCGATGATCTGCTCCGACTCCAGGCCGGAGACCGTCAGCGTCTCGGGACCGCTCGCGGCGACCGTCGCGCCGGCGTTCGCGAGCGCAGTCATTGCCTGCGGCCGCGCGATGGTCCGCAGCCTCACGCGCCCGTTCGACGCGGCCGCGATCAGCTCGGCGACGCTCGAGTCAGCGACCAGCCTGCCGCGCCCGATGACGACGAGGTGGTCGGCCGTGTCCTCGAGCTCGCTCATCAGGTGGCTGGAGACGAGCACCGCGCGCCCCTCGCCGGCGAGCGAGCGCAGAAAGCCGCGCATCCAGATGATCCCCTCGGGATCCATGCCGTTGAAGGGCTCGTCGAGGATCAGCGTCGACGGGTCGCCGAGCATCGCAGCGGCGACCCCGAGCCGCTGACGCATCCCAAGCGAGAAGCCGCCCGCCTTGCGACGCGCCACCGCCTGCAGGCCCGCCTGCTCGATCATCTGATCGACGCGCTTGGCTGACAGACCCTGGGAATGAGCGAGCCACAGCAGGTGGTTGCGCGCCGTGCGTCCCGGTTGCAGGGCGCCGGCGTCCAGCAGCGCCCCGACCAGCCGCAGCGGGTGGCGCAGGCTCGCGTACGGCTGGCCGCCGATCAGCGCGCTGCCGTGGTCGGCGGCGTCGAGGCCGAGGATCACCCGCATCGTGGTCGACTTACCGGCGCCGTTGGGGCCGACGAACCCGGTGACGCTGCCTGGCGCGACCGCGAACGACAGTCCATCGAGGGCGACCGCCTGGCCAAACCGCTTGTACAGCCCGTTGATCTCGATGTTCGAATCCATGACAGACAAGCTAAGTGGCGAGGACGGTTCTGTCGTCGCGCCAGCGAGCCATCTTGCGCCTCACCAGCGAGAGCTAGATCGCCCTCTCCGGGTCCCTCTCACGAGGGATCGACAGATGGCTGACCCGGGGGATGCCGGGATCCCCTACAGCCGCGAGAATGGGGAGCGTGGTCGGAGCGGAGAGCTGGCGTGAGGGTGCGACGCGGGGGATCGCCACGAGCACCGCGTTGTTCGGCTCGCTGGCCGCGCTCGCGGCCGCCGAGGCGATCGTGCGCGCAGCCGCGACGGGGGCGAGCGCCCAGCGCGCGCTCGTGCTCTTGCTCGTCGCGCTTGCGACCACGCTGCCGCCGGCGTTCGTGATCGAGCCCGCGGCCGCGATCACGACGGTCGCCGCGACGATCGTTTCAGTGACCCTGTTTCACACCCTCACCGTGGCCGCGCTCGGCGCGCAGCTGATCGTCCTCTACGGCCTCGCGCGTGATGGACAACCTCGCGCACGCTCACAGCTGATCGCCATCTGCCTACCGGCACCGTTCATCGTCATCGCGCTTGCTGGTTCGGTGCCGAGCGGCTCGGAGGCCGGCGTGCTCGTGGTGCTGCTGGCGTCGATCACGCCGGCGGCCGCGTTCGCCGGAATCGCACAGCGGGCACGTGGCGAGGCGACCGATCAGGACCGGGCGAGACGAGCGGCTGCCGGCGACCTGCTCGAGCACGCGGCTCGCGGCGAGCGAGCGCGGATCGCGCGAGAGCTGCACGACGTGGTCGCGCACCACATCTCGATGATCGCGGTCCAGGCCGAGACGGCCCGGTTGACGGTCCCGGGGATGCCGGAGGCCGGCCAGCGGCGACTGGCGGCGATCGGCGACACCGCCCGCTCGGCACTGACGGAGATGCGGCGGCTGCTCGGGGTGCTGCGCGAGGACGCCGAAACCGACGTTGCGCAGCGCTACCCGCAGCCCGGACTCGAGCAGCTCAACGAGCTGCTCGACGAAGCACGCGGAGCATCGGGAACCGGTGCCCGGCTGATCCTGAGCGGGCCCCCGGCGGCGCTCGATCCTGGGGTCGAGCTGGCGGCTTTCCGGATCGTGCAGGAGGCGCTCACCAACGCGAGGCGCCATGCCCCCGGGGCCGGCGTCGACGTCGAGCTGCACTACGGCGCGCAGGCGCTGAGCCTGCGGATCCGCGACAGCGGACCCGGCCCGGCCGCTCAACCGCCGGTCGAAGGGCTCGGACTGACCGGGATGCGCGAGCGCGCCGCGGCGGTGGGTGGGCGGCTGCGAACCGGACCGGCGGCCGGAGGCGGCTTTGTGGTCCAAGCGACGCTGCCGATCGGGGTCAAGGAGGCAGCCCCGTGAGCGACGCGGAAGCGATCCGGATCGTCGTCGCAGACGACCACGAGGTCGTGCGCTCGGGCTTCGCCGAGCTGCTTGACACGCAGGACGGTTTCGAGGTCGTGGGTACGGCGTCGGACGGCCGCCAGGCGGTCAAGGTCAGCCGCGAGCTCGAGCCTGACGTCGTCTTGATGGACATCCGGATGCCGGGCATGGATGGGATCGAGGCCACGCGCCAACTCGCCAGCGTCGGGGCGGCGCCGCGCGTGCTCGTGCTGACCACCTTCGACCTCGACGAGTACGTCTACGACGCCCTGCGCGCCGGCGCCAGCGGCTTCCTGCTCAAGGACGTCACGGCCGAGCGTCTGATCGACGCCGTGCGCGTGATCGCGGCCGGCGAGGCGCTGCTCTCACCGGGCGTCACCCGCAGGTTGATCAGCGAGTTCGCTCAGCGTCCGGCGGCCGGGACGCGCTCGACAGCCGCGCTCGACGAGCTGACCCCACGAGAGACCGAGGTCCTGCGGCTCGTCGCAGAGGGGCTCTCGAACACCGAGGTCGCCGCCCGGCTAGTGGTCACCGACGAGACCGTCAAGACCCACGTCAGCCGGATCCTCGCCAAGCTCGGCCTGCGTGACCGCACGCAGGCGGTCGTCGCCGCCTACGAGTCCGGGCTCGTGGTCCCGGGTCGCCTGACGCGGTAGTCGATCCGGAGGCTGGTCAATCGGTCGCGGCCAGGTTGCGCGTGCCCTCGTACCACCATTCGGCCGAGGCGAGCGAGAAGGCCAGGTCCCGGGATTCCTCGTCGAGCTGACTCGCGTGAACGGTGATTGCGACGACCATGTCATGGATCCAGTCGTCGTCGAAGTGCTCGGCCTGTTCGCTGGCGACGCTGGCGCGCGTCAGCTTGCGGCTCCGGTGCCCCTGCTCGGGCGCCGGCTCGTTGTGCGCGAGCACCGAACTGAGCCAGTCCAGGCGCCCCTGAAGTTCGACATGGCGGTCCAGGATGTCGGCGTAAGGGGCGGCGCTGACCAGCACGCTCGCCCAGCTGGAGATCACCTCGTTGCCGTGCTCGGCGAGCCGCTTGACCCGTGTCTGGAGGCCCTGCCGGCGGTCGGGCTCGGCGAGCAGCTCACGAGCCGCCGCCGACAGCCGTTCACGGTCGCGCGCGATCTCCGCGCCCTTGGCGAGCGATTCGGAGGTGCCGCTCGTGACCTCTGCGAGCTGGAGCTCCTCGACCATCGCGGTCCAAGTCAGCCGGGCGGTCTGGACGAGCGCGAACAGCGCGCTCTGGGCCACCAGGCTCCAGCGTCGCCTGTCGCGCCGCTCGATCATCTCGTTGAGCAAGGCGACCGTGACCGCGACCACGAGCAGGCTCGCGACCACGGAGGCCGTCAGCGTGTGCTTGTTCCAGAACGAGCCATCCACGAAGTCCGAGACGATCGCCGCAATCAGCAGCGCGGCGATCGCGCAGACGGCGAGAAGGAAACGCCGGTCGCTTGAGAATCCCATCAGCGCTCGACGATACGGGCCGGTGCGGCGGCCGGCCGCGGCGTCCGAAGAGCGTCAGCTGGGGCCGGCGTTGGCGCCGAGACGGTTGAGCCAGTTGCGCATGTTGCGTCCCGCGGGCGTTTTCTCGCCCTCCTCGTACCCGGATGTCGCAACCGCGAGCGTGGTTCCGTTGGGGGTCGACCAGCCGTACTCGATCCCGGTGCCTGATCGCGCGAAGCGGGCGATGTACTGCCCCTGGGTGAGGATGCTCCCGGGCTTGGCGATCGAGGTGATCTGCTCGGCGACGTACTGGACGCTGCCTGCATCGGAGCCGGCGAGCAGCTCGAAGTAGACCAGCGGCTGCCCGGCGTACCAGTCGGGGATGATCGCGAGGATCTTGACGGCGCACGGCGCGAGGATCGGCGCGCCGACCGGGAGCGTCGCGTCGACACCTTGGTCCGTGCGCTCCCAGACCGAGACGAAGCGCAGCGGATCGATGTAGCTCGCGTTTGTGACCGGCGCAGCGACCAGCTCGAGGTGCAGTTCGCGCCGCACCTGCGAGAGCGGGGTCGCGTGGGCATGGACGTCACCCACCGGATCTGACGGGGAGACCGGCGCTTGGACCGCGGCCTGCGCCCCAGCGGCAGGCTCGATCGCCTGCGGCTTCGCCTCGGGGATCGTGCCACCGGCGGGCCCGTCGGTGCCTCCTCCCGCACCACCGCCGCCGCCGCAGCCACCGAGCACGAGCACGACGAGCAAGAGCACCGGCGCCAGCATCGCGCCGCGCCGCAGCGGCGCGCGAGACGATCTGGGCTTGGTGAGGCGATCAAACATTCCCTTGCCGTCTACGTCTGCGCCGCTCGCCGGCTGGGCATTTGGAGAGGCGACGGTGCTCGATCGAGAGCGGCGAAATAAGCTAACAGGCACTTCGCCCGGTACGGCGGTTCTGCTCACCCGGTTCGCGGTCAGAGCACTGACCACACGGCCCGTGCGGCGGCGTGCCCGGGCCAACGCCCGGGTAGCCCCAATCATGTTGGGGTTCAGAGGGCTGCTGGAAGTGTGCCTCGGGGAGCTTCCGTGCTAACCCTGATCGCCGCTGCACCGGCCGGCGCGCAGTGGAGCTCTGCGACGACCGTGTCGCCTCCGGATCAGTACGCCCAGACGCCGGTCGTGGCGGACGACGGGCAGGGCGACGCCGCAATCGTCTGGTCAAACAGGATCGACTCATACGACTCGAGCATCGAAGTCTCGGTCCGTCAGGGTTACGGTCCGTTCTCGGCCGCGCAGATGATCTCCGACGGGCAACCCGGCCAGAACACCGAGCCTTCGGTGTCGGTGGGGCCCGATGGGACGGTCGCGGTGCTGTGGACGCAGGGCACCCAAAGCGGTGATCTGATCCGGATCTCGTTCGGCTCGACCAGCGGCGGCCCGTTCACCGCTCCAGCGACGCTCGAAGGACCCGAGCCCTATCAGACGACCCACGACCCGCAGGTCTCGATCAGCTCGGGCGGCGCCGTGTTCGCCGGTCTGGGCGCCGGGCGACGGCTCGATCCATTACGTCAGCCGGGCGCCCGGTGGGTCGAACTTCGGATCGATCGGAACGCTGGAGAGCCCCGGCGGCTACCCGATGTTCGACCCGGCGTTCGCGATCGGCCCCAGCGGCGACGCCGTCGCGACCTGGGATGACTACCACCACCTCTACGCCGCCGTGCGTCCGGCAGGGGGCTCATTCGGCGCGGCCCAGACGCTTCAGAGCTCGTGCGTGTACGCGCTTCCGCACGCCGCGATCGACGCCGTCGGCGACGCGCTAGTCGACTGGACCTACACGGACAGCGCCTGCGACAGCGGCATCGATCCGACCCTCATCAAGGCCGCCTACAGCCCAGCGGGGGGGCAGTTCGGACCGGCGGAGACGGTCGCCGAGATGGGCGCGCCAGGGGCTGGCCGGCGGCGCGGCCTTCAGTCCCTTGGGCGTGCCCACGGTCGCGTGTCTTGGGAACATGACCTCGCCGGCTTCGACCGGCACCGCGACCGCGGTCAGCCGCGCATCGGATGGCAGCTGGGGCGACGCCCAGCCGGTCACCGACCAGCCGGCGATCAATGACCCGCCGGCACTTGGCTTATGACCCGGCCGGCAATCTCTACGCCGCGTTCGATACCAGGACGTATCCTGGCGACGATATCTCCGCGAGCGCGATCTTCGGCGAGGTCGCGCCGGCGGGAGGCTCGTTCTCGGGAAACGAGACCGCTGCGCAGCAGGTGCAGCAGCTGGACACCGCACCGGTCGTGACGAGCGCGGGCGACGGGGCGGCGATCGCGGTCTGGGCGACCGGCATCGTCAACGACTACTTCAGCGCCCAGGTCTCGACCTACAGCCCGGGCGGCCAATCCGGCGCTTCGGGGCCGCCCCCGGCCGCAGGCCCCCCGCCCCCGGCCGCAGGCCCGCCGGCGCCCGGCGCAGGCCCGACGGCGCCACCGTCGACCGCCCCGGTCATTCGCCGGCAAACCGGCCGCCGCCAGACGGCTCACGATCAGCGGCCGCACGCGAGGGGCGCACGCGGTCACCGTGCGTCTGATGCGAGCTGGTCACGTCTACGCGCGCGCCAAGGCTCGGATCCACCGCGGGCGCTACCGCGCCGTGCTCGACGTCGCGAAAGTACCTCGCGGCCACTACACCGCCAAGATCACTCTGTTTGAGCGCAACTCGGCGCGCCATCAGCGGCGCGCGGTGTTCCTCGCCGCGTAGGCGCCGTCACGCGCGACCTAGCCCCGACCTAGCTGTAGTTCCTGATCACGTTGTTCCGGTCTGAGGGGTAAGCCATCCGGTGCTCCTTGGAGGCTGAAGGTGCTCAAGCCATCAGTCCCAAGGAGGACACCGGATGAAGATGCACGCTAACGCCAGGCTCAGTCTGAAGGGCCGCGAGTTGTTGATCGAGCGCGTGGAGAGCGCGGGGTGGTCGCTGAGCACGGCCGCCGAGGCGGCCGGGATCAGTGACCGCACCGCGCGCAAGTGGATCGCCCGCTACCGGGTCGAAGGAGCGGACGGGCTGCTGGATCGGTCCTCAGCACCGGTGCTCGTCGCGAACCGCACCGAGGAGCGCCGGGTCGAGGTGATCGCCGCGCTCAGGCGGCTGCGGATGACGGGCGCGGAGATCGCCGAGTGCCTCGAGATGGCGCTCTCGACGGTGTCGGGGATCCTCACCCGGATCGGGCTTGGGAAGCTCGGCCGGCACGGCCTGGAGCCCGCGCAGCGCTACGAGCGAGCTCGACCGGGTGAGCTGCTCCACATCGACGTCAAGAAGCTCGGGCGCATCCAGGGCGGCGCTGGGCACCGCATCACCTCACGCCCCAACGACGCTACACCGGCCAGCGCACCGACGCGGAGGGCAAGACGCGCAACGTCGGCTGGGAGTTCGTGCACGTCGCGATCGATGACGCCACCCGCCTGGCCTACGTCGAGGTGCTCACCGACGAGAAAGCGGTCACGGCGCTCGGGTTCCTTCGCCGCGCCGTCAAGCACTACGCCACTTACGGCGTCACCGTCGAGCGGCTGCTCACTGACAACGGCTCCGCCTACCGCGCAACCGTGCACGCGATCGCGTGCCGGACGCTCGGGATCCGCCACCTGCGCACCCGCCCCTACCGCCCCCAGACCAACGGCAAAGCCGAACGGTTCATCCGCACCATGCTCGGCGGCTGGGCCTACGGCGCGATCTACCGCGACAGCAACGAACGAAACGCCGCCCTCGCCGGCTGGCTTGACTTCTACAATCGCCGCCGACCACACGGCGCCCTCAGCCACAAGCCACCCTTAGCCCGCCTCAACGAGCTGAACAACCTCCTCGGGTCCTACACCTAGACCAGGGGCGCCAGCGCCTGGACGACGTACACGACCGCGCGCTCGAGGCCTACGCCGCTAGCTGCCTCGGGATCGGCGGCACCGAGCTGCCGGCTGCCGAACGCGCCGCCCGACGCCTGGTTAGCGCTCGCCGCTGCGAGAGACCGGCTACGCGTTGCTGATGAACGCGCTCGCAACTCAAGGCAACGTCGCCGAAGCGATGAGCGTCTATGACCGCGCGCGCACGATGCTCGACGAGGAACTGGGCATCACCCCCGGTCGGGCGCTGCAGGACGCACACGCCCGCCTGCTCGGCATATCACCGACAGCTCCTGAGATCAATGCCACTGCGACACGCGTTCAAGGGTCGCTCGATCGATGGTGGGCTGTCGATCAGTCCTGGTGGCGCCGTAGCCCGCTGGTGATTGCTTGCAGGGCGGCTCTGGCCTGGGGGTGACCCGCATCATAGTGACCGACTATGAGTCAGTCAGCGACCAATGGTCAGGTCGAGCTCGAAACCACCTTCGGGATGCTCCATGGCCGGGATCAAGGTGCTGATGCCCCGGCCCGCCGTTGGTCTTTCTGCGGGGGCTGATGTCGGACGCGGACGTGTGGTCCGGGGTGGTCTCGGCGCTGGTTTCGGATCGTCGCTGTATCACCGTTGAATGGCCGTTCGGTGCGCATTGCAGCCCGATGCGCACCCAGGCCGATCTGTCCCCGCCCGGGCTCGCGCGCCTTGTGATCGAAGTGCTCGACCGCATCGGTCTCGAGCGCGCGACATTGGTCGGCAACGACAGCGGAGGGGTGATCGCCCAGTTGGCGCTTGCCACCGCTCCCGAGCGGCTCTCCTCCGTCGTACTGGTCGCCTGCGATGCTTTCGAGTGCCCCGTCCTCGTCGTATGGGCCTGCCAAAACCGCCTGTTCGCACCTTCGCCGGGCGAACGACTGGCGGCGGCATTTCCCCGCGGACGTCTCGCGATCATCCCAGAGGCCCGCACGTTCATTCCGCACGATCAACCGCTTGCCCTCGCCGCGCTGATCGCCGAGTTCACCCAGCCTACGGAGGATCGGCCATGACCCCAGAGGAATTCCCCGATGTCTTCGCGCGCGGATGGGCACTCCCCACGCCGACGCCTTCCTCGACTACTTCCTCCCGCTGATCAGTCCGAACGCCACCTTCACCCAACCGATATTCCCGACCGCGCACGGGCATGTACAGATCACGAGCCTGTTCCGCAGGATGTTCACACTGATGCCCGACATGACCGCCGTCCCGACCACGTGCGCGGTCCAGCACGACATCGTATTCATCGAGTCCGACTGCTCAGCGACCCTCGGCGGCAAGCCCGTCCGCTTCCCGGTCTGCGACCGCTTCACGATCCAGCAAGGCCAGATCACCGAGCGGCGCTCCTACTCAGATCCGCTCCCCTCGCCCTCGCCACACTCCGACGCCCCACGGCATGGCCGCGCGCGCTCCGATCCGGACACAAGCGCCCTGATCAAGCAGGGCTCTGATCGGTCCTTGGCACACGCATGCCGACCGAGCAGATGAGGGCCTCAGTTGCGCGGCTGGCAGAGAGCTCTCGGACCCCCGGCCGCGAGCGACCGGCGCCGGCCGCGCTCGCGCTCGTGGGCGATGTGCGCGTCTCTCGAAAATCCGCTCGCGCTAGGACGGCGGCGCGCCGGGCTCGATCAGCCCGATTTCGTAGGCGAAGATCGCTGCCTGTACCCGGTCGCGGAGCGTGAGCTTCCGTAGGACCTTCGATACGTGCGTCTTGACCGTCGCTTCGCTGACGACCAGCGCGGAGGCGATCTCGGAGTTGCTGAGTCCGGCGGCGAGCATCCGCAGTACCGCGAGCTCCCGCTCGGTGAGCTCGGCGAGCTGCGCCGGGCGCCGGTCCACCGCGGCGGGCAACCGCCGCGCGACCTGGTCGAGCAGCTGCCGTGTGACAGCGGGCGAGAGGAACGCTTCGCCGGCGGCGACGGTTCGGACGGCGTGGAGCAGATCCTCGACACGGGTGTCCTTGAGGATGAATCCGGATGCGCCGGCCCGGAGCGCCTGGATGATGTACTCGTCGAGGCCGAACGTGGTCAGGATCAGCACCCGCGTTCGGGTCAGCTGCCGGGTCGCCTCGATCCCGTCCATGCCCGGCATCCGGATGTCCATCAGCACAACATCGGGCAGGTGACGCCGCGCCTCCTCCACCGCCGCCTCGCCGGTGCCGGCCTCGGCGACGATCTCGATGTCGCCGGCGCTCTCGAGCAGAGCCCTGAACCCCGCGCGGAGCAGCGGCTGGTCGTCGGCGATGATCACCCGCAGGCGCTTCCTCACAGTTGCTCCGGGTAGGGAAGGGTCGCGCTGACGCGGTACCCGCCCTGCTCGCGCGGACCGGCGCTGACCGCGCCGCCCAGCATCGCCGCGCGCTCGCGCATGCCGCGCAGTCCGTGACCGGCGGACTTCGCCACGGCCGCGGCACCCGCGCCGTCGTCATCGATGGATACCTCGAGCGCGTCGGCCCCGAAGCGCAGGAGGACGCTCGCGTGCCCGGCGCCGGCGTGCCTGCGCACATTCGTCAGCGCCTCCTGAACGATCCGGTAGGCGCAGAGCTCGATGCTCGCCGGGAGTGGACGGACCAGTCCCTCGATGCCGAGCTCGACGTCGAGTCCGCCCTCGCCGCTCTGATCGGCGAGCTGGTGCAGGTCGGAGAGCACCGGCCGCGGGGCGCGGTCGGCGAGCTCATCCCCGCCGCGCAGGAGCTCGAGCGTCCGGTGCAGCTCGGCCATCGCGTCGCGCCCGAGCTCTGCGATCGCGGCGGCGTTCGCGCGTGGCTCGTCGTCGGCGAGGTTCGTACGCATGACCTCAGACTGGACGATGATCAGGCTGAGGGTGTGTGCGACCACGTCGTGCAGCTCACGGGCAATGCGAACGCGCTCCTCGGCGACGGTTCGCTCGGCCTCGAGCGCCTCCTGCCGCTGCTCGAAGGCCGTCCGCTCTCGCGCGCTCTCACGGCGAACCCCGGCGTAGAGGCCCAGCCCTGCCGAGGCGACGGTGCCGATCAGCACGGTCGGCAGGCTGTTGTCACCGGTGGGACCCCAGGCGACCCGCTGCAGCACGAACGCCGCGACGACACCGACCGCGGCGATCGCCGTGTCGCGCTGACCGAGCGTGATCGCGACCGTGTACAGCGCCACCAGCGCCGGGCCGAGTAGGAGCAGGACCGTGGGCGCCGCGACGACCGCGGCAACGACCGCGAACAGAGCCACTAAGGGCTGCCTGTGGCGCAACGCCAGCGCCGCCACGGCGAGCGCGATCGCGCAAGCGACCAGCAGCCAGCGGGCGGCCGTGTTATGCAGCGCCGCCGGGATCACTGCGACATGCGCGTGCGACGAGTTGTCCACCACCAGCACGGCGGCGATCCAGAGCAGGCCGAGCGCGAGACCCGGATCGACCTGCGCCGGCCCCTGATGTCGAAGGCGTCCCGGCAGACGTCGAGCCCCGATCTGCTGCATGCGCCGACGATACGCGTCACTCTCCCGGTCCACCTCATCCGATCGGCGCGAACCTGCGCGCCGAGCGGACGAGATCGCGCGCCAAGGCCCCGCTCGAGTCCCGCCAGGTTTCACCTGCACGCCCGATGTGCGCCGACGACAGCGCCCATACCTTCGGGAGCGACAGTCGCAGGCCTAGGAGAAGGAGCCAGCCATGCGGGTACAAAAAGCCGGAATCGCATTTGTCGGGATCACGCTGCTCCTCGCCGGCTGCGGCGGAGGATCGGCCGCACCCGGCACGACCACGCGTGGAAGCGCACAGCTGGATCCCCAGCGGGCGGCGCATCTGGAGGCGTTCGCCGCCTGCATGCGCGCACACGGAGTCGCGCACTTGCCGGCGGCGAACGGGAACGGACGTCCCGGCGCGAACGGCAGCGGACAGGTCAACCTGAAGTCACCGGCCGTCAAAGCCGCGATCAAGACATGCCTCCCAGCCGCCGACGGCGCGGTCGGCGCCGATCTCCAGCCGGTCGGCGTCAGGCGTACGGCGCCAAGACGGGACAGGCCGCGCACGAGTCGGCCACCGCAGCCAACAGCGGGCCGCTCGACTGCGATTCGGTGACCACCTGCTACACGCCCCGCCAGATCGAGGTCGCGTACGGGATCCAGCCGCTGCTCGAGCGCGGAATCGACGGCCGCGGTGAAACGGTCGTGCTGCCGGAGCTCGCCGAGACGCAGCCCCTCCCACCCGTCGTTAGCGACCTCCGTCAGGACATGTCGCGCTTCGACAGCCTCTTCGGCCTGCCCGCTGCGCGTCTCAAGGTGGTGACAAGCATCGCCCCCTCAACATCCCCATGGCTGGCCAACGGCGAGGAGGTGCTGGACGCCGAGAACGTGCACGCGGTCGCCCCGGACGCCGCGATCACCGTGGTCCTCGTGAGACAGACATCGCTCAACAACCCCGCTAATGCGATAACGGCCGTCGTCGCCGCGCTTCGCGTCGGCGTCTCCCAAGGAAGCGTGATCTCGATCAGCGCCGCCGGCCAGACGGGCGGAGAGCACTGCGACACCCCGATCGAAATCGATCGCCTGAGAAGCGCGCTCCAGGCCTCGGCGGCTCGGCACGTGACCGTGATCGCCGCCTCGGGCGACGTCGGCGCCGTCGGCGAGCCCTGCGCGGTGATCAAGGGCCTGACCGGTGGTGCCTTCCCTCCCGTCAAGGAGGTCAACCTGCCAGCCGCCGACCCGCTGGTCCTTGCCACGGGCGGCACCAGCCTCAACGCCAGCCACGCGACGGGCACCTACATCAGCGAGACCGCATGGGGGCTCCCGTTCGGCAGCCCCGGAACGCAGTTCCAGGCTTCGGGCGGCGGGTTCAGCAGCAGCTTCGCGCGGCCCGGCTACCAGAACGGTGAGCCCGGTATCGCCGCCACCCGCGGCGTGCCGGACGTGTCCGCCGACGCTTCACCGCACACGGGGATGGCACTGGTCATCAGCGACGGCGGCAACCATTACACCGTCCGCAACAGTGGCGGCACCAGCGCCAGCGCGCCACTCTGGGCCGGCCTGATCGCGCTGGCCGACCAATACGCCGGCCGTCACCTCGGCTTCGTCAACCCGGCGATCTATCGCATCGGCCGCAGCGCCTCGTATCGCGCGGCGTTCCACGACATCACCACGGGCAACAACACGCCGGCATTCCCCGGCCACACCATCACGGGCTACACGGCGACGCCGGGCTGGGACCCCGTCACCGGCTGGGGCAGCCCCAACGCACAGGCGCTCATCCCCCTGCTCGCCCGCTACTCGCACCAGTGAAACCACCCGCCCTTTACGACTGACCAACTCCCACTTAACCCCGCCTCAGAGGAGGCCGCTGCAATGCAGACCATCCAACCCTCAGACACGAACCTGCTCACCGCAGCACCCACCCAGTCAAGACTCGCCAAGCCACTGGCAGCCGCGATCGTGAGCCTCGCGCTGCTCGCCGCGGGCTGCGGCGCCTCCTCGCCGAAGAATTCCAATACCGGGTCGCCGGCGAGCTTTACTGCCGCGGCGTTCAGGTACTCGAGCTGCATGCGCGACCACGGGTTGTCGAGCTTCCCGGACCCGACGATGACCGACCACGACGGTCAGAAGGTGGCCTACCTCACGGCCACGATCCCGGTTGACCCGTCCCCGGCGTTCAAGAGCGCGCAGAACGCCTGTCGAGGGATCCTGCCCCCGCCGATCAACGCCAGCCCGACCCAACTCGCACAGCAGCAAGCTCGGGAAGAGCACGTACTTGCGTTCGCGAAATGCCTTCGCAATCACGGCATCCCCGACTTCCCCGATCCCAACAGCCAAGGACAGCTGACCCTCGAGATGGTCAACGCGGCAGGAGTCGACCTACACGCACCGACCGTTCTCACCGCCGCGAAGACCTGCCTCGGGACCACCGACGGCGCGATCACCGCCGCCAACGTGCAACGCGCCCTCGACGGCACCCAATGAGGATTTCCCACGTCAGCGATGCATCTGCGACCGAGCAAGAGTCGCGATCACCCCGCCGGTGCCGTCGGTTCGTCAAGGCCGAGAAGCGTCGGATCGCGAATTAGCCATCCGCTGTGTGCACGCTTTCCGCGCCAAGCGCGTCTCTCATCCGATACAGCGAAAGACCTGAGTTGCGGGCATAGCATGGCGCTGGGGAAGCCAAAGTCGACGTCGGCGCCGCTCTGCTGTCCGCCCGTAGCGCGTTTCTCGTTATCTGCCAGGGTGCGGTGGGGCGACGGGTAGTCGCACCGCCGCACGCAGGCCGCCCGCGGCCCGCGGGGTGAGGGTGAGGGTTCCTTCGTGTGCTCGGGTGATGCTGTTGGCGATCGCCAGGCCGAGTCCGACGCCGACGCCTCCATCATCGGCCCGAACGCGTTCGGTCCCGCGCTGGAACGGCTCGGCGAAGGTGGAAACCAACTGCGTGGTGAGCGTCGCGCCGGTGTTCTCAACAGCGAGCTCCACGCTCCCCGGGTGAGCGCTGGTCGTGACCCACACTGTGCCCTGGGCAGTCGTGTTGTACACGATTGCGTTGTGCACGAGGTTCGTGGCCAACTGCAGGAGAAGCGGGCGCGAGCCGATCGTGGGGGTCGTGTCTGCGGAGGTCTCGATGGTGACGCCGCGTTCCACTGCGAGGGGGAGGAGGGTCTCGGTCGCTTCTTCGGCCAGGAGGGAAAGATCCACGGGTTCTCGGGCGAAGGACCGCTGTTCGGCGCGGCTGAGCAGGAGCAGGGCTTCGGTGAGGTCGATCGCTCGGGCGTTGACGGCGTGGAGGCGATCGATGAGCTCGCCGCCGTCGCCACCGCGATCGGCGCGCGCCACGTCGAGCAGCGTCTGCGTTATCGCCAGCGGCGTGCGCAGTTCATGCGAGGCGTTGGCCGCGAATCGCTGCTGTTCGCCCGCGCGGGCTTCGAGCCGCGCGAGCATGGCGTCGAACGCATCGGCGAGTTCCCGAAACTCATCGCTGCGGCCCGGGAGCCGGATTCGCTGTGATAGCGATCCAGTCGCGGCGATGCGTGTGGCGTCGGTGATTCGGGTCAGCGGGGCGAGCATCCGGCCGGCGAGAAACCATCCTCCGACGAGACCGACCACCAGCAGGAACGCCAACACTGCCGCGGCCCTCGGGGCGAACACGTGCAGGAGGTTGGACCGGACGGGAAACACACCGCGCAGCGATGTGCCGGTGGAACCGGGGACGATCAGCGCACGCTCGGGCACGTACGCTAGAAGGAACAGCCACACCGCGCCGAGCAGCAACGCGCCGGCGAGCATCAGGAAGCCGGCGTAGCTGAGCGTGAGCTTCAACCGCACGCTCAAGCCCGGGGCTCTATCCACGGTCGCCTCCGCCACCCCCGGTGTCGATGCGGTACCCGACGCCGGCGACGGTGGCGACGATCCAGGGTTCGCCGAGGCGTTTGCGCAGTGCCGAGACCGTGATCCGCACGGCGTTGGTGAACGGGTCGGCATTCTGATCCCACGCCCGTTCCAGTAGCTCCTCGGCGCTGACGACGCCGCCCTCGGCGGCGACGAGAACCTCGAGTACCGCGAACTGCTTGCGGGTCAGCGCGACGTAGCGGCCGTCGCGGAAGACCTCGCGGCGGAACGGGTCGAGCCGCAGCCCTGCGATCTCCCGCACGGGCGGCCTGTTGTGAGCGCGCCGCCGGTCGAGTGCCCGCAGACGGAGCACGAGCTCCTGGAGCTCGAACGGCTTGGTTAGGTAGTCGTCGGCGCCGAGCTCGAACCCGGACGCCTTGTCGTCGAGCCGGTCGGCGGCCGTGAGCATCAGGATCGGCATGCCACTGCCGGAGGCGACGATGCGCTTGGCGATCTCGTCGCCGGATGGCCCGGGAATGTCCCGGTCGAGGACGGCAATGTCGTAGATGTTGACCGTCAGCAGCTCCAGAGCGCTGTCACCGTCACCGGCGATGTCGGCCGCGATCGCCTCCAGGCGTAGGCCATCGCGGATCGCTTCTGCCATATAGGGCTCGTCCTCAACGATCAGCACGCGCACGCCGAGTGATGCTGCCAGCCCGAACATATCGCCCGCATATCGAAAAACCGATACGTAACGGCAACGCGAGCCAGCCTTGACTGGCGGCATGACCCACAAAAGACGACGGCCGCTGGCCGCCCTCACCTCCGTCATCGCGATCGCCGTGATCAGCGCCTGCGGTTCAACGGCGCCCACCGGGAGCGGCAGCAGCGACCCCACCGCCGCGAACCATGCGAAGGCGGTCAAATTCTCCGAATGCATGCGCGCCAACGGCGTCAACAACTTCCCGGACCCGGACGCGTCGGGTTACCTGACGATCGATCAGGTCGCCAACGGCTTGAAGCTCGACACCAGCAGCCCAGCGTGGCAGCAGGCGATCGGCGCCTGCAAGAGCCTTGAGCCATCGGGGTTCACGGGCTCCCAGCGGAGCGCCCAGCAGCAGTCGGTGGCCCGCCAGTTCGCCCACTGCATCCGCCAGAACGGCGTACCGGACTTTACCGACCCCACCTCGAACGGACCCCTCGTCGACACGAATCGAATCCCGTCTGCCGGCACAAGCGCCGGTATGAGCGCGCTGCACACAGCGATGCACAAGTGCGGTGCCATCTACGGAGCCGAGCTGGGAGTGCGGAGCCAGTGACGCGGAAGACCTGGGTGCTCACAGGTGCTGCCGTCCTGGTTGCCGCGACGGCCGCCGGCACCGCGGCGGCAACGTCCGAGCCCAAGCCAGCGAGCGCGGCCGTACAGCAGCCGGCGCCGGGGCAAACCGCGCAAGTGGAGAAGCGCTCGCTCTCGGCGATCGTCTCTGAGCCCGGGACCCTGACCTACCGGGCGCAGCCGGACGGCTCGCCGTACTCGGTGATCAACCAGGCCCGCGGGACAAACACGAGGCTGCCCGCGGCCAGCCAGGTGATCTCCCAGGGGCACGCGCTCTACCGCGTCAACAACAGCCCGGTGGTGTTGCTGTACGGCTCGACACCCGCCTATCGGACGCTGTCAGCCGGGGCGACCGGCCCCGATGTCGCCGAGCTCAACGCGGATCTGGTCGCGCTCGGCTACGCCACCTCGGCTCAGCTCAGCCGCACTTCCATCGCCTTCGGATCGGCGACCACCACAGCCTTGGAGAAGCTCGAGGCCGCCCTCGGCGTGACCCAGAACGGGACGTTGACGCTCGGCCAGGCGGTGTTCGAACCGTCCGCCGTGCGGGTGACGACCGTGTCAGCCCGACCAGGGGGAAGCGCACAGCCCGGTCAGACCGTGTTGCAGGCCACATCGACGGCTCGCCAGGTGCAGGTGGCGTTGGACGCCGCGCAACAGACCGACGTGGCAGTCGGGGACAAGGTGAGCATCACGCTTCCCAACAACCGCACGACCTCGGGCACTGTCACCTCGGTAGGGGCGGTCGCCACCTGCCCACTGAGCTCCGCGTCGGCCGGGTCGGGGTCAAGCACCGCCGCGCCGGGAACCGACACGTGCACCTCCGCGAGCAGCGGCATGCCGACGATCACCGTCGGCGTCACCCCTTCCAACCCGGCGGCCACGGGCATCTGGGATCAGGCCCCGGTGCAGGTCGGCATCACCACCGCCAGCGTGGGCAGCGCACTGGTGGTGCCAGTGAACGCCCTGCTGGCCCGGTCCGACGGTGGCTACGCCGTCGAGCTCGCGCGCGCGGGCTCGAGGGGCCATCTCGTTCCGGTCTCGCTCGGACTGTTCGATGACGCGGAGGGCCCGGTGCAGGTCACCGGCTCAGGGCTGGCCGCCGGCGAAGAAGTGGTGGTCGCGTCAACATGACCGACACGCCACCCGTACTCGACGTCGACGGCGTGACCAAGAGCTACCCCGGCAAGCCGCCCGTCGACGCCCTCCATGACGTGAACCTGACCGTCGGCCCGGGCGAGCTGGTCGGGATCGTCGGCCCGTCTGGGTCGGGTAAGACCACCCTGCTGCAGCTAATGGGGACGCTCGACCGGCCGACCGCCGGCCACATCCGGATCACGGGGCTCGACGTCGCGAAGATGGCGGACGAGGACGTCGCCTATCTGAGGGCGACCCGGATCGGCTTCATCTTCCAGCAGTTCTTCCTGGCCGAGCACTCCACGGTGCTCGACAACGTCGCCGACGGGCTCCTCTACGCCAGCGTCCCCCTGATCCAGCGCCGCGAGCGTGCCCGGGACGCCCTGGAGCTGGTCGGCCTGACCCAGCGCCCGTATGCACGTCCCACCGAGCTCTCCGGCGGGCAACGCCAACGCGTCGCGATCGCTCGCGCCCTGGTCGGCCGGCCGTCGATCGTGCTCGCCGACGAGCCGACCGGGAACCTCGACCAGGCAACCGGGCAGTCGATCCTGGCCCTGATCGACCAGCTCCACCAGGCCGGCTCGACGATCGTGGTCATCACCCACGACCGCGCGATCGCCGAGCGGATGCCTCGCCAAGTCGCCATCGTCGACGGCCAGATCGTCGCCGACACCGGCGCGCCCGACACCCGGCCCGTCAGCGCAGAGGCGTCGTGACCGCAAGCGCAACCGTCACCCGGAGGCGGCTGCCGCTCTCCGACCTCACCCGCCTTTCCACCGTCGGCCTACGGACCCGCAAGCTGCGCGCCGCCCTGTCCGCGCTCGGGATCGCGATCGGTGTCGCCGCGATCGTCGCCGTACTCGGCCTATCTGCCTCCTCCCAGGCCGGTCTGCTCAACGAGATCGACCAACTCGGCACCAACCTGCTAACCGTCAGCAACGGCCAGAACCTGACCGGCGGCACCGCCGAGCTGCCGACCGCGGCGCCGGGCATGATCGGACGGATCGGCGGCGTCCAGCAGGTCCAGACCACCGGGACCGTCAACGGCGCCAACGCCTACCGCACCCCCTACATCCCGTTAGCCGACACCAACGGCCTGACCGTCCAAGCCGCATCCCTCGACCTCCTGTCAACCCTTGCCACCACGGTCGCCCAAGGCCACTACCTGAACGCGGCGACCGCGCAGGAACCCGTCGCCGTGCTCGGCGCCACCGCCGCCCAACTGCTCGGCATCGACCGCATCTACCGCAACGAGCGGGTCTGGGTCGGCGGCCAGTGGCTATACGTCGCCGGCATCCTCAGGCCGGCCGTGCTCGCCCCCGCAATCGACTCCTCCGTGCTAGTCGGCTACCCCGCGGCCCAGAAGTACCTGGGCTTCGACGGCCACCCGTCCACCATCTACCTCCGCGCCCAACCCGACCGGGTCAACGCCGTCGACAACCTGCTCGCCAACACCGCCAATCCGGAGAACCCCAGCGGAGTCGACGTCAGCCAACCGTCCGCCGCGCTGGTTGCGCAGGCCGACGCCAAGAGCGCCCTCAACGGCCTGTTCCTCGGGCTCGGCGCGGTCGCCTTGCTGGTCGGCGCGGTCGGCGTCGCCAACGTCATGATCATCTCCGTGCTCGAGCGCCGCTCCGAGATCGGCCTGCGCCGCACCCTCGGCGCCACAAGGGGCCACATCCGCACCCAGTTCCTCTCCGAAGCCGTCCTCCTCGGCCTGCTCGGCGGCACCGTCGGCGTCGCCCTCGGCGCCGCAGCCACCGCTGTCTACGCACACGCCAAACAGTGGGCGACCGTCATCCCGACCGAAGCCTGGGCCGGCGGCATCGCCGCCTCCCTCGCCATCGGCGGCCTCGCCGGACTCATCCCCGCCTTACGCGCCGCACGCCTCTCACCGACCCAAGCCCTTTGGTCCGTCTAGTCCAAGCCTTTCTCTCCACCGACAGCAGGACCTATGCGTCTTGCACGCTCGGCGCTCGCAGCTAGGCTCTTGGCGCGCGACGGATCGCGAGTGCCTGTGTTCCCTGCATTTTTCGTCGAAGCAGGGCGCATGCCGCTCCACCATGCTTGGCGCTCAACTCAGGCCTCCCACGCCCATGCGCGACAGACGTGCTCCACGCGCCAGAAGCAGGTCGCCAAACGCGCTGCACGGTAGTGGTGAAGGCAGCTCGTGGCGAGCCCGTCGAGCGCTGGCGATCGGCGCGATCGGTATGTCGCGCCTTTGCGCAAGTCGCGAACGGGCTGTCGCCGTAACGAAGTCAGTGACCGGCTCGGGTCGGCGATTGCGTGTAGCCCAATCCGGAAGCGACGCGTAACCGACTCCACAGTTACGCTTACGTGGCCAGACACTCGTTAGCCCCGAGCTGCTCAACCGACACTAGTAGCGGACGACCCGTGTGGTGGCCGCTGCTCCTGGGCCACCCACCTGTGCGGTGTCAGATCCGGAAACCGGCTCACGCCCAAGTCGTCTTCAGTTGGCTCACCCGATCAAGCCGACAGCGGCTAGCGAATTGTTCTATCGCGCGATTTCGGGATGATCGACGCGCCGAGAGGGACACCAGAGGGGTGATGAAGCTAGGCACGAGCAGCTGCCAGCCCGAGGTCGAAGCGGCCGCGTGCTCCGAGCGTCGGGGTGTGCGCGTACGGAGCGGGACGTGGTCGTCAGCACCGAACCCAGAGGACTGTGCCCTGGGTCGCACCAGCGACGGGGTAAGTCACGGTTGCGAACACGACCCGGCTTGCTTTGCCGAGATGAATGCACGGTGGTTGGATGCCGTCGTGGATCGTGCCCTCGGAGTCGACCCAGCTGATGTTGGCGGGAGCGGGAAGCCTGTAATTGAACCCATCTGCGTTGGCGGTTCCCTCGTTAGACGTCTCGTAGACGGTGCCAGTGCGAACGGTGATAGTTCGAGAACTGCCGTGGCCGATGACGTAGCCAATGACCCCGGCTACAAGCAGCCCACCGAGGATCGACGCACACGCGAGGAGGGATCGGGACCGGTGGGCGTTCACCAACGTCGATTGTCCCAGCTTGTGGGTGAGCCCGAACCGTTTCCAAGCCCGAAGACCAGCTCGCTTCCGCAAAGGGCCACACGCAATCGCCCGCCCGAACCGGTCACTGACTTCTGCTTTCGTTACGGCGACGGCCCGTTCGCGACTTGCGCAAAGGCGACTTTGCGGCGCCGAGCGCCGAGACCTGCCATTGGCGAATTGCGGCAGCTGACGGAATCGAGACTTCTCCTTCTTCGTGGAAGCGAGAGCAGTCCGAGTGGTTCGACTACGCCTCGATGGGTGGGGCGGTGCGTCGGACCCGGTGCAAGGGTGCTGTTCGGCTGGAAACCGTTCGCCGGGGCACCGCCGGCGAGAACTCCATCAGCCACTCAAACTCGAAGTTACTAGTGGTCGCTGTCTCCTCGATGACGGCGATGACGACGGCGGCGGCGAGCGCGAACGTCGCCAGCAGCCGACCGCCACGCCGCGGCAGCTTGGGTCTTGGCACTCGCATGTCAGCGTCCTTACTTGGGGACGAGGCGGCCGACAAGGCCGGAAAGGACACGAACTTCTGTGGTCACGTTCAGGACGAATTTGTTGCACTTGGCATGCGCGGCCTTGAACGCTGGCGAGTAGATGTTGATACTCCCCCCGCCGGTCGCGCCGATGCTGATGCCGAGTCCGTGGCCGCCCGGCCCGGTCGTGACGCTCGGATCGGGGAAGTTCGGGACGCCGTTCGCGCGCATGCACTCGGCCGCCTTTACCGCGCCCTCCCTGACGCTGGCGAGCTGCGAGCTGCTGATCGCCGGGCTCAGCGACGCGTACTTCGGGCAGGCCTGCTGCGCGCTCTGCACGGTCTGGGGCGAGGCGTCGAGTTTCACGCCGTTGACGGTGACGGTGTTTCCGTTGCCCACGCTGTGCATCCCCCCGCTGCTGGGCGGATCGGGATAGTTCGGGACGCCGTGGGCGCGGATGCACTGAGACACCCTGAGCTCGTCGGCGAGGAACGCGGCACTGCCAGGCGCGCTGCTGGCGGAGTTGTTGCTGTTGTTGCTGTTGTTGGGGCCACTCGAGCCGCCGCAGGCAGCTACTGCGACGGCCGCAGCGAACGCCGCTGCTGTGACGGTAGCGGTGCGACGCATGGCCGTACTCTACGCGTGCCGGGGTTACATCGAGGGAACAGCGCTCAAAGAGTTGCGGATCACACTCTGAGCTGCCGCCTGATCGGACACGCGAGTCGCGCGGGCTGGCCAGACTCCTGCTCGGTCGCCGAAGCGGCAGCGCGGCCGGCACAGCTGGATCGGACGAGAAGGAGCGGCAGTCGCGGCTCCGGCATCGGCTCGCGCCGCTCCCGCATCGCGCTGGGTGAGCGGCAGTCGGCCGCGTCCATGCAGCTCGCGATCCACACCTGCTTTCAGACCGTGTTGGCTTCGCATCGCGAACCTGCTTTGCCGGCGTACCAGGGCGCTCAGGCCTTTTCCCTCGTTTGCGCGGAACTCGAGACCGTCAGCGTTCCGATACCGGCCGGGAGGCTGCGACCGGCGGCAGCGACGCCCTTCCCGCCGCGCAATCCGGGGGCCTGATCGGTTCGATGGAGACACCTGCGGACGACCGGATGCAAGGCCGGCTGGCGTTGCTGAATCCGGCCAGGAGGGAATCTTCCGCCCTCGGTTCGGAGCGACCGAGAGTGCTGCGTGTTCGTGGAACCGGTCATCTGTCGCCGCGCGTGCCGGCGGCTCCGTCTTTGTAGGTGGGCACGGCTCGGTGCCTCCACCCGGAGTCTGGTCGCCGGGCCGAGAGCCGTTCTCGGATGGTTGCGAGTGCGGAGGATCGGAGGTCTTCCCGGCTGCCGCAAGTGCCTTGCGCGTGGCACGTTCACCTGAGGTAAACCCGTGGGTTGAGACGCGAATCAACCCACGGTTCAACCCCTGAGCCGACGACGGGAGCAGCTGATCGGAAGATCATGCTGCCCATGACATTCACCGATTACCTCATCAACGCAGTATTCGTCCTGATCGTCGCCCGTCAGGCTCGTGAGCGGGAGCTCGATCGCCGCAGCATCGTCGCCCCTCTCGCCATCCTGTTCTTCGTTGCTCAGATGTACCTCCACTCGATCCCGACCTCCGGGAACGATCTGGTGTTGATCGTCGCGCTCTCCGCCGTCGGCCTCGCGCTCGGCACCGCCTCCGGATTCGCGACCCACGTCCGCGCCGGCGAGAACGGTCTGCCGGTCGCTCGCGTCAGTTGGTTCGCAGGCGCGCTGCTGCTCGCCGGGATCTGCTCGCGGATGGTGTTCGTGTTCGCGGTCAACAACGGACTGCGCCCCGACGTCGCCAGCCTCAGTGCCGCCGCTCACATCAGCGCCGCCGCTTGGCCGGCCGCGCTGGTCCTGATGGCGATCCTCGAAGTCACCACCCGGATCGCGATCGTCCAGCTCCGTGGTCGCCAGGCGCAGAGCCAGGCGGGGCCGGCGATGGTCGCCGCCGCCGCGTGAGCATCGGAACCTCAAACCAAGCAGCTGACCTGGCCCGCCACACGCGGGCCGGTCGGCGTTCTATCGCTCCGGGCGCGGCGACCGCGACAGACGAAAGCAGCCGCCGAGCAGCCGCGTGTCGCCGTCGTGGGCGACGGCCGCTTTGCGCATCGAGCAGCCAAGCCGCGAGGCCGACGCCGGCGCTGATCGCGCGTCTGGTTTGTCGCCCGCCGGGCCACTCCGGCGCGGCTTCCGTCGCGGCCTCGTCGACCCGCAGAGGAAGTCATGTCTCCGCCGGGTCGACGGGCAAAGCGACCCCTGCTTCGCGAAACTGGTCATCAAGCGTTGCGGCGTCGTGGCCGCGGATCTTGGACTCGTGAACAAGCCGGCGGCGGACCGGTCGGCCAGGACGCCGATCACTCGGTGACCAACGGGGGCGCTATCTGACGTTCTTCGCCGCGAACGTTCAGGGTCGCGTTGTTGGCGACAGGCAGGTCTCTCGGCCAGAGCTGGGGCGGGCCCTGCTTCCGTGTGTTGGCGCAGGTGTCCGGGTGAAGGTTCGGACCGGCCTCGCCGGTTCGAAACATCCGCGCACTTCACGTCGACCGCGAACAGCACGCACGAGCTGAGCAGCGGCGGCTCTGCGTCGTTCGTCCTCCGCTGACGCAGAAGTTCACCGAACGGGTCTAGTGACATGGGCCGTGCCCAACGTTCTGTGCGGGCGGCGCCGCGGGGCGTCCGCCTCGGTGGTGGATCATCCCGCCTGCATGGATCTCTCGAGTCCGTCCAAAATCAGGTCGAGCCCAAACGCGAACTCGTTTCCGAAGCTGTACCCAGGCTTGAGGATGTGCTCGAAGGTGAACTCTGCAAGGTGGGGGTACTCGCCAACTGGGAAAGTCGCCAAGATCATCTGCGCCAACTCGGCCGTCTCTTCGCCAGTCTCAAACGGCAGGTTCGCCTCCTGCTGCGCGAAGCCGTAGATATAGCTGTCGAGGACCGAGTAGGCGTGGCCAACCATCGCGAGTGAGAAACCTGCTCCACGAAGCGTTCCGAGGACGGCGTCATGGTGCCGGAGCGTCGCAGGACCGGGGGTGGTACGAGTCTCCATCAGCCCGATCGCCCAACGATGGCGCGATAAGGCCGCCCGGGCCGAGATCGCTCGCTGCCGCATTGCCGCCTTCCAGTCGCCGTCGCCGGCGGGCAACTCGATCTCGGTGAAGACCAGGTCGATCATGCCGTCAAGAAGGTCCGACTTGTTGGCGACGTGGTTGTAGAGCGACATCGCCTCGACCCCGACCGCTTCGCCCAGCTTACGCATGGTGAGGGACTCGATCCCGCCCTCGTCGGCGAGGGTGAGGCCGGCACGAAGCACCCGCTCTCGATTGAGTTTTCGGGGCGTCATCGTCTTGGCTGAGCTCATCCCGGACTCCTTCTGTGCTTGACAACCTTACGTTGTAAGTATACGCTACTTACAACGTAAGGCTCGAATCATCGGAGGAACCATGAAGGCCGCAACGCTCAGCCAGTCGACACGCCGCATCCCGCAGCCAGCTCTGTACCCGCTGGAGGGCCCGACGAAGACGTCCACGAGGAAGACGGCCGTGCTCGTTGGACTCTGCTTCTTAGTGGCGACCTTCACCTTCGCCATCGGCAGCTCTCTCATCCACTCGCACTTCTCGAGCGGGACGTCCCGCGACGGCACCCTCGTCGCCGGCGTCTTCCTTCTCGCCTGCACCGGCCTAGCGGTCGTGACGAACGGCCTAGCGATGCGCAGTGCCTTGACGCCGCACATACGCCTTCGTTCCCAGGCCTATCTGATCTTGAGGGCGGTCGAGTGCCTGACCATCGTGGCAATAGGCGGATACTTCCTGACGAGCCGCACACAGTGGAACGCTTCCGTGCTTCCGGTCTACGCCGTCTCCGGTGCAGCTGGGCTCATCCTGTCCTCTGCCCTGTGGACGTCGCGGCTCGTGCCGCGGAACGTATCCATGCTCGGCTTGATCGGCTACCCGGTGTTCTTGGTCGGCACGGTCCTGGCCATGTTCAACCTGATCCACGTCACTCACGGCGCCGGGATGCTCGCGCTGGTCCCCGGTGGCCTCTTCGAGTTGATCCTCCCGATCTGGCTCGTCGCCAAAGGATTCGCCTCCCCGCGAATCACCGATGATGCCGACTGAAGCCAACATCCGCCACCAATAGCTGTCGCGCCGCTGCAGCAGTTGGCCCCACTCCAGCCTGACGTCGTGCGTAAGCACGATCTCGCCATCGTCACAGCGAACGACGCCGCCCCCGGACAGTTCGATCAACACGGAGCCACGACTGAACTGTCGCTACCGGAACGACTCGGAACATCCGGACGAACCCATCTCACGAGTCTGCCTTGCGGCGATCCCTCGGGGCGCGCAAGCCACCATTCAGGGCCGCGTCGGACAGTCCGCACGAGGTTGCCGACTGAGAGGCCGGCACCGGCGCCGCGCCGGTCCCGCTTCGCTGTGGGCACGCGACTCTCGTGGTCGTGCACGTCACACCTGCGTTGCCCGGAAGGCGCGTCTCGTCGCAGAACGCATCGGTGACCGAACGCTATCGGGCGTTGAAAGCAATGCATGGCCGGCGCCGGCAGCCGTCTCACCATCCAACCTCTTGCGAACAGGTGCAGAGACGCGCATCTGGCGAACAGCGGGTGCGCGCCTACGCGCGAGGCGAGACCCGCTTTCATTCTCGCGGGGCATCAGGGCTACGACGTCGTGGCTGCTTGTGTCCCGGGAGCGGTCGCGTTTCACAGCGCTGTGGACTCGCCAGCGTGACTGCTTCGGACCCACGACGGTAGTCACTCGCTGAGTCCGACGCTGGCGCTTTCCGTGACGCTGCTTGGAGCGCGCAGAACCGTCGTTAGCACTCCGGCATTCGCTGGCTTGGCCTTCTATTGGTGGCTCGAGTGGAGCGCGAAGGGCTGGTCGATCCGCAGTGTGGCGTCCCGAACTGGGTCTGACCGTGTTCGTCTCGGTCGTTGTCAGCGCCGATCGAAAGGTGAGGAGTGTGCGGGTGATTATGCGGCGGCGGTCGCGAGTCGCGAGCGAGCGTCGGCTGAAGTTCCTCCCGCTGGCGCTTAGCGGCGGCGGAGTCGTGCTCGTCGGGTGTCAGCCCCCGTTCGCGTGGCCGGCCCGTGATGGGTCGTGGAAGAACTGCGCCAATACCCCCGTCTTGAAGCTCTCTGGGCTGACGGTGACGCTGCCTGAGAACGGGTAGCTGAGGTCGACGAGGACGACAAGCGAGACGGCGACGACAACCGCAATCGCCGCCGGTCCGAGCGCGTGAAACCAGAAATTCGGCGATCCGACGAACAGGGCGTAGGCGACGATCACCACCGTGCTGAATAGGAGCAGGATCATGATCACGACCGGAATTCCGCCCGCGGCTGATTGGATCCGATCCTGGCGGGCAGCGAGCGTGTTATCCAGCTGCGATACCGCGTCGTTGTAGAACGAGGTTTCCTGCGGTGATCTCGGGTTGACCGTCCGCAATGCGGCGTAGATGTCGTCGAGTCCGACTACGGCGAGCTGGCTCGTCTTGCCTTTTTGCATTAGGGGCCATGAGTCGTAGACCACGGCTCGCACGTACGTTTCCACGGCCCGCCGCACGTTGTCGCCTCCCGGTTCCGGGAACGCCGCGCTGTCTCGCACGACCGAGGAGAGAGACTCCGTCTCGCGGCTGACGTTGGTGCCGGCGCTGAGGTAGTTCTGGTAGGCGATGATGATCACGAACGCGAGCAGCAGACCGAACAGGGCCGCGACGACGCCGAGCATCGGCGCTGAGATCTCGGCGTGGTATCCCTCGCGGGTCGCCGGCACGAGCCGCCGGACGATCACGACGCAGGGCAGCACGAGACCGATAGCGACGGCCGCGGCGGCGACCAGCAGCCACCCCGTCGGCACGCTGTTGACGATCGCCCTCACCGCGATCGGGCGTGCGGCGTGTCTCGGCCGGGGACCAGCGTCCGGGTGACCGGGTCGATCAGCCGACAGTTGATGGCGTCGGGGGCGGCCAGGAAGCGGTTCTCGGAGCGCCGCCCGCCAGAACCAGCATGCGCCAGCCGCCAAGCGAGCGTCGGGGCGTTGTTCCGATGCGCGGCCACGCCTCAGCCGACCAGGCCGATCAGACCCTTGATGACCAGCAGTGCCCCCACGGCGCTGAATCCCCTGATGGCGAACGTGTGGGCATGCCGGCTCACCCACTGTTTGGCACGCTCGATCGCGCGTGGCGTCCAGTCGGGAGCGACAAGGAATGACGCCAGGGGGACCTCGAGCAGCCACATCATCACGAGGTTGAAGCCGATCACCAGCAGCACCGTCGTCGTGGTCGAGTACTTGAGCTTGTGGATCTCGTGCAGACCCGCAAGGTATGACGCGCCTGGCAGTGAGAGCAGCGCGCCGATGACGAACGTGGTTTTCGCCGACCCCTTGCTGAGCTCCCGCTGCCAGCGCGGCGGACCCTTGTCCGGCTTGTCCGCTTTGCGCGCTTGCCGGCGCTCCCTGAGGCGTTCGGCACGGCCGGTGTAGAGGACGAAGGCGACGGCCAACGCGATCGCTCCCAGCCCGATGTCGACCGCCGGGCTGATCGTGTTCTCGGTCGTGCTGGTGGCGCTCGAGTTAGGCAGCGAGAACACGATCACGAGTCCGAGCGTGATGCTCGTCATGTACGCGCCGAGCAGATACCCGAGCATCAGTTTCTTCGGACTTGGAAGCAGGAGCATCACCGTCGTCGCGGCGACCAGCGTCGGGTTCAGCGAGGCGGTCAGCGATAGGAGGATGACCTGGCTCATCGCCGTCGATCGGCGGCCGCCGGCCACGGCATCGAGATGGTCACGACCGTGCCGTGTCCGGGGCTGGAGGCGAGGTTGAAGGTTCCGCCGAGGTCCTCGACGCGATCGCGGATGTTCTGCACGCCGGCACCCTCCGGGGGTGTGAGCTGGATCAAACCCGCGACCGTCGTCTGCGATGCGCACGACCAGCGAACCCTGCTCATGGCGCAATCGAAGCGTGACCTGGGTGCCGCGGCCGGCGTATTTTGCCGCGTTCTGGATCGCCTCTGAGCAGGAGAAGTAGATGGCCTCCTCGACTGCTTCGGCGCCGCGAGGCACGCTGCCCGTCAGGCGCACGTCGATCGCTGCGCGCGCCGCCTGCGCGCGCAACGCTTCTGCGAGGCCGAAGTCGGCGAGCACCGACGGGTAGATCCCGCGGGCGATGTTGCGCACCGAGTCGAGCGCCGCCTGTGCACGAGCTTTCAGCCCGGCGAGCATCTCCACGAGCGCAGATGGGGTCTCGGGATCCTGCTGTGCGAGCGCCAGCTTGAGGATCAGCGCGACCAGCTCGTTCTGGACCCCGTCGTGAAGGTCACGCTCCAGCCGCCGCCGATCGTCGGTCACGCGGCCCAGCCGTACGGCGATCGTGGTGGCCGCGACGCCTGTATCGGTTGAGAGTCGCCGATCGACAGCACCAGCGATTGCAGCGCGCGGCGCTCGCTTGCCGCCTCATGCTCTCCGCGCGCGCCAGCGAGCTGATGGCTCGGTGTGCTCGCCTCGACGGGACAGCTCCCCATTGATTCGCTCGGCAATTTCGGTTTAGCCACTTTGGCTCCACGTCGAGGAATGCGGATCTCCGATGCTGGGTCTTCGCCGACGCCCCGATCCCTCGACCGCAAAGATGTTCACGGCAAATACCCCGCCCGTCGCTGGTCCGGAGTGACGTTCACCCGGGTGATTGACGGTCACTGGGTGAGCGGGCGGCAGTTCCAAGGTGCGCTCCGATCGAGCACGCAAACCGTCCGCGACCCCTCCTGGTCAAGCCCAACTCCCGCGTGCGACTCGGATGCTGTCCGGGGCGCGTGTGTTCGAGATGTTCGACGGTGATGTCGGGTTCGCGCTGCCGGCGGCCAACGCCGTTGGGCTACGCCAAGACCGCTCTCGTGCGGTCGTGGTGCGTCGAGCGCCCCAAGCCGTCAGGATGACGACGCTCGACCGGCTCCGAAGTCCCCGGGGATGCGTGGTGCCTGGCTTGAGCCGGGCGCGCGGTGACGGCCTCGGGCTCCGATGCTGGTGTCTCGATGCCCGCTCGCCACTCGCCGGAGCGCTGCGGGAGATTACTGAGTGCCGCTACCGGCGGGGCGCTACTGTATGGCGCACGGGATCTCGGTGGGCGATCGTTGGTCGCGCTGAGGGTTGCGTCTTAGGTGGCGAAACGAGTTCGCGGTCTCATCTTGGCCGCGCGGCTGGGTTCGCGGCATCCGTGCAGGTTCCTTGGTCGGGAAGCTTCCTGTTGGACGAACCGCAGATGACTCATCTACTCGCGTGCGCCGTGTTAAGGCGGATCAGTCGCTCGTTCTCGCTTCCGGCGGTTAAATCGAACGAGGCTGAGTTCACCGTTGGGCCTGTCGAGGCGCGGGTCATCGCTGAGCTGGGAATCGGACGGTCCGACCGGGGTATCGAGTGAGCGCTCAGGCCACCGAAGTGGCGGATCAGAGGCTTCGTGTGATCGAGCCGAAGCTGATGCTGCCGCGGGTGCACGCGGGGATGCTGCGCCGGGCGCGCCTGCTCGAGATGCTCGATGACCACGGCGCCTCGTCGCTGACGGTGCTCGATGCGGGGGCCGGCTACGGCAAGACGACGCTGGTGCGGTCGTGGTGTATCGAGCGTCCGGAGCCCGTCATCTGGATGACGCTTGACTCGGCTGACGATGATCCTGTGCGGTTGTGGATGCACTTGGCGACGGGCGTGGATCGGCTCGGTCAGGGTCTCGGAGCTCGGGCGCTCACGCGCCTCGCCGTCCGCCGGGTGCACGTCGAGAGTGCCGTCGACGAGCTGATGAACGGCGTGATTGCCTACGGGCGTCCGGTGACGATCGTGCTCGACGACCTCCACGCGGTGAGAAGCAAGGCGTCGCTGGGTTCGATCGGGCACGCGATCGAACGCCTACCGGCAGGTGCGCGCGTGGTTGTGTCGACCCGCTCAGACCCGGCGGTCGGCCTGGCGAAACTGCGGGCCAGCCGGGCGCTGACCGAGGTCCGGGCGCGAGAGCTGGCGTTCACGCCGGAGGAGGCCGGGGAGCTCATCGTTCGTGAAGGCATCGAGTTGTCGCGCGACAGCGTCGATCTGCTTCACGAGCGCACCGAGGGCTGGCCGGCGCGGCCTGTACCTGGCGGCGTTGTGGCTTCGCGACCTCGACGACCCCGACGAGGGAGTGCGGGCGTTCGCCGGTAGCGCTCGGCATGTCGGCGACTATCTGACGGCCGAGGTTCTGACGGCGCTCCCGGCGGCGATCCGCGAGTTTCTGGCGCGGACCTCGGTGCTGGGGCGCTTCACTCCGGAGCTGTGCGACGCGGTCCTCGGCCGCGAGGATTCGGCCGCGGTGCTCTGCGGAGCTCGCCCGCTCGAACATGTTCCTGGTCGGTCTCGACGCTCGCGGTGAGTGGTACCGCTATCACCATTTGTTCGGCGAGCTCCTGCAGCTCGATCTCGGGCGCGACGCCGCGCGTGAGCTACGTCGGCGGGCGGCAGAATGGTGTCGGGCGCACGGCCTCATCGAGGACGCGATGGAGTACGCCGCCGCCGCAGGCGACGCCGAGACGGTGGCGCAGCTGCTCCTCGAGACCCATCTTCAGTTCATCCGGGGTGGGCGGGTCGGACAGTTTCTTGGCTGGGTGCGGTGGCTGCCTCCCGAGCTGCTGATCGAGCATCCTCTGCTGCCGGCAGCCGGAGCAGCCGCGGCGGGGCTGCTCGCCCGTCCGGACGTGGAAATCCAGCGGCTGCTTGCGACGTCAGAACGTTCCCGCCGAGAGTGCCCGCAGGCCTGGTCGCCGTACGTGGAGGCGGTGGTGGAATTCACGCGCGCGGAGGTGATCGAGCGCGGTAACGTGGCCGCCGCCGTCGAACACGCGCGCCGGGCGGTCGTAGCCGCGCGCGCGGGTGCGGACGTCCTCAGCGTAAGTGCCCTGGCGACGCTGTCGCAGGCTCTGTTCTTCGCCGGCGACGTAGACGAGTCGCGCCGGATCGCGGCGCAGGCGATCGAAAGACCCGATGCTCTCGACGGGACCGATGGTTACGTCGGCAGCCTTGGCTTGCTTGCGCTGGTCGATGCCGAGCAAGGGCGAAGCGACAGCGCCGAGAGAGCGGCTCGCGAGGCGATCGGCTTCGCGGGCCGGACGGATTCTTGGGTTGTGTCGTTGGCGCATCTCGGGCTGGCGCTGGCGTGCGCCGCCACGGGACGCCTCGACGAGGCCGAGCGCGAGGCGCTCCGGGGCGAGCGACTGCGACGGTCGCCCCACCCGACCGTTGGTCATGCCCACGCCCTGCTCGTGCTCGCGCAAGTGCGGGTCGCGCGAGCACGCCTGGGGCCTGCCGCCAGCGACCTCAGGCGCGCGCGCGCGATGATCGGGGAGTTTCCCGATCCGGGGCGGCTGCCAGCGATCGCGGCCACCGTTGAGCACGACCTCACCACCGCCAGCGCCGACGTCGGAAACGGACGTGTCGCCGAGGACCCCAGCGCGGCCGAGCTCGCGGTGCTGTGCTGCCTCGCCACCGGCCTCTCGCGGCGCGAGATCGGGACGAAGCTGTACATCTCGCTGAACACCGTCAAGACCCACACGCGCGAGCTGTACCGCAAGCTGGGCGCGACATCGCGGGCGGAGGCGGTCGTCCGCGCAGAAGCGCTCGGTCTGCTCGAGTCGACCGAATCACCCGGGTGATCCCAGGCCCGAACCACCCAAAGCGTGGGAACCGTCGGGCATGCTGAGACTCGAATGTCAGCGCATCGCTATCGCGTGGTTATCGAGGGGGAGCTCGGGCCGCGTTACACGTCCGCGTTCGAGGGAATGACGGTGTTCGCCCACGACGGCAGGACGGAGATCACGGGGCCGATCGTCGACTCCTCGCACCTCCACGGGGTGCTCGAGCGGATCGCCGGCCTTGGACTGACCGTACATAGCCTCAACCCGCTCGATAGCGAGGACGCGGAGGCCGATGCGCCGCCGCACACACAACCAGCCGGGGCCAGCGACTGCGACCCCGGCGCAAATTCGAAGGGACCGAAATGACCGTTCTCTGGTTTCTGCTAGGCATCGTCTACATAGCGTGCTGGATCTACTTCGGGCTGGCGACGTTCCGTAAAGGGCACTACCTGATGTTCTGGATCGGCTTTTTGATCCCCATCCTGTGGATCATCGGCGCTCTGATCGCCCCGACCCAACGCGCCGCCGCACGAGCGGCCGCGGCATAGGGCCGCCGGAACCGCGAGGCAGTGCGGCCAAGAGATCGGAGATCTGATGACGACAAAGGATGGGAACTCCGTCGCAGTCTCGCCGTCGCCGGTGGTAGAGACGAACGCTCGGGTGCTGCTCGTGCATTACACATACACCCAGCAGTCGCTGGCGATGTCTGATGCGATGGCCAACGCGTTCCGCGAGCGGGGCTGTGGCGTGACGCAGTCGGCGATCGAGCTCACAGATAAGCGCTACGCGCCGCGGTTCTCGCGGTTTCCGATGGACAACGCGTTCTGGGGCGTCCTTCGGATGCTGCCAGCGCAGCTTCTGCGCAAGACGGGCGAGATCCACATCGCACCGGAGGCACGAGCCGGCGGCTATGACCTGGTCTGCGTGTTCTCGCCGACCTGGTGGCTGACGACCAGCGTGCCGATCCGGTCATTTCTCAAGGCTCCGACGACCAGTGCTGTGCTGCAGGGTGCGCGGTTTGCGGACGTTGTCGTCTGTCGCCGCTACTGGGGCGGAAATCACCGGACTGTAAAGAAGCTGGGCATCACGGCCGGCGGCGAGTACGTCGACGGCATTCACTTCGCGTACGCAGGCGGCCAGATCCGGTCGCTGATGTCGCTGATCAGCTATCTCGGCAGCGGCACATACCGCGCGCGCTACTTCGGAATGCCGATCCCGCGGACCAATCTCACGGACGCGCAGCTCGACGAGGGACGTGCGTTCGCCGGCGCGCTCGCGAACCGATTGGCCGAAACCGCGTCGAGCGCGCGACCTACATGAGCCTCGATTCTCGAGGCACCCAGAGAGCGAGGATTGTATGAGCGAGCTGCCGAAGCGCCCGAATGTCCTGGTGATCCTCACCGACCAGCAACGGTTCCCCACCCCCTACGAGCCGGAGGGGCTGCGGCAGTGGCGTCATGACGAGTTCGCCGCCGAGCGCAGCCTTCACGAGAACGGTGTCAGCTTCACCAAGCACTATTCGATGGCCTCGGCGTGCGCGCCGAGCCGGGCGTCGTTGCTCACGGGGCAGTATCCGTCGCTGCACGGCGTGACTCAGACCGACGGGCTGGGGAAAGCCGTGGACAGCGACGACATGTTCTGGCTGTCCCCGGACACGGTTCCGACGATGGGGGATTGGTTTCGCGCTGGGGGCTATCGGACGTTCTTTAAGGGGAAGTGGCACGCCGCCCACGTTGCGCTGCCGGATCCCAGCGGCGAGGGTTACCTGCTCTCGATCGACGACGATGGGAACCACAACGAGGAGAACATCGCCGCGTACCTGAAGGCCGACCTGCTGGATCCGTTCGGCTTCTCGGAATGGGTGGGGCCCGAGCCGCACGGTCTGGGCAAGCACAACACCGGATTGCTCAAGGACGTCTTCACGGCGGATGAGACGATCGGCCTGCTGCAACGGATCGACGGCGACGAGAGCCAGCCGTGGCTGACGGTGTGCTCGTTTTTGAACCCGCACGACAGCTCATACTTCGGTGTGGTGGGGCTGCTGCAGGGGATGCGCTACCACCCGTCGCAGGTGCCGGACATCCCGAAGCCGCCGACGCACGACGAAGACCTCTCCACCAAGCCGGCCTGCCAGCAGAGCTACGCCGATGAGTGGAAGACGATCGGAGCTCCGCAGCCGTGGATCGAGACCCATCGTAAGTTCCACTATCAGTGCCAGCACACCGTCGATGACCAGATCGCGCGGGTGCTCGACGCGCTGCGGGCAACCGGAGACTATGCGAACACGATCGTGGTGTTCAGCTCTGACCACGGCGACATGCTCGGCGCCCACGGGGGGATGCACGAGAAGTGGCACAACGCCTACGAGGAGTCGATCCACGTCCCGTTCGTCGTCGCGGGCCCGATGATCAACGGCGGCGCCCGCGAGGTCGACATTCCGACCAACCACGCCGACCTCATCCCAACGCTGATGGGGTTCGCCGGAATCGACCCCGAGGCTGCGCGCGAACAACTCGCCCGTAACCACACCGATGCCCGTCCACTCGTCGGTCGCGACCTCTCGGCAATCATCATGGACGGCGCGGAGCGTCGCCCTGAGCCGCTGCTGTTCACGACAGACGATGAGATCAGCGAGGGTGCCGCTAAGGGCGCCAGCCCCGTCACCAAGATGGCAAAGAAGCTCCGCATCTACTCGACGGTCGTTCAGCCCAACCACGTCGAGACGGTCATCGCCGAGGTCGACGTCGAGGGCGAGCGCCACCTCGTGAAGCTCTCACGGTATTTCGACAACGGCCAGTTCTGGACCGTCCCCGGCGAGCACGACGAACGGTTACACCGCCGCAAAACCACGACCGTGACCGAGCCCGAACCCGACGAGTACGAGCTCTACGACCTCACCACAGACCCCCTGGAGCAGCGCAACCTCGCGCACCCCACCTACGCCACCGACGCCTCACGCCGTCTACAACGCGAGATGCTCAAGCTGCTCCTGGATCAGCTCGGAGCGAAGCGGCTCGTCCCGGCGACCGGTGAGGTGCCGGGGTATCGGCCGCCGAGCGGCCCATGAGGGCGGTCGCGCCTCCAGCCCGCCGGCGTCGTTACGAGACTGCCATCTCTCGCAACCAGCGCAACCGCTATCCGATGCTCTAACACACGCTAACGAGAGGAACAGATGACAGACACAGCCCTCGACACTTCCCGAGACGCATCCCTCGATCAACTTGGCCCAGTTGACTTCGCCGTCGTCGAATTTCCCGCGGGCCACAGCAGCTTCACCGGTGAAATGACGGCCGAGCTGCTCAAGCTCGTCGACTCCGGAACCATCCGAGTGATCGACGCCGTGATCCTCACCAAGAACGAGGACGGCACCGTCGACGCGACCGAGCTCTCCGACGTCGGCGAGCTTGGAGACCTGCAGGCGCTCGAGTCCCAGCTGGCGGAGCTATTGGCCGAGGAAGACATCGAGCACCTGGCTGCCGCCATGGAGCCCGGCAGCACGGCCGGCGTGCTGATCTGGGAGAACCTGTGGGCGGCGCCGTTCGCATCAGCGGCGCGGCGCTCAGGCGGCCAACTGATCGCCAACGGACGGATCCCCATTCAGGCGATCATCGCCTCGATCGAGGCGGACGAAGCACTCACGACCCAAGGAGACTGATAATGCCCCTCAGACCAGCACGCCGCGGAAGAGTCGGCGTAATCGGCGCACCGGTAGCCAAGACCGCGGTCGTGGCCCGGGCCGTCACGCCCGGCCCCGCGCCGGTTGCGAAAACCGCCGTCGTCGCCGCCGCCGTCACACCCGGACGACGGCGCCGGCGGATCTAACCTCGACTCGGCGAGACCGGCTGGCTGCGGCTGAGAACGGTAGCGGTGTAGCTGGTCAGCCCGCGTTCGGGCGAAGACAGCCTGCAGTCTCGCCCTTTGCCCCCCGTGTCTCCTCCTTCGCCCTCATCGCGATCAACCGAGCGTCGTTGCTGAGCAAACGAGCCGACCCCGCGCTCAGGCGAGAGCAGGACTTATCCACCCCCCGCGGTCGGCGTCAGATGCGAGCCGTACGTCGACCTCGAGTGCGAGGCCGCCGCGATGATCGCCAGCCAGTAGCTGGCAGCGCGGCGGTGCCCCCGTTCACGACCACCCGCAGATGCGGCCGTTCGCGACGACAACCCGTCCGCGAACCCCGGGTCGAGGCGCATCGGTGAGCGCATGAAGAGACGGCCGATGGATCGCAGGGACATGGTCGAGATGCCGGCGGGGGGTTTCCGGATGGGCTCGGATGCCTTCTACCCGGAAGAGGCGCCCGTGCGCGAGGTTGAGGTCGGCTCGTTTGCGATCGACCGGGGACCGGTCACTGTCGGGCAGTTCGCTCGCTTCGTTGACGAGACTTGTTACCTCACGGTTGCCGAGCGCCCGCTCGATCCTGCTGACTATCCCGGCGCCGACCCCTCGCTTCTGGGGATACACCTCCCCGGGCTCTGAGACACGGATCGCCGGGCCGTTGCGATCGGTAGGCAAACTCTTTGGTCTGGTTCACATAACGGCCCGCGATAGGAGTACTGTCGATAGGCGGCTGGCCCTGCGGCCAGGACTCCCGGCCCTAACCCGAATGCCACCAACGGCGCGATCGTGTGCCACGAGGCGAGAGGTGCGGGTTACCGGTTTTGACTGCGGGGCCGGTTGGGGGCGACCTCCAGGCCCACCAACCGGTCCGAAGGTCGCGGCCCGATTTCGTTGAACGCTCGGGGTTCTCGAGCCCCTCTTTCCTCCGTGCGGACCCAACAGAGGGACGGGAAGGCCTGAACTATGACGCGGGCGCAGAACAACTGGGCAGCGCGCAGGCGAGGCGAGCTGGATCGCGATCCTGGATCCCGGCAGCTCTCGCAGGCGGTCGATGCCCTGCGACGTCTGAACGCCCGGCGAGCGGTCAGCGCCCGGACCAAAGCAGACCTGGTCGGTCCGAGCGAGCCCGGCACGCGCACCCGCCGCAGTCGCACGACGAGCAAGGCCTAGCGATGCCGCATTCCGAGGAACAAAGGAGCGCCACATGCCCCGAGTTGACGTCCTAGCCGAAGCTTCGCTACGCGACCCCGAGGTCGTGCTCATCGAGCGCCTCCCGTCCGAGATACCCGCCGACGAGCACAACGCTGATCAGCCCGCCGAGCGCACTTGGGGCGCGCTCGAAGACGCCGAGCCACGAGAACAGGCGGTCCACGTCCACGATGGCGGCTCGGCTGCGGTCGTTCCGGCTCGCTCGGTGCGCCGGGCGACTGCGCAGCGCGCGAGCAACAGACGCGCTACCGCCCGCGGCCGCCAGGACGACAGCGAGACGCGCATCATCGCCTTCCTCGTCCAGCACCCACGGAGCACCGCTGGTGATCTCGCTAAAGGCCTGAACCTCAATCCGGCAAACGTTGCAACCCATCTCAGCCAGCTCGCAAAGACCGGCGAGATCAAGAAACAAGCACACGGCTACAGCACCGACGAGGCGGCGCCACCCCGCGGACCGCAGCGCCCACCCCATCACGCGCACTGAGCAAGCCTGGACTCGACGAAAACCACCAACCGCGGGAGACCGAACGCCCGAAGCGTCCGCTGAGGGCGTCCGGCAATGGCGCCGCCGGCGCGTCACAACCCAACCCGTTACGCACACGATCGAGAGCCGCGCATCTGGCGAATGCGAGGTGTCTCGCGGTCGCTCGTGCCCAGCCCTGCATCGCATTGCCCAGAAATCGATTGTTCGCCGAGCGGCTCGTTGGGACCATAGGATCACCTTTCCCACGATGGTCCGGTCTGGCAGCAGCCGATTGGCCCACCCGCGTCACCGAGGCGTGACGACACAAGCGAGCGAGGAGATCCACGATGGCGATCGTGCAACGCAATGTCCAGATCAAGGCCTCGCCGCAGGAGACCATGGAGCTGTTGAGCGATGCCAGCCGCTGGCCGGAGTGGTATCCGGGCATGACGGACCTCAACGTGGCCGCTCCCTTCCCCGAAGAAGGCGGCAAGGTCACCTTCAACGTCAAGTCAGCGGGCATGTCTATGCCGCTCGCCGAGACGGTTCTCGACTACCAGCCGGGCAAGCTGCAGCTTCTTCAAATGGAGGGCATGTTGTCGGGGCGCGCTCGCTGGGAGCTCACCCCCGAAGGCGATGGCACACGCCTGACCACAACGTTCGACTACACGCTGCCTGGCGGCGTGTTCGGCAAGATCGCTGATGCGCTCATGGTTAAGCGCATGAATGGCAAGAGCCTCGAAGCAGCTCTCCACAACTTCACAGCGCTCGTCGAACGGCCGTAGTTTGTTCCATACTGGCGCGGGGGCTTCGGACCTGCGCCCTCCCGCGTGTGAAGAGCGATCGGAACGACTGTCTGCGGGACCTCCTACCCGCTGAGCACGGGCATCCTGGGCGCGCCGGCACGAGACGCACTTCGCGCGGAACTCAGGTCCAGTCGCTCAAGGGGATCGACGAGCGGACGTGTCTCACGAACGAACGCTCAGCGAACATCTGGCCCGAGCCGGACGACAGTGTCGGAAATCGATCAAACGGTCAGCGTGCGGTCGCAACAACGGGCTACGCGCCAGCGCGTGGGTCGCGCGTAGGCCCTCAGCTAATCAGGGTGCGTGCAGCGGTCGCAGCTGCTGGCCTCGAAGCCCACGGGGGCGCAGTCAGCGGAGACTTCGCCAGCCCAAGCTTCGCGGCACTCGTGCACAGCAAGGCCAGCGATCCCGAAGCCAATGATCGGGTCCAACCACCACCAGCCGAGAGCAGCGTTGGCGAGGATGCTGACAAGCACCCCACCCGCAGCGATCGCACACAGCCACGACTGGGCGGCGTCGCCGCTGACGGCGCCTGAGCCGAGCTGCGCCGCGACTCGGTTCTTGGCTCGCGCGAGCCAGGGCATCACGATGATGGCGCCGGCCGACACGGCGACACCCACCCAGCTCACCGCAGGATGCGGGCCGCCGACGAGCGTGGTGATCCCGTCGTAGAGCAGGTAGACAGCCAGCCCAGCGAAGCACCCGGCGATGAGCTGTTGCGCGCGGCGCTCAGCGGCCTCGCTCTGGATCCGATCTCCCGTGAAGCGCCATATAACGATGCTGGCCGAGGCCAACTCGATCAGCGAATCCAAGCCGAAGCCCAGCAGCGCGACCGAGCCCGCCACGAGCGCGGCGGCGATCGACGCGCCTGCTTCGACCGTCATCCAGCCCACGCTCAACCACGACAGGACCTTCGCGCGGCGTACCAGACCACTAGGCGCAACTTGCGTGGCCGAGGGAGGCGGCGCGGATACGGCGTCTGTGCTCACGCTCTCGAACGTTAGCCGTGAAGTGCCTTTCGCAATGAGCTCCTTCCGACAGCGAGTGATCGATTACTCCGACGCGTTGACACAGCGCGGCGGGTGTCTCACGGACGAACCCTCAGCGGACCGAGGGCCGCGCTGATATTTGCAACCCTTCAGCAGCGGTCGTGTCGGATCGAGTCTCAGCGACCTGCTCGGTTCAGCGCCTCGAGCGCCTCGGCCACAGTTCCCGGGCCACTCAGAGTCCTGAACGCGTGCACGATCGCGCACGGGCTGTAGCCCAGCTGCCTCAACCGCTCCTCGAAGGCAGGCCACTGCTGCCTGGCGGCTTTCTGTCGATCCGCGGCCTTCGCGGCGAGACGTAAGCCAAATTCGTCTTGCCTCGGTTGCATCAAGTGAAGCCTAAAGCGCTCGGAACGGTGGCCGTCGTTCCGTGTCCGCCCACCAGGGGTCAGCGACCGTCGGCCTGGGCCGGCGAGAGGGTTGGAAATCGATCGAGGGCAGCCGGACGCCAACCGCGGTCGGCGCGGCCCGCCGAGCTTCGTGGTGCACATACGATCCTGAGGGCATGAGCGACGACACCGCCTCGGAGGTGATCGCGAAATACGCCGTCGTCGGTCCTCGGGTGGAGCTTGAGCGAACCTTGCCGCTCGAGCCGAGCGAGACTCTGATCGTTGGTGTGATCGCCCAGACCAGGCTCGGTGACAGTTCGTTTCCGTTCGACCGGGGCCGGCGAGGGTTCCTCCGGCTCTCCACGCAGCGGCTGTGCATCGTGCGGCACTACGGCTTTCTCCGCGACCGGATCATCGTGATACCGCCTCGCGCGATCACGGGCGTTGAAGGACAAGGGCCCGGGGAGTCAGTTCGCATCACTTTCCGCGTGGAAGGCGGGGAGCGAGTGATCACCATCGTGACGTGGCGCGAGCCCACCTCGCGGATTGACCACAACGCGCTGGACTCGCGCGAGCTCGACGAGAAGCTAAGGCAGGTCGCCCTCGCGCTTGACCCGACAGCGAGTAACCGCTAGGCAGAAGGAGCACCCTCGCCGACCGGCCGCCTCGGTCTCATTCAGGATCCACCAACGGACGCGCCAGGAGCGATGGCTCGCGGTCTCAGTCCGTACGGCCTTCGGGACCGCCGGCGACGCTCGACGGAGCCCGGTAAGGCGTTCGAATATCGCGGGTTGCTGCGACCGGTGGAGCGGGGCGACGGGGCGCGCGAGCGATCTCTCGATAGACGGTGGCTCGGCTGACCGAGAAGAGTTCTGCGATCTCGGAGATCGTGTGCTGTCCCGACTCGTGAAGACCGAGCAGGTGCGCTCGCTGACGAGAGTTGAGCTTCGGCTGCTTTCCTTTGAGCCTGCCGTTCGCGCGAGCGATCGCCATCCCTTCCCGGGTCCGCATTCGGAGAAGATCAACCTCAAACTCCGCGAACGTCGCGAGAATGTTGAAGAACATCTTGCCCATCGGGTCGTTCGGGTATAAACGGTCCCGCCGAGCGACAGGCGGATACCGCGGGCCGCCAGCGAGCTCCGATCGCCCGCGCGTCAGGGACCGACCGCGCGAGCCGATCGAGCTTCGGCACGACGAGCGTGTCGCCCTCGCGAACGGCGGCGAGTGCTTGCTCGAGACCGGGGCGTCGGCGGTTGCGTCCGGTCATCCCGTGATCGAGGTATACGCGCGCAGCCCACACCGAGCGCACGTAGCCCTTGGCGCTGCGCGGTGAGGTCCTGCCGGTCGGTGGAGCAGCGCGCGTAACCAATCAGGATCCTGGACGACACCGCAGCCGCGGGCTGAGGGCGGCCCGCGGGTCGCGAATCATGACGCCCCCGATCGAGCGCATTGCGGCGCCGGCGGCTTCTCGTCTTATGGCTCATCAGACACCATGGTCCGCAAGTACTACGCGAAAAAGTGGGCTTCATGACGCCTCGACTGGCCGCTTGACCGCAGCCGGGCGAGAACGCCTCGACGTCCCCGCCCGGCGCGTTTTAGAACGTAGGCTTGAGCTGCGCTCCGCGCTGGAATGGTCGCTGGCGCCGTCCCGGCCAGGCGGTATGCTGGCATACCCATGAAACGAACGACCGTCAAACTTCCAGACGACTTAGACGCCCGGCTCCGGCACGAAGCTGAGCGGCGCGGCACGACGATTTCGGAACTTACGCGCAATGCGATTGAGGCGCACATCGGCGCCGGTCCGCGGCGGCGCCTGGACGCCGCGGCAGCAGGCCATAGCGGACGGACCGACATCTCCGAGCGGATCGAGGAGATCATCGCTGCGGAGGCCAACCAATCGCGCTGATCGTCGACTCGGGGCCGCTCTATGCATACGTCGACGGCGATGACGCCCACCATGCGATCTGCCGGGAACTGTTAGAGACATATCCCGGTCCGCTACTCGTCCCGAGTCTTGTCATCACCGAAGTTGTCTACCTGCTCGCCACGCGACTCGGCTGGCACGCCGAAGTCCGGTTCCTCGGCGACCTAGCCTCCGGCAACTTCACGCTCGAGCCCATCCATGCCGCCGACCTGATCAGGATCGCCGAACTCGTGGCCCGCTACCACGACTTCCCCCTAGGCAGCGTCGACGCGTCCGTCGTCGCCGCTGCCGAACGCCGACGGATCGTCGACATCGCCACCCTCGACCACCGCCACTTCCGAGTCGTGCGACCCGCGCACACGAAGGCGTTCCAGCTGCTGCCCTGACCACGACGACGGCGTCGCACAGAGTTTGGGCTCACACGGATAGTGTGCCTGCGGGTCGGGCGGGGCTGAGCGGCGTGACCGCGCCGGTCAGTTCGGCGGCGGCCTCACTGATCCGGGCTGCCAGGTCGGCACCGTCCGGACTGTCAACCCATCGGTCGAAGCCGCTCTGAAAGATCGCGACCCCGACGTTCGCGAGCAGCCTGGCACCGAGTACTTCCACGCCGCGCTGGTGCAGCGCCGCTGCGAGTGCGTCGCCGACGTCGGCCATCTTGGTCCGGCCCCGCTCCTGCAGTTCGGGGCTGCAGGCGATCACTGCGCGGCGCTGGGCCGCGTGCGGGGCGACCCGGTCGGCCAACTCCGCTCCGACCTGGGTGAGGGCCGTAAGCAGCGCCTCGAACGGGGAGAGCTCCGCGTCGGTTGCGACGAGCGCCTCGGCGAGCGCCGGCGGCAGTCGCTCGGAGCCAGCGAACAGCACGTCGCGCTTGTCTGTGAAGTAGCGAGAGAAAGTGCGGCGCGTCAGCCCGGCGCGGTCGGCGATCTGCGTGACCGTGACGCTTTCGTACCCGTGCGCGAGAAACAGCTCGACAGCCGCGCTGCGCAATCGCTCCTCCGCTTGCGGATCCCACCGGGCCATACTCCCAGAATACCGCCGATGTCTCAGTGAGCCGTCATTAGTGCTAGGTTCGTGATGTCGCACTGAGCCATCACGACCTTGGAGGCATCTCATGACCCTGGCTGAGCAGCGGATAGTCGTAGTTGGCGGCAGTTCCGGCATGGGTCTGGCGACAGCGCGCGCGGCGGCGCTCGAAGGCGCGGCCGTAACAGTCGCGTCGAGCAGCAGGATGCGGGTTGATGCCGCGCTGACCGAACTCCCAGAAGGCTGTGACGGTGCGGTCCTTGATGTCCGTGACGAAGCGGAGGTCTCCGCCCTGTTCGAGCGTTTAGGCGAGCTTGACCACGTCGCGTTCACAGCCGGCGACGCGTTCACTCCACGCCCGTTCTCCGACCTGGGCCTGGATGACGCTCGCGCCGTTTTTGACGTCCGGTTCTGGGGCGCGGTCACTGTCTCCAAGTACGCAGCTCCACAGATCCGGCCGGGAGGGTCGATCTCGTTGACCACCGGAACGGTGGGGCAGCGGCCGGTGCCGGGCGCGGCGCTCGCGGCCGCAGGTGCAGGCGCAGCTGAAGGTCTCGTTCGTGGGCTCGCAACCGAGCTCGCGCCGATACGCGTCAACGCAGTGCGAGCCGGTGCCATCCGCACCCCACTGTGGGACTCGGTGCCGGAACCCCAGCGCGAGGCGCTGTTCACACGCCTGGCGCAGCGCACGCTGACACGAACGGTCGGTGAACCCGAGGAAATCGCCCTAGCGCACCTCTACCTGATGCAGAACCGGTACGTCACCGGGACCGTACTCACGGTCGACGGCGGTCTGCTACTAGCCGGGATCTGACGTCGCGCCGCCCGATCGTCAGGCGAACGTCGGGACCGTCGGTTGACGTCGTCGCCACGGCGGTGCCGCCGACGTCTCACGTACCAACGTTCTGCGAACGGCGGCTGATGACAGGCGTGGCCCTGAGTTTGGCGAATACGAATTGCGCGGTCGACTCCGTTGACCTGCTCTCCTCCTTGCGCGGTACTTTCACTACGCCACGAAGGAGCAGTCCGGTCAGCGGCGCGACGGAGTGCTGGATCTCCATTTCGGGATGCCTGAACCCGGCAGCCGCCCTTGGACGTTAGGGGAATACGACGCCGACCTCGAGCAAGTGCCCGAGGGGCATTGGCCGGGCAGACCGGCGACCCGCGATCTACCGCGTAAGCTCGGCCGGCGCGTCCAGCCGGGTGAGCTTCCCCGGGTTGGCCATCGCGTAGATCCGGGTCAACCGACCGTGTTCGATCACCAGGCTGACCACCGCCATCTGGCCGCCGATCTCAACCCGGGCCGCCGGGGAGCCGTTCAGCCACACGCCGCTCGTGACCGGCGTCTGTGCCCGGCTGGCGCGGGCCAGAAGCCGGGCGACCCGCTCGGCGCCGTGGATCGGAGCGCGCGCGGCCGGCACGACCCCGCCACCGTCGGCGATCAGCACGACGTCGGGCGCCATGACCTCCATCAGCTCCTGCACGTGACCGGTGCGCACCGCGACCAGAAACCGCTCCATGACCGCCTGCTGCTCGGCCTGGCTCACCGGCATCCGCGGACGCCGGTCGGCGACGTGGTCACGGGCGCGGCGCGCGATCTGCCGCACCGCGTCGGGCGACTTCCCGATCGCCTCCGCGATCTCTTCGTAGGGCGTGTCGAACACCTCTCGCAGCACGAACACCGCCCGCTCGGTCGGCCCGAGCGTCTCCAGCACAGTGAGCATCGCGATCGACACGCTCTCGGCCAGCTCGACGTCGTCGGCGATGTCGGGGCTGGTCAGCAGCGGCTCGGGCAGCCACTCACCGACGTAGTCCTCGCGCCGGCGCGACACGGTGCGCAGCCGGTTGAGAGCCTGGCGGGTAACGATGCGGACGAGGTAGGCCCGCGGCTCGAGCACCTGCGCCTGGTCGACCCCGGCCCACCGCAGCCACGACTCCTGGAGCACGTCGTCCGCGTCGGCGGCAGAGCCGAGCATCTCATAGGCGACTGTGAACAGCAGACTGCGATGGGTGACGAATGGGTCGTCGGTCATACCGCCACCATCACGCGAGGGTCGCTGGGGTGGCCAGCGGGACCGCGCAGCCGGCCGAGAACCCCTGTGACTCGATCCCCTGCGCCACGTTGCCCCGCGTCGCCATGTTCGCGAAGGCGATGAAGCTGGTCAGCTCCACCATCGCGGCCGGGCCGAGCTGAGCGAGCAGGTGCGCGAACATCTCGTCGGTGACGGTCGGCGGCGTGTTTGTCATGGCCTCGGAGTACTCCAGCACGTCGCGCTCCAGCGAGCTGAACACGTCGGCGTCTCGCCAGCGTGGTACCTGGCTGGCCTTGGCCATGTCGAGGTTGTGGTTCTGCGCCTGGAAGTAGTTGATGTCCAGGCACCAGCTGCAGCCAACCTGGGCGGCGACCGCCATGTGGGAGAACGTCTTGAGATCCTCGGCGACGGTGTCCCATCCACCGATCAGCACCGAGAACTGCAGGGCGCTCTCGGCGACCTTCCGGTTATGCGACACCACCTCAAGCGGTTCGGGCACGGCGCCGAACTGCGCGGTCATGGGCTCGGCGATCTCGGGGGCGAGCTCCGCCTTGGGAATGCGTAGGGCCATGGGTGGTCTCCTTGTCTCGTTGCGGCCGTGCATGAGACACCGCCGGCCGCGCGGCTGTGACACCCAATGCCTGGCCGGTCGGACCGAAACTCGGCCGTAGCGTCGGCCCGTGGGCTTGCTTTCCGCAGCCACGGCCGGCAGCAGGGACACCCACTTCGCTGGGAGGACGCGCGTAGCCATCCCGTCGACAGCTTCCCTGCTTCGCGCGGAATAAGGACGCCGTCGCGTAAGTCGATCGACGAGCGCACGCTCCTGGCCGGCCGATCAGGGGCGTCCGGGCCGACGGCGTTGTCGCATATGCCAGGGCTCTGCGAACAGTCGGCGGGATCCGGGTCGGTCCGGGTTTGGGGGCGTCGAGGGGGACCGCTCCGATCGACACGGCTGCGTCCTGTTTCCCCGACCCGCGGGTGCGTGCTGGGAACCTGCCCGCGCTGCGGGCGATCGCACTCGTGGTGGCGAAGCGAAAGTCGGACGCGTGGAGTTGCCCCGTTTTCGACGACACTTGAACGCTTCCGGTGATAAGCCGGGGAAAGAGAGGTTCTGGTGCCGAGAACGAGGCCGCCGTATCCGGAGGAGTTCCGCCGCGAGGCGATCCGTCTAGCCGAGCTCGGCGATCAGCCGCAGCGGAAGTTGGCGAAGTCGTTGGGGATCTCTGACGTCACGTTGCGCCACTGGCTCAAGGAGGAGAAGGCCTCGCGCGGCGAGCGCCCGGGCGGCCTGAGCAGCGACGAGCGCGAGGAGCTTGCGCGGCTGCGCGATGAGAACGCGAAGCTGCGGATGGAGCGCGAGATCCTGCGAAAAGCGGCGGTCTTCTTCGCGAGGGAGGACGACGGGCGGTAGGCGAGGCGTACTCGTTGATCGCCGCGGAGAAGACGAACTTTCCCGTCGCCGTGATGTGCCGCGTGCTCGAGGTGAACCGCACGGCGTTTCATAACTGGGAGCGCCGAGCGCCGTCGGACCGGGCGCTCACCGACGCGTGGTTGACCGAGAAGATCCGGCAGATCCACGACGCGAGCCGAGGCGTCTACGGGGCGCCGAGGATCCACGCCGAGCTGCGCCTCGAGCACGACATCCGTGTCGGGCGCAAGCGGGTCGCCCGACTGATGAAAGCCGACGGTATCTCAGGCGTCAGGCCCCGCAAGCGGTGGCGCACGACGATCCGGATCCCGGGGATCACGCCCGCGGTCGACCTGGTCGAGCGCCAGTTCCGGCCTGACCGACCGAACGTGCTCTGGGTCGCTGACATCACCTACCTGCGCACCGGCGAGGGCTGGCTGTACCTCGCCGCGGTCCAGGACACCTACTCCCGCCAGATCGTCGGCTGGTCGATGGCCACTCACATGCGCGCGACCCCTGGTCGTCGACGCGCTCAACATGGCGCTCGCGCGCCGACGCCCCGCGCCCGGGCTGATCCACCACTCCGACCAAGGCTCGCAGTACGTCTCGCTCGCGTTCGGGCGCGCCGCCGGCGAGGCAGGGATCGCGGTCTCGATGGGCTCCCGCGGAGACGCCTACGACAACGCCGTCGCCGAGACGTTCTTCGCGACGCTCAAGAAAGAGCTCGTCAACCGCCGCACCTGGCCAAGCCGGCTCGAGCTGCAGTCCGCCGTGTTCGAATACATCGAGGCGTTCTACAACCGCCAGCGCCGCCACTCCACCCTCGGGATGCTCTCCCCAGCCAGCTACGAACAGCAACGACTCTCGCCAATGTGATGGTTGAGATCAATCGCTCGAACAACAACAATCAATACGCAAACCAGGTGTCACGCAAACCGGGGCAGGTCCACGGCTCAGACAGCTCCTACGGGCTAATTGCGACAGCGCGGCGTGCGTTCCGTATCGCGGCAAGAAGCCTACGGCGCGCGGCTGCGCACCGGGACCGGCTGATGCTCGCGGTCGCGCCGCGCAGCATAGGCGGCCATCTGCCGCTCAAAGTCCGGCCACCAGAGCGGTTCGTCGTCCCCGCCGCCCCCCGGAGCCTCAGGACTGAGACTCGGTGCTCCACCCGCACCTCCGTCGTGATGGTCCTCCTCTTCACACGTGGCGAGATGAATCGCAACTCCCATCGCCACGCTGCTCAAAGCGAACACAGAGACAGTGAGGGCCATCATCGGCACCGGCCCGTGGAGCACGATGACCAGAACCCACGCCCCAAAGGCGGCCGACAGGCCGCAGCACGCCACCAACGGGCGAGCCACCCGCCGGATGCGCGCCCGGAGCGCAATCCACAGCAGCGCCAGATTCAGCGCCTCGACGGCCACGACGCAGAGGATGATCGGGTATCTCATGGCGGACTGGTGGAAATGAGCGGCTGGGTGCGCATCGTCTCACGTTTTGATCGCCGCGACCAGTGCTGCTTTTCGATTGTCGATACGCCTCGCTTCGTCGTCGAACCGGCAGCACAACCAGGACTGCGCTTGCGGGCTAAATTGCGACAGCGAGCGCACGAAGGGGATCGCCTCACGGAGTCGGCGGGCGTGTCACTAACCAAGGCCGAGTGGTACGCCCGCGGCCAGTGTGCCCGGACAGCAGCTCGAGGTCGGCATCCGAGCCAGTCAGCGCGCCCCGGATGACCGCCGCCTCGTTGCGCCGGCGCACCCGGCGCACCCGCTGGTAGGCGTGCGTGGGATGGACATAGCCACGGGCAACATCGTCCCTCCTACGGTCCCCGGGCGGCAAGAGGTCCCCTGGGACCTCGTCGGGGGCGTGGGCCGTATTAGCGGACATGCAGCGATCACGCCTGGCGATCCTGGCGCTGCCGGCGGTGGTCCTCGCCGCGTGCGGCGGGGGCGGGCATCACGCGCCGGCCGTCCCGGAGCCCGTGGCCGATGTTCCGTGCGGGCACCCGGCCGACCTGGCCCACGCGCCTCTGCCGAAGGAAACCGGCGTCTATCGGGCAGGCCCGCTCGTGCTCGCCATCGGCGAGGACCTGGCCCAGCTCCCGGCCTCGGACCTGGCCGTGCCGACCGGGTCGGACGCGATCGCCGTGGTGAGCGGCCAGAAACCGGTGCGGCTCACGGTGAACCCGTCGTCGGTGCCGCGCTTCAGCCTCCAGTTCACTGCGCCGGTGTCCGGGTCACCCACCGGTACGTACTCCGTGCGATTTCCCGCCTGCGGGGCGCGCCGCGGCGGTGCGGCAAGCGTGCACCGGTTCATGGGCGGCTTCACGGTGCAGGGCACCGGGTGCGTGCGCCTCACGGTGACGCCGGCCGGCGGGCCGGCGTCGACGATGCTGATCCCCGTCGGCGACACGCTGCGCGGCTGCCCGACGCGGCCGGCCCCGGGGGCGCTTCCCGCCGGCGCGATGCCCTACCTCGGCGTCTCCTGCCCGGTGGGCAACTCGATCGCCTGTGACCGGGTGGGGATCGGGGTGACGCTCGCCCGCCCCGCCACGCTCGTCACCGTCCAACTCGCGAGCCGGACCGTGGCCCTGAGCCCGCCCCCGGCCGATTCGCCGGGCTGCAACTGCTGGCTCGGCTACCTGTCCGCCGCCGGGCTGCGGCGCCCCGGACCGCTGCACGTGCCCGTCCCCGCCGGCCAGACCGCCTGGGCCGGCGAGCCGGTGGTGGAGCCGTTCGTCCGCCTCACCGTGTACCTGCCCGACGGCACGGTGGCCACGCTCTCCGGCCGCGACTACCTGCACGCCGGCTTCGGCTGACCACGTCTATGCGGCGACGGCGAAAGCCACGAGCGACGCGGTCATGCGCCGGACGGGCCGTCCGGCTCGCGCGCAGGGATCCGGCGGTCCGAGCTCGGCGTCGAGCGCGCCGCGGCGCTCGGCCGCCAACGCCTCGACGAGCGGCCCGAACGGGGTGCCCAGGATCCACCACCGCACGCAACGGGCGGTCGGCAGCCAGAGCCAATCCGCCGCGCCGACCGCGAGGGCCCGCGTCGCATACGAGATGTTCGCACCTTTCTCGCAGCCACGGGGCTATCCGAACAACGCGATCATGGCGCTCCGCCGTACACGCGCCAGCACGAGGGGAAAGGGCCCTATTTCCAGCTACTTCCCGGTGCCGCCGGTGGGGCTCGAACCCACGACCTTCGGATTAAACGATGACCGTATGCAGGAAGTTTGCCTCAGCTACGGGCATCTGGGTTCGCCCGAGTTCGACTGGGGTCAGAATTGCGTAGTTCGGGACACGCTCGGGGACACGAATCCGGATTTGCGCGGTGACGCTCCAACACACTGCTGGCGTCGTCCTCCCCCACCGGTTGTCCGTCGAGCCGAACAGACCATGTCCGGTTTCGAGCTAGTCAGTGCTTAGCTTTCCGCGCGCTTAGGGGGCTCTGAGCGAAACGACGTGAAGTGCGGCAGCAAAACGGGAAGCGGGTCTACATACCGAAGCCGCCGCGAGCGTCTCACTGGGAAACGCTCAGCGAAACAGCAAGCACCGGGACACTAGACCCACTTCTGGGCGAGGAGCAGGTGTGTGGCCGCACGCGGGTCGGGACCCGCTTTTTGTTCTTCCGCGGCATCAGGGTCACGATGCCGCGGCTGGTCGTGCCCGGTTACGACGGAACCGGCGCCGACCAGGTGGCTTTTTCGTCGATGAGGAGAAGGCCCGCTCGTCCAGGCGTGGGTGATCGCGTTCACGCGCTACGGACGGCGCGACGCCTCTCGCGCGAGGCCGTTGTGAACGGCGCCGGGCGCGCAGCCCACGCTGCTTCTCATGTCCGGATGACGCAGCGGAAGCCGATGTGGCTGGTCGATGTGTCGACGGTTTCGGACTGTCGGGCGGCGGGGCGGAACCGGAGGCAGTAGTTGGGTGCGCAGAGGTGCGATCCGCCGCGGATCGCGCGGCGCTCGATCCCGCACGGATTGTCGAGCGGGTGGTCGGGACCGCAGCATTGGTGGCTCGGGCGCGGATCCTCGAAGCGGTCCTTTGTCCACTCCCAGACGTTGCCGCAGACGTCGTACAGGCCGAAGCCGTTGGGCGGGAACGCGGCGACGGGCGACGTGCGTTCGTAGCCGTCCTCGAGCGTGTTCTGCCAGGGGAACTGCCCCTGCCACCAGTTGGCCATCATCCGCCCGCCGACCGTGATTTCGTCACCCCACGCGAAGCGCTTGCGGTCCAACCCACCGCGCGCGGCGTATTCCCATTCGGCCTCGGTCGGCAGGTCCTTGCCGGCCCATTGCGCGTACGCGAGCGCGTCCTCGTAGGCGACGTGCGTGACCGGGTGGCGGTGGCGGCCGCGAGCGCTCGAGCCCGGACCCTCGGGCGCCGTCCAGCACGCGCCGGGTACGTAGGCCCACCAGGCCCGCACGTCGTCGAGTCTCACGGGGCCTTGTGTGCGCTGGAAGACGAGCGACCCGGGCACGAGCAGGTCCGGGTCGGCGTCCGGGTATAGCGCCGGGTCGGGCGGGCGCTCGGCGAGCGTGATGTACCCCGTGTCGGTCACGAAGCGGCGGAACTCGGCCACGGTCACCGGGTGGCGGTCGATCGCGAACGCCCCGACCGTGACCTCGCGGACTGGCCGCTCCTCGGGGTAGAACTCGTCGCTGCCCATCAAGAACGTCCCACCGGGCAGCGAGGCCATCCCCTTGTGCCGCGGCGGCGTTATCTCGTGTCCGTGTACCTGACACGGACCCCCTCGATCGTGCCGGTGAACCTGAATGGTTTCTTGTCGTAGTAGTCGGGTGATACGGGCGACCCGAGCGCGACGCCGATGTCGAGGCACTCGGTGGCGGTAAATGCGAGCGGCGCGCTGATCGGAACGGTCCCTTGAGCGACGGTCTCGCCGTTTACCTTCAGCGCCACGTTCAGCGGGCCGCGGGGCGGCTGCTTGGGATCGGCGAGGCTCGTGTCGATTTCGATCGTCGCCTCGCCGGTCGGCAGCGCTTCCTGGGCGCGGATCTTCGTCCGCTGGATCTCGAACAGGTTGTACTCGTAGCAGAGGATCCCGTTCTCCACGAAGCAGGTGAGACCGCCCGCGAACCCGCCGAGCTTGTACAGCACGCCGTTGGCGTCGGCGGGGATCACGGCGTCGATCGTGACGACGTTGGGCCGGGTGCCGAGTTTCGGGGCGGTGAACTCCGGCACGCGGACGGTGTCGCCGAAGAAGGTCCACTCCGTGTAGGGCGGCGCCGGAACGTACTCCGGGTGATACAGCAGGATCCAGAACCCGCCGCCGATCGGCAGCGCGTTGTTCTTCGTCGCTTCGATCAGCCACAGGTCCTTCATCTGGGCCAGCTTCTCGGGCAGCTCCGCCGCGAGGTCGTTGGCCTGGCTCCAATCCTCCTCCAGGTTGTAGAGCTCCCACGTGTCCTTGTCGGGCGTCCACTCAAAGATGCCGGGCGGCACTCCCGTGACCCACGGGACGCGCGGGCCGAACGTGGAGGCCATCCAACCCTTGTGGTAGATGCCGCGGCTGCCGAGGGTCTCGAAGTACTGCGTCTCCAAGCGCCCTGCAGCGGCCGGGTCGTCGAACGTGTAGGCCAGGCTCACACCGTCGATCGAATCCTGGGCGACGCCGTTGACCTCCCGCGGCGGCGTGATCCCGAGAATCTCGTAGATCGTCGGCACGATGTCGTTGACGTGATGAAACTGGGCGCGCGGCGTCGCATCGGGCTTGATCTTGGCCGGCCAGCGGATGCCCATCGGGTTGCGCGTCGCCCCGAGGTACCCGGGGATGCTCATCGTCCCCTTGTACGGAGTCGCGCCGGCCCAGGCCCACCCCGAGTGGTAGATCGGGTCGGTCTTAGGCCCGCCGAGCGCATCGAGGCCGCCGATCTCCTCGAGCGCCGCGAGTTGCTGCTCGATCGTGGTCGGGATGCCGTTGTGGGCGGTCAGCTCGCTGATCGTGCCGTTCTGACCCTGCGCCGATGGACCGTCGTCGCCCCAAATGTAGAAGACCAGCGTGTTCTCGCCGTAGAGCCTGTCGAGCTCGTCGACGATCCGCCCGATCTGAGCGTCACAGTGCTCACCGAAACCGGCCAGCACCTCCATCAGGCGCGCTTGGAACGGTTTCTCGCTTTCGGGGATGCTGTCCCACGACGGCATCTGCTCGTGCGGAGGCGTGAGCTGCGCGTCGGCGGGAATCCAGCCTTTCTCCTTCGCGCGCTCGAACACGCGCTGACGGTAGGCGTCCCAACCGTCGTCGAACTTGCCCTTGTACCTGTCAGCCCATTCCTTGGGCGCGTGGTGCGGGCCGTGCAGCGCGGCGGCGGCCCAGTACATGAACAGCGGCTTGTCCGGCTGATAAGTCTTCTGCCTGCGGATCCAGGCGATCGCGTCATCCGCCAGATCCTCCTCGAGGTGGTAGCCCTCCTCCGGGGTCTTCGGCGGCGCGACATAGTCCAGGTTTCGAACCAGCGTCGGCTCCCAGCTCGACGTCTCCGCTCCGAGAAAGCCGTAGAAGTACTCAAAGCCGACGCTTGTGGGCCAGTTCTCGAACGGGCCGGCCGGCCCGGCCTCCTCCGCCGGCGTGTTATGCCACTTGCCCCACGCGCCCGTGGCGTAGCCGTAATCCGTCAGAACATCCGCCACGAGCGCGCTGCTCTTGGGAATCCGCCCGTAATAGCCCTCCCAGTCATTCGCAAACTCGGTGATGATTCCGAACCCCACCCGATGATGATTGCGCCCGGTTAGCAGTGACGCACGGGTCGGCGAGCACAGCGCCGTCGTGTGAAACCGGTTGTAAGCGATCCCCTCCCCGACGATGCGATCCAACGTCGGCGTGTTGATCTCGCCGCCAAACGTCGACGGCTGGCCCGGGCCCCCGTCGTCGATCATCACGATCAGAATGTTTGGAGCATCGTCCGGAAGGCGGCGCGGCGTTTCCCGCGGCTGGTAGACGGACTCCTGCATCGTTCGGCCGGCAACACTCGCCGAGGGTGTTGGCGGAAACGGAAGCGAGGGCCCGTCCTCCGTCCCAGTCGTCGAATCAGACAATGTGGCTCCTTTCCGGACCGATCGGTACGTCGGGTACAGCCACCGAAGCCTGATCGGCAACCAACGAGCCCGCGTCATCCCGATCGGGTGACGGCGCCCGCAGCGCGACGCGCGACACGAGAGGACCGGGGGCTTCCACGGCAAGCCGAGCGGCAGCCTCGTGGCCAGTGGTCTCGACGGGACCAGGCCGACCGACGCAGCCCGACGCGCTTACGCGGGCACCAATGGTCGCCGGGGGCGCCGTGGCTGAGTCCCGGTCGTCGCGGACGTTATCGCGGCATGAAAGGTCCTTGGGAAGGTCCGTCCGGTTGCCGTCGTAGGTTCGGCTAGGACCGATGTCGTCTATGGCTCAGGCTCCCGTTCCTGCAGAACCGACGGCAGCGCAGGCCGCCGAGACGATGCGCAGCCGGCAGTTCGTCGGCTTGCTGGTGGTGTCGGCGGTGATCGGGGTGATCGTCTCGCTGGCGGCGTGGGGCTATCTCGAGTCGGTTTTCCAGATCCAGGAGGAGCTGTTCAAGCACCTTCCGCACGCGCTGGGATATGAGCGGGGCCCGCCGCTGTGGTGGTCGCTCCCGGTGCTCTCGGTTGGCGCCTTGATCGTCGGGCTGGCGATCACGCGGCTGCCGGGAGACGGCGGGCACGTCCCGGCCAAGGGACTCGGCGCGGGCGGGCTGGTGGACCCGGTCAATCTCCCCGGCGTGGTCCTCGCCGGCGTCGCCGGGCTCGGCTTCGGGGTCGTGCTTGGCCCCGAGGGGCCGCTGCTGGCGATCGGTTCGGGTCTGGCGGTGCTGGCGATTCGCCTGTCGCGAAGGGAGGTGCCGTCCCCGGCGTTGGCGGTGATCGCGGGGGCCGGGAGCTTCGCCGCACTGTCGTTCGTGTTCGCCTCGCCGCTGATCGCGGCGGTGATCCTGATCGAGGCGACCGCGATCGGCGGGGCGCGGCTGCCGCTCGTGCTGCTGCCGGGGCTGCTCGCCGCCGGGATCGGAACGCTGGTCTCGGTTGGGATGGGGTCGTTCACGGGGCTCAGCAGCCGCGACTACGCGCTGGGTCCGCTGCCGCTGCCCCACTACGCCCATCCCGACATCGCACAGTTCGGCTGGACGATCGCGCTGGCGATCGTCGTGGCCGTGGTTGTGAGACCGATCATGCTGGGTGGGCTGTCCACCTATCGTCTGGTCGTGCGACGGATCGTGATCCTGTTGCCGATCGTCGGGCTGAGCATCGCAGGGCTCGCGATCGCGTTCCACGGCGCTACGGGCAAGAGTGTCAACGAGGTCCTGTTCTCCGGGCAAGAGGCGCTTCCGGGGCTGCTCAAGCAGGCCGGAACGTGGTCGCTCGGCGCGCTCGCGCTGGTGATCGTGTTCAAGGGCCTTGCTTACATGCTCTCGCTCGCGAGCTTCCGTGGCGGCCCGGTGTTCCCGGCGCTATTCCTCGCCGCCGCGGGGGGGATCATGGCCTCGCGCCTGCCTGGATTCGCGTTGACCCCGGCGGTTGCAGTCGGGATGGGCGCAGCGATCGCCGCGGTCCTGCGGCTGCCGCTCGCGGCGATCGTGCTCGCCACACTGCTGACCGCCAACGCCGGAACCGGGGACGAGCCGCTCATTATCGTCGGCGTCGTCGTCGCCTACCTGGTTACCCTGCGGCTCTCCGCGCCAGCGCCTGCTGCGTCCCCGGGCGGGGACGAGGCCGTCGCCGGGCAGACGTCGACCCTTCATGCCGACGCCGCCGCGACTAGCGGCGGCCAGGACGGATCCCCGCAACCTCCGCCCACTCAGTGAGAGCCGACAGTCTGGCGCGATGAAGCACACCTCGGTCGACATCTACCTGGTGATCGATACCTTCCTGCTTCTGCTGATCGGGATCGGCCCGAAGATCGCGCTCGTGCCGTTTGTCGAGATCACCGCACCGCTCGACGACGCCACTAAGGCCCGGGTCGTCCGCAAGATGCTGACCACCGCAACCGTCGTTGCCCTCATCCTCCTCGGCCTCGGCGAGTTCCTATCCCGGCTGCTCCACTTCTCGACCGGCTCGCTATCGATCGCCGGAGGAATCATCCTCATCATCATCGCAATCACGATGGTCCTCGGGAGCGCCGATACCGGCGACAGCGAGGCCATCAAGGGACGCGATCCGATGCGCATCGCCGTGTTCCCGCTCGCCGTCCCGTACCTCTTGAACCCCGCCGGGATCGTCGCCCTGGTGACCCTCTCAGCCGAGGCGGACTCAGTCGCCGTGTTCGGGATGGTCCTCGGCGTCCTCGCTCTGGTGCTTGCCCTCGACGTGGGCGTGTTCCGGCTGGCCAACCGGGCCAGCGATCATCTGGACGAAAGCCGGATGCTCGTGACCGAGAAGATCTTCGGCATCCTGTTGGCGGCACTCGCGGTCCAACTCGTGCTCGACGGCTTCGACAGTCTCGGCCTCATCCATCTATCCGGTCACTGACCGGCACCCCCGGCGAGCAGGCCGTTGTGAGCAGCGCTGCGGTCTGATGTCCGGGACTCGGGCAGCGGCCGGGGCTGAACGTCACCCCATTCGGATGACGTGTAGACCCCGGACGATGCCTAGGGTGCGAGGAGCAAGCGCCGCGTGTCGGGGCCGCTCGCGACGCACCAGTGCGCAATTGCAATCCTGCATCTCAGCCACCCAGCCGCGGCAGGGTAATCCTGCCTCGGCACCCATGTGAAAGGGCCGACACATGACGTTTCTCTGGATCATTCTGGGCGTCTTATACATAGCGTGCTGGATCTACTTCGGACTGAGTACGTTCCGCAAAGGGCATTTCTGGCCCTTCTGGATCGGTTTCTTCTTCCCGTTCCTGTGGATCATCGGCGCATTGATCGGGCCGACGCCACGCGCCGCCGCTCGCATGGCGTAGCTCGGGATCCTATGCACGCATGCGGCGCCTGACCCGCCTCTTTCATCGTCGGCAACTGTGCCCAAGCCGGCGCGCGCGCTTGGTCGGGTCTCATCATTGGAAGAACAGCAAGGTTGTGTTCGACATCAACCCGCACCTGACCGAGGAGGACCGCCAGGCGATCCTTGAGCATGAGCAGGACGTCGCGCTTGCGGACGGGATCGGTGCATAGATAGCTTTGGTTTCCGGGGACGAATCGGCGGAGACTCCGGCGAAGCTGCCGCTGACGGCACGTCTGCTGCTGCGTGAGTCGCTGACTGCGCGGAGGGCGGCCGGGATCATCGCGGCGTTTACGGTGCTGGTCACGGTCGTGGGCGGGATCCTCGAGCGAGTGCTCGACCATCAGGAGTACCCGACGATCGGGAGGGGCCTGTGGTTCGCGCTGCAGACTGTGACGACCGTGGGGTACGGTGACGTCACACCCGAACGGGCCGTCGGTCGATTCATCGCCTCGGTTGTGATGCTCTCCGGGATCGGCTTCCTCGCCGTGATCACGGCATCGGTCACGGCCACGCTCGTCGAGAGCAGCAGGCGACGCTTCGCCGTGCAATCCGACTTGGACGAAGCGCGGCAGCTCGAGCGGATCGATCAACGGTTGGCAAGGATCGAAGCGACACTCGCTCAGCGAGCGCCCGGGAGGTCATCCGATGGAATCGAGTGATGAGCGCGGGTCGCTCACACCCGGGACCGGTGACGCGCCGGCGAGCGCGACCACGGCGGCCGCGGCCGGGGAGCCGACCCCGAAGGGTCGCATCAGGCGAGTGTTCGCGACTTCTCGGGAGCTCGTGCGGATCGCCTACCGCGACCCCGAACACGTGTCCGAGCGACTGACGCTCTACACGGCGGGTCGGCTCGGCGATCCCTCGCGAGAATGGGCGTCCTCGGCGCGCAGCTCTCGCCCCGATTCGCATCCCGCCGAGATTGCCGAGGATCTGCGGACGCAGTCCGCCCACGTCGCGAGGATCGATGGTGCCGTCGCGGGAACCCCGTTCTTCATCGCGCTGGTGCCGGGCTACCTCACGTATCTGGTGCAGGAGATGCGCATGACGCTCCGCACCGCCGCGCTCTACGACCGCGACCCGACCGATCTGCACACCTCGGCGGAGATGCTCGCCCTCCGCCGCATACATCCAGACGTCGAGGCCGCCGAGGCTGCGCTGGTTGCGGTCCGCGAGAAGGGCCCCCCGGATCATCCGGAGAAGCGGCGATCGCTGCGCACCTGGGTCCACAGCGTGTACTTGCTGCTCGTCTTCGGCGGCTTCATGTCGCCGTCTGCCGCCAAGAAGGACAAGGGCACGCTCGGCAAGGTCAAGGCGGTGGTGAGCGTTCTCCTGGCCGTTGGGATCTGGCTAACGACCTGGGTGTTCCCCGTCACGTTCATGGTCGCAATGGCATGGGGCTGCGAGACCCACGCGCGCCAGCTCGGCCGCCGAACCCTCCTCTACTACGACGGTGAGGCCACGAGCGTCCTCGACGCGATCAAAGTCGCCGATCAGCGACAAGACCGCGGCCACGACAAACGCGCGATCCTCCGTGCCGTCGTCCTGTTCCTCTCGATCGCCGTTCCGATCGGGTTCATCGCGTACGTCGATCACGTCCGGAAAACGGTCGGGGTTAATTGGCTAGGCGCGCTCGGTGCGCTCGTTGCGCTCTCGTTGGTGATCGCCACCGCCGTCATCTCCAGCCGAAAGTAGAGACGGGCAGCGCTCACGCCCCCGACGTCGGCGACTGGTTAGCAGGGTCTCGGGAGATCTGTCCGCCCTGCTCTGCTCGCGCGACAGTACCTCACGCCAGTCTGGCGATCGCGGGCCGGCTCGATGTGGGGACGATCGAGGCGTCGCCCAGGCGATCGCCGTCTCGGACTCGGCGCCAGGGCAAAAGCAGTCGCCCGCTCCTCGCGTCGACTGCTGCAGCACTGGTCGGATTCAGCGTATGAGCGCGCGGGCAGGGACCGTGAGCTCATCTCAGTACACGCACCGGAGCTGGGGGCGCCGTGCCCCAGCTCCGGTGATGCGGTGATTGTGAGTTGCGATGCTGGCCTAGTTGTCGGCGACGCCGATGGTCGTCGAGCCGGCGCCGAAGCCGGTCGCGTACGGCGACCCCGGCAGCTGAGTCGCGGTGCCGTCGGGGTGGATCTTGAACGCGCCGACGGTGCCGTTGTTGGCCTCGTTGACGTAAAGCGTGTTGTCGTTGTCGCTGACGGTCACGTCCGTGCCGGTGATCGCGCCGACTGGGTTGCTCAGCGGGGTGCTCGCGAGCAGGGTGAGCGTTCCGTCAGCGGCGATCGAGTAGGTCGATACGCTGCCGGTGCCCGTGTTGAGCGCGTACAGCCGCTGACCGGCGTGGCTGATGACGATCCAGCATGGCGCGGTCTGCTCATCGGCGAACGGCGACGCGCCGATCGATGACAGGGTGCCGTTCCAGGAGTCCTTGAACGCCGACACCGTGCCGAGGCCGGCGCCGTTGTGGGGGTTGGAGACGAACACCTGGTTCGGGTTGATCGGACTGAACTCGCTGCCGAAGGCGCCGAGGCCCTGCGCCTCGAACGGCGAGCCCGGCGCGGCCGTCAGCGTTCCGTTCGAGTTGACACGGTAGCTGTTGAGCAGGGAGCTGCCTTGAGTCGTCCCACCGATTACGGCGCCGACGAGCTTTGTCCCCTTATTGTTGAGGACGATATCGCCGGTGTTCTCCCCGGCCGGCAGGGTGACGGTCGAGTGGGGGATCGGCTGCAGCTGGCCCCACGGAGTGAGGGTGAAGCCCGTGTAGTTCGGCGGCGCCGTGGCGGAGCCGAGGTTGGACACGTAGACGAGGCCGTCATGGACGGCGATGCTGTTGGGCTCGATTCCGCCCGAGGAGAACGGGCTGCCCGTAACCGGGGTCAGCGACCCGTCCCATCCGACGCTCAGTACCGAGATCTGGTTGCTGCCGGCGTCGACTGCGAGCAGATACCGGCCGTTGTCGGCGAACTTGACGGCGTCCTGCGAGGAGAGGCCCGCGCCGAGGCCGGCGCCGCCGGCGGCGAACGGAGAGCCGGGTAGAGCGCTCAGCGAGCCGTTCGCGTGGCGGACGAATCCGGCGATCGTGTTGGCCCCGGCGGTGTTGCCGTCGAGGTACACGTGCTCGGGGGTCTGGTACGGACCCTGTCCGCTGTCGGCAGACGCGACTGCGGGACCCGCGATCGCGACTGCGAGCAGCGCGACGGGAACCGACATGCGTGCGAGAAGACGCATCGATGCTCCTTGATTTGTGGGTGTGGAGTACCCCATTGGTCCCGAGGTCCGCGGCGAGTCGGCCGTCAGATGTTTGGACTGTGGGGTCCAACTCGAGTAGAGCAACCGCTCGGCGTCGCGTCAATGCCTCGACGGGTGCCGTCAGAGTTCGTTAAGCCGGGCGTCAGAGGTCGGTAAGGGACCCGTGACGATCTGTTCACACAATCGCACACGACCCACCTGCGAACCGGATGCGGACGCGTCCCTCGTCGCCGAGGCGATCGTCCGCAACCTCGAGGCGGTCATGATCGCGTTCGTGGCGAAGCGCTCGTCCGGCGCTGGCGCTCGGCGTGATCGAGGCGTCGCCAACTCAATCGTCCGCTCAGCGGATGTCCGGGCGACAAAAGCAGTCATCACCGGTGGAGCGCCCGGCGCCTGCACCTGTCCGATGGCGGTAGCGGAGATCTCGTGATTCGATCGCGATCGTGCGCGCCGAGGGGGCTTCGTTCGGTTCGACGCTGCTGCTGCCGTCGTGTTTGTTCGTGTGCGCTCGGTCAACCTCGCCGGCGGCGATCGGCTTGACGCTCGCGAGGAACGCTGTGCGTGTGCAGTTGCGCGATCGCACCGGCGAGCGCGATTTGTAGCTGCGTGCTGTCGCGGCTGGTCTTGGCCAGCAGCAGCCCACCTTGGATCGCGGCCAGCATGGTCGTTGTCAGCTGTCCTAGGTCGGTGTCGGCGGCCAATAGGCCGCTGTCACGCAGCCGCGTGAGCGCTCCGCCGATCGCCGCGCGCCAGTGATCGAACGCGTCGTTGAGCGCGGCGCGAAACTGCTCGTCGGTGTCCGCCAGTGCCGCGGCCAACGTTCCGATCGGACAGCCACCGCGGCCGCCGTGCCGCTCGACGATCGCGACCATCGTGTCCGCCCAGCCTTCGAGATCGCGCCAGTCACGCACGGCATCCAGCGCCTGTGCCTGGGCGCCGATCACGACGGCCGATTGGTGCTCGATCACCGCTTGAACCAGCCCGTGCTTATCGCCGAAGTAGTGGTACAGCTGGCTCTTGCTCGAATCCGTTGCGGCGCAAACGTCGTCCAGGCTGGTGCCGGATACTCCGCGCTCGCCGATCAGCGCGGCGGCAGCGGCGACGATTCGCCCGCGCGTGGCGCGGCCCTGGGCGGTCATCGACGGTGGCGTCATCAGGACGACTCTATCTGCAGTGGACCCAACGGTCCAACCGAAACGCGCGCGCTCAGTTCAGATGTGCTTCACTGTCGGTTGGACTATCCGGTCCAGTGCAACCGACCGACGATCAGGAGCAAGGCGATGAGCCCGACAATTCAGGAGCAGTCAGACCAGCTCCAGGCCGCCTCCGCCGTCAGGATCCCCGCCGAGGTTCTCGAGACTTTCGCTCGCTACCGGACGGTGCTCCGCGAGCGCGGCACGCCCACAGACGCGGTCGCCGCGGGCGATCTGCTCCAGGACTTCACCCTGCCCGACGCGACTGGCAAGGATGTATCGCTGTCGGAGTTGGTGGCAGACGGGCCGGCCGTGCTCGTGTTCTACCGCGGCGGCTGGTGCCCGTACTGCAACCTCGCGCTCCACCAGTACCAGGCCGAACTGGTGCCACAACTCTCCCGGTTCAACGCGCGGATGGCGGCGATCAGCCCCCAGACACCCGACGAGTCGCTCAGCACCGCCGAGAAGCACGCCCTCCAGTTCCCCGTGCTCTCGGACGCCGGCGCCCGCATCGCACGCCAACTCGGCGTCACGTTCCAGCCCGCCGAGGACGTCCTCGAGGCCCAGCGAGCGCTCGGCATCGACATCCGAGAGACAAACGCGGACGGCTCGACCGAGCTGCCGATGCCGACCGTCATCGTCGTCGATCGCGACCGGGTCGTGCGGTTCGCCGACGTGCACCCGGACTACACAAGCCGCACCGAGGTCCAAGCGATCACCGCGGCACTCGCCGACCTCTAACCAACGCTGCCGAGCGACTGGGCCAGGCGGCAGTCTCGCTGATGGCCCGCGCTCGCTCCAGCGTTGGCTCGGCTCGCCGGCCTGACATCGGAGCGTGCACGTGATCCGCGTGAAGCGCGGCTTGTCCGGCTGCGCCTGGCGATCTCCGATCAGCACGAAGGGTCAAGCACGCGATCGCCCGCGTGCTCGCCTGCCCGTGGCAACGGTGCACAGTGCACTTCGTCAGAGACATGCTCGCGCACTGCCGCCGCGACCACCGCGGCCTGGTGTCCGCGGCGCTGCGTGAGATGTTCAACGCCGAGGACCGACCCCAAGCCCGCGACCGCCTCGGCCGCGTCCTCGCCCGGTTAGAGCCGGTCGCCCCCAAGGTCTGCCGGCTGCCCGAGGAAGCCGAAGAGGACCCCGATCGCCTTCTACCTGCTGCCCTCAGAGCACTGGACCAAGCTCAGGTCCACCAACCCACTCGAACGCGTCAACAAAGAAATCGGCCGCCGCTCCGATTTCGTCGGGATCTTCCCCAACGACGCGTCGGTGATCCGCCTCGCCGGCGCGCTGCTCTCCGAACAAAACGACGAGTGGCTGGTCCAACGCCGCTACCTCTCGGTCGAGTCCATGGCCCCGCTCCTCGCCGCTGGGCGGTCTGAGGAGAACTCGCTCGAACAACAACAAGATCACCAGGAGGTCGCTCCCCTCCACCCGGCCTGAGCCGCCGACCCAACGACGAGCCTGGAGCGTTACACCACCTCAGACGACTTGACTCAGCGCTAGTCACGAGAGTGGACGGCTTGCGGTCCCGATCCCCCTCGGATGAAGCGCAGCCACTCCCCGGCCGCGTCCGCGGATGTCACGCCGGACCGAACAGAGCCGGGCAACGTCCCGCGGCGGACGTCGTCCAACACCTCACGCCGCCAAGCCTCCACTGTCCGCTTCGTAAACCACCCGGCCGGCGGTCGCCCCCGCTCGGTCCAGGCCGGCCGAAGCTTCTTCTGCACCTGGCGGCCATCGGCCACCCGGTATTTCGCATACCAGACGGGACCACGCGCGCGATCGACGCGAAAGACGCCGGCGGCGATGCGAACCGACGCGCTCATAGCGCAACTGGAAGCACTTCCGGGAGCAAGCCGGAGACATACGTACACATCCCCACCTTGCTCCCCCGACGAAAGTGGCCCATTTACAGCTACTTGCCGATGCCGCCGATGGGGCTCGAACCCACGACCTTCGGATTAAAAGATGACCGTATGCAGGAAGTTTGCCTCAGCTACGGGCATCTGAGTTCGCCCGAGTTCGACTGGGGTCAGAATTGCGTAGTTCGGGACACGCTCGGGGACACGAATCCGGATTTGCGCGGTGACGCTCTAACACACTGCTGGCGTCGTCCTCCCCACCGGTTGTCCGTCGAGCCGAACAGACCATGTCCGGTTTCGAGCTAGTCAGTGCTAAGCTTTCCGCGCGCTCAGGGGGCTCTGGGCGGAACGACGTGAAGTGCCGCAGCAACGGGAAGCGGGTCTACATACCGAAGCCGCCGCCAGCCTCTCACTGGGGAACCCCTGGCGCACACGATCGAGAGACGCGCATCTGGCGACGAGCAGGGCGGAGCCGATTTCGCCCGAGACACCTCTCGCGCATTCAAAGCGGGGCGCTGGACGGGCCTGAGGCGGCCTGTCCGCGTACCCGCGCCGGACCAAAAGCAGGGGCGTTCGGGTCGACCGTGCCGACGACGTCCGAGCCGACGGCGTGCCGCGACCTGCCGGTGGCGAATTCCGTGACTTCGGGTCGCCCCGGGCGAGACTCGCTCTCGTCCCGCCGCGGGTGCCCCGTCGGCTCGCTACCCGCGTGGCTCCAATTGTTCGATAGCGGCCAGGCCGCAGCGACGGCCGGCCTCGGGTGAGGGATGTATCGTTTGCCAACCTGTCGCTAGACGATGTATAGTCGTGCCGGTGGAACTACGACCGCCGAGTTATTTCGCGCTCGCCTCGCTGATCGACGGGCCTTTGCACGGGTACGCGATCATGCGCCGCGCGCGCGAGCTATCGGACGGCCGCGTGCGACTCTCGACCGGCACGCTGTACGCGCTCCTCGACCGGGCGATCGGCGAGGAGCTCGTGACAGCCGGCGAGGTGTACGTGCAGGGTGGCCGTCAGCGCCGCGATTACGCGCTCACAGCGGCTGGGCGCCTGGCGCTCGAGCTCGAGACCGAGCGGATGGCGAGCGCGGCTGGCGTCGTGTCCGCGAGGTTGCGCGCGAGCGCGCGGACGGCGCCGGCATGAGGGGCCGCGAGCTCGCGCAGGCGGCGCTGCGGTGCTATCCGCCGGCCACGCGTACGGCGCGCGGAGCGGAGATGCTCGACACGCTGCTTGAGGCCTCGGGTGATCGGCACGGCGTGTTCGTGTGGAACGTCGTGTCGCTCGTGACGGCGGGCTTGGGTGAGCGCGCCCGGGCCAGCGCCCGGGTGAGCCCCGGCCGGACGATCGCGGAGGCGGCGAAGCTCGCGTCGGTCCTGTATGCGTGCCTGTCGCTCACGGCGGGTCTGGTGGTGTTGATCGAGCGGCGCGGATGGCATCACGAAAGCCAGGTCTCGTTTCACGTGGTCGGGCTGCTGATCGTCCTGTTGGCGTGGTCGCGAGGACGGCAGCGCCTCGCCGGCGTGATCGGCCTCGCTTGCACGGTGCTGCTGGTCGCCGTCTACCCACGAGATGTCTTGCTTCCAGTGTCGCTCGTGCAACCGATTCTGCCGGCATGCGGGTTTCTGATCATGGCGATCGCTCCGGCACGCGAGCGTCCGAGCACGGTCGCGCTCGCCGCGCTCGCCGCACTGGTTGTTGTGAGTGTGATCGTCGGCGCGAATACCGGCGGGTTCGGCCAGTTCATCGTGCTGGGCAGTGCCTCGATCGCCGGGCTGGCGGTATTTGCCGTGCAGCCACGGCTCGCGATCGCGGTCGCGATGATCTGGACGGCGATCGGGATCGAGCTGATCGCTTTCGGCGGCACACCGCCTGCGCCATCAAAGCTCCTGGTCGCCATCGCTCCGGCCGTGCTCGCGGCGACCGGCGCACGCGTGATCCGTCGCAGAGCGATCTGAACGGCATCCACGTCCGATGTGGCTCGTCGCCGTGCAACGATCAACTCGCTGCAAGAGGGGCCTCATCCGGCCTCTGGTTCTCGCGTCGATCGCGTCCTTGCTGATCAGCGCTTGCGGATCCTCGTCGGGCTCGCCGAGCGCGCCAACCGTCGCGAGGTTAGGCGCGCCCTTGTACTGCCAAGCTGACCCCTGCTACACCCCGGAGCAATACCGGGTCGCGTATGGCATCGAGTCATTGTTGGACAGAGGAATCGACGGTCGTGGCGAGACGGTGACGGTCGTTGCTCCTGTTCCACCCCCGAACGCGGGTCCAACCGATATCCGTTGGGATCTGGAGAGCTTCGACAGAACTTTCCGGCTGCCCGCCGCGCGGATCGAGGTCGTGACCAGCCTCGGCGGCTCGGCCTCGCCGTGGCAAGCGACGGGGGAGGAGGTCGGCGACCTCGAGCACGTGCACACGGTCGCTCCTGGCGCGACGCTGCGGGTGGTGCTGATTCCCTCTTCCGTCCTGCAAAGCGCCGCGAACGGGACGGCGGACATGCTCGCCGCGTTGAGGCTTGCCGTCTCCGAAACCGACGTGGCTTCGATCAGCTGGAGCTTGGGGGAGCACTACTTCACCAAGGCTCAGGTGGCCGAGATGCACTCCATCCTGCTGGGCGCGGAGGCCCATCACGTGACGGTTATCGGCAGCTCCGGCGACGATGGCTGGTTCCCGACCCCTCGGGGATGGGGTGGGCAGGTCAAGGAGGTCAGCCTTCCGGCCTCCGACCCGCTGGTTCTTGGCGTTGGCGGCACCATTCTCACCGCGAATCCCAAGACCGGCGCCTACATCAGCGAGACCGCCTGGCCAGATTCGGGTGGCGGCTTCAGCCACCTGTATGTACGCCCCGCCTACCAGGATGGCCTCCCTGGGATTTCAGAAGCGAGGGGCGTACCCGACGTCGCCGGCGACGCCGCTCAGGCCGGCGGCATGGCGCTCGTTTTCACGGAGGATGGCAGAGCATCGCTCCATTCGCCGCCGGGGACGAGCGACTCCGCGCCACTGTGGGGAGGGCTTGTGGCGCTGGCCGACCAGTACGCCCACCGCGACCTCGGCTTCATCAACCCCGCGATCTACAGCATCGCGCGCAGCTCCAGCTATCACAGAGCATTTCACGACATCACAACCGATATCACGACCGACACCCACGGCTACCCGGCCACTCCCGGCTGGGACCCGGTAACGGGCTGGGGAACCCCCAACGCGCAGGAGCTCATCCCGCTGCTGGCCAGATTCGCCAAGCCAGGCACAACTTAGCCTCGATCCACGAAAGCGCCGGACAACCCGCAAGAAAGCAAGAAAGCCCGACCCGGAGACCCCGCAAATTCCGAGAGCAGGTCTGCCCGCATCCCGCAGTCCGGACGCGCTTTGCGCGCGGACGGCAGGGCTCGTCGCGAATGCCCATCGACGAGCGCACGCTCCTGGCCGGCCGATCAGGGGCGTCCGGGCCGACGGCGTTGTCGCATATGCCAACCCCTTGCGCACACGACCGAGAGACGCGCATCTGGCGATTTGCACGTCTCTCGTGGATCCGGCGGTCAAGACATGCATGCGTGTTGGCGCTGGCATCCGCTGCCTTCTGGTGTTAGCTGCTGTGCCCGCACGGCGGGCTCTCTCGGGCCGATGGAAACGCTGACTTTCCCTGTCAGCCCTGATCCGACAGTCTCGCGACGACGCCCGGATCGTTGGCGGTCTGATCGCGCGGTCTCGTTAGGTCGGGTGTGGCGCGCACATTCGTGCGCGCGCAAATCGTTTACAGGCCGCCGAGCAGTTCGCGGAGCGTTTCGGTGTAGGCGTCGAGTGCGGTGCGGCCCTGGCGGGTGAGTGTGATCGTGGTATGTGAGGCTCTGCCGTTGCCAGTCGTCTCGCTGACCAGGTAGCCGGCGTCCTCGAGCTTTCGTAGGTGGGTGATCAGGTTGCCGGCCGTGAGATCGAGCATGTCCTGTAGGCGGGTGAAAGACAGCGTGTCCCCGGCGGGCAGCGCCGCCAGTGTCGCCGCGATTCGCAGACGCGCCGGAGCATGGATTACCGGGTCGAGGGTGTCGCTGCCCACGTGATCTCTTTCCGTGCAAGCAGTTTCGCGCGCGCGATGGCAAAGCTGAGGATGGCGATGAACAGCCCGATCCCGGCCGCCAGCCACGCGCCGGAGGGTCCGACGAACAGGGCAATCATCCCGGCGATCACCGCGATGAGCGCTGCCGAGAACGTCGGCCAGTCGGCCTTGATGCCCGCGATCCCCAACATTGTCGTGCCGATGATGATCAGCGGCCCCGCGGCCGGGATTACGCCGTAGACGATCGTGTGGCTTGCGTGATAGTGGTACATCGCGCCCTGAATCACCGGGCTGCACAGAATCGACAGCCCGAGCGCGGCCCCCTCTACCCGCTGCTGTGTCATCGAGGCGCCGCTGACGCCGCTGCTCGCGCGCCGGTGGAGCTTCACCATCGCGACGGAAGTCACCACGACCACCGCGTAGGTAAACACGATCGCGCCACCGCTTGGACCGCTGTAGGGATGCTGTCCGCGCGTCGAGAGCCACAACACGCCGTAGGCGACGAGGACCAAGGCGCCCATCAACGCCATCAGAACAGGGGGGCGTGGGTCGAACTGGCGCTGCGCGTCTCGCGTGGTCTTATCCAACAGCGCCGCCGCTTGGCGGGGGTCCATCGCGTCGCCATCATCGTCGTTCCGTCGGTTGTCGTGTGTTACCTGCATGGCGCTGCTCCCTCAATTCAGTTTGTGTTGCAAAGCTAAGCATACTTTGCAACCCAAAGTCAAGGGCTCGCCACGCAATCACCGATTCCGTGCCGCCGCCGCCGCCCGCCGCCGGGTCGTGCGTCAAACGGCGTGCGACACGCGCTTTGCACGATGCGAAAGCGCGGAACGCGTCCGCCGCTGAGAGCGACCAGGGAGGCTCCCGGCGGATGAAGCGGGTCTGGGGCCCCGGAGCAGAGTGTCGGAACGATCGGTCAGCGGCAGCCGCGACTACGGACTCGGGTCGGTCGGGCTTGGCGAATCTGCGGTGCTCGGGTTGAGCGCCGCAACGAGCCCGGATTGGTCCTCGGCGCTCACGATGAGCCGACGCATCGGGGCTCGGAGCGGACCGAGCCACACCCACGTCTGTCGGTCCAATGTGATCTCGACCAGTCCGGTTCCGGCGCCGTTGACAAGAGCGGTGCGTGGCCAGTAGTTGACTCCGCGGAGAACGCTGATTCGGAAAGCACCACGCAGTTCGTCTCTGTTCAGGGGCCGAGCGGATGCCACCGCCTCGCGAGGGATCGTGGCGTGAAAGGCCCATCCCATGCGAACGTCGACCGTGGAGTCACTCATCGTCACCCGCGGGCCTTTTTGACCGGCGCCGAACGCCGTCATCCCTAGTGGTCGCGCCACTGCTGATGCAACGCCGTTTTGAGCGCGGCGAAGACGTCTTGGTCGAGGCGTTGCGGCACCTCGAGGCCGATCATCTCGAGCGCGCGGTCAGAACTCCGTGCCGGGCGGTAGGGACGCTCGGCGGTGAGTGCCTCATACACGTCGGCGACCGCGAGCACCCGCATCGGGATCGTCAGCTCGTCTGCCGATAACCCGCGCGGGTGGCCGCTGCCGTCGAGGCGTTCGTGATGCGCGCTCGCGACCGGCGCCAGCTCGCTGAAGCCTGGAACCCGCTCGAGAATCCGACGCGTCAACTACAGGATGCTGCTTGACGTTGGCGTACTCCTGGTCGGTGAGCGGCCCTGGCCGGTCGAGGAGCCGGTTGGAGATCGCAAGCTTGCCGATGTCGTGCAACCGCGCCGCGCGACGCAGATCACGCACCGCCGCCGCCTCCAGGCCCAGCACCGCCGCGATCCCGGTCGCGATCTCGCACGCGTGATCGGAGTGGTGACCGGTCCACGGGGACTTCGCGTCGATAACCCCAGCAAACGCTTCGGCGATCTGATCCAGCCGATTCTCGTCGGCGACCAGCACCCGGTCGGGCGGCTCGACGCCCGAGAGGTCCGGATCAGCCAGCGATGCCCAGAAGCCCGTGTCCGCGCGCAACGCGCCGAGAGTGTCAACCAGGGCGGGATCGAACCACTGCCCGGCGCGCTTTGCGGCTACCCGGTAGGCCGCGCCCACCCCTCGCGCCGCGTGAAAAATCTCCACCGACTGCGCGAGGCACAGGACACGGGCCGCTAGCGGAATCTCGGTCGCCGCAGACCGCGCGGCTGGCCGCGGCCGTCCCAGTGCTCATCCAGCGCACGGATCGCCTCCGCCGTCGCTTCAGAGAACCCAAGCATGCGGGCGATCTCGGCGCCGCGATCGCAGCGCGCCTGCATCAGCGACCGAGTCACCTGCCCCTCATCGCGGATCGCCAGCAGCCGCTCCGCCCGGGCGCGCAACGAACCGCCCGGCGCGACAGTCCTCAGCGACCACACGAACGCCGAGAACGGCCGCGCCCAGTCAACACGCTTAGACGTCCGCTTGGCCCCGTGATCGTCAGCACCAAACAACGCTGCCATCCGCGCCGAGTTCGTCGAACACCCCGCGTCCTTGAGCAACAACGCATAAAAAAGATCCGACCGCGCCCCCGCTCCTACCCCCAGCTCGTCCGCCAGACGCATCCCAATCAGACACGACCGCACCGCATGCCCGGGCGGCTCCCCCTCGGTCACGTCCAAGGCATACGACAACGCGCCAATCAGCCCCGACAGCGCAATCTCGCGGGTGCCGCCAAGCACCGCCGCAGTATCTCGCACCCCATACCCCTCTGCCCGCCCGCGTCTCCAGCAGAACGAGCGCGTCGGACCCAGCTGCTTGGACGACGACCTGAGCGAAGTGGGGAATCGCTTGCCGTTGTAGTCATCGCAAAGTGGCGCACGCTCGGATTCGCCAGCACCAGCCGCCTCGGCGGCCTGTCATAGAACGCTTGGGTTCAACGGCGAAGGGCGTGGATGGTGCCGAGCCGGTCGCTCCTCGACCTAATGCATCGCGCCGTCCCGACTGCCCGACGTCACGCCCCATCGTTAGTGGGAGGAGAAGTGGTGGGTCCCTGGCATCAGTCGCTCAGGGCGATGAGCCACCCGGGCGCGGTCTGCTGAGCGCGGAGGATGCCCGCACTCCGAAGATCGTCCTTGGGCGCCGGGCTCGGCGGCCCGTCTTCGTCGTTTACTGAGTGGGTCTTGCCGTCCCGAACGTCCAGATGTTGCCTTCGAGGTCGCGGGCGCTGTAGCCGCGCATCCCGCCTGGGCCTGCGTGCGGCTGGTTGAGCACCTCGACGCCGGCCGTCTTCGTCCGCGCGTAATGTCGGTCGATGTCACCGACGGCGAGGTACACCCAGCCTTGGCCGGCGTGGCTGCCGTGGAGCTGCTCGGGGCGCTCGGCCGCGATCAAGACCATCCCGTCACGGTGCGCGACCGCGGCATTCTCGATCGTCTCGTTTGCTTCGCTGCCGAGCACGAGAGGTTTGACGCCAAAGGCATCCGCGAGCCAGCTCAGCGCGGCGCGAACGTCGTGGTAGGTGAGGCAGGGGTAGACATCCACGAGCAGCGCGCTCCCTAGGTCGCCCGTCGTTGATCGGGCACTCGGTAATGGAGTTGGGTCACCCCGTTGCCCTCGACCACGGTCGGGTTCTCAAGCTCAACCGGATCCCCGGTCAGCTTCCCGAACATCGGGATGCCGGCTCCCAGCAGCAGCGGGACCAGCTTGACCTGAATGCGGTCCACGAGTCCGAGGTTCAGGCACTGCTGGATGACGCTCGGGGTAGCAAGCGCGATCACCCCGTCACCAGCTACAGCCGCGGCCTGCTTCATCGCGGTCTCAATCCCTTCGGTCACAAACGACACCGCCGCGCCCTCGCGCGGCCAACCTTCGGGAATCCTGTGGGTGACGACGATCACCGGCGCGCCGGTGGGGTGCCTGCCACCCCAGCCCTCCGCCTGGGCAAACGTCCTGCGTCCCGCGACGATCACCCGCAGCCCGGCCGCGCCGGGCCCGGACGGGCGCTCTCTGGGCTGCGACTCGGGCTGCGGCTTCCCATACCAGGCAAACACGCGCTCGACGCCGCCGTCGACTTCGGCAACGAAGCCGTCCAGCGACACCGACATATCAGCGACAACAGTTGCCATCGAATACACCTCCGGCACTCGAGATTCGTTTGCCACTTATGACCGGGCGGCGACGCGCGATTCATCGCAAACCCCCGCCGCGTGCCCATTTACGCTCGGATCACGTCGTGACATAGAGCTCGCCGGTAGAGCCCGGGGGAATCCTTTCCGGGCGGGCGGCTCGAACTTGGCGACCCCGGTTGGCGGCCCGACCAGATCTTCGTCCCGGAGCTCCGGGGGTCGCCAACCCCGCCTGGACGATCGTCATCACCGCCTTTCCGTTCTGGTCCTCGGAGATGCCGGACCAGACTGCCTCCTGATCGCCAAACCGGCAGCACCAACAGCGCTACCGGACGGTCTGCAGCGGCTGTCCGTCATCGATGGAGTGCATCCAGCGCGAAGGCTGCGGTCGAGGCGGGTGTGTTGCCGAGCATTGGTGTCCGGTCTCCGCAAGGCTGAGCCAGGAGCGCCAACGCCAGCAGCGCGAGGAGCCCGCAGCGTCGAGCCGCTGCCGGTGTGAGAGCCGGTCGCGCCGGCGCGTGATGAGAACCAGGTCGCGTTGTTCTGCCTGCGGTTGGAGGCCGAGGAGATCGTCGACTGGCTCCTCACGGAGAAGGGGTGGTTGCGCGCGGCGCGCCAGCAGCTTGATCGCCATCGCGAACACGAGCCCTGGCCTGTTCAGCGATCGCGGATCGACCGGCTGTTGGAGGCAGAACGCCGCCTCTCCCAAGAGCTCGAGGTCGAGCACGAGGCCAACCGAATCTATGAGGCCTGGCGCGCGCGCTGGCTTATGCGGACGGGCCGTCGAATGGCGGACGACCTAAGCCCTACCAGCCACCGCCCGAGCCTGAGGGGAAGGTCAACCTCACCGATCCGTACTGCCAGCTGCAGAAGGTCAGGCAGAGATGTGTGCAGAGCTACAACGCCCAAGCGGTTGCCAACGAGCAGCAGATCGTGCTCGCAGCCGAGATCACCGTCTACTCACCCTACTTCTGTCACCTCTTATCCGATTATCCAAGCCACCTAACGCGAGCTCGCCAACGTCTTGGATCTAAGAACGCCCCGAGATTTTCCTCGCCTACAGAGCAGAACACGGGTCGCGGTCCTCAGTCACGTGGGCCGGCGGTAGCCGCAGACGTGGTATAGCCAGTGATCGAGATACCGGCCACGGGCTGCGTCATGGTCTGAGATTGGGTCGTGATGTGCTTCGTCCGGGGCGCACCGTCGTCATAGACGATCACGTTGTCCCGGAGCATCTTCTCGATAGCACCGCCACCGCTCACCGTTCCGGCACCGCCAACAAACGTCGCGTCAGCGAGCAGCTGGCCGACAGCGGCGAACTCGCCCTCGTCCACGAGCTCGGCGGAGGTTGCGATCAGGCGCTCGACCGCGCGGTAGCTTGATTCTCGATCGGCGGGACGGATGCGACGCGAGCGTAGGTAAAACCCGAGCGCGACAGTGGTGAGGCCCGTCGCGTTCTCAGGATCCGGCAGCCCGCGCGTTGGGGTCCGCCGGTGTCTGCGTCTAGAGGAACGTCCGCACATGAAAGCGAGACCGGACCGGGACGATTGTTAGCGTGGCGAAGCGGTCGTCCAGCGCCGGCGCTCGCCAACGTGTCCTCCCTCGGGCAGGGCATACGTCCGCACGGGGTCCCCAGACAGCCACTGCGGTTTGACTAGACGCAGCGTCAGGAAGCGTGGAGCAACGCGCGCAGGCGCTCGTCTGGCCCGTGGAAAGGAGCTGACGAAGCGTCCACCGCGCTGGCGCCACCATCCACGGGAATCACCGCACCGGTCACGTACCCGGCGCGTGGAGAGGCGAGGAAGGCGATCACGTCGGCGATCTCCTCGGGAGCAGCAGGACGCCGCAACGGTGTGTCGCGGCTGCATAGCCAATAGGCATCGTCAGTCGAGACTCCCCACGCCTCGCCGACGGCGGCCATGTCGGCCTCGCCCATCGGCGTTCGGACCCATCCGGGGCAGACACAGTTGGCTCGGATACCGCGGGGGCCGAGTCGTTCGCCTGGCAGCGCGTCAGCATGATCAGCCCCGCCTTAGAGGCGCAAGACGACGCCCACCCTGGACCGGCAAGCCAGCCGCTGGTCGAGCTGACCGTCACCACCGACCCCCGGCGCTCGAGCAAATGCGGCAGCGCGGCCCGTGCGATCAGGAAGGCTCCCGTCAGGTTGATCTCCAGCGTCCGATCCCACGCCTGCAGCGTGTCCTCCCCCGCGGGCAGCGAGTCCCCGACACCGTGGTTGCAGACGAGAACATCGAGGCGACCGTACGCGCTGATCGCGGCGTCCGCCGCTTGATCGGCGCCGGCGGGGGTTGACACATCGCCTGAGATCCAGGTCGCCGATCCGCCGGCCGCCTCGACTTCACGAACTGCGTCAGTGAGCGGCTCCGGCCGCCGTCCGGCCAGTACCACGGCGTGTCCCTCTTGGGCCAGACGGACCGCAGTCGCGCGGCCGATGCCGGTGCCACCTCCCGTAATCAAGGCGACCGGCGACGATGTCTTCGTCATGGAGTTCCTTTCTTCGCGGGGAGGCTGTGCTCGTGTCGGCCTCGAGAAGCCGCGAAGCCTCTCACACCCCAGCAACCTTCACCGTCGCAGCCAGCGTTGAGCAGCGCCCACGACGTGCTGACAAGCCGGGCCATCGCTTCGGCTACCGGAGACCCGTGGCGGGTGCCGGCGCCAGGCGACCGCTCCGCCACGATTGCAATCGGCCGCGAGCATCGCCCTTCCTCTGATCTGCCGACGAGCACGGCGCGGAGAGCGACGATCCCCTTCTCGCGCGCGGACGGCAGAGTTCGTCGCAGGAGCATCGTTCAACGGACGCCGGACGGCCTTTCCGATCCAGGACGGAGCCGAGCCTTGGAGACGTTCGCGAGGAAACGCTGGCGGAGGCGTCCTGTGATGGTGCCTGCTGCGTCCCGCGCGCAGCACCGGCGGTCGCGGTAATCGGTCCTGGCGTGTTCGCTGGCTGAACGGGTATCCCCTCGGTATGCCAAAGCCACCGCTTCCCCTTGAGATTGAAGAGTTCCTCGCCCAGCCCAACCCGTCTGTGATCGCCACCCTGGCACCCGACGGCAGCCCTCACAGCGCGGCCACGTGGTACCTGTGGGAACACGGACAGCTGCTCGTCAACATGGACTCGAGCCGCAAGCGCCTCGAGCATCTGCGCCGCGATCCTCGCGTGTCGCTCACCGTTCTCGACAAAGACGAGTGGTACCGGCAGGTGACGTTGCGCGGGCGGGCCACTCTCCAGCCCGACGACGACCTTCAGGACATCGACCGTATCGCGCGGTATTACACCGGTGGTCGCTATTCAGATCGCGAGCGGGAGAGCGTCAGCGCGTGGATCGAAGTGGATTCGTGGTACGGCTGGCATGGCGGCGGGTTCTGGACCGGCAAGCGCTAACGCAAAGCTCGCTCACGGCGGCCAGCGCCATCCCATCGAGGAGAAGCTCTCGCGGGTGCTCGGACTTAGTCTTCAGTCGGGCGCTGATACGCCGGTGACAGGTGCTGCCAGGCCTCCGCTGTCCGCTTCGTAAACCACCCGGCCGGCGGACGCCCCCGCTCGGTCCAGGCCGGCCCGAGCTTCTTCTGCACCTGGCGGCCATCGGGCACCCGGTATTTCGCATACCAGACGGGACCACGCACGCGATCGACGCGAAAGACGCCGGCGGCGATGCGAACCGACGCGCTCATAGCGCAACTGGAAGCACTTCCGGGAGCAAGCCGGAGACATACCTACACATCCCCACCTTGCTCCCCCGACGAAAGTGGCCCATTTCCAGCTACTTCCCGATGCCGCCGGTGGGGCTCGAACCCACGACCTTCGGATTAAAAGTCCGCTGCTCTACCAGCTGAGCTACAGCGGCGGGCGGCCCCCTGATCGCAGGGCGTCAGGAGCCGATGTAGGCCACGGCCTCGATCTCGACCAGCATCCGCGGGTCGATCAGCGCGCTGACCTCGACCAGGGTCATCAGCGGCCGGATCGTGGCGAACACCTCGCCGTGCGCCCGCCCGACTTCCTCTGCGCGCGAGACATCGGTCACGTAGGTGTGGGTCTCGATCACCTGCTCCACGCTCGCGCCACCGCGCTTGAGCTCGTGGACCAGCTTGCGCAGGATCTCGACTGCCTGCTCGTAGGGCGTCTCGCCGCGCACGACTCCGTACTCGTCGACCGAAGTCGTCCCACCGACGCGCACGAACCGCCCGCCGCCACGACCCGACTGAAGCCGTACTGCAGCTCGTAGGGCGACGGCGGGTCGCCTTGCAGGCGCTCGATCAATGCCGGAAGTGGCGGCGACGCGTGAACACCATTGTCGCCCCGGCGCGATCCACCGCGGCAACCGAGTCGGGGTCGCGCACCGAGCCGCCCGGCTGGATGATCCCGGTGGCGCCCGCCTCGAGCGCGAGCTCGGGCGCGTCGGCGAACGGGAAGTAGGCGTCGGAGGCCATCACCGCGCCGTGCCCCGTCACGCGCCTTCTCGATCGCGAGCCGGACCGCGTCGACCCGGCTCATCTGCCCGGCGCCGATCCCGATCGTCGCCAGGTCACGCGCGAACACGATCGCGTTCGAGCGAACGTGTTTGCAGACCTTCCAGGCAAAGGACAGCTCCTGCCATTCGGCCTCGGTCGGTCGGCGCTCTGAGACGACCTGCATCTCCCCGCGCCCCTCGAGGTCAGCGTCGCGGTCCTGCACCAGCATCCCGCCGAGCACCTGCCGTAGGTGCGGCTCGACGACCGTCGGGATCCGCCGCTCGCGGTCGTCGAGGATCCGCGTGTTCGGCTTGCGCGCTAGCACCTCGACCGCCTCTGCCTCGTAGCCGCGGGCAAACAGGACCTCGATGAACTGCTGCGAGAGCGCCTCGGCGAGCGGCGCGTCGACCGACCGGTTGAGGCACACGACGCCTCCGAAGGCCGACATCGGGTCGCACTCGAACGCGCGCTGGTATGCCTCGAGCGCGTTGAACCGACTGCCACCCCGCACGGGTTGTTGTGCTTGATGATCACGCAGGCGGGGATCTGGAACTCGCTCAGCAGCATCCGGCCGGCGTCGAGGTCGAGCAGGTTGTTGAACGAGATCGGCTTGCCGCCGAGCTGCGAAACCATTGACAACACATGCGTCCGGGCGCCCACCTGCTCGTAGTACGCCGCGCGCTGATGGGGGTTCTCGCCGTAGGGCAGCTCGAGCACCTTCTCGAATGCCCGCACCAGCAGCGACGGGAAGTCCTCGCGCTTCTCCTGAAACCAGCGGGCGATCGCGGTGTCGTAACGCGCCGTGTAGGCGAACGCCTCCGCGGCGAGGCTCTCGCGGGTCGCCGGCGACAGGCGGCAGCCAGACTCACGCAGCTCGTCGAGCACCGCGTCATAGCTCTCGGGCTGACGATCGGCGCCGCGAAGGCGAAGTTCTTGGCCGCTGCCCGGATCATCGTCGGTCCGCCGATGTCGATGTTCTCGATCACTTCCCCCTCGGTCACCCCTCGCGCCGCCGCCGTGCGCTCGAACGGATACAGATTCACGCACACGAGGTCGACCAGCTCGACCTGGTGCTCCTCGGCAGCCTTGATGTGCTCGGCGTTGTCGCGCGACCGCAAGCAGACCCGCGTAGAGCTTGGGATGAAGCGTCTTGACGCGCCCGTCCATGATCTCGGGAAAGCCGGTCAGATCCGAGATCGAGCGCACTTGGACGCCGGCCTCGGCCAGCGCGCCGGCGGTGCCACCGGTCGAGATGATCTCGATCCCGAGCTCGGCCAGACCGCGCGCAAACTCGACGATTCCGGTCTTGTCGGAGACCGAAAGCAGCGCCCGGGAGACCCGCACATCGCTCACCCCAAGCTCTTCGCTGCCAGCGGGATCGGGGCTCGCCTGCATCCGGCCCGACTCTACCGGGCGATGACGACTCGACGCGGGTTGGCCGGGTCGAAGCTGACCGCGCCGCGCGCGATCAGCGTCACCGCCTCGACGAGCAGCTGATGTTCGATCGGCGCCAGCTGCTCGCGGACCTCGTCGGCCTCGGTCGCAGCCGGCAGCTCGACCGGGCGCTGCAGGATCACCGGCCCCGAATCGACACCGCCATCGACGAAATGGACCGTGACCCCGAACACCTTGACCCCGTAATCGAGCGCCTGCTGGATCGCGCGCAGGCCCGGGAACGCGGGCAGCAGCGCCGGGTGGACGTTGATCACGCGATCGGGGAACGCGGCCAGGAACGCGGGGCTGAGCAGCTGCATGTAGCCGGCGAGCACCACGAGCTCGGTGCCCTGCTCGCCCAGCCAGGTCGCGATCGCCGCATCACGAGCAGCCCGATCGCCACCGAACCGCTCGCTCGTAAACACCTCCGCGGGGATTGCCGCCGCCCGGGCTCGGTCGAGCGCCGGGGCCCCGGCTTGTCGGATGCGACCGCGATCAGGCGGACCCCATCGCGGTCGTGTGCGCGGTCGATCAGCGCCTGCAGGTTGGTGCCTGCGCCCGAAGCCAGAACCGCGACGTTCATGCCGCGCGCAGCTTTGGAAACCGGCCTCCCGTCGATCGCAGCGTGCCCTGGGAGAGCAGCTCGTCGACGCGGCCGAGCACCTCGTCGGAGCGCAGATGCGAGTAGGCGCCGTAGCCGGCGAGGCCGTCGTATCGATGCTGGGCCACAACCTTCGACCGCCCGCCGCGCAGGATCTCGACCGCTCGCGTGCGCCCGACCGCCGGCCGCGCCGATGACACCACGTCGAGGATCGCCCGGTCCAGCTCACCGCCCGCGGCGGCAGCGGCGCCCTCGGCACCACCGGCACCAGCCCGGGAGCGCAGACGTCGCAGCAGTCCACTTCGGGCCGGCCGCCACTGCGGTCGCCGAAGTGCGCGAGCAGCGTCTCGCGCCGGCACCGCGACCCCTCCGCGTACTCCCACACGGACCGGTACTGCGCCCAGCGCACGCGCTCGGCTTCGCGCGCCGAGCTCTGGCAGAGCATCGCCGCGTGGCGGTCAAAGCCGCCCGTGATCGAACCCGCCGCCCGGTCGGGCGGCGCCGGCCCGGGGCTCAGAACTCCGGCGCGCGCGAGGTGGCCGATCACCGCCCTGACCGTGTCGTCGCCGCCGGATCCACGAGCCGGTCAGCTCCGACAGCGCGATGTCGTAGCGCCCGTCGATCCCAGCCCAATTGAGGCGCTCGCCGATCCGCTCGAACGCCGACGGTTCGAGCCGCGCACGCTGGATGAAGAACACATGCAGCCCCTTGTCGCGCGATTCGGCGAACAGCAAGCAGCGCGCATGTAGCCCGTCGCGTCCAGCACGCCCGGCCTCCTGGTAGTAGGCCTCGAGCGAACCCGGCACTGACGCGTGTGAGACCGTCCGCACGTCGGCCTTGTCAATCCCCATCCCGAACGCGTTGGTAGCCACGATCACCCGCGCCTCGCCGGACATGAAGCGCTCCTGCGTCGCGCGCGCGGTCCGATCTGCCGATGCCTGCGTGATACGCGAGCGCCGGCTCGCCAAGCGCCAAGCTCAGCGTGCCGGCAAGCTGCTCGCTGGCCCCGCGGGTGCCGGCGTAGACGATCGCCGGCAGCGCGTTGGGCTCGGACAGCGCCGCCACGAGCCGCCGCTGCTTGTCGTGGGCGCTGCGGCAGGCGATCACGGCAAAGCTGAGGTTCGGGCGATCGAAGCCGGTCGTGAGCCGGACCGGATCGCGCAGCCGCAACCGCGCCACGATGTCGTCGGCGACCCTCGGCGTCGCGGTCGCCGTCAGCGCGACCGTCGCCCGCGCGCCCAACCGCGCGGCAGCATCGGCGAGGCGTGAAATAGTCGGGTCGAAAGTCGTGGCCCCACTGGGAGACGCAGTGCGCCTCGTCGACGACGAACAGTCCGACGTCGACGCCGCGCCATCCTCCGACGAACGCCGGCGAGGCGAACCGCTCCGGCGCGACGTAGAGCAGCCGGACCTCGCCCTGCGTACGCGGGCCATCGCCTCGCGTTGGCGTTGTGCCTGCGCTGGGAGTTGACCATCGCCACCGAGCCAGGGGCGACGCGCTCAGCGCCGCAACCTGGTCCCGCATCAGCGACACCAGCGGCGAGACGACGATCGTCAGGTCGTCGCGCATCAGCGCCGGCAGCTGGTAGCAGACCGATTTTCCGGAACCGGTGGCATCACCACCAGCGCGTCGCGACCGCGCGAGCGCAGCCCTGACCGCCTCGGCCTGGCCGGGCCGGAACTCGTTGAAGCCGAACACGCGCCGAGCTGCGGAGGGCGATCCATGGGGGCGGCTCGACCGATACCGTCGCTCCCGGCGACGCCGGCGGCCCAGCAGCGGCGGCCCGAAGCGCCGGCGGAGCCTACACGCCTGACGAGCGGCGAGCTCGAGCGCGAACTTGCCGTTGGCCTCTTCGGTCCCGGCCAGCGGGTACTCACCGCTGAAGCAGGCATCGCAGTGATCGCCGCGCGAGCCGCCGATCGCCTCATAGACGCCCTCGAGCGAGAGGTAGTGCAGCGAGTCGGCGCCCAGCTTGGCGCCGACCTCCGCCACCGATCGGCCGTGGGCGATCATCTCCTCGCGCGTGGACATGTCGATCCCGTAGTGGCACGGATGCTTGATCGGCGGCGCAGAGATCCGCAGGTGCACCTCGGCGGCGCCGGCGTCGCGCAGCATCTGCACGATCTGGCGGGTCGTGTTGCCCCGCACGATCGAGTCGTCGACGACGATCAGGCGCTTGCCGCGACGACCTCGGGCAGCGGGTTGAACTTCAGCCGCACCCCCTGGCGGCGCAGCTCCTGGCCCGGCTGGATGAAGGTCCGGGCGACGTAGCGGTTCTTGATGAAGCCGTCATCCGGGGCAGCCCGGCGGCCCGGGCCAGCCCGCGGGCGGCCGGCGTTGCCGGAGTCGGGCACGGGGATCACGACGTCGGCCTCCACCGGCGCCTCGCGCCACAGGTTCTCGCCCATCGCGCGCGCGCGCGACCTGCAGCACGGTGCCGCCCATGCGCGAGTCCGGGCGGGCGAAGTAGATGTACTCGAACACGCAGAACGCATGGCGCTCGGCCCCGCCACGATCTGCGTCTGCGATCCCGTCGCCGGTCAGCGTCACCACCTCGCCGGGCGCGACGTCACGGAGGAAGCGTGGCGCCGATCAGGTCAAACGCGCAGGACTCGCTGGCCACGCAGTAGGCGGGCGGGCCGCCGTCCGGGTCCTCGATCATCGCCCAGCGCAGCGGACGCAGCGCCGTGCGGGTCGCGGAACGCGACCACCGCTCGTCGGTCATGACGACGGTCGAGAACGCGCCCTCAGCCGCGGCAGCACGTCGGCGACCGCATCCTCGATCCGTCGGCCGGGTGGGTGGCCAGCAGCGCGGCGATGATCTCCGAGTCCGAGGTGGAGCGGAACGGGACGTCGCGGCCGCGCAGCTCGGCGTGCAGCTCGACGGCGTTGATCAGGTTGCCGTTGTGGGCCAGCGCCAGCGTGCGGCGGTCGTCGCGGACGATCGGCTGGGCGTTCTCCCACTCCGAGGAGCCGGTGGTCGAGTAGCGGACGTGCCCGATCGCCATGTCGCCGACCAGCGAGCGCAGCGTGTTCTCGTTGAACACCTGGGAGACCAGTCCCTGGTCGCGGATCGCCATGATGTTGCCGCCTCGCGAGGCGGTGGCGATCCCGGCCGACTCCTGGCCGCGGTGCTGGAGCGCGAACAGCGCGAAGTACGCGAGCCGGGCGACGTCGTGGCCGGGCGCGTAGATCCCGAAGACGCCGCACTCGTCGCGGGGTCCGTCACGATGGTCGAGCAGGAGGCATGCGGAGCCCGCATGGCGAAAGCGCCTGCGGCATCAGGCTAGCAACGGGGCTCACTCAGGACATCGGCGAGTCCGTGCTCCGCGGGCCTCGCGCAGGTCGGAAACTGGGATCTTCAGCACGCCCTCGAGCTCGAGCGCGTCGCCGCCGACCCGACCGATGACCGTAGGCCGCGGAGCGCCTCCTCTGGACCGGAGACGATGAACGCCCGGCCGGGCGCCTCGGCGAACGGGTCGATGCCGCTCCGGCATCCGCACGCGGGCGCCGATGCCGCCCGCGATGCAGCACTCGGCCAGCGCCACCGCGATCCCGCCCTCGGCGATGTCATGGGCGCTGCGCAGCGCGCCGGCGTTGACCACGCCCGCACCGTCTCGTGGGCGGCCCGACGCGGCGCACTCGATCGCGGCAGCGGGCCCGCGGGCTCCTCCCCGGAGCTTGGCCAGCTCCGAGCCGGCCGCCGCGGCGCGAAGTCGCCCACCAGCGCGATCACGTCGCCCTCGCGCGCGAAGCCCAGCCGCCCGGCACGCGCGGGATCGGGCAGCCGCCCCACCATCCCGATCACCGGTGTCGGGAAGATCGGCCCTGTCGGGCGCCTCGTTGTAGAGCGAGACGTTGCCGCCCACGACCGGGACGCCGAGCGCCTCGCAGGCGTCGGCGATCCCCTCCACCGCCTCCACCAGCTGCCAGGCGACGTGCGGCTTCTCGGGGTTGCCGAAGTTCAGGCAGTTGGTGAGCCCGAGCGGCTCGGCACCCGACGCAGGCCAGGTTGGCGGCGCACTCGTAGCACGGCCTCGGCGGCGCCGCGCCGCGGATCGCACGCGACCCGCCGGCCGTTGCCGTCGATCGAGACCGCGATCGCCTCGCCGGTCGGGCAGCGCCAGCACGGCGGCGTCGGCCTCCTCGGGCCGGCGCACGGTCCGCGACTGCACGACCGGGTCGTACTGCTCGAACACGGGCCGGCGCGAGGCGATGTTCGCCGACCCCAGTAGCGCCAGCAGCGTCTCGCCCGGCGACTCGCCGCCGTTCAGCACCGCCGGCGGCGCGCGGTACAGCGGCCCGGTCGGCGGCGCGGGCTCGAGGTCGTAGAGCGGGCAGTCGTCGACCAGGATCCCGACCGGCAGGTCGGCCGCCACCCTGTCGCCGTCGCAGCACCCGCAGGCGGCCGCTGTCGGTGACGACCCCGATCGGCGTGGCCAGCGTCTCCCAGTGCTCGCAGACCGCGAGCACCTCGTCCACGCGCTCCGGCTCGACCACGCACAGCATCCGCTCCTGGGACTCGGAGACCATGATCTCGAACGGCTCCATGCCCGGCTCGCGCAGCGGCACCTGGGAGCACGTCGATGTCGAGCCCGACCCCGCCCTTGGCGCCATCTCCGACGACGACGAAGTCAGCCCGGCCGCGCCGAGATCCTGCAGCGACACCAGCAGCTCTGAGTCGAGCAGCTCCAGGCAGCACTCGAGCAGCTTCTTCTCGGCGAACGGGTCGCCGATCTGGACCGACGGGCGCTTGGCCTCGTCGCCCTCGCCGAGCTCGGCCCAGGCCAGCACCGACGCGCCGCCGATCCCGTCGCGCCCGGTCAGCGCGCCGAGCAGCACCAGCACGTTGCCCGGCCGGCGGCGGCGCTGCGGATCAGCCGCTCGTGCGGCGCGAGCCCCAGGCACATCGCGTTGATCAGGCAGTTCTGCTCGTAGCTGTCCTCGAAGTAGATCTCGCCGCCGACCGTCGGCACGCCGATCGAGTTGCCGTAGTGGCCGATCCCGGCGACGGCGCGGTCGAGCAGGTAGCGCGAGCGCTCGGACGCTGACCGGCTCGCCGAAGCGCAGCGAGTCGAGCACGGCGATCGGCCGCGCGCCGACCGCGAACACGTCACGCAGGATCCCGCCGACCCCGGTCGCGGCGCCCTGGAAGGGCTCGACCGCGCTCGGGTGGTTGTGGGACTCGACCTTGAAGGCGACTCCGAGCCCGCCACCGACATCGACGACGCCGGCGTTCTCCCCGGGGCCCATCAGGACCGCCGGGCCCTCGGTGGGCAGCCGGCGCAGCAGCTTCTTGGAGTGCTTGTAGGCGCAGTGCTCTGACCACATCAGTGACAGCATCGCCAGCTCGGTTGTGCCCGGCTCGCGGCCGAGCCGCTCGACGATCAGCTCGTACTCGGCGTCGGTCAGGCCGAGCTCGCGGTGGCGCGGCCATGCGCGCCGCCATCAGTCGGTCGCTCAGACGGCGACGCGGTCGGCAACGTGCGCCCGGATCGACTCGAACATCGTCAGCCCGTCGGTGGAGCCGGTCAGCGGGTCGACCGCGTGCTCGGGATGGGGCATCAGCCCGAATACGTTGCGCCCCTCGTTGCAAACGCCGGCGATGTCGCGCATCGAGCCGTTGGGGTTGTGGCCGGGCGCGTAGCGCAGCAGCACCTGGCCGTCGGACTCGAGCCGGCGCAGCTGATCGTCGGGCGCGTAGAAGCGGCCGGTCGTGTGCTTGACCGGGATCGAGAGGCGCTTCCCGCGCGTGCACGCGCGCGTGAACGGCGTGTCGTACTCGACGACCTCCAGCTCCACCTGGCTGAAGACGAACCTCAGCGACGTGTTGGGCAACAGCGCGCCCGGCAACATCCCCGCCTCGCACAGGACCTGGAATCCGTTGCAGATCCCGAGCACGATCCCGCCCGCGCGGGCGAACTCCGCGACCTCCTCCATCACCGGCGCGAAGCGGGCGATCGCGCCGGCCCGCAGGTAGTCACCGTAGGAGAACCCGCCCGGGACGATCACCGCGTCGACTCCCTGCAGATCGCGGTCCCCGTGCCAGAGCAGCACCGCCTCGCTGGCCCGCGACGCCGCGAGCTGCGCGTCGACCTCGTCGCAGGAGCCCGGGAAGCGGATGACGCCGAACTTCACGCCTTGTCGCCGCTCCCCGCGGACGCGGTCTCGACGATCTCGTAGTCCTCGATCAGCGGGTTGGTCAGCAGCCGCTCGCACATCTCCGGCAGCTGCGCCGGATCCTCGACCTCGAGCTCGATCAAGCGACCGACGTGCACATTACGCACCCCGCTGAACCCGAGCGCCGGCAACGCGCGCTGCACCGCCTGGCCCTGCGGGTCGAGGATCCCCGCCTTGGGCTTGACGAGCACCCGGGCGTGCATCAGCCGGCTGCGCCGGTGCGCGCCAGCCAGGCGTCGAACGGCTCGCCGGTGATCCGCTCGTAGGCCTCGATGTACTTCTCGCGCGTGCGCGCGACGACATCGTCGGGGATCGGCGGCGCCGGCGGCTTCTTGTCCCAGCCGGTCGACGATGCCCAGTCGCGGACGAACTGCTTGTCGAAGCTCGGCTGGCCGCGGCCGGGCTCGTACCCGTCGGCGGGCCAGAAGCGCGACGAGTCGGGCGTGCAAGCTTCGTCGCCGAGCGTCAGCGTCCCGTCTCCATCGAGTCCGAGCTCGAACTTGGTATCGGCGAGGATGATCCCCTTGCTGCGGGCGTGCTCAGCGGCGTGCTCGTAGAGGGCGATCGAGACATCGCGCGCCCTCTCCGCAAGCGCGCGATCCGCGATCAACCGCACTGCGCCCTCGAAGTCGATCGCCTCGTCGTGACCCACGTCGGCCTTCGTGCTCGGCGTGAAGATCGGCTCTGGCAGCCGCTCTGACTCGCGCAGCCCTGCCGGCAGCGCGATCCCTGACACGGCGCCGGTTGCCTGATAGTCCTTCCAGCCCGAGCCCGTGATGTAGCCGCGCACGACGCACTCGACGCTCAGCATCTCGAGCTTGCGCACCACCATGCCGCGGCCGCGGACCTCCTCCGGCACTCCGTCAGTGATGGAGATCAGGTGGTTGGGGACGAGCTCGCCGGTGCGCTCAAACCAGAACGTCGACAGCCCGGTGAGCACGCTGCCCTTGCCGGGGATCGGCGTCGGGTGTACGACGTCATAGGTCGAGATCCGGTCAGAGGCAACGATCAGCAGCTCGTCGCCTAGGTCGTAGATCTCGCGGACCTTGCCCGTGGCGATCAACGGAAGGTCTGCGAGGACGGTCACCCAGCCGATGCTAGCGGTTGGGTCCGACAGCGGAACGGCGGGGCGCTCTTGCGCGCCCCGCCGTTTTGATGATTCTTCAGCCTGCGGTTCTAGCTTGCGACAGTGAAGCCGGCGAACGTGCAGCCACCGGAGCTGTTCATGTTCGTGGCCACGGAGGCGAGCCCCGTGATGTAGTTGCCCGTCGTATTGGTCAGGGCCGCGAACGTACCGTCGGTCGGATCCTGGAAGTCGACCGCCGGTGGGGTCGAAGTCGCGTCGTCCTCGCCAACATCCTCGTCAGTGCCCGGCGTCAGCGGAGCGCCGTTGAACTGATTGTCGTAGGCGTCGTACTCGGCGGCTGCCGTCGTACTCAGGAAGAGTCCGCCGGTGATCGCCCCGCCGGATGAGAAGCACTTCCCAACCAGGCTCAGTGGGCCTGCGGTCCCGAGTGTGACCACGGCCGCGTCCGTGAACGACGAACCGGCCGGCTGGATGGTTGTCCGGAATCGATTGAGCCCGGCCAGGTTAGCGGCGTTCGTTGCGTTGGTTGCGTTCGTCGCGTTGACTGCGTTGGTCGCGCTGGTGGCGCTGTTGGCGCTCGTCGCGCTGGTCGCCGTGTCCGCGGTCGTCGCGTGATCGGCGTTCTTGGCGCTCGGCACCTTGCCAAGCTTCTTGAGGTTGATCTGCTTGCCGGTCAGTGTGTGGTTGCGCAGCCGGTTGCCAGACAGCGAGTGCTTCTTGATCAGCTTGTCGCCGTTGACGAGGTGGCTGGCCGCGATCGCCGTCCCGGACATCGCCACGACAAGCGCGATGATCGAGACCACCAGCGACGCGGACGGCCTGCGGTGCAGGACGCTCTTCATACTGAAACCCCCTCGGGAATCGTGTTGGTATGTCCGGTCGGCCTCCCGGCGCCCCTCCGGACGGATTTGATGCGATTGTTACACGATTCTCGGATCCGCTGCGGATCTCGTTTCGCGCCGCCTCAGCTTGGGCTGATCAGAGCGTTCGCATAGCAGCGAGCCCCGAGGTAGTTCTGACCGATCGTCAGGATCCCCACGTACGTGTTCCCGTCCGGAGTGAAGAAGTTGGCCGCGTTCTGGTTTGACTCGATGAAGCCGCTAGACGCCCCGCTTGTCCCGAGCACGTCATACGAGTCCCCGGCAGTCGTCATCGGCGTCCCATAGCCGTCGGAGTTCGCGACGGTCGAGGTCGCGTCAACCTCCGCCCGGACTTGGCTGCCGCTTGCGACGCAGTTGAGCGTGAGCGTAAACGGCCCGAAGCTCGCGAGCGGCACGATCTGACCACTGCCCGCCGTCACCAGCCCCGTGCGGATGAAATCGCCCGCCGGCTCGAACGCGGCGGCCGGTTGGCCACCGACGCTGTTCGCGTTGCCGGCGCCGTTCGCAAAGCCGGCGCTGTTCGCGGTCGTCGCGTGGTCGGCGTTCGTGGCACTTGGCACCTTGCCGAGTTTCTTGAGGTTGATCTGCTTACCAGTCAGCGTGTGATTGCGCAGCCGGTTGCCCGACAGCGAGCGCTTCTTGATCAGCTTGTCGCCACTGACCAGGTGGCTGGCCGCGATCGCGGTCCCGGAGACCGCGAACACGAGCGCGATCACGGCGACCACCATCGCGCCCGACGGTCGACGGCTCCTCAAAGCATGCATCGAAAACCCCCCTCTATAGACGTGTAGGGCAGCTTGATCGAGGCCCTACTGCCCGCCAGGGTGAAGGACGCCCCCGGGGCTGTCAACTACTGTCAACGATCGGGTGGTCGAGCGCGTCGAGCCGACTCACGATCTCCTCGGCGTGGAGCACGAACGATTCGTAGTCGAAGATCGCATCGAGATCGAGCCCGGCGCCGGCCGGATCGGCCGCGAGCAGATCGCGTAGCTGGGTGCGCTCATCGAGCGCCCGTTGCGCCAGTCGCTGCACGACCCGGTAGGCGTCGTCGCGGGTCTGGCCGCCGGCGACGAGCGCCAGCAGGAGCCGCTGCGAGAACAGTGCACCGTAGGTCAGATCGAGGTTCTCGCGCATCCGCCGGGAATCGACGACCATCCCATCGACGAGCGCCAGCACGCGGCGCTGCAGGTGGTCGAGCAGGCTGATCGAGTCCGGCAGGATGATCCGCTCGACTGAAGAGTGCGAGATGTCGCGCTCGTGCCACAGAGCCACGTTCTCCAGCGCCGCCTGAGCGTTCCCGCGCAGCACCCGCGCGAGCCCGGACACCTGCTCTGATTTGATCGGGTTTCGCTTGTGGGGCATCGAGCTCGAGCCCTTCTGGCCGCCGCCGAACGGTTCGCGCACCTCACTTACCTCTGTCCGTGCCAGGTGTCGCAGCTCGGTCGTGAAGCGCTCCATCCCGGCTCCGGCGATCGCGATCGCGCTCAAGAGCTCGGCATGGCGGTCGCGCGCGACGACCTGGGTCGAGACCGGCTCTGCCTCGAGCCCGAGCCGCGCCAGCACCCGCGTCTCGAACTCCGGCGAGGTCGCCGAGTAGGTGCCCACGGCGCCGCTGACCGCGCCCACGCTCGCCTGCGCGAACGCGCGTCGCAGCCGCTGCTCGTTGCGGGCGGCCTCGAACGCGAACCCCGCGAGCTTGATACCGAACGTGGTGGGCTCGGCGTGAATCCCGTGCGTGCGCCCGGCGCACAGGGTTGAGACATGCTCGCGGGCGCGGAAGGCGAGCGCCTGGACGAGGCGGCGCGAATCGGGCAGCACGAGCTCACCCGCGCGCTTGATCTGCAGCGCGAGTCCGGTGTCGAGCACATCACTGGAGGTCAGGCCGAAGTGGATCCAGCGCCCGGCCGGCCCGGCTGACTCCGACAGCACGTCGACGAAGGCGGCGACGTCGTGGTCTGTGACCTTCTCGCGTTCCTCGATCGCGGCGACCGTGAAGGTGGCGGCGCGGATCGCATCGAGCTCGGTCGCCGTCGGCCCCTCCATCTCCTCACAGGCGGCGACCTCGACCTCGCGCAGCGCATCGAAGCGCGCCTGGTCTGACCAGACCATCGCCAATTCGGGGCGGGTGTAGCGGGGGATCACCGCGTCGCCGTCAAGCCGGGGCGACGGCTGTTTCCGGGGCGGCGGCCCGGGTTTCCGGAGCGGCGGCGGCCTGGAGGACCGTCTCGAGCAACCCCGGGAAGCGCGCGTCGATGTCCTCGCGTCGCAGCGTGTTGAGGCGGGTGGTGCCCTTGTGGCGCTGGCTGATCAGGCCCGCCTCGCGCAGGACCTTGAAGTGGTGGGTGCAGGTGGACTTCGTGACCGGGAGTTCGAAGCTCCCGCACGTGTACTCGCACCCGCCTTTGGCGAGCTCAGCGACGATCCTCAGACGCACCGGATCGCTCAGCGCGTGCAGCACGGCGCTGAGCTCAAGCTGCTCGCGCGTGGGGTGTGCGATCTGTTCGGTTGTCGTCTGCACTGGTACCTACCAACTGTTCATTGTACGACGGTTATCGTACTTCGTGCTATCGTACGGTATCCATCGTACAACGGACCGCAGCAAGGAGTTCACAAATGGGACAAGACAGCCAGATTGAGGCCGTCCTGGAGTCTATGAGGACTCCCCGCGGTCAGCGCAGATCATCCGGCTCGCGCGCCGGCTCGGGCCTGCGGCGCCGGGAGCCACGGGCGCAGCGAGGCGCGACGGCGGTGATCGCCCAGTACATCCAGGACCTCAGCCGGCCTCCGCGGCCGCCCCGGGCTGCGATCTAACTCAGCCGCCGCCCAACTGCACCGCCTTGACGATCAGCAGCACCATTGAGGCCAATAGATAACCCCGCAGCGCCAGCATCGCGAACTTGCGCCCCGGTGACCACGTAGGCCGCGACAGCAGCGCCAGCGGCGGCATCGTCCACTCGGCGCGCGGGATCCGAGGCGAGACAGGGAGCGGGGGCGAGCCGGCGGCAGCCCCGTCACCGGGCCCGCCAACGCCGCGGGCCGAGACCGTGCGGCGGCTGAGCGCCGTCACGGCGCCGAGCCCGAGCAACCCGACCGCCAGCACACACCCCCCGATCAGCGAAACCTCCGTGACGTCGATCGAAGGGAACAGCGTCGTCGCCATCAGGATCAGCGACAGCAGGATCAGGACCGCGATGATCAATGCCGCCAGCACGTTCAGCCACCCCGGGTTAACCCACGGGCCGAGCACCTCGCGGTCGTTGCACAGCAGCAGCAGGAACACGGTCGCGCTCGGCAGCAGCACGCCGGCCAGCGCCTGGACCGCGAGCGTGATCACGCCCAGCGGCGCGCCGGGGATCAGGACGATCGCAGCCGCGCCCGCGATCAGCGCCGCGAACATGCCATAGAACGCCTTGGCGTCCGAGAGGCTGCGGTGCAGCGAGCTCTTGATCCCGAACACGTCGCCGAACGCGTAACTGGTCGACAGGGTGAGCGCCGCGGCGCCGATCAGGGAGGCGTTCAACAGCACGACCGCGAAGAACGCCCCCGCAACGGAGCCGAGCTCGTGCGAGAGACCGCTCGCCGTCGCGCCCGCGTTCGTGAACTCCCCGAAGTAGGGGGTGCCCTTGAACGCGAACGCCGATACGCAGATCAGCGCCGCGGCGCCGATCACGACCACGATCGCGCCGATCCACGTGTCGAGCCGTTCGTAGTTGATCCAGCGCGGCGTGATCCGCTTGTCGATGATGTTCGACTGCTGAAAGAACAGCTGCCACGGCGCGACCGTGGTTCCGACCATGGCGATGATCAGCAGCACGGACGTCGAGTTGGCGCCGCCCAGGATTCCCGGCACGAAGAAGCCGTGCACGATCGGACTCGCGTGCGGATGCGAAAGCACGAACAGCGGGATCACGAGCAGGTTCGCGAACACGAACACGAACATCGATCGCTCCCAGAAGCGGAAGCTGCCGCTCGCAGTCAGCGCCACCAGCGCGATCGCCGCCAGAGGCACCGCCACATATGCGGAAACCCCGAAGTAACCGAGCGCCAGGCTGACGCCGATGAACTCGGTCACGATCGTCAGGAAGTTGAGCAGGAACAGGTCCCCGACCGAGAACCATCCCCAGAAGCGCCCGAAGCGCTCGTTGATCAGCCGCGCGTGTCCGACCCCGGTCACCGCGCCGAGCCTGACCACCATTTCCTGGTTGACGACCAGCACCGGGATCAGCAGCAGCAGCACCCACAGCAGGCTGGTGCCGTAGTTCTGCCCGGCCTGCGAGTAGGTCGCGACGCCGCCGGCGTCGTTGTCGCCGACCATCACGATCAGCCCCGGACCGACGATCGCCAGCATCGCCAGGGACCGCGCACGCAGCGAGCGGTGCGTGCGCTCGTGCTCGCCGATCGTCCCGAATGCGCCGCGGATCTCGCCGACGTGGGCTGAGTCGAGCACGGCACGTTCGCGGACCTGCGTCCCGCCCGTTGAACGATCTGTCGTCATCTCGACCTCCTTTCAGCCACTCGCCGCGGCGAGCCGCGGCCGGCGTGGAGGTCACCGGGTGCCGGAACTCAGTCCGGGCGCAAAGCGACGTTCACCGCGCGGGCCGCGAGGCTCTTACTTCGCGGTAATTCGTCGTGTTCGGAATATGCGACGCGGAACGTCATTCGGCCTCTTAGGCTAGCACCCCAATCGCCCGCCGGCATTGGCATTTCGTGTAACTCGACGGAAGACCTCCCCGCAACGGGAGGGCCGCTAATCGCGCGCTGCGCCCGCCCGCCAGCGCCACTCGTCGGGCACCAGCAGCTCGAGCACATCGTCGACCGCGACCATCCCGACGGGCATCCCCGCATGGTCGACGACCGCCATCGCGATCAGGTTGTAGTCGGCCATCAGCCGGGCGACCTCGGGCAGATCGGCCTCGGCGTGGACGCTCGGCAGACCCGCGCCGGTCAGCGCCGAAACCGGGCTCGTCGGATCGGCCCGAACCAGCTCGGTGAGCGGCACCGTGTCGATCAGCAGACCGTGCTCGTCAGTCGCGAAGACGGTCGCGATCTGCTGCGCCCCGAGCCCGCTCGCCCGCACCAGGTCGAGCGCCTCGCCGACGGTCATCGCCTCGCCGACGCTCGATAGCACCGGCACCGATACGAAGTCCGGGTTCATCAGGCCGCCGGCGGTCGACGGGTTGTAGCCCAGCAGGCCCATGATCTTGCGCTGCTTGGCGGCCGGCAGCATGTTCAGGACCGCGATCCGGCGCTCCTGCTGGATCTCGAGCAGCAGGTCGGCCGCGTCGTCGCTCGCCATCCGCGCCAGTACCTCGGCGACCTGCTGGTCGGAGCGCTCGCGCAGGAACTCGATCTGGTGCTCGTCGTCGAGCTCCTCGAACACGTCGGCCTCAAACTCCTTGTCCTGCGCGACCGCCTCGAGGATCTCCTGTCCCTCGTCGTGCGAGGCGGCCTCGACCAGGTCGGCGATCTGCGCCGGATGCAAGCGCCGCAGGCGGATCGAGCCGAGCTTCAGACGTGAACTGGGGACGTGACCCACGAACGGCTCGATGTCCTGCCAGGGCACGAACTGGCCGTGCTCGCTGTCGTGGCCGCGGAACCTCCGCGGCAGCAGCCGGTAGAGCCGGACGCGAAAGCTCGGGTCAATGCCCGCGACGCGCCAGGTCCCGTCCTCGCAGACGAGCTCGACGTCGCGCGCGGTCACCAGGCGGGCGGTCTTGACGTTGATCATGCTGTGGTCAAGCACGTCCGTGCGCAACAGAACCTCGCCGGGCCGGCGCTCGAACGGCGCCAGGTCGAGCTTCGTCGTCGCGGTGCGCGCGGCCGCGCGCTCGAGCTGCTCGAGGCGATCCACGCCGACGAACGTCTGCCGCCCGCCGACTCGCCCCACCAGCCCGACGACCGCCGGCATCCCGTCGTCGCCGTCCAGCCTGACGACCACATCCTCCACCTTGCCGAGCCGCTCACCGCCCGCATCGAGTAGCGGGCTTCCTGCAATCGATGACAAGTGGACGATCGCGTCGGGCACGACTGTGCGCCAAAGGCTAGTGGGTCCAGCCGCACCTGCGCCCGTCCGGCGCTTGACCTGCCGGGACCCGCCCGCTCAGGCTCCGAGGATCCGTGCCGCGAGTACCGCTGCGTTGCGCGCGTTGTCGACACCTACGCACGCGACCGGGACCCCGGGGGGCATCTGCGCAATCGAGAGCAGCGCGTCCAGCCCGCCCGCGACCGACGTGCGGCTGGTCAGCGGCACGCCGATCACCGGCAGCTCGGTGTGAGCCGCCACGACCCCGGGCAAGGCAGCCGACAGGCCGGCGCCCGCGATGATCACCCGGATCCCGCGCATCTTCGCGTTGCGCGCATAGTCGGCGACCACATCGGGCTCGCGGTGAGCCGACATGACCCGGGTCTCCGATCGGATCCCGCGCTCGGTCAGCTCCTGCTCGGCCTTTTCCATCGCCGGCAGGTCGCTCTTGGATCCCATCAGGATCGCGACCTGCGGCGAGTCGACCTCGAGCTCCTCGATCTCGGCGACGGTCTCTGTCTCGGTCTCGGTCAGCGGCCTTCCGGCCTCCTCGGCGGCCATCAGGAACGGCTCGCGGCCGGGGTCAGTCGACAGACCCGGATCGTCCGCAGGGCTCATCCCGAAACCGCCCGTAGCGCGATGTCGCGCCGCAACTGCTTGCCGTCGAAAGCGATCATGTCGGCCGCAGCATATGCGGCCTCGCGGGCGGCCGCGAAGTCGTCGCCCAGCGCGGTCACGTTCAGCACCCTGCCGCCTGCGGTCACCACGTCGCCCGCGGCGTCGCGCGCGGTGCCCGCGTGGGTCACGTAGACGTCGGGCGGGATGCGGTCGAGGCCGGAGATCACGTCGCCGCTCGAGGAACTCTCGGGGTAGCCGGCACTCGCCATCACGACCGTCACCGCGACCTCGTCGGACCACTGCACGCGAGCATCGGCCAACCCGCCGCGGTCGCAGGCGGCGTCCAGCAGACCGAGCAGATCGGTCCGCAGCCGCGGCAGGATCGCCTGCGTCTCGGGGTCGCCGAAGCGCGCGTTGAACTCGAGAACCTTGATGCCCGACGGGGTCATCATCAACCCCGCGTAGAGGACACCGTGAAACGGGACCCCCCGGCGAAGCAGCTCGTCGAGCACCGGCTGGTGGACGGCGGCGCAGATCTCCCGCGCCCGCTCCTCATCGACTGCCGGGACCGGCGAATAGGAACCCATCCCGCCGGTGTTGGGGCCGCGATCGCCGTCGAAGATCCGCTTGTAGTCCTGCGCCGACGCGAGCGGCACGGCGCGCTCGCCGTCGCACAGCGCCAGCAGCGAGAGCTCCTCGCCTTCGAGGAACTCCTCGACCACCACCCGCTCGGTCCCGAACCGCCGCTGGACGAGCAGCGCGTCGAGAGCCTCGCGCGCCGCCTGCTCGTCGGTGGCGATGATCACGCCCTTGCCGGCCGCGAGGCCGTCGGCCTTGATCACCACCGGGTAACCCGAGACTGCGGCCATCCCGGCCTCGGGCTCAAGCACCACCGTGTAGGCCGCGGTTGGCACCCCGGCGGCCGCCATCACGTCCTTGCAAAACGACTTCGAGCCCTCGAGCGCAGCCGCCGCGCCGCTAGGCCCAAAGCAGCGGATCCCGGCGTCCGTCAGGACGTCGGCGACGCCGGCGACCAGCGGCGCCTCGGGACCGACGACCACCAGATCGGCCGCAAGCTCCCGCGCCAGGGCGAGGACCGCGGCGCCGTCGGAGGCGTTAAGCCCGGGGGCCGGGACCGATACCTCGGCTGCGATCCCCGCATTGCCGGGCGAGCAGAGCACCTCCACATCCGAGGACCGGCCGAGCGCCTGCACGAGCGCATGCTCGCGCGCACCCCCACCCAGCACGAGGACGCGGGTGCTCAAATCGCGCCGATGAAGTCGTCGATCGGAATCGCGCTCAGGGTCTCATAGCGCCCGGTCCCCCTCGAGCCGAGCTCGAGCGACACCCGCGCGATCGTCTGCTCGTCGGGCGCCTCGATCACGTTGACGAAGTCGAACCGGCCGAGCGTCGCCCACTGCGCCTTGACGGTCGCCCCGAGCTGCTCGACCTCCCGGTTGACCTCACGGATCCGGCCGGGGTTGTTCTTGATCGTCTGCACGCCCTCGGGCGTCAGCGTCGTCAGCATGATGTAGGTCGGCACCTGGCTCTCCTTGAGCTCGTGACTGGTTTCAGCACTGCCCCATCTTGGCTGAGTAAGGGGGCCAGCGAATCATCCACCACCCCGGTCCGGATTTGTCACAACGTGCATGCTCACCGGTCATCCGGGCGCGGCAACGGCCAACCTCGGAGCGTCCTAGCGCTCATCCCTGGGCGGCCAGCCAGGCGCTCGGCCTCACCCGTCAGACCGCCGCCCGCGCGCCGGCCCGCTCGAGCACCAGCTCGCCATCGGCGGCGTCGACCCGCACCGTGTCACCGGGCACGAACCGGCCCTCGAGGATCGCCAGCGCCAGCGGATCGACGAGCCGCTTCTGGATCACGCGCTTGAGCGGCCGCGCCCCGTAGGTCGGGTCATAGCCGAGGTTGCCGATCAGCGTTCGGGCGTCGTCAGTCAGCTCGAGCCCGATCTCGCGCTCGGCCACCCGGGCCACGACCGCGGCCACCTGGAGGTCGACGATCGCGCCGATCTCGGTCCGCGTCAGTGACTCGAACTCGACGATGTCGTCGAGCCGGTTGATGAACTCCGGCTTGAACGCCGCTTCGATCCCCGCCCGGCCGCCGGGAATGTTGGAGGTCATGATCAGGACCGTGTTCTTGAACGAGACCGTGCGGCCCTGGCCGTCTGTCAGCCGCCCATCGTCCATCACCTGCAACAGCGCGTTGAACACATCCGGGTGGGCCTTCTCGATCTCGTCGAGCAGCACCACTGAGTAGGGGCGGCGGCGGACCGCCTCGGTCAGCTGGCCGCCCTCCTCATAACCGACATATCCGGGGGGAGCACCCACCAGCCGCGACACCGAGTGCTTCTCCATGTACTCGGACATGTCGATCCGGATCATCGCGTCCTGGCTGTCGAACATGAACTCCGCCAGCGCCCGCGCGAGCTCGGTCTTGCCGACGCCGGTCGGGCCGAGGAACAGAAACGTCCCGATCGGCCGGTTGGGGTCAGCGAGCCCGGCACGCGAGCGCCGCAGCGCGCTGGCGACGGCACTGACCGCCTCATCCTGGCCGATCACCCGCTGGTGCAGGCGCTCCTCCATGTGCACGAGCTTCTCGATCTCGCCCTCCATCAGCCGCGAGACCGGAACCCCGGTCCACTTGGAGACGATCTCGGCCACGTCCTCGGCGTCGACGACGTCCTTCAAGAACCTCGGTGCGGACGCGGCGACGTCGTGCTCGGCCGACTCGGCGGCCTCGAGCGCCTTCTCGAGCTCGGGGATCGTCCCGTACTGGAGCTCGGCCGCACGGCCGAGATCCGCCTCGCGTTGGGCACGCTCGAGCTCGATCCGCGCCGTCTCGAGCTTCTCCTGCACGTCGGCGACCGCGCCGAGGGTTTCCTTCTCGCGGTCCCACTCGGCGTGCATCCCGGTTGAGCGCTCGCGCTCCTCGGCGAGCGCCCGCTCGAGCTGCTCGCGCCGCGCGGCGGTGCCGGGATCGTCGTCGTCTGAGCCGAGCGACTGGAGCTCGATCTCGAGCTGCATGATGTGGCGGTCGACCTCGTCGATCTCGGTGGGCTTTGAGTCGATCTCCATGCGGATCCGCGACGCGGCCTCATCCACCAGGTCAATCGCCTTGTCGGGCAGGAAGCGGTCGGCGATGTAGCGGTGGCTGAGGGTCGCCGCCGCTACCAGCGCCGAGTCCTGGATCCGGACCTTGTGGTGGACCTGGTAGCGCTCCTTGAGCCCGCGCAGGATGGCGATCGTGTCCTCGACGCTCGGCTCCCCGACGAACACCGGCTGGAAGCGCCGCTCGAGCGCTGCGTCCTTCTCGATGTGCTTGCGGTACTCGTCGAGCGTCGTCGCGCCGACTGCGCGCAGCTCGCCGCGGGCGAGCATCGGCTTGAGCATGTTGCCGGCGTCCATCGCACCCTCGGCCGCACCGGCACCGACGATCGTGTGGAGCTCATCGATGAACACGATGATCTGGCCCTGGGCGTCGGCGATCTCCTTCAGGACCGCCTTCAGACGGTCCTCGAACTCGCCACGGTATTTGGAACCGGCGACCATCGAACCGAGATCGAGAGAGATCACGCGGCGATCTTTCAGTCCCTCGGGCACGTCGCCGGCGACGATCCGCTGCGCGAGTCCCTCGGCGATCGCGGTCTTCCCGACCCCGGGCTCGCCGATCAGCACCGGGTTGTTCTTGGTCCGGCGCGAGAGGACCTGGATCACGCGGCGGATCTCGTCGTCGCGCCCGATCACCGGGTCGAGCTTGCCCTGGGCGGCCGCCTCGGTCAGGTCGCGGCCGTAGCGCTCGAGCGCCTGGAACTTGTCCTCGGGGTTCTGGTCAGTGACGCGGTGCGAGCCCCGGACCTCCTTCAAAGCCTTGATCAGCTCGTCGCGCCCGGCGCCGTTTGAGCGCAGCGCGTCGCCGGCGGCGCCCGGATGGGCGGCCAGCGCCAGCAACAGGTGCTCGGTCGAGAGGTACTCGTCGCCGAGCTCGCGCATTTCGGACTCCGCCGTGCGCAGGATCTGGGTCAGCTCGCCCGAGCCGCCGGCCGGCTCACCGGCGGTCGTCAGCGTCGGCAGCTTGTCGAGTGCGGCGCCGACGCTCTGGCGCACCGCGGCCGGCTCGACCCCGAGCTTGCGCAGCACGGGGACGACGACCCCGATCGCCGGACTCGTCGCAGCCGGCGCTGCCCCTGCTCGAGCAGCACCGCGAGCAGGTGCTCGGGCGTGGTTTGCGGGTTGTGGCGCTGGCCGGCGAGCTGCTGGGCTGCCTGCAGCGCCTCCTGGGACTTGATCGTAAAACGGTCTGGTTGCATAGGCGATTCCGTGTCCTGATCGAGAAATCTAAGTCTGTACGACTTAGATTATCGCACGGAAGGCGCCGTTTTACAAGTGATTCAGCCGGTTATCCGGAGCCGGTGCGTCCGGCTGCTGGCCTCGAGATTGCCGCCCGAATCCAGCAGCTCGGCGGTCACGTAGGCGTAGACGCGCCGGTGCGCGCCAAGCGCCCGGCGCAGCATCCCCCGCTCGCCGCCCGAGAGGCTCAGCTGCACCTTCTTACGGCCACCTCGGCCCAACACGTGGCTCGCCGAGCCGATCCCGAATGCGCGCTTGCCGCCGATCGTCACGCTCCCGACCGCGGCGACGATGCAGCGCCGCGAGCAGCTCAGCTTGGCGGTCAGGTGATGACGGCTGATCGGGTGCTGGGGCGGCAACGAGACGCCCACCCGCGCGAATGGTGGCTGCAGCGCGGTCGCGAACGTCGCCAGCTTGCCGAGATCGACCGTCCCAAGGCCGGAGGCGAAGTCGTAGCCGGGGCCGGCGGTGCAGCATCCGAGCGGCTTGTTGCCGCCGCCGGGGATGTACTGGCCGAGATCGTTGTCGTTGGTCGTGATGTCAGTCAGCGCGCCGCCGGTCGGGTCGCGGTGAGCGACCTTGTAGAGCAGCGAGTTGGCCAGTCCGATGTCCTGGCGGCCGTGCTCGCGCAGCATCTCGTCAATCAGCGCCAGGCCGCCGGCAAGCAACGGCGAGGCGGCGCTCGTCCCACCGACGGCGATCCATGGAGTAGTCGAGCCCGGCGTCTGGCACTCCTGCGCCGAGCAGTAGACGTCATAGCCGGGCAGCACGTCGGCGAGCATCGAGACGTCCGGCACCGCACGCCGGCCCGATGCATCGAACCCCTTCTGGTAGCCGGGGCGCTTGAACAGGCCGCTGAGCCCGCCGCCGCCGGCGGTCACGTCGTAGGGCGCGTCGTTCCAGACGGTCTGCGCTTGCAGCGTGTTGGCCGCCGTCAGCACGGCGTTGGTGCCGCCGACGCCGGTCACGTACGGCGACGACGCCGGGTAGCTGACCGCGAGCGTGTCGAGCGGACCGTCGTGGCCCACGCACGCCGACGACCCTGCATCGCCGCTGGCCGCCAGCACCGAGATCCCGCTCGCTGCCGCGAGCGCGAGCGCCCCTTCGGCGGTACGCACGCCGCTGGCTCCGATCGAAACCTCGAGCGCGGGCTCGCAGGTCCCGAGCGAGGCCGAGATCACCTGCGGGACGCGACCCTTGTTCTGGAGCGGCGCGGTCAGGGACTGGAGCACGTCACTGGCGCGCGCCTGCGACTCGTAGACGTCGATCTCCTTCAGCCCCGGCGCGGCCGCGTCGAGCACCTCGAGATCGAGCGTCGTCTCGCCGCCGGGCGCCAGCGGCTGCTTGAGCCCGACCCCGTAGCCGTTGATCGCAGGCACCGGGAGGTTGAAGCAACCGGCGAACGCCTGCAGATCCGAGTAGTTGAAGCCGTCGATCTCGATCAGGGCGACGCGCTCGTCCTGGCCCGTGATGCCGGCAGACTGCAGCGGCCCGTAGTCGTAAGCGGTCAGGTACTGGTTCGGGGTGAAGCCGCGATCGGCGACTGCGGCGGGGCAGCCTGCAGGGGTCCCGCTCCGCTGCGTGTAGCCAGACGGGAAGTTGCCGGCGCCGAACTTCGCCGCGGTGCGCGGAAAGCTGGCGGTGTCGGCGACAGCCTCGGAGCCCCCGAGCACCGGCCGCGTGTCGAGCCCGACGACGCCGGTGACCGCGCCGCCGAGTGCCGCCGGGATCCGCGCCGAGCCCGAGGGCGCGACGAACCGCGCCGCGCGGGCTTGCTCGTAGCGCCCGATCGAGGTCGCGAATGTGCGCTGCGCGAGCGAGACGCTCATCGTCGCGTCGGCGAACAGGCCGGTGCGATCGATCTTGACGCCGGTCGCGCCGACGCGCCGGAGGTAATGAACGACCCGCGCGCGGTCGGACGTCGAGGCGCCGAAGCGCCGCGCAAGCACCCCGATCGGCTCGAACTCGCCGTACATCGGCGAGCCGATCGTCGAGACCTCGTTAGCCAGCCGCTCGAGCCCCGAGACGTTCGCCCGCAGCGGCAGGACCAGCCGTAGCCGCTGGCGCGAGGGGGCCGAGCCGACGCGCGCGGCGCGAGCCTTGACCGCCGTCGCCGACGCGCCCGGCGCAAGCACGCCGATCGCCGCGAGCGCGCACGCGGCAGCGGTTAATACGGTTCGTGGTCCCCAGCAGCGATTAGGCACGATTGAGAATCTTCTGCATTGATCGGCAGTCGGTCCTCCCGACTTGATCGTTGCACAACCTGCGCGGTGGGGCGCTAAGCGCCGTCGTCGCCACGCTTCACGCGCAGCTGCACCCGCGTCACGTCGGCGCGGCGGACCAGCTCGCCGCCGCGCGCGTAGGGCACGATCTCGGCCCGCAGCTCCCGCCGCAGTGCTTCAAGACGCTGCACCTCGGCGCCCAGCTCTCGGGCGCGCTTTTCGAGCGCGGCGACCTTGCGGGCCATCATCTCGAGCTGCTCCTCGAGCTCGAACACTCGCTCGACGCCGGCCAGGTTCATCCCCAGCTCGGCGGTCATCTCCTGGATCCGCCGCAGGCGGTCGACGTCCTGCTGGGAGTACAGCCGCGTCCCCTTCGGCGAGCGCTGGGGCTCGATCAGCCCGCGGGCCTCGTACATCCGCAGCGTCTGCGGGTGCATCTCGGCCAGCTCGGCGGCAACCGAGATCATGAACACGCCACGGTCGGTTGAGACCTCGACGCGGGTCGTGCGCACCCGCCGGGAGGCCATCAGCTCGCGCTCCCGCCGGTCGTGCCGTCAGCCGCGGCGGCCGTGAACAGCCGCGCGCGGGGGTCGCCGTTCATCACCTGCGAAAGCCTGTCGACTGCCTCGGACTGCTCGGCTGACAGCGATGCAGGCACCTCGATCACGAACCGGTAGTGGATGTCGCCACGGCCCTTGCCGTTGAGCCGCTGCGGACCCTCGCCGCGTAGCCGCTGGACGGTGCCGTGCTTGGTACCGGGCGCCACCCGCAGCCGCTTTGAGCCGTGCAGCGTCGGCACCTCGATCACGCCGCCCTGCAGCGCCTCGGGGATCGTCAGTGGCACCTCGACCTCGAGGTTGTCGCCGTTGCGCTTGAAGACCGACGACTCAGACACGCGCGTGATCACGTACAGGTCTCCGGGCGCCGCGCCGCGCAGCCCGGGCTCGCCCTTGCCGGCGAGCCTGATCCGGCTCCCGTCACGGACCCCGGCCGGGATGTTGACCCGGAGCCGCTTGACCGAGCGCTGCGCGCCGCTGCCGTTGCAGGTCGGGCACGGCTCGTCGATCACGGTGCCGGACCCATGACAGTTGGAGCACGGCTGAGAGATCGAAAAGATGCCCTGGCTCTCGGATTCGACCCCGCGGCCGTTGCAGACCGGGCAGACCTTCGGCGCCGTGCCGGGCTTGGCGCCCGAGCCGTGGCAGGTCGGGCACGGTTGCGAGGTCGGCACCGCGAGCGGCACCTGGGCGCCGTTGACCGCCTGGTCAAAGGTCAGCGAGACCTCGGTCTCGAGGTCACGGCCGCGCGCCTGGCGCGGCTGCCCGCCGCGCACGCCGCCCTGGCTCCGTCCACCGCCACCAGCGCCGCCGCCCCGTCCGAACAGGTCAGAGATGATGTCGCCGAAGCCGCCGCTGAACGAGCTTGGGTCAAAGCCGCCGGTGAAGTTGCCGAACGGGCCGGTGCCACGGTCATAGGCCTTGCGCTTGTCGGCGTCCGACAGCACATCGTGCGCCTGCGAGATCCGCTTGAAGCGCTCCTCGGCCTGCTTGTCGCCGGCGTTGGCGTCAGGGTGGTACTTGCGGGCGAGCTTGCGGTAGGCCTTCTTGATCTCCTCTTCGGAGGCGTTCTTGCCTACCCCCAACTCCTTGTAGTAGTCGAGCCGCTCAGGCATCGTCGGTCACCTCTTCCTAGCCCGCGACGACGACCCGCGCCGGGCGCAGGATGCTCTCGCCGAGCCGGTAGCCGCGCTGGTAGACCTCGACCACCGTCCCGGGCTGGGCGCCCTCGATCGGCTGCTGCGCCACCGCCTCGTGGACCTGCGGGTCAAACGGCTCGCCCTCGGGCGAGTACGGCTCGATCCCGGCCCGCTTGAGCGCCGCCAGCACGTCGGATTGCACGTGCTTGATCCCGGAGACGAACGACGCGTCGCCGTTCTCGTCCTCGGCGCTCGCGGCGTGCGCAAGCGCCCGGTCGAGGTTGTCGATCGCCGGCAGCAGCTCGAGCGCCAGCTTCGCCGCTCCGCGCTCCTGGGCGGCCGCGGTCTCCTTGACCGCCCGCCGGCGGTAGTTCTCAAACTCCGCCCGAGTCCGCTGCGCGAGGTCCAGATACTCCTCCGCCTTCTGCGCCCGCGCCAGCAGCGCCTCGATGTCAACGTCGACGCCGGACGCTTCGGGCTCTTGCTCACACCTCTCAGAGGCGGGTCGGAGCGGCCGACGCTTCCTCCGCAGCCTGCTCAAGGGGTCATGTCCTCGCCGGGAGCTGGTCGGTTCCACCGCTCCAGCGACCGGCGAAGGACTGTTCCCCGGAGCCCAACCCAAGGCTCCGGGGTGTCAAGCCGTCGGATCAGAGGTCATCGCTTAGTTACCCTCGTCAACAACCTCGGCGTCGACCACGTCCTCCTCAGCGCCCGCGCCGTTAGCGGACCCCGGTCGGACTTCCATCAGCCGAAGCGCCGTCCCTCGCCCGTCGCGGCCGCCTGCTCCTGGGCCCGCTGATACATCGCTTCGGACACCTTGTGGAACGCGGACTGCAGCGTGTTGGTCTTGGCGTTGATGTCCTCCGCGTCCTCGGACGTCAGCGACATCGCGGACCTCCTTGATCGCGGCCTCGATCTCCTCCTTGGAGGATGCGTCGACCTGCTCGCCGAGCTCGGTCAGCTGACGCTCGGCCTGGTAGGCCGCGTTCTCGGCGTTGTTGCGCGCCTCCGCGAGCTCACGCTGGCGCTTGTCGTCCTCGGCGTGGGACTCGGCGTCGGACACCATCCGCTCGATCTCATCGTCCGACAGCCCGGAGCCCGACCGGATCTCGATCTTCTGCTCCTTCTGGGTGCCGAGGTCCTTCGCGGACACGTTCAGGATCCCGTTCGCAT
>CAVPFS010000035.1:0-146276 GCA_963703825.1 uncultured Solirubrobacterales bacterium | reverse complement strand
GTCATGGGCCCGTGGCTGCAGCGGCGAGCGAAGACGTCCTCGAGGGCGCATTGCTGGACGGGCGCTATCGGGTTGCGACCAGAGATCGCCACCGGCGGCACCTCGACGGTGTACCGCGGCCTCGACACACGATTGGACCTCGCCCAGTCGCCCTGAAGGTGATGGATCTCCGCTACTCGGGCGATCAGCAATTTCTGACCCGCTTCCAGCTGGAGGCCCGCTCCGTGGCCCGCCTCGAGGTATCCGGGGCTCGTCGCGGTCTACGACCAGGGCCTGGACGCCCGGCACCCGTTCCTGGTGATGGAACTCGTTGAAGGCGGCACGTTACGCGAGCTGCTGACCGAACGCGGTCCGATGCCACCGCACGCCGTCGCAGCGGTACTGCGCCCGGTACTGGGCGGGCTGGCCGCCGCGCACCGCGCCGGACTGGTACACCGCGACGTCAAACCCGAGAACGTCCTGATCTCGGATGAGGGCGACGTCAAGATCGCCGACTTCGGCCTGGTGCGTGCCGTCGCCGAGGCCGGAATCACTTCCACCAGCGTGATTCTCGGGGCACCGCCGCCTACCTGTCACCCGAACAGGTCCGCGACGGAAACGCCAGCCCCCGCAGCGACGTCTACGCCGTGGGGATCGTGGCCTATGAGCTGTTGACCGGGCAGACCCCGTTCTCCGGCGACACCGCACTGTCGGTCGCATATCAACGTCTGGACACTGACGTGCCGGCACCCAGCAGCGTGATCACCGGCGTTCCCGCCCCGTGACCTGGCTCCGGGCGATGGGAATCGACGGTCAGGGTGCGGCGGCGCTGCCGGCGACCGGGGCTACGACGACTCGACCGGAGTCGGGTCGCCCAACATGTACATCGAGTCGTTCTCAAGATGACGGTTCTGATCTGAAGAGCGTTTTTGCGGCGGGGGTGGCCGACGCGCCACCCTCGCCGCGCCCGCTCGCCCTCAGGATCGACGGGAGAGTTATCCGGTGCGCTCGGAGGAAGCTCGTCTAGGACCTGAGTGATTGTTTGACGCGCGTGGGTGCTGACTCACGGCGAGTAGGGCTGCCCCTCATGCCCGTAGCAAGCCAAAGGTGTAGGATCGCGTCGAAGGGGCGATCCGAAGACCAGGGGGGCTAATGACCTGGGGTCCGAAGGTGAATTTGTGGCAGTACGCGTGTGCCGGTCGGCGCGCGGCGGAGCGACTGGCTGGCTGGAGTTGCTGCGCTTGCACCTGGTACGGAGCCGAAGCCATCGGTTCCAATGTTGGATGCGAGTGGCGACGGTAGTCATGGGCCTGCTTTTCCTTGCCGTCTCACCTGCCGTTGGAACGGCGGCTGCAACGCCGGGACAGGTCTCGTATTACCCGGGCATGTCAAACCCGATCGGAATCGCATCCGGGTCTGACGGGGCGCTGTGGTTCACCAACTACGGCAACAACTCGATCGGGCGGATCACGACCTCCGGGGCCGAGACCAACTACACCGGCGCTGCGATCGACGCACCTGGGGGGATCGTCGCCGGTCCTGACGGAGCGCTGTGGTTCACCAACCGCGGCAACAGCTCGATTGGTCGAATCACCACTGCCGGAGTGCTCACCAAGTACAGCGCCAAGGGACTCTCCGACCCGACTGGGATCACCGTCGGCCCAGACGGGGCGCTGTGGTTCACCAACTACGCCAACAACTCCATCGGGCGGATCACCACTGCCGGGGTCGTGACCACCTACACCGGCACCGGGATCAGCAACCCGACGGGATCGCGGCCGGCCCGGACGGGGCGCTGTGGTTCACCAACTACGGCAACAACTCCATCGGGCAGATCACCACCGCAGGCGTCGTCACTAACTACACGGGCACCGGGATCTCGACCCGACGGCATCGCGGCCGGCCCCGACGGAACCCTGTGGTTCACCAACGACGGAACAACTCCATCGGGCAGATCACGACCGCAGGCGTCGTCACCAACTACACCGGCACCGGCATCTCGAGCCCGACGGCATCTACGCCGGTCCCGATGGGAATCTGTGGTTCACCAACTTCGGCAACAATTCGATCGGGCAGATCACGACCGCAGGCGTGGTCAGTAACTACACCGGCACCGGGATCGAGTCTCGACGAGATCGTGGCGGGTCCCGATGGCGCCCTCTGGTTCACCAACGGCGGCTGTCCGGCAGCAGCACGATCGGGCGCATCACCACCGCTGGTGCCGTCAGCAACCTCCCGGGCTACAACATCGCGCGCCCCTCGGGCATAGCGGTCGGTCCCGACGGAAACCTGTGGTTCACCAACCGCGGCAGCAACTCCATCGGTTCGATCACCACCTCAGGGGTGATCAGCAACTACACGAGCGGCTCGATAAACACACCCAGCGGGATCGCGCTCGGTCCAGACGGGGCGATCTTGGTTCACCAATGCCGGCAACAACTCGATTGGTCGGATCACGACGGCGGGCGTGATCACGAACTACACGGCCCGAGGAATCAGGCAACCGATCAGGATCGTGGCGGGCCCTGACGGCGCCATGTGGTTCACCAACGAAGGCGGCAACTCGATCGGGCGGATCACCACCGCCGGGGTGGTCACCAATTACACCGGCCCTGGAATCTCGTCGCCGGAAAGCATCGTGGTCGGGCCTGACGGGGCGCTGTGGTTCGCCAACCTCGACAACAACTCGATCGGGCGGATCACCACCGCCGGCGTCGTCAGCAACTACACCGGCCCCGGGATCTCGGGCCCGAGGGGGATCGCGGTCGGATCTGACGGTGCCCTTTGGTTCACAAATGGTGGCAACAATTCGATCGGGCGGATCACGACCGCCGGGGTGGTCAGTAATTACACCGGCACCGGGACCTCGGACCCGTGGGGGATCGCCCCCGGACCCGACGGAAATCTGTGGTTCACGACGAGTCCGACCCCGATGTCGGACAGATCACCACCGCCGGCGTAATCACGAACTTCCCCAACGTCAACATCCACACGCCCGAGGGGATCGTCGCTGGCCCCGACGGCGCCATGTGGTTCACCAACTACGGCAACAATTCGATCGGACGAATCACCACATCGTGAACCAGGCCTCAGCCAGAAGGGCGATCCACTTGCGCGCGGTGACTTACCCGTCGGACCGGAACAACGTACTCGGGACTACCGCTAGCCGTCGGTCTTAGAGAACCCCTCTAGGGCCTGCTTCATCGTCGCCAATGCGTTCCAGGCATTGGGGAAGCCGGCGTAGACCGCCACCTGGCGCAGGACTTCGCGGATCTCCTCCTCCGTCGCGCCCTGGCGTCGGGCGGCGCGAACGTAGACACTCAGCTGCAGCTGCTGACCCAGCGTGGCGAGCATCGCGACTCATCAAGAGCATGCGCGAAGCCGACTCGCGCAGCGCGCCGGCGGCTCAGCGCCTGCGCGCCGGAATCCTCGCTTTCCTGACCTACGCTGAGGAACACAGCTCAGGCTGGACGGTCCTGCACCGAGAGACCCTCGCACAGGGCGGCCCGCTGGCGGCAGAACTCTCAGAGCTGCGCGAACGTGTCGCCCAGATGCTGACGACGCTCTTTAACGACGAGGCGTTCGCGCACGCGTTCGCCGGAGCGGGCGAGTCTCTCGCCAGCTGGTGGCTGGCACATCCCGAGCAACCGAAAGAGCAGATCGCAAACGTCCTGATGGACATCGCCCAGTCCGCGCCGGCGCATCCGCGAGGGCGCTGAGGGGCCAAGCGTGCGGCCCGCCCCGGGAGCGCAGGATCTTGCTCGCGCTCTTAGCAAGCCCGGGAGGGGCCGGGGCCCGCGACCAGCAACCCCCAGTCGGCGCGGGCCCCGGCACGTGCGTGCTGATGGGGGCGCATGAGCACGCACAACGCGTCCCTGCCGACTGAGAGTTAGTGGGCGAATCTAGGCATTCGATAAGTCTCTCGCCTTCCGGGCGTTGGGACTCAAGAAGACCGTTGGCTCGGGCATGATCAGGTTGGTCTGGGGCTCCTCTCCACCAAACGGGGCGGAGTTGAGGTCGCGCGTCGTCGGCGCCCTGAGCGCGGCGACCTCGGCAGGGTCTACAGACTGCCGGCGCGATGGGCAGGCGCAGGAAGGATTGGCCGGGAATGTCGTCTATGGCAGTAGCGGCGCAAAACCAGCCGCACGCGGATGAACCCGCCGAGAGGAGCAGCATGCGTCAGGTCACCAGGTTGTTAGTTCCGACGCTCGTGGCGTCGATGCTGCTCGCGGCGTGCGGAAGCAGTTCGAGTTCGAGCAGCAGCTCCGCCGCGTCGAGTGCGGCGGCTGCCCCGGCGACGACCGGCAGCGCGTCAGCGTTGGTCGTCAAGACTGCGTCCAATGCGACCCTTCACACGACCGTCCTCGTGGATGCGAGGGGCATGACGTTGTACCGCCTCTCGGGCGAGCAGAACGGAAAGTGGATCTGCACGAGCGCCGCGTGCCTCGGGATCTGGCACCCGCTGCTCGCGAGCGGCCACGGTGCCCCGAAAGGGAGCGTCGGATCGCTGGGAGCGGTCAAGCGTCCGGGCGGAATGATGCAGGTCACGATCAACGGCATGCCGCTTTACACCTTCGCCGAGGACACGAGCCCAGGAGAGGCCAAGGGGCAAGGCGTCAAGGACGTAGGCACCTGGAACGTGGTCAGCTCGAGCGGCCAGCCCGTGACTTCAGCCGCCGTCCCGGCCGCGTCATCGTCATCGTCGTCCAGCGGTGGAGGCTACGGGTACTAGCCGCGTTCGGAGAAGACTCTCCGGCTGGGACCTCTGCGAGCCGGGCTCGGTGCGCCGCCGCAGTGCTGGGTTGCGTTGCCGTGCTTGTTGCCGGCTGCGCGGCCGGTAGGCCTGTCGCACCTGAGCACGAATCCGCGCCTCCGGCCGGCGCCAACCGCGGGCTCGCGATCGGCTCGGCTCGGCGCGCCCTGGCGGCGCGGTACCTCGAGATCGCGCGAGCCGGAAACCGGCGGCTGAACGCGGACTTTGACCCGCTGGAGGATCGTGACCGCAACCACCTCGCCCGAGCGAAGGCAGATCTGCGTGACGCAGCGGCCACGGAGCGGCTGTTTGACCGCCGCCTGCTGCGAATCGTGTTCCCGGTCAGGACCGAGCGGATCGCCCGCTCGCTGTACACGGTCAACCAGGCCCGGGCGAGGTTGACAACCGCCGCGGCGGCCTCCACGTCCTTGCCTGCGCTCCACGCTTATGAGAAGCGGCTGACGGCGCGCCAACAGGCCGGTCGAGCAGGCGGTCAGGACGATCCGCCGCCAGCTTGACCTGCCACCGCCCCCGACAAGCTGAGCGGCCGCCGGAGGGAGCCCGTTCTGCGGGATCGCGGTCCAAATCGGCGCTCGCATCCTGCCCTGGCCGGGCCGTGTGACGTTGCCTTCGCGAACCGCGGCCGATCACCCGCGCCGACCGTTCCGGCTTGACACCGTTACGCTCCCCCTTCTAGATTGCCGACGCTCGTATTCCCGGGGATTGAGGGTGAGATGGATCGTTGCTGCTGTATCGCCTCTGCGAACGAGGGGCGAAGGACCCGGCCCTGGCTGGGACGCGCGCGCCGGGGGCGACGGACGCTGCCTGCGGTCCTTGTCTGCCTGACCGCGCTCGCGCTGAGCGCTTGCGGGGGCTCGAGCGGCAGCGGCGGCGCAGTGACGGGCTCGCTCAAAGCGCCCGGCCTGTACGGCAAGCTGCCCGCGGCAGGTACCCCGACCAAGGGCGGCACGATCACCTACGGGCAGTTGAACGGCAACACGCCGAACTACATCTTCCCGATCGTCCCATCGGGGAACGCGAGCACGATCAACTACCAGTGGCAGCAGATCATGTGGCTGCCGCTCTACAACAACTTCCCCTACGGCTCGGCACCGGGAGTCGATTTCAAGATCAGCCTCGCCAACAAGCCCGTCTTCACTGACGGCGACAAGACCGTCACGATCACGCTGAAGAAGGGCTACAAGTGGAACGACGGCAACCCAGTCGACGCACAGGATCTGCTGTTCGAGATTGCGCTGGTCAAGGCGGCAGTCGCCGAGAGCGCCGCCAACTGGGGCTCGTTCACGCCGGGCTATTTCCCGCAGAGCCTCGCGAGCGTCAGCGCGCCGAATCAGTACACGGTTGTGATGCACCTCAAGCGCGCCTTCAACCCCGGCTTCTTCCTCAATGACCAGCTGGCGCTGAACCTCTACCCACTGCCCAGCAAGGCGTGGAACATAGCGTCGGCCGGCGGACCGCACCTGAACTGGAACGACCCCGCGAACGCGAAGAAGATCTACGACTACCTCGGCAAGGCCGGCGGCCAGGTCGGGACGTTCGGGTCAAACGCGCTCTGGAAGACCGCCGACGGGCCTTTCGTGCTCACCAGCTTCAGTCCGGTGACGGCGTCGTGGACTGCCAAGGCGAACCCGGACTACGGCGGCACGCCCAAGCCCTCAATCGACTCAGTCCAGGGCGTCACGTACACCGGGATCACGCCGATGCTCAACGCGATGCGGACCAACAGCCTCGACGTCGGACAGATCGACTTCTCCCAGCTGACCGATGTTGCCGGCCTCAAGTCGCAGGGCTACAGCGTCTACGGGCTGCCCGACTTCGGCTGGGCCGGCGATATCTGGAACTTCAAGAACACCGTCCATCACTTCAACAAGATCATCTCCCAGCTCTACTTCCGCCAGGTGATGGCGATGCTCGTAGACGAGCCGGCGATCATCGCCGGGATCTACCACGGGGCTGCCGGGCTCGCGTATGGCCCGATTCCGTCGGTCCCAAGAACGCCGTATGTGCCCTCAAACGCCGTCAATCCGCCGTATCCGTACAACCCGGCCAAGGCGGTCTCGATCCTCAAGGCCCACGGCTGGCACGTCGTTCCAAATGGCCAGACGACCTGTGCCAACCCCGGCAGTGGAACCAACCAGTGTGGAGCCGGGATCCCGAAGGGCACGCCGATCTCGTTCCCCTGGGCGACCGAGACCGCCGCAGCCGGGCCCTACGTGTCGCTAACCGATGAAGCGGTCACCTCAGAGGCCAAGCAGGCCGCGGGGATCAACATTCAGCTGTCGCAGAAGACGTTCAACTACATCGCCTCGAACTACAACGACGCTGATCCGTCGGTGGCGAAGTACAACAACGACTGGGCGGTCGAGAACTTCAGCGGCTATGTGGACAGCCCGTACCCAACGCAGAACTCGATCTTCAACACCGGCGGCTCGTTCAACAGCGGCGCCTACAACGACCCGAAAATGAACCAGCTGATCAATGCCTCTGTGTTCGGGTCCAACCCGAACGCGGTCACCCAGGAGGCCTCATACGAGACCGAGGCACTGCCGGCGCTGTTCCTGCCCAATTACGACCTGATCTTCGCGGTCTCGAACCGGGTCGGCGGCACCCCAGCCTCATACCTCAGCCTCACGCAGTACGGACTCTGGCCGCAGTACTGGTGGGTCAACAAGAAGTAGGCTCCCGGCGGAGGAAGGGGAGCGCGCGCAGCGATGCTCGGATACATCATCCGCCGGTGCCTCGTCGCGATCGTGATCACGATCGGGATCGCGGCGATCACGTTTGAGCTGCTGCACCTGATCAGCGGCAGCCCCGTCCACGAGGTGCTCGGCCGCGGCGCGAGGCCGGCCCAGATCGCCGCCTGGAACAAGCAGCACGGTTACGACCGGCCGCTGATCTCGCAGTTCGCGACCTACCTCGGGCACCTCGTCGTGCTCAACTTCGGCTACTCCTACAAACAGGGGCAGAGCGTCGCCCAGCTGTTCAAGGAATACGCCGGCCGCAGCATCTATCTGTCGGGGTCCGCGCTGGTGCTGTCACTGCTGATCGCGATCCCGGTCGGCATCGCCCAGGCCGTCAAGCGCAACAGCATCGGCGACTACACGATGACGACGCTGACGTTCGTGCTCTACGCGATGCCGCCGTTCTTTCTCGGAATCATCCTGATCGACGTGTTCGCGCTGCACCTGCACATCTTCCCGCCGCTCGTGCCGTCTTCGCAGACGAGTACCGGAGCCGCCCTCACCCACCCGCGCGACTACGTCCTCCCGATCCTGACGCTGACCGCCGTCAACATCGCGTCGTTCAGCCGTTACATGCGCTCATCGGCGCTTGACAACCTCACCCAGGACTACATCCGCCTCGCGCGCGCCAAGGGGCTCTCGCAGCGTTCGGTGCTGTACCGCCACCTACTGCGCAACGCATGCCTACCGATGATCACGCTGGTCGGCCTCTCGATCCGGATCTGCTCGCCGGCAACCTGCTCGTCGAGGTGCTGTTCAACATCCAAGGCTTGGGGCTGCTGTTCTTCAACGCGCTCCAGGACGGCGACTACCCGATCCTGCTCGCCTACACCGTCCTGGGCGGGATCCTCACGGTGCTCGGCAACCTGATGGCCGATGTCGCCGTGACCGTCGCCGACCCGAAGAGCGGATTTGACCGAGACCCCGGACAGCACCGAGGGCTACGTCAAGCCGTTCGGCGAGGCGGAGGCGCCGCTCAGCCATCCCGACCTGTTCTCGACCGTGGCCGAGGGTGGCGAGGTGCAGTCGATCGCCAGCGGCTGGCGGCTCGCGGTCCGCGAGTTCGCCGACAATAAGGTCGCGGTGGTCGGCGTCGGGATCCTCGTGTTCTTCGTCCTGTTCTGCTTCATCGGGCCGCTCTTCTACCACACCAACCAGATCGCTCACCCAGCCGCTGAACGCCAATCTGTCACCCGGGCAGGCCAGCCCCCTGAACGGCCACGCTCCTCGGGACCGACGAACACGGATTCGACGAGCTGGGTCGGATCATGGCTCGGCGGCCAGACCGCGCTCGAGATCGGGTTCTTCGCCGCTTTTATCTCGATCGTGATCGGAACGCTGTACGGCTCGGTCTCGGGCCTCTGGGCCGGCTGATCGACGGGGTGATGATGCGCTTCGTCGACATCGTGTACTCGATCCCGTTCCTGTTCATCGTGCTGGTTCTGGCGAGCCATTTCAGCGGCGGTCTCACGGTGGTCCAGGAGAGCCTGTTGCTCGGCTTCTTTTCGTGGCTGGTGCCGGCGCGGCTGATGCGCGGCGAGGTGCTGACGTTGCGCGAGCGGGACTTCGTGTGGGCGGCGCGGGTGATGGGCAGCCGCCGGTCTCGGCTGGTCTACAAGCACCTGATCCCGAACGCGCTCTCGGTCGTGATCGTCAACGTCACGTTCCTGGTCGCCGACTCGATCCTCGCGCTGGCGTTTCTGGGCTTTCTCGGCTTCGGATGCAGTACCCGGCGGCTCGTGGGGGGACATGCTCGGCAACGCCGAGCACCTATCTCCAACGGCCAATGGTGGCTCGTGTATTCAGTCGGTGTTCTGCCTCGTGGCGGTCGTGATGGCGTGCAACCTCGTCGGCGACGGGCTTGCGCGATGCGCTCGACGTGCGACTACGGGGCGTTGACGTGGACCCCGCCCCGGCCCAGCGCGCTCGAGGTCGAGCAACCTCAAGCACGCACATCGAGCTGACGCGCGCGACCGTCCAGGCGGTCGGCAACGTCGACCTACGCGATCGGCGCCGGGCGAGACATCGGCCTGGTGGGGGAATCGGTTTCGGCAAGTCGATGCTGGGGCTCTCGATCCTCGGTCTGCTGCCCGAGCGGCGGCCAGATCATCGAAGGCTCGGTGAAGCTCGACGGACGCGAGCTCGTCGGTCTCCCGGAGCAAGGCGCTTCAGAAGCTCCGCGGGAACGAGGTCGCGATGATCTTCCAGGACTCGCAGTCCTCGCTGAATCCGACCAAGAAGATCGGGGTGCAGGTGGCAGAGCCGGTGCGCCTGCACCGCGGCGCTTCGCGCAAAGAAGCTCAGGACCGCGCGCTCGAGGTGCTCGAGCTCGTCGGGCTGCCGCGGCCCAAGGAGCGGCTGGAGGAGTTCCCCACCAGCTGTCGGGCGGCTTGCGACAGCGCGTGATGATCGCGGTCGCGCTGCCTGCGAGCCGAAGGTGCTGCTCGCCGACGAGCCGACGACCGCGCTCGACGTAACGATCCAAGCCCAGATTCTGGCACTGCTCGACGACCTCGAGGATCGCCTCGGGATGGCGACGCTGCTGGTGACGCACGACATGGGCGTGGTCGCGGGAGGACCAACCGGATCAGCGTCATGTACGCCGGACGGATCGTCGAGACCGCCGCGACCGGGGAGATCTTCGCCCGAATGCGCCATCCCTACACCCAGGCGCTGCTCGGTCGATCCCGAGGTTGGATCAGGACAACCGCGAGGCCCTGGTCAGCATCCGCGGCCTGCCGCCCGATCTCACCAACCCACCAGCCGGTTGCCGCTTTGCGCCGCGCTGCCCGCTGGCGACCGATCAGTGCCGTGCGGAGGAGCCGCCGCTGACAGGTGACCCCGCGCATCTGTTCGCCTGCTGGCACCCGGTCGACGGGCCGATCGAGCGGCCGAAGGTGTTCGTCAGGGACAACGCCGCGGTCGCCCCCGCCGCGAGCGCGACTGGTTATCTGCTCGAGATCGCGGACGTCGTGCGCGAGTACCCGGTGACGGCGGGCGCGATCCTGCAGCGGAAGGTCAACTCCGTGAAGGCCGTCTCCGGCGTCTCGCTGAACGTCGAGGCCGGCGAGACGCTCGGCCTGGTGGGCGAGTCAGGCTGCGGGAAGACGACGCTGGGCAAGCTGATCGTCGGCGTCGAGAAGCCAGATTCCGGGACGATCACGCTGGCGGGGCGGGAGCTCTTCCGGATGCGCGGCAGGGCGTTGCGCCGCGCCCGACGCGACATGCAGATGATGTTCCAGGATCCCTATGCATCGCTGGACCCACGGATGCGGGTCCAGGCGATCCTTCGCGAGCCGCTCGTGATCCAAAACGTCGGCAGCCGCAAGGAGCAGGACCAGAAGATCCGCCAGCTGCTCGGCGAGGTGGGGCTTCCTCAGAACGCGCTCGAGCGATATCCGCATGAGTTCTCCGGCGGCCAGCGTCAGCGGATCGCGCTGGCCAGGGTCTTGATGCTCGACCCGAAGGTGATCGTCGCCGATGAGCCCGTCAGCGCGCTCGACGTCTCGATTCGCTCCCAGGTCCTGAACCTGATGAAGCGCCTGCAGGTCGAGCATCAGCGGGCGACGGTGGTGATCTCGCACGATCTCGCGGTCGTTCAAGTATCTGTCCGACCGGATCGCCGTCATGTACCTCGGGAAGATCGTCGAGCTCGGGACCCGGCGTGACATCTACCGCCGCCCGGCACACCCTTACACCGAGGCGCTGATCAAGACGATCCCGACGCCTGACCCGGCCGTCGAGCGCGCGAAAAGCGACGCGGGCATCCGGGGCGAGCTGCCGAGCCCGATCTTGCCGCCATCGGGCTGTCGCTTCAGGACCCGCTGCCCGCGCGCACAAGACCTGTGCAGCGTGCAGGAGCCGCCGCTGCGGCGATTCGGGCCCACGCAGGAAGCGGCGTGCCACTTTCCACTCCACGAGCCGGAGAGCGCGGGGAGCGCCGCCGCGGTCGCTAGTCCGTGATCCCGATCGCGTCGAGAATGAAGGCCTGGACCTCGGCCTCGTAGCCGAGCCGGTCACTGCGCCCGGACGGGCCGCCGTGGGCCCCGACGCCCACCTGCGCGCGGAACAGCAGCCGGGAGGCCGCGGTATCAGTCGCTCTGAGCAGCGCCACCCACTTCGCGGGCTCGTGGATGCTGACCCTCGGGTCGTGCACCGCGCCGGTCACCAGCAGCGCCGGCCGGCGACCGGACGGCGGATTGTCGTAGGGGGAGTAGGAGCGCAGCAACGCGTAGTCATCTGCTTGGTGCGGGTCGCCCACTCGTCCCATTCGCCGACGGTCAATGGGATCGAGGCGTCGAGCATCGTCGTCACGACGTCGACGAATGGGACCTCGGCGACCACCGCCCGCCATCGGTTCGGCCGCATCGAGAAGACGGCGCCCTGGAGCAGGCCGCCTGCGGACGCCCCTCTCGAGACGATTGGAGTGCCGTCGACGACTGCCGGCCCGTCGCGGCCGGCGAGCCGTCGGCGACCGCGAGATAGTCAGTGAACGTGGTCGGCTTCTGCTGCAAGCGGCCCTGCTGCCACCACTGCCGGCCGCGCTCGCCGCCGCCCCGGATGTGCGCGATCGCGTACACGACTCCGCGGTCGAGCAGCGACGGCAGGCTGCGGTCAAATTCGGGCTCGATGGTCGCCTCGTAGGCCCCGTAGCCGTACAGGAGGCACGGGGCGCTGCCGTCAAGCGGCGTCGACTCCCGCCACGCCAGCGTGACCGGGATCGGCGTCCCGTCGGCTGCCGGAGCCGTCAGCCGCTCGGTCCGGTAGCGGGCCGTGTCGTACCCGGGGACCTCCATCCGCTTGAGCAGCTTGCGAGCTCCGGTGGCGAGGTCCAGCCGATACGAGGCCGGTGGCTCGATCAGCGACTCCTCGGCGACGATCACGGAGCCGGCGTCGTACTCCTCGGCGTGCTCGACCTTGATCGTGCCGGCGGTCAGGCTCGGCGCGATCTCGCGGATATGGCCGCCGTCGTGGTCGCAGATCACCAGCAGCGGCGCGCCGTCGCGCCGCACCGTCAGCACGAGGTGGTCGGCCAGTACATCGCAGCGCAGGAGCCTGGTATCGGCCCTCGCCGGCGCGATCGCCGGGCAGTCGACCGCGCTCCAGCCGGTGCGGGCGGGCGCCTCGAGCGCCGCTCGCATCAGCGTGAACTCCGACGCCTCCGCGTCGGTCACCAGGTAGATCGCGCCGGCCGCGCGCGTGATCGACTCGGTACTCGGTGCCGCGGCGGCGCGGCTCGACGAGCGCCGGCTCATCGAGGGGACGCTTCAGCGAGACCAGCCTGACCTCGGTGGTATCCCGCGACGCCGCGGTGATGATCGCCAGCTCGCCGCTGCGCGAGCCCTCGAGCGTCAGCTCGAACCGCTGGTCCGGTTCCTCGAGCACGAGCGCGTCATCGCCGGCGGCCGTGCCGACCCGATGGCGGCGGACCTGGAACGGCCGATTGAGCTCGTCCGGGACCAGGTAGAACAGGTGTCGCGAGGCCAGGCACCAGGCGACGCCCGGATAGCTGCACTCGATCACGTCAGGCAGGTCATCGCCGGTTCGCAGGTCCCTGATCCGCAGCTCATCGATCTCGGCGCCGCTCGTGTCGGCGGACCATGCGAGCAGGTTGCCGTCCGGGCTGGGCTCACGAACCCCGATCTCGGCAAACCCGGTCTGTGCGGCAATCACGTTCTCGTCGAGCAGCACCTGCTCCGAAGACGCGTGTCCGTCGGGCGCGCGCAGAAGTTGCTGGTTGTCGCCGTGCTCCGGGACCCTCGTGCGGTACGTGAATCCGCGCAGCGGCCAGCGGACCGAGTACTCGGCGCCCGCGGGAAACCGCGCCGCGGCTTCGGCGCCGAGCGTCGCGATCAGCGCGTCGTGCCGGCGGCGGTAGGCGTCGTAGTAATCGCGCTCGGCGGTCAGGTACTCGCGCAACTCCGGATCGTGGGTGGCGCGCATCCATGCGTAGTCGTCGGCGACCGTCTCGCCGTGGAGTTCGCGGATACGCGGCCTTCGGGGCGCGACGGGCGCAGTGGGCAGCCCGTCCGCCTGCGTTAGGTTTGGTGCCATAGCTGGGTGGCCATACAAATACTCCTTCGGTCGCGCCGGCCTAACATCGGCCGGCGGCTCGCAGCAGCTCACGGACGGGCTCGGCGGGCAGGCCGTACGAGGTGTTTCCATCGCGGCCGCTGACCGTCGGCGCCGCCAGCAAACTGTTGAGGACAGCCTCCTCGGTGGCCTCGACCACGGCGGCGAAGAACTGGTCCAGGTCCCGCCCGGTGACCGGAACCGGCCGGTCGCCGCGCGGCGCGGGCCGCTGCCCGCGTCCATCGGACCGGGCTCCGCGCAAGCCGGTCGCCATCGCGACGAAGATCTCGCCGCTGCCGTGGTTCGCCGTCGATCCCGTCCGCGCGAGGCCGAGGCCGGCTCGCCTCGCCAGCCGCGCGCAGGCAGCCGAGTCCAGCGGAGCGTCGGTCACGACGACGACGATGCACGAGCCGCCCGGCGCGGGCCGCGCGTCCCCTTCGGCGCCGCCCGCCGGCTTCAGCAGGCGACCGGCGGGCACGCCGTCGATCGTCAGGCGCCGGCCCTCGCCGAAGTTCGACAGCAGCAGCACGCCGACGGTGTGGCCGGACGGCGTCAGCCGCGACGCGGATCCGATCCCGCCCTTGAACCCCAGGCAGCTCATCCCGGTCCCAGCACCCACGGCGCCCTCGGGCGGCGCGTCGCTACCGGCCGACGCCCGGGCCGCGACGAGCGCGTCACGCACCTCAGCCGCGGTCACCTGCATGCGCCTGGCGTCGTTGAGGAAGCTGTCGTCGCACTCGGCGACGATCGGGATGATCACGTCGTCGGTCCCGATCCCGGGATCCTCCGCGATCAGCAGCTCACAGGCCGCGTCGTAGACCCGCCCGAGCTGCATCGTCGAGGTCAAGAACACCGGCGTCTCGGCAAGTCCCCACTCGCTCGCAGCCAAGAAGCCGGTGCACTCGCCGGCGCCGTTGAGGACGGCGCCACCGGCTGGGACGGGACTGCGGAACATGTTCCCGCCGAGATCCACGACGGTCACGCCCGTCCTCGCGATCCCGCGGCCGGCGGGCGGCGCCGGCTCGTCGCGCCACACGGTGGCGTGGCCGACCCCGACCCCGGGCACGTCAATGATCGATGCGGTGCGACCGCTGGGCAAGAGGCCGATCGTGATCCCCAGGTCAGCTGCGCGAGTCACGCGCTGATGATTACGCACCGGACGAGCGGGCTGCCGCGTGCCCTGACCCGCGAGCGGCGACGATGACAACGGACCCCGACCCCGAGACCGCCCCGAACCTGAACGGCCTGCCGGTGGTTTGGGATCCGGACTGCCTGTTGCACGAGCCCGACGGCGAGGTGTGGCTAGGCGTCTGGGAGGCCGGGCACCGAGGTACCGGCAGCGGGCCGTGGCGCTGCTCGATGCACTCAGTTTGGCCGGGGCGGCGATCACGCCGGCCACCGAGCACGACGACACGGTGATCCTGGAAGTGCACGATCGGGCGCTGGTGCCAACACCTGGAAACGGTGTGGGCCGATGGGACGCGGCCGGCTATCCCGGTCCGAGCACGGGCGACAACCGGGTGGTGCCTTACGTGTTTCCGACCGCGGGGCTGTTGAGCGGCCTCCCGACGCGGTCGCCGAAGGCGATCCACGGACGGGCGGGGAGGTTCTGCTACGACACGATGACGCTGATCGGACCCGGCACCTGGCAGGCGGTCCGCGCGGCCGCGCAAGCCGCGCTGACCGCGGCAGACCTCGTCGTCGCCGGGGCGCCGGCCGCATACGCGCTCTGCCGCCCGCCCGGCCACCACGCGGGGCCCGCGGGATACGGCGGGTCGTGCTATCTGAACAACGCGGCGATCGCCGCGCAGGCGCTGCGCCGTTCCGGCGCCGCACGGGTGGCGGTGGTCGACATCGATGCCCACCACGGCAACGGCACGCAGGCGATCTTCTACGGTCGCGGCGATGTGTACGTCGGCAGCCTGCACGTCGATCCTGGCGCCGGGTGGTTCCCGCACTACGTCGGGTACGCGGACGAACGCGGGACGGGGGAGGGGTTGGATTTCAACCGCAATCTGACGCTCGCGCCAGGAACCGGGGACCGCGAGTGGCTGGCTGCCGTGGACCAGCTGTGCGACGAGGTCCATGCCCACGGCGCCAATGCGGTTGTCGTGTCACTCGGGTGCGACGCAGCCGCATCGGACCCCGAAAGCCCGCTGCGGGTCAGCGCCGATGGCTACCGGCGCGCGGGCGAGAATCGGCCGGCTCGGCCCGACGGTCGTCGTCCAGGAGGGCGGATACGACCTGGCTGCGCTCGGCGCCCTGGCCGTCGCGGCGCTGGGTGGCCTCCTTGCAAGCGCCGCTTGACTGCGTCGCCTCGCGCTCAATAGGCTGCCGACGATGCGCCGCCGCCGCGCCTGGAACAGCGATCCGGTGGTCGTGACCGTCGCCCCGACCGGGGCCGACGTGTTTCGCAAGAACAACCCCAACTCCCGCTACACACATGAGGAGATCGCGCAGTCGAGTATCGAGGCCGCGGAGGCAGGGGCGACGGTCGTGCACCTGCACGTCCGTGAGGACGATGGAACGCCGAGCGGGCGCCCGGAGCTGTTCAAGGACGTGATGTCTCGCATCCGCGCGGGCAGCGCGCTGATCACGATGGTGTCAACCGGCGGCGCCAACGACATGACGATCAGCAGCGGACGACCGGGCTCGAAGCCGAGCCGGACCTGTCCGGGGTCGAGTCGGATCGATGAACTTCGGCGACGAGACGTTCATCACGCCGCCGCCGGCCGCCCGCGGGATCATCGAGCGCGCGACGGCGGCCGGGATCGGGCTCGAGGTCGAGGCGTTCGACGTCGGGCACGTGGTTACCGCGGTCCGCTGGCTCGAGGACGGCGTGATCGCGGAGCCGATGCGGATCACCTTGTGTTCGGCGTGCCGGGCGGGATCGACGCCTCGCCCGAGGCGTTGACCTCGATGCTGCGGCCGCTGCCGCCGGAGACCTTCTGGACCGTGACCTGCGTCGGACGCCACCACCCGAGAATGCTCGCGCTCGGGCTGCTGTACGGCGCGTCGTGCATCAGAACCGGACTTGAGGACGCCGTTTACATCAGCCGCGGGGTGCTGGCTCCGTCCAACGCGGCATTCGGTCAGCACCGCGATCGAGCTCGCCCACGCCGTCGGTCGCGAGGTAACGACGCAGCCAACGCGGTCGCTGCTCGGGCTCGCGCCGTCGGAATGAGCTCGCTGATCGAGGCGCTCGGCGCCAAGCGGGTACTCGAGCCGCCGGGGGCGCTGCCGCAGGCGGCGGTCCGGCTTGACGCGACGCTGCCGATTCAGCCCTTCGAGATCGAGATCGAGGTCGACATGCTGTGCCTTGAGCTCGACCAGCTTTCGCCGGCTCGTCGAGTCGAGTGACCGCGATCCGACGATCGTGGGCGAAGCGATCCTGCGGATCGTCGGCGAGCGCGGCAAGATGCAGAACCCCGTGACCGGCTCGGGCGGCGTCCTCGCCGGCTGCATCCGAGCGGTCGGAGAGGCATACCCGGACCCGCCGCCGATCGGCCTGCGAGTCGTGACGCTGACGTCACTGACGACCACGCCGCTGCGCTTGGACGAGGTCGGTGCCGTTGAACTGGGCAGCCCTAGTGCCGGTCAAGGGCACCGCGTACCTGCCGTCGGCCCTACCGTGGGCCGCCTACCCCGCGGAGCTTTCGCTCGACGCCGCGCTGGCCGCGTTCGACGTCTGCAACGCCGCCTCGCAGACGCGCGAGCTGATCGACGAACAAGACCCGGACCGTGCTCGTGCTCGGGGGTGGACACGCGGGCCTGGTCGCGCTCGCCGCGGCGCGAGACTCGCTGCAAGCCGGGGCGACAATCGTGCTGATGGACTCCAGCGAGCGCATCTGCCGGCGGGCGAGGGACCTAGAGCTCTGCGACGTCGCGATCTGCGTCGACCTCCGGGACGCAGTGCAGTCATTCCGGCGCCTGGAGGAGGCCGACACGTCGCGCGCCGACCTGACCGTCGTGGTGGTCAACTCCGCCGACTGCGAAGCCGCAGCGATCCTGCTGACGGCGCACGAGGGGACGGTGCTGTTCTTCTCGATGGCGACCTCGTTCACGAAAGCCGCGCTCGGCTCCGACGGGCTGTCGTCTCCGGCCCGGATGCTCGTCGGTTCGGGTTATGCGCCCGATCGCGGCGCGTATGCCCTGGAGCTGATCGGCCGCGACCAGCGCCTCCAGCGCGCGATCGCCGACGGCTGATCATCGATCGAGGCGATCGAGCACCGCGTCATTGAACGTGGCCAGTGCTCGCGCGCGCTGGGTGTAGCGGTGGAGCGGATATTCGAGCGTGAAGCCGATCGCGCCGGTCACCTGCTGGCAGCTCGCGCACGCGTGTGCGACCGCGGCGCCCGCATGCGCGAGCGCGTCGCCGTCCGGGTGCTCGCCGGCCAGCAGTCGCGCGCCACGCACCGAGGTCGCGGCGTCGGCGAGCAGTTGCTGCACCGGCGCCAGCGCCGCGAGTGTGCTCCCGAACGCCCGGCGCTGGCTGACGTAACCGACGGTCAGATCGAGCGCGCCCTGCCCAAGTCCGGCGAGGTAGCCGACACCGGCGGCCAGCCAGGCGGCCTTCGCCGTGCGCCAGCCATTGACCGGGGTACGGTCGCCCAGCTCCAGCACGCGGTGGACGGTGAGCCCTTCGGCGCCGGCGAGCGGCTCGGACCGCACCACGCGCCTGGCATCGCACTCACCCGCCAGCGCCACGCGCTCGGCGCCGAGTGAACGGACGAGATCGCCGGCGATCGGCGCCGCCCCCAGCAGCCGATCGACGTGGTCAAACGGGGCGAGACGCCGGCCAAGCTCCACCGCGCCGAGGCCGGCGCAGGCAACAAGCCCGGGCTGCAGTCCCAGCGTTGGCCACCCGAGCTCGTCGAGCGCGGCAGCGAGCTCGGGAGATGGCACTGCTGGCTTCTCGCCCGGGGCCCAGGACGCCTGCTGCGGCGGGTGACGATCGAGCACGCCGGCGACGCTTTCCGCGAACGCGCGCGCGACGGCGAGCTCGTCGCTCAAGCTCGGGGCTGGCGGCACTGCGCCAACACCTCCTCGGTGTGCTCACCCAGCGCCGGGATCGAATGCCGCGCTGCGGTCACGCAGCCATCGATCTTGAACAGCGATCCGAGCAGCTTCACCGAACCCACGCGATCGTGGCCCAGCGTCTGTACGAGCCCGTTGGCGACCACCTGGTCGTGCTCGAACAGCTGCTCCAGGAGGCGAACCTCGGCCGCGGGCACGCCCGCCGCGCGGAAGCGCTTGACCAACTCCGAAGTCAGCGCGGTCGCGACGCGGCGCTCGAACTCGGCCACGAGCGCCAGCCGCCGCCGCCGCTCGTCTGCGCCGGCCGGGGGTGCCTGTGGGTTGGCCGCCCACGGATCCTCGAGTCCGAGCACCGAGCCCGCCGCCACTCGCTGGCGCTCGTTCAGGCAGGCGAGCACGAAGAATCCGTCCGAGCGGCGTACGCACGGTAGTAGGGCTCGAGCTCGTCCTGCGCCGCTGCGGTTCCGCGTGCCGGCGAGGTCGTCCGCGGTCGCCCGCGGCGGCCCCTGCTTGCGCTGCTCGCGTGCGACGCGTCAAGCGTCTCGACCGAGACGAACCTCTGCGCCTGGACCGCGAGCGCCGCGCCGAGCAGCGACACCTCCAGGCCTTGCGCCGAGCCGTGGTTTCGCGGCCGACCAGCCCGGCGAGCACCGCGATCGCCGCCAGCAGCCCGGCGGTGAAGTCGGCCATCGCGATCCCGCCGGCGCGCGCGGGACCGAACCGGAGCCCTGCGCGTTGGCGAGCAGCAGGCCCGAGAGCGCCTGGGCGACGAGATCAAACGCGGTCAGCTGGGCCTCCGGGCCGTCGCTGCCGAGCGCCGACACACAGCACCAGACGGCACTGACGGGTTGATCGCGCGCACGCTCTCGCGGTCGAGCTCGAACTCGCCGTCGCCCGATCGGGCGCCAGTTGTGCAGGACGACGTCCGCGGTCCGGATCAGCGCCCGGCTGGCGCGCCGCCCGGCTTCGTCCTTGAGGTCGAGCACGACCGAGCGCTTGTTGCGGTTCAACGCATAGAAGTAACGGCTCTCGCCGTCGGCGAACGGCTCGTAGTGACGCCACGCGTCGCCGTCCGGCGGCTCGACCTTGATCACGTCGGCCCCGAGGTCGGCCAGCAGCATGCCCGCGAACGGTCCCGCGACGTACTGGGCGTACTCGAGCACGCGGATCCCGTCAGGGGTGGCAGCGACGTCATCGCGCGGGAACCCGAGCCCGCGCCGGGCGATCACGGTTCGCTGGATCTCGGCCGCGCCGCCGGAGATCGTCGTCGCCACCGACGCCCGCTGAAAGGCCGCGCCCGTCCAGGCAACGTTCCGATGCCCTCCTCCAGCAGGCCCTCCGGCCCGAGCAGGTCGACCGCAAACGCCGCGACCCGCTGCATCAACTCCGCGACCGCGAGCTTTGCCATCGAGCTCTGGGCGCTGGCCGGATGGCCGGCCTCGAGTAGCTGTGCCGCACGGCGCCCGTGCAGCCGCGCCGCCTGGGCGGCGCCGCGCAACCGGCGCAGCTCGTGCCGCGTCCGGCGATCTTCGGCGATCGGCGCCAGCGCATCGAGCAGCCACAGGACCGTCCCGACCTTCTCGCTCGTGACGCGCTCGTAGTCGAGCGTCGCCATCAGCACCTGCCAACCTCCGTGCAGCTCACCGACGAGATTCTCCGACGGGATCTCCACTTCGGTCAGCTCCAGCTCGCCGATCGTGCCGCCGCCCAGGGTGCGATGCACGTTGACGGCGATCCCGGGGTGCTCATCTCGGCGACGAGCACCGAAAGCCCGCGGTGACGCTCGCGATCGGGGTCGGTTCGCACGGCCAGGTAGACCCAGTCCGCATACTCGGCGCTCGAGGTCCAGATCTTGCGGCCGCTGACGACGAAGCGGTCAGGCTCGCGGCGCGCGCTCGTCCTAAGCGACGCCAGGTCCGAGCCGGCATCGGGCTCGGAGAATCCTTGGCAGAAAAGCAGCCGACCGCCGGCCACCTCGGGAATCAGACGTTGCTTGAGCTCGGCGCCGGCGAACCGCAGCAAGGCGTTTCCGATCGTCTTGACGGACAGCAGGTAGCCCGAAAGCGGCAGCCACCAGTAGCCGAAGCGCTCCTCGCAGGCCAGCGTGTGCAGAGACGTCAGGCCGCGACCACCCAGCTCCGGCGGCCAGTGGATCCCGATCCAGCCTTGGGCTCCCAACGCGCTGTACACGGCTCTCGAGTCGCCGTCGGAGGGCATGCCCTGATAGCGCAGCTGCGGCTCGGTTGCGATCAGCTCGGCCTGCGAGCGCGCGAACGCATCGGCCTCGCTCGCGAGCTGCTCGACGCCGACCGAAACGCCGACGCTCACGGCCGCACTCCGGCGCCCGTCATCTCTGCATCGATCGCTCGTGCCGCGCCGAGCAGACCCTGCGTCAGCTGCCGGCGGAATCGGGCGGTCGCCCGCCCAGCCGGCAGCGAGACGTTGATCGCCGCCGTGCCGAGTCCGTCAATCCAGCGCACCGGAACGGCAATCGAGACGAGCCCGACCTCATACTCCTCCTCTGAGACCGCCACGCCCGCCGCGCGGATCGCGGCGAGGTCGGCGCTGAGCCCTCGCCATGAAGTCCGGGTCCGGTCAGTCCGCCGCTCGTACGGCTGATCGCCGAGCGCGGCGCGCGCGAGCTCGGCGGGAACCTGCGCCAGCAGGCATTTGCCCAGCGCCGTGCAGTGCGCCGGCAGTCGCATCCCGATCGAGAACCGTGGCGTCAGCAGCCGGTCCGCCGCCTCGCTGGACAGATAGACGACGTCGGCGCCCTGAAGCATCGCGAGGTTCACGGTCTCGTGGACGTCGGCGGCGAGCCGCAGAAGATGCGGGCGGGCCAGTTCGGGCAGCCTCAGCCCTGCCTGCAGCGCCGGTACCAGGCGCGCCATCTCGAGGCCCAGCCGCAGCCGGCGTGTGGCCGCGTCGCGGTCCAGCCAGCCGCGCTCCGCCAGCACCGCGACGAGCCGGTGCACGGTCGGCATCGGCAGGCCGAGCGTGTCCGAGATCTGCTTCTGGGACAGCTCGGGCCCCGCGGCGGCGAACAACTCCAGCACGTCAAGCCCGCGCGCGAGGGTTCCGATCGAGCTTTCACTCATCGAAACTTGCTTTCGCATAATGGCAACGGTACCGTACGACCGCGATGAGCCCGCGTCAATCCCAGGCGCCGGACGCAGACTCCGAGGACGGGGCTGTGCGCGTGATCGACAATGACTGGATCGAGCTGCCCGACGGCGTCCGCCTTGCGATCCGCGTGTGGCTTCCCAACGACGCCGACGATCACCCAGTGTCGGTGGTCCTGGACTCGGTCCCGTATCGAAAGAGTGACGGGACCGCGATCGGGGACGCCGCCTGGGGAACGTATTTCGCGGCACACGGGTTCGCGTTCGCGCGCGTGGATCTACGCGGCAGCGGGGACTCGTCCGGAATCCTCGAGGACGAGTACACCGAGCAGGAGCAGCTCGACGTCGAGCGTGTGATCGCGTGGCTCGCCGGTCGCCCGTGGTCCACCGGCGCTGTGGGCATGATCGGCGTCTCGTGGGGCGGGTTCGCCGCGCTGCAGATGGCCGCCCGCGACCCGGACCACCTGCGCGGCGTGGTTGCGATCCACGCCAGCGACGATCGTTACGCCGACGACGTCCACTACATCGGCGGATGCGTGTCGGCGATGGACATGTCCCAGTGGGCGACTTCGATGCTGGCCTATCTCAACCAGCCACCGGACCCGCTGGTGGTCGGCGCAGAGTGGCGGCAAGCCTGGTTGGAGCGGCTGCAGGGGGCCAAACCGTTCATCGAACCGTGGCTGACTCACCAGCGCCGCGACAGCTACTGGCAGCAGGGTTCCGCGTGCGAGGACTACGGCGCGATCCGCTGCCCCGTGTTCGCGGTAGGTGGATGGAGCGACGGCTACCGCGACATGGTCCTGCGCGTCGTCGAGCACGTTCAAACCCCGGTCCGAGGGCTGATCGGGCCGTGGGGCCACACCAGCCCGGAGAGCGGCGCTCCGCGCCCGGCGATCGGCTTTCTCCAGGAGTGCGTACGGTTCTTCGCCGCGAGCCTCGACAGCGCCGACAACGGCTTCTTCGACGAGCCTCGCCTGATCAGCTACATGCAGGAGCCGGTCGCTCCGGCCGGCTCATACGGCTACCGGCTCGGCAGATGGGTGGGCGACCCGTCGTGGCCGTCGCCCGCGGTCTCACCGTGGGTGCAGTTCGTCGCGGGTGACTCGCTGCAAGCGCAGGGCACGCCGCAGCCGGCCACGAGCAGAAGCTTGCGTGGTCTGCAGGGGACGGGCGTTGACGGCGGCGTCTGGTGTGGTGACGGCAGCCCTGCTGACTTCGGGCTCGACCAGCGTCCCGACGACGGCGCATCGCTGTGCTGGGACAGCGCGCCGTTGACGGAGCGAGCGGAGCTGCTGGGCAAGGGCGAGGCGCAGCTTGAGCTGAGCGTCGACCGCCCGTGGGCGCTCGTCGCGGTGCGCGTCTGCGATCTGGCTCCGGACGGAAGCTCGACGCTGATCGCGCGGGGGCTGCTGAACCTCAGTCGCCGCGAAGGTCATGACCGCACGGTGGCGATGCCGGTCGGCGAGCCGGTGGTCGTACGCGTCCCGCTGCAGTCGACCGCCTATGCGATCCCGGCCGGACACCGGATCCGGCTCGCGGTCTCGAACACCTATTGGCCGATGGCCTGGCCGTCGCCGGAGCCGAGCACGCTGACCGTCGTCTGCGGGGGCCGCAGCGTACTGACGCTTCCGCGCCGGTCGCCGAGTCAGCTCGATGCTGTGCTGCCGCCGTTCAACGAGCCAGAGACCGGCACGCCGCTTGCGAGCGAGACGACGATGCTCCGCGAGGGCGGCCGCCGCGTCAGGCGCGATCTCTCGAGTGGCGAGATCGAGGTCGAGTTCGATTGGCACGGCTCGCGCACCCGTATCCTCCCGACGGACACGGAGATGGGCGAGGACAACGTCACCAGCTATCGCGTCGTCGAAGGCGATCCACTCTCGGCGACCGTGATCTGCCGCGTGGAGGTGACACTGTCGCGTCCGGGGTGGCACACGAGGACGCTCGCGACCAGCACGATGACCTGCGACGCCGAGCACTTCCTCGTCACGACGACGCTCGATGCATTCGACGACCACGTCCGGATCCACGCCCGCACCCACACCCATCGATTCGGGCGCGACGGCGCCTGATGACTGTCACTGACCCGCCAACCGAAGTCGGCGGCCGCCCGACAGTGCCATGGTCGTGGTATTCCGATCCGGCGATCCTGGCGGCCGAGATGGAGCGGATCTTCCGCTGCTCCTGGCAGTACGCGGGCCACCTGGGTGATCTGCAAGGCCCGGGCAGCTACTTCGGGTCGGCAAGCGGCCCGATCCCGATCGTGATCACGCTTGACACCGATGGGGAGCTGCGCGGCTTCGTCAACATCTGCCGCCATCGCGGCGCGATCGTCGCGACGGACCCCCGCAAACGGGGCACGATCCAGTGCCCCTATCACGCCTGGACATACGGTCTCGACGGTTGCCTGCGCGCCGCCCCGCGCGGGGCCGAGGATCCCGCCTTCGACGCCGGCCGGATGGGGCTGGTCCCGGTCTCGGTCGGGACCTGGGGACCGTTCGTGTTCGCCAATCCCGACCCGCAGGCCGAGCCACTGGCGGCAGCGCTCGGCGATCTTCCCGAGCTCGTGGCCGAGTACGGCTCGATCTCGACTCGCTGCGGTTTCACGGCCGCTTCCCGTACGAGATCAAGGCGAATTGGAAGATCGCGATCGAGAACTACCTCGAGTGCTACCACTGCCCCGTCAACCATCCGGGACTGGTCGACGTGATCGACGAGCGGCGGCTGAAGCTCGATGCCGCGGGTCTCAGAGCCAGCCAGTTCGCCCCCGCGCACCCGCGATCACTCGAAGGTCAGGGGCCGATCGATGCACGCGGCGAACTGAGCGACTCGCAGTTCCATCTGTGGTTTCCGAACACGAAGTTCAACGTCGTTCCCGGGCATCCCAACCTTTCGGTCGGGCCGGTCTGGCCGACGGGCCCGACCACGTGCGCGGGTTACCTCGACTACTGGTTCACGGACAGCGCCGATCAGCAATGGATCGACGAGCTGTTCGAGTTCGACACCCTCGTGGGGGCCGAGGACACCGCGCTCGTCGAGGCGGCACAGCGCGGCAGTTCGGCCGGAGTGATCGAACGTGGCTGGGTGCTCGGCGGGGCCGAGCGACTGATTGGCCACTTCCAGGATTACCTGCGCGATCGGCTTGGCGCCGACGACGCCTAGCCCGGCAGCGGTCGGAGGGTCGTGCCCCCGTGGGCGATCAGGGTGTCGGTGGCGCGAGCGGGCATCGGTTTGGCGAAGTAGAAGCCTTGACAGGCGTCGGCGCCGAGCGTGGTCAGGGCCTGATGTTGCTCGGCGGTTTCCACCCCTTCCGCGATCACGGTCATGCCCAGTCCGTGCACGAGTCCAATGATCGAGCTCACGATCGTGTGGCTGCTGGGATCGGCCGTTAGCTTGGCGATGAACGTCTGGTCGAACTTGACCGTGTCGATCGGCAGCGATTCGAGGTAGCCGAGAGAGGAATAGCCGGTGCCGAAGTCGTCTAGCGCGAGCTTGACACCGATCTGCTCGAGGTCGCTGAACACGATCGAGGCGCGGTCGGCGTCGTGGACGAAGACGCGTTCGGTGAGTTCGAGGGTCAACATGCCCGGCTCGGTCCCGGTTGTGTCCAGGATCGCCTGGACGCTGTCGGCGAAGCCGACGGACATGAACTGGAGGTGCGAGACGTTGACCGCAATGAAGAGCTGGTCGGCCTGCGGGCCCGGCCAGTGTTGGCGGTCCGCGCATCCCCGCTCCAGCACCCACCGGCCAAGCTGAATGATCTGGCCGGACTGTTCAGCGAACGGTATGAACACCGTCGGTGGAACTGCTCCGCGGCTTGGCTGCGTCCACCGCAGGAGTGCCTCCATTCCGATCAGCCGCCCGTCGTATGTGTTGACGATCGGCTGGTACTCGACGTCAAGCTCGTTGCGTTCAGCGGCGCCGGGCAGGCCGCGCGCCAGGCTGGCCTGGTGCTCGGCGAGGTGCAGCTCGCGCAGGTCCAGGACTTTGTGGGCGCGGTCGCGGTGGCGTTTGCTCCGGTACATCGCGAGGTCGGCGTCGTGGATCAGCTCTTCCGGCGCCGCGCTGCCGTGTCCGGTGAAGGCGATTCCGATACTCGCGTCGATCTGCAGTGCCAGGCCGGAGAGGACAAACGGCTTAGCCAGCGCCTGATCGAACCGGAGTGCGATCCCATCAGCCTCGGAGTCGCCTTTGAGGTCTTCGCAGAGGACAACGAATTCGTCCCCGGACAAGCGAGCCAGAGTGTCCCCGGGCCGTAGCACCCCGCTCAGACGCTCGGCGACGGCCACCAGCAGCTCGTCGCCGACCTTGTGGCCGTAGGTGTCGTTGACTGCCTTGAATTCGTCCAGGTCCAAGAAGAACACGGCCGTTGTGCGGCCTGAGCGACCCGCGCGCCGAAACGCGTGCTCCAGGAGCTGGAGCATCAGAACCCGGTTGGGCAGGCCGGTCAGCGCGTCGTGCAAAGCCGCGTCTCGGGACTGAGCAGAGGAGTCCTGCAGATCAGCCCGGGCCTGAGCGTTGATCAGATACGCGGAGGCGACATCCGCCAGCGTCTGAGCCATCCCCATCGACTCGTCGGAAAGCTCACCTGGGGTGTCGCGATACAGGTCAAGCGCCCCCAGCCGCAAGTCCTCATGATTGAGCGGAAAGGTGAACACCGCGGCTAGCCCCGCCGCCGTGGCTTGAGGTCCGAACTGCTGGAAGCGATCGTCTCCGGCCAGGTCCGCGACCGCAATCGCGTCCCCGGTGCGATACGCCGCGAAACACGGTCCCTCGCCGAGCTCAGATTGCAGCTTCTCGTACCGACGAGCCGACTCATCTGAGGCGGCGACGTAGCGCGGCTCCAGGCCTGGGGACATCAACGAGACGCCCGCAGCAGTCACCGGCATGATGTCAACGATCCGCTTGACCAGATGATCGAGGATCCCCTGGATCGGGAAGTCCGTCAGCATCGTGCGAGCGAACTCGCTCAAGACATCCGACAATGGCTCGGTCGCCACGGCCCGCCTCGCCTATGCCCCCGCAGAAGCGCGCGCCCGCCGGATATCCGCCACCCACTCCGCGGCGTTAAGGCGCCCTCCAACGTATTGCTGAGACGTCACCTGCTGACCATCCCGTTTTCGTAATGCAGCAACCGGAAGGGTGGTCAGCGATCGAGGCGGTCACCATGTTCCCGCCCAGACGTCTAAGTACCCGAAAGCGGCAACGTCGCGCTCCCCAAGGCACCGCGACAATACCTCTCTCGGGTTAATTCTAGGCCAGCGTCAAGTTTCCTCGTGAAGGTGAAGGGCGAACTCGCCGGCCGTAGGCTTGCGCGCATGGACGATCCGTTCGTCAAGGCGGTGAGGCTCTCAGCCTCGACCCGGCTCGAACCCGGCGCTGGTCATCCATGGGATCTCCCGGCGGTCGCGGCGCTCGCCGACGGGATCGAGCTCGATCCGAAGGTCACCTACCTGATCGGCGAGAACGGCAGTGGCAAGTCGACGCTGCTCGAGGCGATCGCGGTCGCGGCGGGAATGAACCCGGAGGGCGGCTCCTCGAACTTCGCCTTCTCGACCCGCGACTCGCACTCCCCGCTGCACGGCGCGATCCAGCTCGTCCGGGGCGCACGGCGACCACGGACGGATTTCTTCCTGCGGGCGGAGAGCCTGTTCACGGCAGCCACCTACCTCGAGAAGCTCAACGAGTCCCCGCTCGACGGTGACCCGCTGCACGCGTACGGCGGGACCTCGCTGCACGAGCAGTCACACGGCGAGTCATTCCTGGCGGTGATGATCAACCGCTTCGGCCCCGGTGGCCTCTACCTACTCGACGAGCCCGAGGCCGCCCTCTCGACCCAGAACTGCCTCACCTGCCTGCGGCGCGTGCACGAGCTCCTACTGGAGGGGTCGCAGTTCATCATCGCCACCCACTCGCCGATCATCCTCGCCTATCCCGGGGCGACGATCTACGCCTGCGGCTCGGCCGGCCTGGAGCGGGTCTCCTACGAGGATGCCGAGCCCGTCCGGCTGACCCAGAGCTTTCTCGAGGCCCGAGAGCGATTCCTGGCGCAGCTGCTGGCCGACTGAACGGTCGCGGCGCTGGTCGGCGTGGGTGGAGGTCGCGACGCTGCAACCACCGTCTTTGTAATCAAGCTACAAAAATCTGACGCCAATCTCGCTGTATTGGTCAAGAATGAGGGCATTACGTATGACAGGCTTGCATGGATGACCCGCGCCGAGCGAATAGCCAACCTGATCGGGGTGATCGCCCCGTTCGTCGGAGTGCTGATCGCGATCGTGATGCTCTGGGATCGAGCCGTCGACGCCGTCGACCTCGTGATCCTCGCCGTCATGTACATCGCCAGCGCCGTCGGCGTCACCGTCGGTTATCACCGGCTGCTGACTCACCGGGCATTTCAGACCTACCCGTGGATGGAGCGCACGCTCGCCGTGCTCGGCTCCCTGTCGCTGCAGGGGTCAGTGATGGACTGGGTCGCCGACCACCGTAAGCACCACGCCCACACCGATCGCGAGGGCGATCCCCACAGCCCGCATATCGGTCACGGCAGCGGTCTCTCCGGGCTCTGGCACGCCCACGTGGGTTGGCTGTTCGAAACCCAGGGACAGGCCGACTGGAAGCGCTATGCGACCGAGCTCTACGAGGATCCTGCGATGCGCAAGATCGGGCGCCGCTTCCCGCTGCTGGTCGCAGTGTCGCTGATCGTGCCGACCGTGCTGGGCTTCGTACTTGATGGGTTCACGCTCGGCGGCGCGGTCCGCGGGCTGATCTGGGGCGGCCTGGTGCGAATCTTCTTCGTGCACCACATCACCTGGTCCGTGAACTCGATCTGCCACTTCTTCGGTAGCCGGCGGTTCGACGTCGAAGACCAGTCGACCAACGTCGGTTGGCTGGCGGTGTTCTCACTCGGCGAGTCCTGGCACCACAACCACCACGCGTTCCCGCGCTCGGCTTTCCACGGTCTGCGCTGGTGGGAGATCGACGTCTCGGGCCTGATCATCGCGGCGATGGAGCGCTGCGGGCTGGCTTGGAACGTGATCCGGATCACGCCCGAGCGCCAGCGTGCGCGGTCGGCGAGTCCGATCAGCGCCGCGCGGTAACGCCGTCGCCGATCAGTGCCCGGTAGCGCCGGCGCAGTCGGCGCACAGCCCCGAGATCACCAGCTCGGCACCTTCGGCGACGAACCCGGTCGCACCGGCGGCCGCCAGCAGCGGCTCGGAGTCGATCGCGACGTCGAGGTCATCGACCCGCCCGCAGCGGCGGCAGACGACGTGCTGGTGCGGCTCGGTCCGGCCGTCGTAGAGGGCCGCGCCGAGCCCGGTGTCGATTCGCCGCGCGAGCCCGAGTTCGACCAGCAGCTCGAGCGTTGCGTAGACGGTCGGCGTTGAGATGCCGGGCACGTGATCGCGCACGGCGGTGCGGAGTTCGTCGGCGGTCGCGTGGTGCGCACGCCGGCGCAGCTCCCGGAGGATCACGTTGCGTTGTGGAGTGCAGCGCTGGCCACGGCTGTGCAGGAGCTCAGCGAGGCTGGGTTGGAGTGCGTGGGCTTGGATGTCCATGTGACAGGCTTCTAAGGCGACCCTAATTCTAACACAGTTGCTATAGTCTTAGACGTGGAACAGAACTTCGCGGCGCTGAGGAACCTCGACGACCGCGCCGTGCTGCTGCGCTACGTACAGCCCGGCCTGGTCGGGCTGATCGACGGCACCCTTTCGACGCTCGCGCCGATCTTCGCGGCCGCGCTGCTGTCGGGCTCGCATGCGGCGCTGTTCGTCGGCCTCGCGACCGCCGTCGGTGCCGGAATCAGCATGGGCTTCTCGGAGGCGCTGTCGGATGATGGCACCGAGACCGGCCGCGGATCGGCAATCGTGCGCGGGGTTGTGACCGGCGGGATGACGACGATCGGCGGCATCTTCCACACGCTCCCGTTCCTGATCAGCGACGTCCATACAGCGCTCGTGGTCGCCGGTATCGTGGTCGCGATCGAGCTGATCACGATCTCGCTGATCCGCAAGCGGTTCCTGTCCGTGTCGCTGCGCACGAGCCTGCTGCAAGTCGCGCTCGGCGGGGCGCTGATCGTCGCCGCCGGCGTCGCGCTGGGCAGCGCATAGCGATGGACCTGAGCGCCAAGCACGTTGTGGTCACAGGAGCCGCGAGCGGCATCGGGCGCGCCTGCGCCCGGCGGTTCTCCGCAGAGGGAGCCCGGGTCGTCGTCGCCGATCTGAACCTCGAGTCCGCTGAGGAGCTCGCCCGCGAGATCGGCGGCCTCGCAATTCAGACTGACGTCAGCCACGAATCCGAGATCGTCGATCTGATCGCGCGCGCACGCGAGGCCGGTGGCCCGATTGACCTGTTCTTCTCAAACGCCGGGGTCCCCGGTCCGCCGGGCGGTCCCGAGGCGCCCGACGCCGAGCTGCAGCTGACCTGGGAGGTCAATGTGATGGCGCACGTCTGGGCAGCTCGTGCGCTGCTGCCCGAGATGGTCACGAGGGGCGAGGGCTACCTGCTCAGCACCGCTTCAGCAGCGGGGCTACTGACGCAGGTCTCGGCGCTCGGCTACTCGATCACCAAGCACGCAGCGGTCGCGCTCGCCGAGTGGCTCGCGATCGTCTACGGCGATCAGGGGATCAAGGTCTCCTGTCTGTGCCCGCAGGCGGTTCGGACGCCGATGCTCGAGCTCGCGCTCGAGGACCCGATCGGCGCCGCGCCGCTGCTCGCCGGGGGCCTGATCGAGCCCGACGCAGTCGCGGACGCGGTCGTGGCAGGGGTTCGTGACGAGCGTTTCCTGATCCTCCCGCACGAGGACGTCGCTCATCACATGGCGCTCAAGGGCTCCCAGCACGAGCGGTGGCTGAACGGCATGCGCCGCCTGGTACGCCAGGCGCGAGCGCAAGCGGCCGCCGCGGACTGACAGCCTCAGTGGTGGGCCGGCGCTGGGATCAGCGAGCAAACCAAGCTCGCGAAGCGCCGCGTGTCGAGCGGCTTGGTCAGGTACTCGGCGCAGCCAGCGGCGCGCGCCAGCGCCTCCTCGTTGGCGACCGGCCCCGCGGTGCAAGCGACGATCGCGCACCCCGAGGTCGCCGGGTCAGACTTCAGCCGGCGCGCGAGATCGAGCCCGTAGCCGTCCGGAAGGTGCAGATCGAGCACGATCACCGGCGGGACGCACTGCTGCAGCACCTGCTCGGCCTCCGCGATCGAGCCTGCGGCGATCACCTCGACCTGCTCGAGCTCGAGCACCCGCTGGAGCAGCAGCCGGTTGACCGGATGGTCTTCGACGACCAGCACCGGGCCGTGCTTGCCGGCGTCCATCAGCGGGTCGCGACGTTGTGGTTGCGCCGCGCGCGCGCGCGGCTGTGCGCCAAGCCCAGCCCGGTGCGAACCGCCACCGCGCTGCGAGTCGACCCCTGCCACCACAGGTGACCCTGGACGGCACCGGCCTGCGGCGCCGGGATCGACGCGTAGAAGGTGCTGCCGAGCCCGAGGCTGCTGCTGACGCCGACCTCGCCGCCCTGCGCTTTGACGATCATCTTCGTGACCGCCAGCCCGAGTCCGCTGCCGCTGCGGTCACGGCCGAGCTGGATGAACTCGTCGAACACCAGTCCCTGGTCATCTGAGGCGACGCCCGGGCCTGTGTCTGACACCTCAACCAGCAGTCGCTGGTCGCGGTGGCGCAGGGTGACGGTCACGCGCCCGCCGCGATGGCTGAACTTGATCGCGTTTGAGAGGTAGTTGAGGATCACCTGCCGGAGCCGAACCGGGTCGATGATCACCACCCCGAGCGGACGCGGGTCAAGCTCGACGTGAACGTCCTTCGCGGCCGAGAGCGTGCACAGCGACGTTGCGCAGGCAGCGGCGATCGCGGCCGGTTCGACCGGCTCGGGCTCGAGCCGCACGTGACCCGCCTCGATCCGCGCCAGGTCAAGTGTGTCGTCGAGGAGCGTGAGCACGTGGTGGGCGCTCGAGCCGATGATCTCCAGGTGCTCGCGCTGGCGGTCGGCGAGCGGCCCGACCCGCCCGTCGCGCATCAGCTCAGAGAAGCCGAGCACTGCATTGATCGGGTTGCGCAGCTCGTGCGACAGGTTCGCGACGAACCGGCTCTTGGACTCGCTCGCAGCCCGCAGCTCGGCGTTGTGCTCGCGCAGCGCTCGGTTGGCGCGCGCGAGCGCCAACGCGCGCCAAAGCAGCAGCGCCACGAGCGCGCCGCCAACCACGATCGCAAGCGCAGCGCCGCCGAACAGGATCGCCACCGCCACCGCCACCGCCACCGCCACCGCCACGGCCGCCGCCGCGGCTGCGGCTGCGGAACGTTCTCGCCATTCCAAGCCGGTCCAAACCATCGGCGCGCCATCTGAGCACAGTTGTTCGGGCGACACCCGAAAGTGCAGCATTTGTGGAGACTCGCGTGCTAGTACCCACAGCAGCTGCGTAGTTTTCCGCAACTAAGTCCGGTTTGCTGGGATTTTCTGGACGGCGGCGCGGCTACGCCTGGTGCGCGCTGAGCTCGCGTTCGAGCGCCGATCGCAGCGCCGTCCAGTTGGACCCCAGCTGCTCGAGATTCTCGCCTGCGGCCCGCAGATCGTCGGCGCGCGCGGCGGTCTCGATCGTCGACAGCGAGCCGAGCATCGGCTGTGCGTCGAGCATCAGGGCGCTGTTGCGTGCCGCATGCGCGGCCAGCGCCACTGCCTGCGAGTCGCCGGCGGAGCACCCGGACTCGATCTCGGTGACCGCGCTGGCGATGTCGGAGATCAGCACTTTGATGATCTCGGGCAGGCCGTTGCCGAGGACCCGTTCGATCTCGGTCAGTCGCGTCAGGTCAAGCTCAGCTCCCACGCGCAACAGCATAGGTTGGCCCGGCACGACCGGCGAGGTCAGGAGTGAAGATGCAACAGGTGTCGCACGCGGCGCGCGATGGTGCCGAAGTCGTTGTGGTGCAGGCTGGCGAGCCCGGTTACGCCGAGCAGCGTCACGAACAGGCCCGCCAGCAGTGCCAGTAGCGCGAGCACGGTTGGCCAGCGCGCCTCGAGCCACGTGCGCCCGCGAGCTAGGACCCGCTCGGCGTCGGGGCCCGCGAAGGTCAGCACGGCGACGATTCCCAGCAGCGGGGCGATGAAGCAGATGTTGAACAGCACCAGCAGCATCACCTGGCGCACGATGTCGAACCCCGATCCGACGATCGCCGCGATCGCCGCGAAATAGGGAAACGCGGTCGGCAGCTCGACGGCGGTGATCGTCGCCCCCAGAAACGCGCTCGATTTTCCCTCGAAGCGCGACTCGGAGCGGGCCTCGCGGACCCGGACTCGGTCTCGGTAGCCCCACAGGAACGCCGCCGCCGTCAGCATCGCAACTCCAGCGACGATCTCGAGCACGTAGCTCAGGTGCCGCCCCGGGTGGGGCACCAGCGACAGCAGCAGCTGGCCGGGGCCGATCGCGATCAGCAGCCCACCTCCCAGATAGACGGCGAACACGGCCGCTGTGAACTCCAGCACGCGCACGCGCGCCTGCTCCCCGCTGGCAAGGTACAGCGCCGGCGCGATCGTGGTCGGGTTCAGCGAGTCGGCGAGCCCAATCGAGACGACCAGTCCGATCAGCCTCAGCATGGCGGAATTGTCGCTTGCAATCGCGATCGATGTCGTGCGCGGGTGCCGGTCCCCGATCCGCGACAGGGACGCTACACTCAGGACCGGCGCCGGGCGGCGTTTGTTCTGACGCCCGCGGCTCGGCCGCCGAGTCCCTGAACACCGAGTCGAAAAGCGCGCAATGGCCCGTGGAGACGTTCGGATCGCTGCCACTCTCGCCTGCGAAGAGTGCAAGCGCCGGAACTACCAGACGAATAAGAGCAAGCGGAACAACCCGGAGCGGTTGCAGCTGCGCAAGTACTGCCGCTGGTGCAGGCGCCACACGGCGCACCGCGAAACGCGCTGACCACGCGACCGGACGAGTCCGTGGCACGCAACCGCAAACGCGCCAAGGAGCGGCGAAGCCGCCGGCCCACCCCGGCCTCGGTCTCGCGGCCCGGGGGCGCCCCGGCCCGCAATGAACCCGCAGAGCTCGAGGTCGAGACCCCGGGCCCGCTCGAGCATGCCGCCCCCGATGCCGAGCTCGCCGAGGCTCAGCTCGCGCTTGGCCGGCCTGATCTAGCGCGCGACTCCGGCGGCGAGGGCGAGAGCGAGCCCGAGTCAGACGACTTCGATGCCGGAGAGGACTACGAGCTCGAAGCCGACGAGGGCGGCGACCGGGGGGCGCGTAACGGCGGCGGCGGTACCGGCGGCAGTGGCGACGGCGGGCACGAGCTCGCGGCGCCGTCGCCGAGCTCGCCTGCACGCTCATTCCCCGGCCACCGGCTGTTCACGTTCCTCCAGGGAAGCTGGCGCGAGCTCCAGCGGGTACAGTGGCCGGATCGCCGTCAGGTGATCCAGGCGACTGGGGTCGTTATCGGGTTCGTGATCGTGGCAGGCGTGTATCTCGGCATTGCCGACACCGTTGCCACCCGGCTCATGAACTTCATCCTCAAATAGAAGCTGTCAGTCCAAGAGAGAACATGTTCCGCTGGTATGTCGTAAACACCTACTCGGGCCACGAAAACAAGGTCAAGCACAACCTCGAGCATCGGGTCGTGTCGCTCAACCAAAAGCGCGCGGTGCGCCAGATCGTCGTCCCCACTGAGTCCGTTTCGGAGATGAAGGACAACCAGAAGGTGACGGTCGAGAAGCGCACGATGCCCGGCTACGTGCTGGTCCAGATGGACCTCAACGAGGACTCGTGGTCGCTGGTCAAGGGGACGCCGGGCGTGACGGGCTTCGTCGGTGCGTCCAACGAGCCGGTGCCGCTTACCCAGGCGGAGGTCGACCGGCTGCTGCACCAGGAGCCGGCCGAACGCCCGCGCAGCCGCGCTCAGTTCTCGATCGGCGAGTCCGTGAAGGTGATCTCCGGCCCGCTGTCTGACTTCTCGGGCGAGATCTCGGAGGTCAACGAGGACGCGCAGCGGCTCAAGGTGCTGGTCTCGATCTTCGGCCGCGAGACGCCGGTCGAGGTCGCCTTCGACCAGGTCAAGAAGATCTAGCGCCGGCGGCTAAGCTCTCCAAGCGATGGCAAAGAAGGTCCTCACACAGATCAAGCTCCAGGCGGTCGGCGGTCAGGCGAGCCCGGCGCCGCCGGTTGGTCCGGCGCTCGGCCAGCATGGCGTCAACATCATGGAGTTCGTCAAGGCGTTCAACGCTCAGACGCAATCGGACGCCGGCACCGTGATCCCCGTCGTGATCACGGTCTACGAGGATCGCTCGTTCACCTTCATCACCAAGAGCCCCCCGGCGGCGGTGCTGATCAAGCAGGCGCTGTCGCTGGAGAAGGGCTCGGCCGAGCCGCATCGAGACAAGGTCGCCCGGATCACGCGTGACCAGCTGAAGGCGATCGCCGAGAAGAAGATGAAGGACCTCAACGCCAACGACATCGAGGCGGCCGCCAACATCATCGCCGGCACCGCGCGCTCGATGGGCGTGGAGGTGGTGTGACGATGGCCAAGCACGGCAAGGCCTACGTCGATGCCAAGGAGCGCTTCGACCGCTCGCGGGAATACTCGCCGGCGGAGGCGATCGAGCTGGTCAAGCAGCTCGGCAGCGCCAAGTTCAACGAATCTATAGAGGTCCACGTCCGGACCGGGCTCAACGTCCGACACGCCGACGAGCAGTTGCGCGGGACGATCGCGCTGCCCAACGGGCTCGGCAAGGAGGTCAAGATCGCGGTCTTCGCCCAGGGCGACAAGGCGCGCGAGGCCGAGGAGGCCGGGGCCGACATCGTCGGTGGAGAGGATCTCGCGCAGCGGATCCAGGACGGCTTTGACGACTTCGACATTGCGATCGCGACCCCCGACATGATGCCGGTGGTCGGTCGGCTGGGCCGGATCCTCGGCCCGGCGGGCAAGATGCCCAACCCGAAGGTCGGCACTGTGACTATGGACGTCGCCAAGGCGGTCAGCGAGTCCAAGGCCGGCAAGATCGAGTACCGGACCGACCGCACCGCGATCGTCCACCTGGTGATCGGCAAGAGCGACTTCGAGGAGCGCCTGCTGCTCGAGAACTACGCCGCGGTGATCGACGAGCTGATCCGGGCCAAGCCCTCGGCGGCCAAGGGCCGCTACATCCGGACGGTCACCGTCGCCACCACGATGGGCCCGGGAGTCAAGGTCGACCCGTCGCGCACGCGCGACATCGTCGAGGAGCCGGTTGCCGCTAGACTGTAGAATCGACAGAGACGACGCCCCAGACCTCCGGCCGCGAGCGCGGTAAGCCCGGAGCAGGCGGAGCCTCGAAGCCGCCGGCCCGGGTGCCGGCCTCGACGCCCGCCTCGTGCGGGCGTTTCTCGTGAGAGAGAGCGACGATGAACAGAGAACAGAAAGCAGCCGTCGTAGACGAGATCGCCGACCAGATCGGCTCGGCCGAGGCGATCTTTGCGGTCGATTACCGCGGCATCTCCGTGTCCCAGGTGGCCGACCTGCGGGCCCGCCTGCGCGACGCCGACGCCCGCTTCCGGGTGGTCAAGAACTCGCTCAGCGAGCGAGCCGCCGACAAGGCGGGGGCCGAGAGCTCAAGCCGATGCTCGTCGGTCCGACGGCGCTCGCGCTCGTCCACGGCGATGCCGCCCGTAGCCGCCAAGGCGCTCAGCGATGCGGCCCGCCCAGCGCAACCTGCTCGACTTCAAGGGCGGGCTTCTGAACGGCGCGCCGCTCAGCGCCGACGAAGTGCGCTCGATCGCGCGCCTGCCCGCACGCGACGTGCTGAACGCGCAGCCGTGGCACGATCGCGGCGCCGTTGACCGGCCTCGTGGAGGGCTGAACGCGCTGATCGGCGGGGCTCGCGATCCAGCTGCAGGCGATCGCAGACCAGGGGCCCGCGTCCCGGGGAAGCCCCGGCAGCGGCGGCTGGCGCCGAGGAGCCGGCTGGCGCCGCGGAGTCGGCTGGCGCCGCAGAGTGCTGGCGCCGACTCCGTTGGGAGTTCTCGAGGGCGCGGACGCCGGCGCTGAGGCCGGCGCCGAACTCCCCGGTGGGAGGCAGAGGCCGCCGCCGGAGCCCGAGCCGCGCCGAGCCCGAGGCCGTCCGCCGCCGAGCCCGAGCCCGAGGCCGCCCCGGAGCCCGAGCCCGAGGCCGCGCATCGAGGGCCGAGCCGACAACCAACGGACTAAACCAGAAGCGGAAGCCGCGTCGGACGCGGAACCGTCCGACGAATAAGGAGGAACCATGCCAACCAGTACTAGGATTGGATCGACGACTCAAGACGATCTCCGTCCTCGAGCTGTCCGAGCGGATCAAGGCGCTCGAGGAGGCGTTCGGCGTCTCCGCGACCGCGGTCGCCGCTGCGGCTCCCGCCGCGGCGGGTGCGGGCGACGGCGCCGGTGAGGCCGAAGAGGAGCAGACCAGCTTCGACGTGGTCCTGACCGCCGCGGGCGACAAGAAGATCCAGGTGATCAAGGTCGTGCGCGCCGCAACGGGTCTCGGCCTCAAGGAGGCCAAGGCGCTCGTAGACGAGGCGCCCAAGCCCGTCAAGGAGGGCATCGAGAAGGACGAGGCCGACAAGCTCAAGGCCGACATCGAGGAAGCCGGGGGCTCCGTCGAGCTCAAGTAGGAAAGGGGGTGTGCGGTCTCGTGGGTGCTATAGCCCCCGCAAGGCCGCAACACCTCCTCGCTCAGCGTTCTCTCAGCGTTCGCTTCGCTGTTTCTTCGCGCCGTCTGAGGTTCGTGTTCGCGAGGCATGGTGGGGTGGGTCCATGACCATCCAAGCCCAACACCCCCACGGGCTGTCCGCCAGCCCGCACTCCGCCGAGAGGCCGACCCTCGGCCTCGACGCAGAGCATCCCTCCTACGCCGATGCATACGCGATGCTCGACCACCGCACGCGGGGGCGCTGCCTGCCCCGCGAGCTCGCGCCGCCCGGCCGCTACCTCGAGGTCGAGGACGGCGACCGGGTGCGCCTGATACCCCTCGACCGGCCGCTGGTCCACCTCGGTCGCGGCCTGATCTCCCGACGTGCGCCTCGAAGATCTGCACGTCTCGCGCCGGCACGCGATCATCGCCCAGCGCGGCGACGGGGTGCGCGTGCTCGACGACCGCAGCTCGACTGGAACGTTCGTCAACGGCCGCCAGATCACCGTGGCCTACCTGACCGACGGCGACGTGCTGCGGCTCGGGCGCGTGGTGTTCCGGTTCGTCGAGATCGAGCCCGGGAGCAAGACAGCGCCGCTGCGGCGGATCCCGCTCCCGGTGCGGGCCAGCAGGCCCGCGCTGAACGGGGCCGCGTAGCCCCCACACGCGGGCTGGGCCCGACGCGGCCGAGCAGGTGGGGTCCCGGAAACCCGTCCGTCACCCCGCAATTCAGGCCCACTAGACTGTTCTTCGGAGGCGCCACACCCGTCCGGGGCAGTTTGAGCGCTTGGGGGGCCGCGAATGAGGGCCGAGCAGTAGGCAACGGGACGTTGACGGCACACGTGCCCGTCGTGGTGCTCGACCATCTGCGCCAGACGCCGGACGCGCTCGTGAGAAGCCTCGACGCGACCGTCCTGTTCGCCGACGTGTCGGGGTTCACGCGGGTATCGGAGCGCCTGGCTCGCTCGGGCAGGGAGGGCGCTGAGCGGCTGACTGACGTGATCAATGCCTGCTTCAGTTCGGTGCTCGCCACGGCCTACGAGAACGGCGCCTCGCTGATCAAGTTCGGCGGCGACGCGATGCTGTTGTGGTTCGACGGGAACCGATCACCCGGCGCGGGCGTGCACGGCCGCGGTCGCGATGCGCACGGCGCTGCGTGAGCACGGTCGCAGCCGGATCGCGGCTGACGCCGTCGCCCTGCGGATGTCGATCGGCGTTCACACCGGGTGCTACCAGACCTTCCTCGTGGGTGGCTCGCACCGCGAGTTCCTGCTCGCCGGACCGGACGCGAGCAGGACCGTGGCAATGGAGGCGATCGCCGACACCGGCCAGATCGTCGCCTCGAACGAGACCGCGGCGCTGTTGCCCGCGAGCTGCCTTGGGGCGGTGCGGGGGCCTGCCACAGTGATCTCGCGCTCGCCGATGAGCCCGCCCGAGCCGCGGCGCAAGCTGCCGCGAGCGGCGCGAGAGACCGTCGCCTCGTGCCTCTCGACGGCGCTGCGCGCGCACCTGCTCGCGGCTCCGGCGGCTCCCGAGCACCGCACCGCGGCGGTCGCGTTCATCCAGTTCGGGACGCTCGACCGGCTGATTGCGACGAGGGGGCCCGACGCAGCCGCCGAGCAGCTCGATGAGCTCGTGCGCTCCGTGCAGGAGGCGGCCGACCACTACGAGGTCTGCTTTCTCGGGTCCGACATCGCGGTCGACGGCGGCAAGCTGCTGCTCAGCGCGGGCGCCCCGCGCGCCGTCGGTGACGACACCGAGCGTCTGCTGCTGGCGCTGCGGCAGGTGATCGAAGCCCGGCCGCGGCTGCCAATCCGGGCCGGGGTCAACCGCGGTCACGTGTTCGCGGGGGAGGTCGGCCCGTTCTACCGCCGGACCTACACCGTGATGGGCGACGCCGTCAACCTCGCCGCGCGTCTGTGCGCGAAGGCCCCTTGGGGATCGATCTACGCCACCCCGGGCGTGCTCGATCGATCGGCGACGAAGTTCGAGCTTGCGGCGGTAGCGCCGTTCATGGTCAAGGGAAAGACGCGGCCGGTCGTCGCCTCAGGCGTAGGCCGGGCACTTGGTGCGGCCGTTTCAGCCGCCAGCCCGAGGCTCCCCCTGATCGGCCGCGACCCCGAGCTCGCGATCCTCGAGCGTGCGGTCGCGGATGCGCGGATCGGCAACGGAGGTCTGATCGAGATAGTGGGTGAGACCGGAAGCGGCAAATCGCGCCTCGCGGTCGAGGCTCGCGCGCTCGCTGACGGGATGAACACGGTGCACGCCGTCTGCGAGAGCTATACGCGGACGATCCCGTTCGCCGCCTGGCGCGACCCGCTCCGCCAGCTGCTCGGGCTGACCCGGAACGACGATGACGAGCTCGTGGCGCAGCGGCTGCGCGAGCACGTCGAGCGCCACCGGCCAGACCTGCTGCCGTGGCTGCCGCTGCTCGCGATCCCGATCGGCACCGAGGTCCCGCTCACTGACGAGGTGCGAGAGCTGGCGCCGGAGTTCCGCGCTACGAAGCTGCACGAGACCGTGCTCGCCTTCCTCTCGCAGGCGCTTCACGCCCCGACGCTGGTCGAGATCGAGCACGTGCATCTGATGGACGAGGCGTCCACGGCGCTGCTGCACGCGCTGAATGAGAACCTCGGCGGCTCGTCGTGGCTGGTGATCGTCACGCGCCGTGACACAGACGGAGGGTTCACGAGCGAGCGGGCTCTGACTACGCGGCTCGAGCTCGGACCGCTGCCCCCTCAAGCCGCGATGGCGCTCGCGGAAGCGACTGCCGAGGCGCACGTCGTCCCGCCGCACGTGCTCAAGCTCGCGGTCGAGCGCTCGGGCGGCAGCCCCGAGTTCCTGCTCGACCTGCTGTCCGCGGCGGCGGGCGGCTCCGGCGTGCTCCCGGAGAGCATCGAAGCGGCGGCCAGCGCCCGGATCGACGCGCTCGATCCGGCCGACCGTGCACTCGTGCGTCGCGCGGCGCTGCTCGGCCTGACGTTCGATCCGCGGCGACTGGAGGCGGTGCTCGAGCCCGGCTCGCGGCTGCCCGACGAGCGCACCTGGGAACGCCTGAACAGCATCTTCGCCACCGAGGACGACGGCCAGCTGCGCTTCAAGCGGCCGGCGCTATGCGAGGTGGCCTACGACGGCCTCCCGTTCTCCGTCCGCAGGCGCCTACACGAGTCCGTCGCGCGGGTGCTCGAAGAGGACCTCGGACGCAGCGCCGACGCTGACCCGGCCGTGCTGTCGCTGCACTTCAGCCGCGCTGGCGACAAGGGCCGCGCGTGGAAGTACGCGCTGCTCGGCGCCAGCTGGGCGACCGAACGGTTCGCGCACGCCGACGCGTCGCATCTCTACCGAGTGGCGATCGAGGCCGGTCGCCCGGATGTCGCGACGCCGGCCGAGCTCGCCGCGGCGTGGGAATCGCTCGCCCAGGCGCTTCGCCACAGCGGTCAGCCGGGGGCTGCCTCGCGGGCGCTTTCGGAGGCCCGCGGGCTGACGCGCGAGGACCCGCTCGCCCAAGGCCGGCTGCTGTTCGCCCACGCCGACATCGCCGCGCGCAGCGAGCGGCTGTCGGCCGCTGTGCGCTGGATCAACCGGGGGCTGCGGGCGCTCAATGGGGTGCAGAGCACGGAGGCGAGCCGGCTGCGCGCGACCCTGCGGGCCCGGCTCGCCGGCGTCAGGCTCGGGCAGGGCAAGCCGGCGGCGGCCGCCGAGCTGTGCGAGCTGGTGATCGGCGAGGCCGAGGCCGCCGGGGAGCTTCGCGCGGTCGCGCGGGCGTGCTACCTGCTCGACTCGGCGCTCGTCGAGCTCGGGCGCGAGCACGAGGCCGCGCACTCCGAGCGCGCGCTTGCGATCTACCGCGAGCTCGGGGACCGCGAGCTCGAGGCGATGGTGCTCAACAACCTTGGCGCGTTCGCGTACTTCCGGGGCGAGTGGGACGAGGCAGTCGAGCTCTACCGGGAATCGGCCGACTGCAGCGTCCGAGCTGGGAACGCGGCCAACCCCGCATTCGCCGACACCAACATCGGCGAGATTCTGTCTGACCAGGGCAGGCTTGACGAGGCCGACACGCTGCTGCGGCGCGCGCGGCGGGTCTGGAGCGCGACCGGCGACCAGCAGTCGGCCGCGGTCGTCGACGTGCTGCTCGGCCGGCTCGCGGTTCGCTCGGGCGCCGTCTCAGCGGGGCTCGTCCGGCTGCAGACGGCGCTCGGCACGCTTCGCAGGCTCGGGATGGACGGTTACGCGGAATGGGCGACGCTGCTGATCGGCGAAGCCGAGGCGTTCGCGGGTGACCCCGAGCGCGCGCTGCGGACCGTCGGTGCCGTGAAGGACACGACTGACTGGTATGTGGCGCTGCTGCACCGCATCCGCGGCGTCGCCCTCGGCCGGCTCGGCGACCGCGAGCGATCCAGCGCGGAGCTCGAGAAGGCGCTCGGCGCCGCGCGCGAGCGCGCGTCCGACTACGACATCGCCGCGGCGCTTGAGGCGCTCGAGTCGTTCGGGCCGCCGCGGTCCGAACGCGCCGCCGAGCGCGACGCTATCACCGCGCGGCTCGGGATCCGCCGTCTGATGGCGCCCGAGCTCGATAGCGCCGCGGGCGCGGCGCGGCGCGAGCCCGCGCTGGCGGGCCCGTGATCGCTCACGCGCTGTATTAGTGCGATCTCAGCGGATCGTCGGCGAACGTCGACGGCACCGTGGCGACGATCTCGAGGCTGCCGATCTGGTCCTTGCAACTCCCGGTCCGGATCGTGATGCACGGCTCGGTCGTCGAGCTGACGGCGGAGCAATCGCTCAGCAGACCGACGAACCCCTGCTGGCCGTCGGGGAGCGTCGCCGGGTAGGCGAGGTTGTTGTTGAGCGGATTGCCGGACTTCGACACGAAGTCGTTGGTCGCCGCGAAGCACATCTGCTGGTTGGCGACCAGCGTCTGGAACCCCCAGTTGCGCGAGACCCACATCGAGATCGTGTCGGCCACCGTCTCCGGCGCGTTGCCCCCGGCCAGCTCGAGCGTCGCGGTGTCGGGTCCCATCGGCGTGTAGTTGCCGCAGTCCCCGAAGATTGGGGCTCCGGTCCAGTAGCCGACCCCGTTGTCGAGCGCGATCGTCAGTTCGCCCGAGATCGAGCGCGAGAGGACCTGGGTGGTCTGCGATGTCGAGCCGGTCTGCGTCAGCGACCCGTTGCACCCGCCCGATCCGCAGCTGGTCGCGGTGCCCTGGCCGTAGACATTGAAGGTGCTTGAGGTCCCGCCGCCGACATTCGGGCTCGAGGCCAACAGCGCGTAGTTGTACCCGGTCGCGCCCACGGTCAGATCGCCAAATGACGCGACGCCGCCCGAGCCCGCAGCTGCGCTGTCATCGCCGCCGAGGTCGCCGCTCTGCGGGTTGAGTGCGATCGTGACGGTGCCCGCAAACCACGTGATCGGGTTGCCCGAGAGGTCAGCCGCGCCGACCGTGATCGGGCCGCCGGTGCCGTAGGGGCCGGTGCTGATCGGAGCGGTGAGCGAGGCGTCGGCCGGCTCGGTGTTGAACTGCAGCTCGCCGAGCACCGTGGTCAGCGTGCTGGTCGACGCGTCGACGGTGAGGTCGTTACCGGCGCCGTTGAAGTCGTTGCACTGCTTGGCGACGATCGTCCATGGCGACGCCGGAGCCGAGGTGGTCGTGTAGCCGCTGGAGGGCGTGCTGACGCTCATCGAGAGCACGACCGTCGCACCCGGGATCAGGTTGAGGTTGCGCAACTCGACCACGTTTCCGACGATCGTCGCCGTGCACGTTGAGCACTCTGGGTAGGTCGCGCTGTTGACGGTGAATCCGGCCGGAGGGGTCAGGTTCGCCGAGCCCACTTGCTTGCCGGTGCCGAGCTTGTTCTCGTTGGTCAGCGTCGCGGTCATCGTCTGGTCACCGGCGCTCGGCGGGACGATCGCCGAGCCGACCGCGGAGCTCGCAGACGGCGGCGCGGTGCATGTCTCCCCAGGCGCGCAGATGACGATCGAATACGGCTTGAAGGCGGTGGCGCTCGCTGGCGCGGCCGACAGCAGTGTTGCCGCGAGCGCTGCGAGCGCGGCAACGGCCCAAGTGCGACGAATCATTCAGAAACCCCGATCCATTTGTCTGCGGCGCCCACTCCGCTCCTACCCCGGTCGCGCGAAAGCCTACACGGTCTCACCAAAGCTCGCCGGGGCATTCGGGGCGCTCGCTTGCGGTGGCTTGCTTGCGGTCCAAATTGTCCCTACACTGCCCGGGTCAGCCAATAGTCGTAGCCGTCCGAACATCCGGTGCCGCGCCACATACGCGGTCGCCGAGGGCGGGGTCCGTGAGAGCTGACTGGTCCTGCACAGGGCACCATTGCCGTGTGCTATCTTTGCTGGTCGCGCTTTTCGTGAGCCGGGAGGCTTGCGCCGCGCTCAGCTCACTCTCCCTCTCGATCGCCCGAGGAGTCGCCGTCTTGGCAACCGCTCATGCCCCCCGGACGCGCCGTAGCTTCGCGCGCCTGAACAAGGTCCTTGAAGTACCCAACCTGATCGATATCCAGCGCAAGTCCTTCGCCTGGCTGACCGACCCCGACGGGGGCGGCCTGCGCGAGACGATCGACGACATCTCGCCGATCGAGGACTACACCGGCAACCTCGCCGTCCAGTTCGGCGAATTCACCTTCGACGAGCCTGTCGCCAGCCTCGAGCAGTGCCGTGAGAAGGACCTGACCTACGCCCGCCCGCTGACCGTCACCGTCGCGTTCATCAACCGCGAGACGGGCGAAATCCGCGAGCAGTCGGTGTTCATGGGCGACTTCCCGTGGATGACCGAGCGCGGCACGTTCATCATCAACGGCACTGAGCGCGTGGTCGTCACGCAGCTGGTCCGTTCGCCCGGCGCCTACGTGATGGAGCCCAAGGACCGCGAGAAGCAGGTCTTCATCGCCAACCTGATGCCGGCCCGTGGCTCGTGGCTCGAGCTCGAGATCGACAAGAAGGGCCGCGTCTACGTCCGCATCGACCGCAAGCGCAAGCTGCCCGGTGACGGTCCTGCTGCGCGCGATGGGCTACGCGTCCGACGAGGAGATCTTGAACCTGTTCGACAACAGCCTCTACATCCGCAACACGGTCGACGCCGACACCGAGGTCACGCGCTCGGAGGAGGGCGCGCTGATCGAGCTGTTCAAGAAGCAGCGCCCCGGCGAGCCACCGTCGATCGACGCCGCGCGCTCGCTGCTCAACCAGCTGTTCTTCGACCCCAAGCGCTACGACTTGACGCGCGTTGGTCGCTACAAGCTCAACTCGCGGCTGAACCTCGACATCGACCTCGACACCCGCGTCCTGACCCACGACGACATCATCGCCCTGGTCAAGGAGCTCGTCTCGCTGCCGCGCCTGCTGGGGATGCCCGAGGAGCTCTCCGAGGATGTCAAGGCCGACTACGCGGCCGAGGCGGTGTCGATGCCGCGCGAGCCGATCCAGGATCACCTCGACGAGTACGAGCACTTCGGCAACCGCCGGCTGCGGACCGTCGGCGAGCTGATCCAGGAGGCGTTCCGGATCGGGCTCTACCGGATGGAGCGCGTCGTCCGCGAGCGCCTGACGACCGAGGACGCCGACACGATCACGCCGCAGACGATCGTCAACATCCGCCCGGTGGTGGCGGCGCTGAAGGAGTTCTTCGGCTCCAGCCAGCTGTCGCAGTTCATGGACCAGACCAACTCGCTGTCGGGCCTGACGCATCGCCGTCGCCTCTAGGCGCTCGGCGCCGGCGGTCTGACCCGGGAGCGCGCGCCGATCGAGGTCCGCGACGTGCACCCGACCCACTACGGCCGGATGTGCCCGATCGAGACCCCCGAGGGTCCGAACATCGGCCTGATCGGCTCGCTGTCCTCGTACGCGGAGATCTCCGAGCACGGCTTCGTCACGACCCCCTACCGGATCGTCAAGGGCGGCAAGGTGACCGACGAGATCGTCCGGATCGACGCCACCCAGGAGGAGGAGCGGCTGATCGCCCAGGCGAACACGCCGGTCGATTCCAACGGCAAGCTGATCGGCGACGAGGTCCTGTGCCGCACGCAGGCGGGTCAGTACGTGACCGTGACGCCGAAGGAGGTCGACCTGATCGACGTCTCCCCGGAGCAGATCTGGTCAGTCACGACGGCGATGATCCCGTTCCTGGAGCACGACGACGCCAACCGGGCGCTGATGGGCTCCAACATGCAGGCCCAGGCCGTGCCGCTGCTGGTCACCGACGCGCCGCTGGTCGGTACCGGCATGGAGCGCCGCGCGGCGATCGACACCGGCGACGTCGCGATCGCTGCAGGCGGCCGGGACCGTGTCCTACGTCGATGCCGAGCAGATCGTGGTCGACGGCAAGGACGGCGCCTCGGAGGAGTACGAGCTGCAGAAGTTCATGCGCTCCAACCAGGGCACGCTGATCCACCAGAAGCCGATCGTCGACGTCGGCACGAGCGATCAAGGAGGGCGACGTGCTCGCCGACGGCTCCGCCACCGACATGGGGGAGATGGCGCTGGGCAAGAACCTGCTCGTCGCCTTCATGTCCTGGGAGGGCTACAACTTCGAGGACGCGATCATCCTGTCCAAGCGCCTGGTGTCCGACGACGAGCTGACCTCGATCCACATCGAGGAGTACGAGATCGACGCCCGCACGACGAAGCTCGGCGACGAGGAGATCACCCGCGACATCCCGAACCGCTCCGAGGAGTCGCTGCGCAACCTCGACGACCGCGGCATCGTCCGCGTCGGCGCCGAGGTCCAGTCCGGCGACCTGCTGGTCGGCAAGGTGACGCCGAAGGGCGAGACCGAGCTGACCGCCGAGGAGAAGCTGATCCGCGCGATCTTCAAGGAGAAGGCGCGCGAGGTCCGCGACACCTCGCTCAAGGTCCCGCACGGCGAGGGCGGCGTCGTGATCGACGTCAAGACCTTCAGCCGCGACGAGGGCGACGATCTGCCGCCGGGCGTCAACGACCTGGTGCGTGTGTTCGTCGCCAAGAAGCGCAAGATCGCCGAGGGCGACAAGCTCGCCGGCCGTCACGGCAACAAGGGCGTGATCTCGAAGATCGTCGACGTCCAGGACATGCCGTTCCTCGAGGACGGCACGCCGGTCGACGTGATCCTCAACCCGCTCGGCGTGCCGAGCCGGATGAACGTCGGTCAGATCCTCGAGACCCACCTCGGATGGGTCGCCGCCAACGGCTGGTACGAGGACGGCTCCGAGGCCCGCAAGCACGCCACCAACGGCGGCTCGCGCGCCGACGGCCGCGCCGGCAAGGTCTACGTCGCGACGCCGGTGTTCGACGGCGCGACCGTGGCCGACGTCGACGAGGCGCTGGTGCGCTGGCAGGACGAGCACAAGGGCCTGATCAAGATGGACGTCGACAAGTCGCGGCGCGAGGGCGAGCAGGCATCCGGCAAGACGACGCTGTTCAACGGCCGCACCGGCGAGCCGTTCGAGGAGCAGGTCACGGTCGGCTACATGTACATCCTGAAGCTGCTGCACCTGGTCGACGACAAGATCCACGCCCGTTCGACCGGCCCCTACTCGCTGGTCACCCAGCAGCCGCTGGGCGGCAAGGCGCAGTTCGGCGGCCAGCGCTTCGGCGAGATGGAGGTCTGGGCGCTGGAGGCCTACGGCGCCGCCTACACGCTGCAGGAGATGCTGACGATCAAGTCCGACGACACGGTCGGGCGGGTCAAGGCCTACGAGGCGATCGTCAAGGGCGAGAACATCGCCGAGCCGTCGATCCCCGAGTCGTTCAAGGTCCTGCTCAAGGAGATGCAGTCGCTGGCGCTCGACGTCAACGTGGTCTCCGAGGAGGGCGAGCGCGCCGAGATGCGCGAGGAGGACGACGACCTCCTGCGCGCCGCCGAAGAGCTCGGGATCGACCTCAGTGGCGTGCGCGCCGCTGACGGCGCCGCCGCCGACGAGGCGACCGAGCACGAGGGCGAGACCGTCGAGGCCTCCGAGGAGGAGGCCGAGGCGGAGGATCCCGGACCTCGAGCCAGGCGAGGAGCTCGCGGAAGAGGACCTCGAGCCCGACGGCGACGACCCGATGCTCGACGAGGAGACGTCGACGCCGGCGAAGCCGAAGGCGTTTCTGGAGGAGGACGAGAGCGTGAGCCGGGAGCTCGCGCGCCGCCACCGCCCTCGCACGCCCACAGATTTCGCGACTAGACAGATAAGGAATCACTTTGATCGACATCAATAATTTCGACGCAATCGAGATCGGCCTCGCCTCCTCCAAGCAGATTCGCTCGTGGAGCTCCGGCGAGGTAACCAAGCCCGAGACGATCAACTACCGCACGCTCAAGCCCGAGAAGGATGGGCTCTTCTGCGAGCGCATCTTCGGTCCGACCAAGGACTGGGAGTGCTACTGCGGCAAGTACAAGCGCGTCCGCTACAAGGGCATCGTCTGCGAGCGCTGCGGCGTCGAGGTCACCCGCTCCAAGGTGCGCCGCGAGCGCATGGGTCACATCGACCTGGCCGCGCCGGTCTCGCACATCTGGTTCTTCAAGGGCGTCCCGAGCCGGATCGGCTACCTGCTCGACATGGCTCCCAAGGAGCTCGAGAAGGTCCTCTACTTCGCCGCCTCGATGGTGACGTGGGTCGACGACGAGGCGCGCGAGCGCGACGTCGAGTCGCTCGAGGGCGAGGTCAACAAGGTCCTCGACGCCTACGCGGCCGAGAAGGAGGAGCGCGTGCTCGAGCTCAAGGAGTCGCTCGCGCGCCGCGAGGAGTACCTCAACACCGCCAAGACCGGCCGTGACTTCTCAGACGACGACCACCTGTGGGCCGAGACGCTCGACGTCAACGTCGCCAAGCTGTCCGACGAAGAGCGCGAGAAGATGCTCAAGGAGCTGCGCAAGAGCTTCCAGGCCGACATCGACGACACCGAGGCCTACATCGAGGACGCGGCCGAGCGCATGCGCCAGGTGTGGGACCTGTTCAAGACGATGAAGCCAAAGGACGTGATCAACGACGAGACCACGTTCCGCGAGCTGCGCGACCGGTTCGGCTCGCCGTATGGCTTCGGCGAGTACTTCCGCGGCGGCATGGGCGCCGAGGCCGTCCGCGACCTGCTCCAGCAGGTCGACCTCGAGGCCGAGGCGGCTGACCTGCAGGAGCAGGTCAAGACCGCCAAGGGCCAGAAGCAGGCCCGCGCGGTCAAGCGGCTGAAGGTCGTCTCCGCGTTCCTGCAGTCGGGCAACAAGCCCGAGATGATGGTGCTCGAGGCCGTCCCGGTGATCCCGCCGGAGCTGCGCCCGATGGTCCAGCTCGACGGTGGCCGCTTCGCGACCTCGGACCTCAACGACCTCTACCGCCGCGTGATCAACCGCAACAACCGCCTCAAGCGGCTGCTCGACCTCGGCGCGCCCGAGATCATCGTCAACAACGAGAAGCGGATGCTCCAGGAGTCCGTCGACGCGCTGTTTGACAACGGCCGTCGCGGGCGTCCGGTCACCGGCCCGGGCAACCGTCCGCTGAAGTCGCTGCAGCGACATGCTCAAGGGCAAGCAGGGCCGCTTCCGCCAGAACCTGCTCGGCAAGCGCGTCGACTACTCGGGCCGCTCGGTGATCGTGTCGGGCCCGTCGCTGCGGCTGCACCAGTGCGGTCTGCCGAAGCTGATGGCACTCGAGCTGTTCAAGCCGTTCATCATGGCCCGCCTGGTCGAGCGCAAGTCCGCGCAGAACATCAAGGCGGCCAAGAAGATGGTCGACTCGATGATCCCCGAGGTCTGGGACGTGCTCGAGGAGGTCATCCACGAGCATCCGGTGCTGCTCAACCGCGCGCCGACGCTGCACCGCCTGGGCATCCAGGCGTTCGAGCCGGTGCTGGTCGAGGGCAAGGCGATCCAGGTCCACCCGCTCGTCTGCCACGCGTTCAACGCCGACTTCGACGGTGACCAGATGGCGGTCCACCTGCCGCTGTCGGCCGAGGCCCAGGCCGAGGCGCGGATCCTGATGCTGTCGGCCAACAACATCCTCTCGCCCGCCCACGGCGCGCCGCTGGCGACGCCGGCGCAGGACATGGTGCTGGGCGCCTACTACCTGACCTACGGTCCGGAGGGCAAGGCGCTGTCGAGAAGATCGACCCGGCCACGCAGAGCCCGCGCCCGCACGTGTTCCGCACCGCCCAGGAGGCGGAGTGGTCCTACGAGCACCGCGTCGTCAAGCTCCACGACCTGGCCGAGTACCGGCCGCTCGGTCGCGAGGGCGGTCACCTGCTGACCACGGTCGGGCGGATCATCTACAACGACAAGATCGAGCGCGCGCTCGAGGAGGCGCTGGGCGACGCAGTTCGACCCCAGCTCCTACGAGTTCATCAACCGCTCGATGAAGAAGAAGGACACGACCAAGCTGGTCGACGACCTCGTGCAGCGCTACGGGGCGCCGTCGATCTCGCAGGTGCTCGACGCGTTCAAGGACGTCGGCTTCCAGTACGCGACCCGCGCCGGCGTGACGATCTCCAAGAACGACGTCCAGACGCCGCCCGCCAAGGCCGGAGATCCTGGGTCGCTACGAGGCGGAGCTGATCGACGATCGAGGCCCAGTACGAGGACGGCGAGATCACCGAGGAGGAGCGCCACGAGGCGGTCACCGGCCTCTGGGATCGCGCGACCAACGAGGTCGGCGAGGCGCTCTACAGCCACCTCGAGGAGATGAACCCCATCTTCATGATGGCCAACTCCGGTGCCCGTGGATCGTTCTCGCAGATCCGCCAGCTGGCCGGGATGCGCGGCCTGATGGCAAACCCGAAGGGCGAGATCATCGAGCGTCCGATCAAGGCCAACTTCATGGAAGGCCTGTCCGTGCTCGAGTACTTCATCTCGACCCACGGCGCCCGCAAGGGTCTCGCCGACACGGCGCTGCGCACGGCCGACTCGGGCTATCTGACCCGCCGGCTGGTCGACGTCTCCCAGGACGTGATCATCCGCGGCGAGGACTGCGGCACCGAGGAGTCCATCGAGAGCCCGGTGTTCCATGCTCGAGATCGACCCCGAGACGCGCAAGCTGCGCCCGACGAGCGAGGTCAACACCAACCTGATCGGCCGGATCGCCGCGCGAGGACCTGAAGACCAAGCGCGGTCGGGTGATCGTCGAGAAGGGCAAGGAGATCGACCGCGCCGAGCTCGCCGACCTCGTCGAGACATGGCAGGACGACACTGACAAGGGCCACGTGGTCACCGTCCAGGTCCGCTCGGTGCTCAAGTGCGAGGCGCCGACCGGCGTCTGCCAGGCCTGCTACGGCCGCTCGATGGCGACCGGCAATCTGGCTCAGATCGGCGACGCGGTCGGGATCATCGCGGCGCAGTCGATCGGCGAGCCGGGCACGCAGTTGACGATGCGTACGTTCCACACCGGCGGCGTCGCGGGCGCCGACATCACGCACGGCCTGCCGCGCGTGGTCGAGCTGTTCGAGGCCCGCAAGCCCAAGGGCCTGGCGAAGATCTCCGAGGTCGGCGGCAAGGTCTCGATCGAGGACTCCGACAGGGCGATCACGGTCGTCGTCACCGACGAAGGCGGCGAGGAGCATCGCTCCACGTTCCCCCGCCGCACGCTGCTGTACGTCGAGGATGGCCAGAAGATCGAGCCCGGCACGCAGCTCAACGAAGGCTCCCTGTATCCCGCACGAGCTGCTCGCGGTCCGCGGCCGGACCGAGACCGAGCTGTACCTCGTCCGCGAGGTCCAGGAGGTCTACAAGTCCCAGGGCGTCGACATCAACGACAAGCACATCGAGCTGATCGTTCGCCAGATGATGAAGAAGGTCCGCGTCGACCAGAAGGGCGACACCGATCTGCTGCCCGGCCAGTTCGTGGACCGCAACGAGTACGCCAAGATCAACAAGGCCGTGATCGACGCCGGCGGCGAGGCCGCCCAGGCCGAGGAAATCATCCTCGGGATCACCAAGGCGTCGCTGAACACGGACTCGTTCCTCTCGGCGGCCTCGTTCCAGGAGACGACCAAGGTCCTGACCGATGCGGCGCTCGAAGGCAAGATCGATCGGCTCAACGGTCTCAAGGAGAACGTGATCATCGGCAAGCTGATCCCGGCCGCCACAGGGCTCAAGCGCTACCGGCGGATCGAGATCGAGCCGTCGGAGCCGCTTCCCCGCGGGATCGACGAGGTCGGCCTGCTCGACCACGACGACCTCGCGGCCGAGCTCGGGCTGACCGACGGCGAGTCGCTGACCGGCTTCGGCGGCGGCATCGAGCCCGATCTGTCGGATCTCGAGAACCTCGGTAACGGCGGCTCATCGCTGGGCTTCGCCGAAGAGCTGGCTGATCTCGATCTGCCCGCCGACGGAGAAGACTCTGACGACTGAGCCGTCAAGGTGTAGATTCGGTATGAGACTCGACGCAGGCCACGGCATGGCACCGCGTAGACGTCAGGGGACTGCGCCCCCACTCCCCTGACTGTCCGGGGAGCTCGGATGGATCCGAGCCTCCCGGACGCCGCCGTCGTGTCGCGCCGCGGGTACCATTGGTGAATCTAGATTCACTAACGAGGAGACGCGCGTGGACCTGAACGACACCCCCGAGCAGGCCGCCTATCGCGCCGAGGCGCGGGCCTGGCTCGAGGCCAACAAGGACGACGCCCCTGCGCGTTCGGGGTCCTACGAGGACGAGGATACATCAACGCTCGCCGGGCGCTGGCAGCGGCGGCTTGCCGAGGCCGGGCTGGCGGCGGTGACCTGGCCGGTCGAGGTCGGCGGACGCGGCCTGGGTCCGATCGAGCAGGTGACCGTCAACCAGGAGATATCCCGCGCCGCAGGTGCCCGGGATCCTCGATGTGATCGGGATCGGGATGCTCGGGCCGTGCCTGATCGCCCACGGCACGGACGAGCAGAAGAGCCGCTACCTCGGCCCGATGCTGCACGGCGACGAGGTCTGGTGCCAGCTGTTCTCCGAGCCCGGCGCCGGCTCGGACCTGGCGGCCGTGCAGACGCGCGCACGCCAGAACGACGACGGCAGCTGGACGCTCCGCGGCCAGAAGGTGTGGACGACCAACGCCCAGTTCGCCTCCTACGGGCTGCTGCTGGCGCGCACCGACTCCGATGTCCCCAAGCACAAGGGCCTGACGATGTTCATCGTCCCGATGGACGCCAACGGGGTCACCGTCCGCGGACTGCGCCAGATCTCCGGCGAGGCCGAGTTCAACGAGGTGTTCTTCGACGACCTGCGGCTCGACGCCGACGCGGTCGTCGGCGGGGTCGGCAACGGCTGGGGGACGGCGCTCACGGTGCTGATGTACGAGCGCCTGACGATCGGCTTCGGGTCTGAGAACTTCGGGTCGCCGGTGCAGCTGGCCAAGGTCCTTGCAGCCGATCCCGGAGCGCGCGCCGACGCCGACATCCGTCGCCGGCTCGGCGAGGTGATCACGGAGTTCCTCGCGGTGCGCTTCAACGGATACCGGGCGCTGACGGTGCTCGCGCGCGGGCAGATACCCGGCCCGGAGGCGGGGCTCGCGAAGGTGACGATGGTCAACGCCGCGATCGCCGCCACGGACCTCGCCGCCGACGTCGTCGGGCCCGACGCGCTCGACGAGCAGAGCGAATGGACCTACCTGATCTCGTTTTTGCCCGGGCTCAAATCCGCCGGCGGCACCGAGCAGATCCTGCGTAACACGATCGGCGAGCGGGTGCTGGGGCTGCCGCCCGAGCCGAGGCTCGACAAGGGGATCCCGTTCAGCGAGCTGCGCGCGATCGAGAAGCAGGCGGTGAGCCGATGAACTTCGCGCTCTCAGACGAACAGGTCCTGCTGCGCGAGGCGGCCCGCGGCTCGCTCTCGCGCTTCAAGACGATCGAGGCGGCTCGCGATGCGCTACAGGATCAGAGCGCGCTGCCCGACCTGTGGCCGATGGCGGTCGAGGCCGGATGGCCGGGGCTGCTGGTCTCAGAGCAGCACGGTGGCGCAGAGCTGGGCGCATTCGACGCGCTTCTGGTCGCCGAGGAGTGCGGCCGGGTGCTCGCGGCGGTCCCGGTGCTGGGGCTGATGCCGGCGGCAGCGATCCTCGACGCGGCCGACGACGAGGTGCTCGAGGCCGTGGCGAGCGGGGAGCTCCGCCCCGCCTACGTGCCGGCGCGACCGCCGAGCGAGCGCGAGCAGCGCTGGACCGTCGACGGCGCCACCGGCCTGCACCGCCCCGACGCGCCGCGCGCGACGGCCGGATCCGACGGCCTGAGGCTCGACGGCGAGATCGCGTTCGTTCCGGACGCGCCCGGTGCCGATCTGCTGGTGGTGGTCGCCATCGGCGACGACGGCGATCCGGTCGCGGTTGCCGTGCCCGCGGCGGCCGAGGGCGTCACGGTGGAGCCGGTCGTCCGCTACGACGCGACCCGCTCGCTGGGCCACGTCAGGTTCGCCGGCGCCCGCGGGAGGCGGCTCGAGGTCGGCGAGGCGGTGCTCGCCGATGCCTGGTATCTGGCGCAGGCGCTGCTAGCGGCCGAGGCGGTCGGGGCGGTCCAGACGTGCCTCGATGTGAGCGTCGTGTACGCCAAGGAGCGGTTCACGTTCGGCCGCGCGATCGGCTCCTACCAGTCGATCAAGCACGAGCTGACCGAGATCCTGCGCCGGCTGGAGAACGCGCGCGGGCTCGAGTACTACGCCGGCTGGGCGCGAGCCTCGGCGCCGGACGAGTTCCCGCTCGCGGCGAGCGCCGCGCGGTCCGCGGCGGGCTCGGCGCTGGACTTCGCAGCCGCGCGCGATGATCAACGTCCACGGCGGGATCGGCGCTACCTGGGAGCACGATGCGCCGCTGTTCTTCCGCCGCGCGCAGCTGTCTCGCAGGCTGCTGGCCGGAACTCACGACGCGACCGATCGGGTCGCGGAGCAGACGATGACCGCTGCCTGAGATGGCGACCACCGCACGCTCGATACGATCCGGCCCGGGAGGTGGTCAACCAGGCGCCGCCGCTGCAGCCGATCGACCTGTTGGAGTCCGACCTGGCGCTCACAGAGGCGGTGGCGAGAGAGGGCGGCGAGTGGGGGCTCGCCGAAGTCCGCGAGGCGGGCGTCGTCGCTGGCAGCATCGAGGCGGTCGAGCACGGCCGCCGCGCGGAGCGAAATGAGCCGCGGCTGATCACCCATGACCGCTACGGCAACCGGATCGACGAGGTCGAGCTCGATCCGTCCTGGCACTGGCTGCTTCAGGGCGCCATCGAGCGCTCGATCCACAGCCTCCCCTGGCGCTCGCCCGGTCCCGGGGCGCATGTGGTGCGCGCCGCGATGTTCTCGCTCTACAGCAACGCCAACGACGGCGTCATGTGCCCGGTCTCGATGACCTACGCGGTGGTGCCGGCGCTGCGCGACGGAGCGCCCGAGCTGGCGGCCGAATGGGAACCGCGCCTGACCAGCACTGACTATCAGCAAGGTGCGCTGGCGGGGATGGCGATGACCGAGCGCCAGGGCGGCTCCGACGTGCGCGCCAACATCACGCGCGCCGAGCCGGCCGGCGACGGCGCCTATGAGATCCACGGCCACAAGTGGTTCTGCTCCTACCCGCCGTGCGACGTCTTCCTGGTGCTCGCCCAGGCTCCGGGCGGCCTCTCGTGCTTTCTGGTCAAGCGCGGACCCGGGATGGAGTTCCAGCGCCTCAAGGACAAGCTCGGGACGCGTTCGCTGCCCTCGTCGGAAGTCGAGTTTCGCGGCATCGAGGGCCGGCTGGTCGGCGAGGAGGGCCGCGGCGTGCCGGCGATCATCAAGATGGTCAACCACACGCGGCTCGATTGTCTGCTTGGCTCGACGACCGGCCTTCGCCGCGGCACACTCGAGGCGATCCACCACGCTCGCCACCGGGCCGCGTTCGGGGCGCTGCTGGCCGACCAACCGGCGATGCGCAATGTGCTCGCCGACCTCGCGATCGAGTCCGAGGCGGCGACCCTGACCGCGATCCGCGTCGCGCGCAGCTACGACGAGCCCGGCGAGGGCGCATTCCGGCGCTTCGCGACCGCGGTGGAGAAGTACTGGGTCTCAAAGCGTGCCGCCGCGCATGCGGCCGAGGCGCTCGAGTGCCTGGGCGGCAACGGCTTCGTCGAGGAGTCGGGCCTGCCGCTGCTGTATCGCGACGCGCCGCTGAACTCGATCTGGGAGGGCTCGGGCAACGTCGCCGCGCTCGACGTGCTGCGCGCGATCGTCAAGGAGCCCGAAGGGCTGCCGGCGTTCATCGCCGAGTGCGAGCTCGCGGCAGGCGCCGACCGCCGTCTCGACGATCATCTCGCGCGCACGCGGGCGCGCGTACAGGCCGCGTTCGGCGACGATCACACGCCCGCTGAGCAGCGGCTCTACGAGAGCCAGTTCGAGGCCCGGCGGGTGGTCGAGGAGCTTGCGGTCGCGTTGCAGGCGTCGCTGCTGGTCCGCCACTCGCCGCCGGCGGTCGCCGACGCCTTCTGCGCCGCGCGGCTCGGTGGTGAGGGAGGGCGCGTCTACGGCACGCTGCCGGCCGCGGTCGATGCCGCCGCGATCATCGAGCGCGCGCTGCCGGCATGAACACGATCGCCTACGAGGCGCGCGAGCGGATCGCGAGGATCACGCTTGACCGGCCCGCACGCGGAAACGGGCTCACGCGCGAGCTCGTGACCGAGCTTGAAGCCTGCGTCGAGCGCGCCGATCTCGATCCCGAGGTGCGGGTGTTGCTCTTGGCCGGCAACGGCAAGGGGTTCTGCGGCGGCTACGACCTCGTGCAGAGCGCCGAGGGGCAGGGGCGTCTGAGCGCCGGCGTCGCGCCGGGCACGCTGGGCGTGTGCGGGCTGGGCGGCGAGGCGGTCCCCGCCGGCTCGCCGCTGGACCCGGAGGTGATGGCCGCCAACCATGACCCCGCCGCGACCTGGGACCCGATGGTCGACTACGCGATGATGAGCCGCAACGCCCGGGCGTTCATGTCCCTTTATCACTGCAGCAAGCCGGTCGTCTGCAAGGTGCACGGCTTCTGCGTCGCCGGCGGCACCGACATGGCGCTCTGCTCCGACCTGCTGGTGATCGCCGCCGACGCGAGGATCGGCTACCCACCGGCGCGCGCCTGGGGCGCGCCCACGACCTCGCTGTGGGCATACCGCCTCGGACCCCAGCGCGCCAAGCGGCTGCTGTTCACCGGTGACTGCCTGACCGGGGCGCAGGCGCTGGAGTGGGGGCTCGCGATCGAGGCGCCGGAGCCCGAGGAGCTCGACAACCGCGTCGAAGCGCTGCTGAAGCGGATCGCCCTGATGCCGCTTAACCAGCTGCAGATGATGAAACTGCTCGTCAACCAGGGGCTCTACCACAGGGCCTGCACGCCACGCAGGTGCTCGGGACCGTGTTCGACGGCGTCGCGCGGCACACGCCAGAGGGCTACGCGTTCCAAGGGCTCGCGGCGACTGACGGCTGGCGGGCGGCGGTCCGCGCGCGGGACGAGCCGTTCGGCGAGGGCTGATCGGCGCCGTCTGTGGAGCAGACCGCGGCGGGGACCCGCGAGCGCCTGCTGATGGCCGCGCAGGAGCTGATCGAGGAGGGCGGCTACGGCGCCGCGTCTGTGATCGCGATCGCCGACCGCGCGGGGGTCGCGGCGGGCACCCTGTATCGCCACTTCGCCTCCAAGGAGGAGCTGTTCGTCGAGGTGTTCCGGTCAGTCTGCACGCGCGAGGAGCGCGCGATGCGCGGCGCCGGCTCGCGCATGCCGGCCGGCGCGACCGCCGCCCGACGGCTCGAGCTCGTGCTGACTACATTCGCCGAGCGGGCACTGCGCAACCCGCGGCTCGCGTGGGCGCTGATCGCCGAGCCCGTCGATCCGATGGTCGACGCCGAGCGGCTCGCATACCGCGAGCGCTACGCGGAGCTCGTCGCCGAGCAGCTGCGGGCCGGGATCGCGGCACATGAGCTGCCCGAGCAGAACGTCGAGCTGACCGCGGCGGCGCTCGTCGGCGGCTGCGGCGAGGCGCTCGTGGGTCCGCTGTCGCCGGTCGGCCGTCCTGACCTCGAAGCCGGCGAGATCATCGACGCGCTGCGGACGTTCATTGGCCGGGCGATCGGCGCATGACCGAGGCCGTCCGCGTGCAGCGCAGCGGGCCGGTGACCACCGTGCTGCTTTCGCGGCCCGAGCGACGCAACGCGGTCGACGGCCCCACGGCAGCCGCGCTCGCCCACGCCTTCCGAGCGTTCGACCAGACCCCGACGCGGCCATCGCTGTGCTGCACGGTGAAGGCGGCGTGTTCTGCGCCGGAGCCGACCTCAAGGCGGTCGGCACGCCGTCCGGCAACACTGTCACGCCCGACGGAGACGGACCCGATGGGTCCGACGCGGATTCGCCTGTCAAAGCCTGTGATCGCCGCGATCGCCGGGCACGCCGTCGCCGGCGGCCTCGAGCTCGCGCTGTGGTGCGACCTGCGGATCGCCGAGCGCGACGCGGTGCTCGGCGTTTTCTGCCGGCGCTGGGGAGTGCCACTGATCGACGGCGGCACTGTCCGGCTGCCGCGGCTGATCGGCACCAGCCGAGCGATGGACCTGATCCTCACCGGACGGCCGGTTGGCGCCGACGAGGCGCTGGCGATCGGGCTCGTCAACCGAGTCGTGGAGCCCGGTCAGAGCCTCGACGCGGCGCAGGAGCTGGCACTGTCGCTGACCCGCTTCCCGCAGACCTGCCTGCGCGAGGACCGGCTGTCGGTGCTCGAGCAGGAGGGCCTCGACGAGCGTGCGGCGATGGCACGCGAGTTTCGAGCATGGTCTGCGCTCCCTGGCCGACGTGCACCCGGGACTCGAGCGTTTCCGCGCCGGCGGCGGGCGCCACGGGTCGTTTGATTAACGCGGTTGGGGTAGCCCGCGCGCCCAGGCGCTGAGCGTCGCCGTCTGCTCTGCCGTCAGCCCGATAGCGGGCTCGGTCGTGACCAGCAGCGTCGGAGCGGGGCGGGCACGGGCCCACGCGTCGCAGCTCGGGTCGTGGTCGTCGTCGATCCAGGCGAGCGGCCGCTGCCGACCGGCGAAAGTGTCGATCGCGCGCAGCTTCCAGTGGCGACCATCGCTGTCGCTGTCGCGGTGGCGCTCAAGCGCGATGTGGGGCAGCCCGGACGGCAGGCCGAGCGCGAAAGGCAGGTACTCGTCGGCCTTCTCCTCCCAGCCGCTGCACCAGGCGAGCTCGAACTCGTCGCTCAGGCTCAGCAGCCGTTCGCCGGCTGGCGCCGACAGGAAATGCGCGATCCCGTCGACCGGTGATGAACCGCCCCTCCGGGGGGCGGCGCGATGATCGAAGCCGAACAGCGAGATCACGCCGTCGATGTCAACCAGCAGCAGCGGCGGGCTCATAAGCGGTTTTTAACGGATCGGCGAGGGTATGCAAAGCGCGCCGATAACGAGTGCGGTGTCCAGATTTTGCTGAACACTGCGCAATCCTCTCAAGGCGCGCCGGCGCTGCCGAGTACCAGCGTGAGGGCAGCGTAGGCCCGGTCCAAAACCCGGTAACGGAAAAAAATTGACTCCACTTCTAGGCATCGCGCTCGCGCTGATCTGCGCTCTGGCGACAAATGTCGGCTTCCTCTACAAACACCGGGGGGCGTGCGCGGCGCCCCCAGTCGACCTTCGCCACCCGATTCGGTCCGGGTTCGCGCTTTACCGCTCGCCGTTGTTCGCGATCGGGATGGCGATCGCGACGGGCGCCTGGATTTTCCACGTCGCGGCGATGGCCGTGGCCCCTCTCTCGATCGTCCAGTGCGTGCTCGCCGGCGGCGTCGTGCTGCTGGCGATCATGGCCGAGCGTAGCTTCGGAGCTCAAGATCTCGCGCCGCCAGTGGATCGGGCATCACCTTCACCGCGGTTGGGCTGATCCTGCTCGCGATCAGCCTCCCGGCCGTCCACGGCGCGCACTCGCGCTTCTCGGTGCCCGGCATGATCGCGTTCGAAGCCGCGCTGCTGATCGCCGGCACGCTGCTGATCATGGGCCCACGGATCGGCGCTCCGCCCGCGCACCACGGTTTCATGCTCGGCGCCGCGTCCGGGATCCTGTTCGGCGTCTCGGACGTCGTCAATCAAGGCGATCTCGGGCATGGTGGGCTCGCACGGGATCGTCGCCCTATTGAGCCCCTGGCCGTGGTCACGGTCGCGGCCTCGGTCGCTGCCTTCTACAGCTCGGCCAAGGGCCTGCAGGACGGCGACGCGGTCCCAGTGATCGCGATCACCGGGACGGCCGCCAACGTGACCGGCATCGTCGGCGGGATCATCGTCTTCGGCGACCCGCTGTCGGCCCACCCGCTGATGCTGGCGGTCGAGTGCGCTGCCTTCGCGCTGGTGCTGGTGGCGGCTTTCCTGACGCCGGCCCCGACTCGCGCTGCCGGCGTCGCCGGCGCTCCTGCGTCGGCCGCCGCGGCCGCTGCGTAGCCTCGCGGACGTCGCGTAGCCGGGCGGACGCCGAGTAGCCGCGCGGACGGGTGTCCGCATTGCCCCGCCATCGCGCGGTAGTACAACAGCACTCATGCGCTCGCCGCTGATCTCCGTGGCCGAGCTGGCCGAGCGTATCGGCGCCGCTCGAGTACCGGCGCTGCTTGACGTGCGCTGGGACGTGCTCGCCGGCCCGCAGCGCGACCTCTACGAGGGCGGACATATTCCCGGCGCTGCGTTCGTGGATCTCGATCGTGAGTTGGCCGCGACGCCCGGCCCGGGCGGACGGCACCCGCTGCCGGACGCTCAGGCCTTCGAGTCCGCGATGCGCTCGGCGGGCGTTGACTCCGGGCGCGCGGTCGTGGTCTATGACGCGGCCACCTCGATGGCCGCGGCGCGGGGCTGGTGGCTGCTGCGCTACTTCGGACACGACGAGGTGGCGGTCCTCGACGGCGGCCTCGCTGCTTGGGTCGCGGCCCGCCTCGCGCTCGACGCCGGGCCGTCGCCCGGCCGCCGCGGCGACTTCACGGCCGCGCCAGGCGCGATGCCGGTCCTCGACGCCGCATCGGCCGCGCTGCTCGCGGAGCAGGGCGTGCTGCTCGACGCGCGCGCCGCGGAGCGGTTTCGCGGCGAGACCGAGCCGATCGATCCGATCGCCGGCCACATCCCGGGCGCGGTCAGCCGCCCGACGACGCTCAACGTCGACAAGTCGGGGCGGTTCCTCGAGCCCGGGCGACTGCGGGCCGAGTTCGAGCGCGCCGGGATCGACGAAGGCATCACGGTCGGGGCGTACTGCGGCTCCGGCGTCACCGGCGCTCATGAGGTGCTCGCGCTCGAGCTCGCGGGGCACCCAGCGGCGCTCTACCCCGGATCGTGGAGCGAATGGATCTCAGATCCGGCGCGGCCGGTCGCCACGGGTCCCTCGACCTAGACGGCTGCTGGGAGCTGCACGGCTCCCTTTCCGTCCGGCTGCGATGTGCCTGTCTTTGGCTGGGGAAGGGGGGAGGAGAGGCGGTATCCGACTGTGTGCTGCCCAAGATCGGGGACGGTCGCCGTACTTGCCGCGCGTCGACCTGCTGTTTGCGACAAAGCTGCAGGACCGGCTTGGATTTGCCGCCAGGCGCAGGCAGGGCTCCGATTTCGCGGCAAATCCAAAGGCGAATCCCGGATTTGTCACGCGGTGCACGCCGCAGTCGCCACCTCTCCCCATCCGAAGAACGACCGACGCCCAGGGATTGCTGGCGATGCGGTGCAACGTGCCCGTCAGAGAGCGCATCGCGGACCCGCCCACGCTGGCGCCGAGCAGTACAAGAGATCGCCGCCAATTCGACCGCTTCGGACAATTGAGTTACCTTGGCCTTGCGGTTACCGTTGTACAAAACGGCAAAGAGGGAGATTCGCATGGCAAGCACCGAGGAAGCAATCCGCACGGAGTCGAGCACGCTCCAGGAGCTCGGACGCCGCCATCTGTGGATGCACTTCACGCGCATGTCGGCCTACGAAGATCACGAGATCCCGATCATCGTGCGCGGCGAGGGTTGCTACGTGTGGGACGAGCACGGCAACCGCTACCTCGACGGGCTATCGGCGCTGTTCTGCGTCAACATCGGCCACGGCCGGGCCGATTTCGTCCAGGCGGGGGCCGACCAGGCCAAGGAGCTCGGTTTCTTCACCAATTGGTCGTTCGCGCACCCGCGCGCGATCGAGCTCGCGGCGCGGATCGCTGGGCTGGCCCCCGGCGATCTGAACCGCGTGTTCTTCACCAGCGGCGGCACGGAGGCTGTCGAGTCCGCGCTACAAGCTCGCCCGTCAGTACCACAAGGTGACCGGCAATCCGAACAAGACGAAGCTGATCGCGCGTGAGATCGCCTACCACGGAACCAGCCTTGGCGCGCTGTCGGCGACCGGCATCACGAGTCTGCGGAGCCGTTCGAGCCGCTCACGCCCGGCGGCCGCCACGTGCCGAACACCAACACATTCCGCCTGCCGCACGGCCTGAGCGCATCCGACCTTGCCGAGACCGTCGCGACCAGGATCGAGTTCGAGGGCCCCGACACGGTCGCCGCCGTGATCATGGAGCCGGTCCAGAACGCCGGCGGCTGCTTCATACCGCCCGAGGGCTACTGGCAGCGGATCCGCGAGATCTGCGACGAGTACAACGTGCTGCTGATCTCCGACGAGGTGATCTGCGCCTGGGGCCGGCTAGGCGAGTGGTTCGGCGGCCAGCACTACGACTACGTGCCCGGACATGATCACGACCGCCAAGGGCATGACCAGCGCCTACGCGCCGATGGGCGCGCTGATCGCCTCCGACCGAGTCGCCGAGCCGTTCATGCACGGCCACAACAGCTTCACGCACGGCTTCACGTTCGCCGGCCATCCGGTCGTGCTCGGCGATCGCGCTGGCCAACCTCGACGCGATGGAGAACGAGGGCGTGCTCGAGAACGTGCGCACCAACGAGGCCGCGTTCCGCGAGATGCTCGAGTCGCTGCGCGACATCCCGATCGTCGGCGACGTCCGCGGCACCGGCTACTTCCACGCGATCGAGCTGGTCAAGGACCAGGACACCGACGAGCAGTGGTCAGACGAGGAGTCCGAGACGCTGCTGCGCGGCTTCCTCTCGGGCGAGCTATACCGTCGCGGCCTGATCTGCCGCGCCGACGACCGCGGCGACCCGGTGATCCAGCTGTCGCCGCCGCTGATCGCGGGCCCGAAGCAGTTCGAGGAGATCGAAGCCGTGCTCCGCCCGGTGCTGACCGAGGCCGGCGAGCGGATGCGCTCCCACGCCGGCTGAGACACGACGGCTCGCCGGGGCTGAGCAGCGATGCTCACGGTCCGCGAACTGCTGCAGGGACTCGATGTCCGGCTGCTGACCGGCGAGGCGGCGCTGGACCTGCCCGTGCGGTGGGTCCACATCTCCGAGCTGCAGAACCCGACGCCGTGGCTGTCGGGCGGCGAGCTGCTGCTGAGCACCGGGATGCTGCTCGACACCGCCGAGCAGCAGCGCGAGTTCGTCGCCCGGCTGGCCGACCATCAGCTGGCCGGGCTCGGGTTCGGGGTCGGGTTCCGCCACCAGCAGGTGCCCGAGGCGCTGCTGCGAGGCAGCCGCCGAGCGCGATTTCCCGGTGTTCGAGGTTCCCTACGAGGTGCCGTTCATCGCGGTCACCGAGGCGGCGTTCACGCAAGCTCGTCAACGAGCAGTATGCGGTCCTGCGGCGGGCGATCGCCGCGCACGAGCGGCTCGAGCGGATCGTGCTCTCCGAGCGCGGTCTCGAAGCGCTGGCGGCGACGCTCGTCAACGCTGATCGGCGCCGCGGTGCTGCGTCTTCGACGCGCGCGGCGAGCCGCTGGTGCAGCGTGCCTTCCGACGGGCGATCGAACCCGAGGCGGTCGCGACGCTGAACGGCGAGCTGTGTCGAGCGCGCCCGCCGCCGCGAGGCGCGCGCGTTCCTGCCCACGCTCGGCGATCAGGGAGATCGCGCGCTGGCACTGCCGGTCGCCGCCGACGGCAGCCCCAGCGACGGCGATCGCGGCGGGCGAGCGGATCCCGGAGGCGTGGCTGGTCGCGATCAAGGACGGCGGACCGCTGACTGATTTCGACCGGCTGACGCTGCACCAGGCGGTGACGATCGTTGCGCTCGAGCTGTTGCGCGGGCGCGTTGCCGGGGACACCGAGCGCCGGCTGGCGGGCGATGTTCTGGCCGCGATCGTCGGCGGCGAGCTGACCGGCAGAGAGCTGGCCCGCCGGCTGGAGCCGTTCGGGCTCTCAGACCAGGTCGCGGCGCTCGTGGTTCAGCGCCCGAACGAAGGCCGCGGCTCGGCCGGCCCGGTCGAGGACGCGCTCAGCACGGCGCTGCGCGAGGAGGCCCCGTCGGGGCTCGTGGCTTCGGCCGGGCGCTGACCTGCGCCCTGGTCGTCGGGGTGCGCCGAAGAGGAGCTGTTCAGTCTCGCCGAGCGCGTCACGCGGCGGCTGTACGACGGTCTCGGGCCCGGGCTCCGGGTCGGAGTCGGCCGCCCGGTCGCCGGCGGCGAGGCCCGGCGCAGCTTCCACGAGGGCCGCTGCGCGGTCGAAGCACTGGCGCTCGGCGTCTCGGCCGACGCAGAATGGGCCAGTCACACGGCAACGGCAACGTCCGCCTGGCCACTTACAAGGACCTCGGTTCATTCCAGCTGCTGCTGTCGCTGCAGGAGGACGAGGCGCTGAAACTGTTCTGCGACTCGATCCTCGGCCCGATCGAGGCCAGCGAAGGACACTACGGAGGTGAACTGATGCGGTCGCTGGAAGCGTTCATCGAGGAGAACGGTCAGTGGGAGCGCGCCGCGCGGCGGCTCTACTGTCACCGCCACACGCTGCGCTACCGGATCAAGCGCGTCGAGGAGCTGACCGGGCGCAATCTCGGCAGCGCTCGCGACCGGATCGAGTTCTGGCTGGCCCTCCGGGGCCGGGAGCTGGTGGCATGAAGGTCGGCGTCCCCACAGAGGTCAAGACTGACGAGTACCGGGTCGCGATGACGCCCGGCCGGCGTGCGCGAGCTCGTCGACGCCGGCCACGAGGTCTTCGTCCAGAGCGGCGCCGGCGAGGGCTCCTCGATCTCCGACGAGGACTACATCGCCCAGGGCGCGACGATCCTGCCCGACGCCGACGCGCGTGTTCGGCGAGGCGACACTGATCGTCAAGGTCAAGGAGCCCCAGCCCGAGGAGGTGGCCGGCTCCGGCCCCACCACACGCTGTTCACCTACCTGCATCTGGCCGCCGACGAGACGCTGACGCGCGGGCTGATGGAGTCCGGCGCCACCTGCATCGCCTACGAGACGGTCGAGGACGCCCGCGGACGGCTGCCGCTGCTGGCGCCGATGTCCGAGGTCGCGGGCAAGATCGCCACCCAGGCGGGCGCGTTCATGCTCGAGAAGCCGCTCGGTGGCCGCGGGATCCTGCTCGGCGGCGTGCCGGGCGTCGCGGCCGCCAACGTGATGGTGATCGGCGGCGGCGTGGTCGGAATGAACGCGGCGTTCATCGCGGTCGGGATGGAGGCGACCGTGTTCGTCTTTGACCGCAACATCGACCGCCTGCGCGAGCTCGACATCGCCTTCGGCGGCCGGGCCGACACCTGTTTCGCGACAACGCTGTCGATCGAGGAGCGGCTCCCCGACGTCGACCTGGTGATCGGCGCGGTGCTCGTCCACGGCGCGAAGGCGCCGCACGTGATCACCCGCGCAGCAGCTCGGGCTGATGAAGCGCCACGCGGTGCTGGTCGACGTCTCGATCGACCAGGGCGGCTGCTTTGAGACCTCGCATCCGACGACGCACTCGAACCCGACCTACGAGGTCGACGGGATCACCCACTACTGCGTGGCCAACATGCCCGGCGCGGTGCCGATCACCTCGACCTACGCGCTGACCAACGCGACGATGCCCTACGTGCTCGCATCTCGCCGACGACGGCGTGCACGGCGCCGGGCCGCCAACCCGGGGCTCAAGCTCGGGGTCAACGTCGCCGCCGGCGAGGTCACCTACGCGCCGGTCGCCGAGGCGGTCGGGCGTGCCCTACACGCCGACGTCGACGAGGCGCTGGCGGGAGTCCCGGCATGGCCGGGCGGTCTGCTCGGCATCCACAGCCGCCCCTGCTACCCTCTGCCGCCGCATGCCGACGACCAGCCAGCTGATCCGTAAAGGCCGCACCGCGCCGAAGAAGAAGCTCGCCACCCCGGGCCTGAAGTCCGGCAAGGGCCGCAAGAAGAAGGTCGCCGCGCCCCAGCGCCGCGGCGTCTGCACCCGCGTCTACACGACGACGCCGAAGAAGCCGAACTCGGCGCTGCGCAAGGTCGCGCGTGTGCGCCTCACCAACGGCATGGAGGTCGGCGCCTACATCCCCGGCGAGGGCCACAACCTTCAGGAGCACTCAGTCGTGCTCGTCCGCGGCGGCCGCGTCAAGGATCTGCCGGGCTTCCGCTACAAGGTGATCCGCGGCACGCTCGACGCCGCCGGCGTCAGCGACCGCAAGAAGGCCCGCTCGCAGTACGGCGTAAGGCCAAGTAGTGCCGTGCCCCGCCGAGCAGCAGCCCAGGTCCGGCCGATCGAGGCGGACCCCGTGTATCGCAACCGGCTCGTCCAGCAGGTCATCAACAAGGTGATGCTGGACGGCAAGAAGTCGACCGCCGAGAAGATCGTCTACGACGCGCTGGCGATCCTCGGCGAGCGCAGCGGCAAGAACGCCGTCGAGCAGCTCGAGGCCGGCATCAAGGCGCTGACCCCGGTGCTCGAAGTTCGTCCCGCCGCGTCGGTGGGGCGACGTACCAGGTGCCGGTCGAGGTGCCCCCCGCCGCGCCCGCACGCTCGCCGTCCGCTGGCTGGTCGGCTTCGCCCGCGCGCGGCGCGAGAAGACGATGTCGCAGCGCTTGGCCAATGAGCTGCTGGACGCCCAGCAGCAGCAGGGCAACGCGTTCAAGCGCAAGGACGACATCTACCGCATGGCGCAGGCGAACAAGGCGTTCGCCCACTACCGCTGGTAGCGCCGCTACGGCGAAGATGCGGAAGCGGTGCCCGAAAACGCGGCGCCGTTGCTGCTGGAGGGCGAGCTCTCTGCCGATGTGCCCGCGGTCATCGCCGCGCACGTGACGGCATGGCGCCGGCAGTAGCTCGCGAGCGCATGGGCCGTGGGGGCGGTGACGTCCTTGAGCACCGCGCCATTCGCCCCGCGCCAGAGGACTGATAGCACCGGAGCGACTCCGTTGCTGCCGTTGACCGCCCTAGGTACCCGGACCGCGAACATGTTGCCCGTGACCGGAGCGGTCACCGTGGCCGCCTGGCCGTCTCGCTCGCGCAGCCGAAGCGTGACCGTCGCCACCCCGTCGGGCACCACGCCGCTGAAGGTGCCCTGGTTATCGCTCGGCGGGATCCCTTGCTTGATCGCCGCGGCGCTCAGGCCGCATTCCGCGCCGCCCGAGTTCTTGGCCACGGTCGCCAGGCAAACGGTCTGACGCGGCTCTCCGGTCACCAGCCGGCGGTCCTGGGCGAGAAGTGTCGACTGCAGGACCTGGGTGGGCTCGCGCAGGGAGGCCGGGATGCTCGGTAGCTCGCGGTTGAGGGCGGCGACCTCGAGCGCGCGGCAGCGCGCCGGGGGGAGCAGAGCGGAGAAGTTGTTGCGGTCGGCAGCGATGTAATAGGAGACGCCGTCGGAGACCAACGCTCGCCGTACGTAGCCGACGTACACGTCAGCCACCCCCTCGAGGGATTGCAGTTTGAGCCGGTCAGTCGGCGCTGCCGGCCGTCTGAGCACGCCGAGGGTCGAAAGCAGCGCCGAACCAGGGCTGCCGTGGATAAAGGACCCACGCCGTGGCGGGTGCGGCTGGCAGCCAGGAGCGGTATCCATCTTTTGGCTTGCAGCGTTGAGATATCCCATCTCACGTCTCAGCTGGCGTCGCGGCGTCGAGTTGAGGATCGACTGAAGACTGCCGGTCGGCGGCCTCGAGGCGGGCTGGTGGCCGTGGCGATGGCCGAGGAGCAGCAGTGCCGCTACCGCGATCACCACACTCGTGGCGACGGCCGCGAGCACGGGCACCGCGCGTGCGCCGGCTCGCAGCCATCCCCAGGTCCCCCTCGGTGGCGGCTCGGGCTGCGGCGTCTCGCGCGATTGCGTCCGACGCTCGGCGGCGGCACGCAGCTGGGCCTCGAGGTCGTCGAAGAACGAGGTCATCACGGCTCCTTGATCTGGGTGCGAAGTGCTTTCAGGCCGCGGCTGACCCGCTGGCGAACCAGCCGCTCAGAGCAGCGCATCGCCTTTGCAATCTCGGCGTATGGGCGCTCCTGGACGACGCGGGAGTAGACCGCGTCGCGCTGGTCGGCCGGGAGCGCGGCCAGCGCGCTCTCCGCGGTCCCTGCCGCCTCGGCGTCCGCCATCTCGGCTACCCGCAGCAGGTCGGCGTCGTCCACCGCCAGTGGCTCCAACCCCAAGCGACGCCGGGCCTCGTCCTCCACCCGTCCGCGGCGGCGGCTGTCCGCGAGCTTGTGGCCGGCGATCCCGTAGAGCCACGCCAGCGCGGGCCGCTCCCCGGGGCGGTAACGGTCAGCAGCCAGCAACGCGGCGGCGAACACCTCTGCGGTGAGGTCGGCGGCGAGCTCCGGGTCGCCCGTCCGGCGCATGAAGAAGGCGAGGATCGCCCCCAGGTGGCGGCGATAGAAGGTCACGAACGCCAGGGCGTCTCCTGCGACGAACCGCGTCAGCAGTTCGTCGTCGTGACTGACCGTCGACACCATCCACCCCGTTTCTCGTGCGAGCTCGCCAGAGTGTGACAACTGCTCGGGAGAGGGGACTTCTGAAAAGAGAAACGCGAGGGCCGCCTACCGCACGGGACCGGGGGCTGCGGCAGGACAACCCTCGCGTTCGTTAAATGTAACGGTCCTGAAGCTGGTAAACCGCCGACTTTTCCAAAGGGTCAGGAAGCGGACCGGAACGAGATAAGAGGTTTCAAATCCTGCGCGATCGGGTTGCTGGCGGCCGATCGCCCGCACATGCTGCTCGTATGCAGGGCAATCGCCCCGGTGTGCCGATCAGGGAGCCTCGCCGCCGGTGGCCGTCGTTGCCCGGCGAGGCGGAGTGCGCCGCGGCGCGGCAGGGAGCAACAGGCCGGCGCCGGCGGTCAGCAGCAGCAGGATCGCGCCCAGCGTCTCGAGGTAGAGCCCGGTGCTCGGACTCGAGCTGGCGGTCACGAGCCCCGAGCTTGAGTGCAGGATTCCGGTCGCCTGCGCGTCTGGCAGGTCGCCGAGCAGCGCGATCGCGAGCGTAACCAATCCGAGCGCACCGATCGCAAACAGCGCCGCGCGGCTTCGCGAGCGCACGGCGATCACGGTCAGCGCCGCCGCCAGCAGCGAGATCGGCACCAACGCGTAGGTCTGGTGCGAGCCGGTCAGCTCGCTGTGGACCGGCGCCGCGTAGGCGCTCGAGTGGATCGTGAACAGCGGTGTGAACTCGGCCACAAGCAGCAGCACCGCTCCGATCAGGCCACCGAGGAACACGAGCCAGAGGACAGTCGACGATCCCCCCCTAGCGCCGCCGGAACGCCTTTCTCGGGGCGCAGAATCGCCTTCTGAGACCTGCCTGGCTCTGCTATATTCGGTCTCCGCCTCGGGTCGGGTTGCGTTCATCCGTGCTCGTTCCCGGGCGCGGAGGATCCAAACGATGGAGACACCGACCCATTAGAAATTTGCCCGAGGCCGACAGGTGCGTCGTGAACGGGCCCTCTGGGCCCTTTTTTATGACCGCAGCCGTCACCTCGGACCCGCTCCGAACAGCTCAGATTCATGCCACGCACTTTCAGCCTCGAGAACATTCGCAATATCGGGATCATGGCCCATATCGACGCGGGCAAAACGACGACGACCGAGCGCATCCTCTATTACACCGGTCGGACCTACAAGATGGGGGAGGTTCACGAGGGCGCTGCGGTGATGGACTGGATGGAGCAGGAGCAGGAGCGGGGGATCACGATCACGTCCGCCGCGACCACAGCCGAGTGGCACGACCACCGGATCAACATCATCGACACGCCGGGCCACGTCGACTTCACGGTCGAGGTCGAGCGTTCGCTGCGCGTGCTCGATGGCGCGATCGCGCTGTTTGACTCGGTCGCGGGCGTCGAGCCGCAGTCAGAGACCGTCTGGCGCCAGGCCGACAAATACCGCGTTCCGCGGATCGCCTACATCAACAAGATGGACCGGATCGGCGCCGACTTCGAGCGCGGCGTGCAGACGATGATTGACCGGCTCGGCGCGCATCCGGTCCCGATCCAGATTCCGATCGGCGGCGAGGCCAGCTTCCGCGGGATCGTCGACCTGGTCGAGAACGTCGCGATCGTCTACCGCGACGAGCTGGGCAAGGACCAGGAGGTGATCGAGATCCCGGCCGAGCTGGCCGAGCAGGCGGCCGCCGCCCGCGAGCACCTGCTCGAGGAGGTCTCCCACTACGACGACGAGCTGCTCGAGATGATCCTCGAGGATCACGAGATCCCGGCCGCACGCCTCAAGCAGGCGATCCGTGCCGCGACGCTGGCGGCCCAGTTGACGCCGGTCCTGTGTGGCTCGAGCTTCAAGAACAAGGGCGTGCAGCCACTGCTCGACGCGGTGATCGACTACCTCCCAAGCCCGCTCGACGTGCCGCCGGTCGAGGGTCTGGAGCCCGTCAAGGGCTCCGACGAGGGCGAGCCCGCGCGCCGCCAAGCGTCCGACGACGAGCCGTTCGCGGCGCTCGCGTTCAAGATCATGGCCGACCCCTACGTCGGCAAGCTGACCTACTTCCGCGTCTACTCCGGCAAGCTCGCCGCGGGCGCTCGGGTGCTGAACGTCAACACCGGCCGCACCGAGCGCGTGGGCCGGATCCTGATGATGCACGCCAACGAGCGCGAGGAGCTGCAGGAGGTCTATGCGGGCGACATCGCCGCCGCGGTCGGGATCAAGCAGGTCGTGACCGGCGACACGCTGGCCGCCCCCGACAAGCCGATCAAGCTCGAGACGATCACCTTCCCCGACCCGGTGATCAAGGTGGCGATCGAACCCCGGACGAAGGCCGACCAGGAGAAGATGTCCGTGGCGCTCGGCCGGTTGGCCGAGGAGGACCCGACCTTCCAGGTCCAGACCAACGAGGAGACCGGCCAGACGGAGATCTCCGGCATGGGTGAGCTCCACCTGGAGGTCCTCGTTGACCGGATGTTGCGCGAGTTCAAGGTCGACGCCAACGTCGGGCGCCCCCAGGTCTCCTACCGGGAGACGATCCGCGGGACGGCCGAGAAGGTCGAAGGGCGCCTCGTGCGCCAGACCGGTGGCTCGGGCCAGTACGGGATCGTCTACATCAACGTCGAGCCGGCTCCCGGCGAGGGCTTTGACTTCGTCAACAAGATCAAGGGCGGATCGGTGCCGACGGAATTCATCCCCGCTGTCGAAAAGGGGGTCGAGGAGGCGATGGCCAATGGACCGCGCGCCGGCTACCCGCTCGTCGACGTCCGGGTGACGCTGACAGACGGCAAATACCACGACACGGACTCGTCGGAGATCGCGTTCCGAGTCGCCGGCTCGCTGGCGCTCAAAGCAGCGGTGGCTCGGGCCAAGCCCGTCCTGCTGGAGCCGGTGTTCTCCGTAGAGGTCGTGACCCCTGAGGAGTTCATGGGCGACGTGATCGGCGACCTCAACCGTCGCCGCGGTCAGATCAACGGCATGGAGCAGCGCGGTAACGCACAGGTCATCTCCGCACATGTTCCGCTCGCGGAGATGTTCGGATACGCGACCGATATGCGGTCCGCGACCCAGGGCCGGGCCACCTACACGATGCAGTTCGATCGCTACGAGGAAGTACCCCCGAATATCGCCGAGAAGGTGGCCGGGGGCGAGCAGCAGGCCGCCTAGCGGCCAGGGTCGCGGCCGTCAGATCGCGGCCGCGGACGGAAAACTTATATCCTGAATAGGTTCGTCCACAGACGAGCAAAATCGAGTACAGCGAAGGAGCGACACCAAAGTGGCGAAGGCCAAGTTCGAGCGCGATAAGCCCCATGTCAACGTTGGCACCATCGGTCACATCGACCATGGCAAGACGACGCTGACCGCGGCCATCACCAAGGTGCTCCACGACAAGTTCGGCGACGGCACCGAGGTGCGGTCGTTCGACTCGATCGACAACGCTCCCGAGGAGAAGGCGCGCGGCATCACGATCGCGACCTCGCACGTTGAGTACGAAACTGCCAACCGGCACTACGCCCACGTTGACTGTCCCGGTCACGCCGACTACGTCAAGAACATGATCACCGGTGCCGCCCAGATGGACGGCGCGATCCTGGTCGTGTCGGCAGCCGACGGCGCGATGCCGCAGACCCGTGAGCACATCCTGCTCGCGCGTCAGGTGGGTGTCCCTTACATCGTCGTGTTCCTCAACAAGGCCGACATGGTCGACGACCCGGAGCTGCTCGAGCTGGTCGAGGTCGAGATCCGCGACCTGCTGTCGGAGTACGAGTTCCCCGGCGACGACATCCCGTTCGTGATCGGCTCGGCGCTGAAGGCGCTCGAGGGCGACGAGGAGTACGAGGGCAAGATCCTCGAGCTCGCCGAGGCGCTCGACACTTACATCCCCGAGCCTGTCCGTGACCTCGACAAGCCGTTCCTGATGCCGGTCGAGGACGTGTTCTCGATCACCGGCCGCGGCACGGTCGCGACCGGCCGGATCGAGCAGGGGATCATCAAGACTGGTGAGCAGGTGGAGATCGTCGGCATCAAGGCCACGACTCAGACCGTCGTCACCGGCGTCGAGATGTTCAAGAAGATCCTCGACGAGGGCCGCGCCGGCGACAACGTCGGTTGCCTGCTGCGCGGCACCAAGCGCGAGGACATCGAGCGCGGTCAGGTGCTCTGCAAGCCCGGCTCGATCACGCCACACACCAAGTTCAAGGCCGAGGTCTACGTCCTCAAGAAGGAGGAGGGCGGCCGTCACACGCCGTTCTTCACCGGATACCGGCCGCAGTTCTACTTCCGCACGACTGACGTCACCGGCGTCGCAAACCTGCCCGAGGGCACGGAGATGGTGATGCCCGGCGACAACGTCCAGATGGAGATCGAGCTGATCCAGCCGATCGCCATGGATCAGGGTCTGCGGTTCGCGATCCGCGAGGGCGGCCGTACGGTCGGCTCCGGGGTCGTCACCGAAGTCATTCAGTAGTGCGGGCGGCGGGCCCTGATCGGCCCGCCGTCTGATTCCAGCAGATACGACATATGTGGGGCGGGTCCCAAACCCGGGAACCGCCCCGTTTCACTGAGAGAAACTAGAAACGACAGTGGCAACAATCGCCCAAAACAAGATCCGCATTCGCCTCAAGTCATACGACCACACGGCGATCGAGACGGCGGCGAAGGAGATCGTCGAGACGGCGACGCGCACGGGCGCGACCGTCTCGGGTCCCGTGCCCCTGCCGACAGAGAAGAACGTGTACTGCGTGATCCGCTCGCCGTTCAAGGACAAGGACTCGCGCGAGCACTTCGAGATCCGCACCCACAAGCGACTGATCGACATCCACCAGCCGACCCCGAAGACGGTCGACTCGCTCCAGCGTCTCGACCACCTTCCGGCCGGCGTGGATATCGAGATCCGTCTCGCGTCGTAGGTAGCTGATGGCCGCGATCCTCGCCAAGAAGCTCGGCATGACCCAGCGCTTCCTCGACGATGGACACGTCGAGCGCGTGACCGTGCTCGAGGCCGGTCCCTGTCCGGTGACCGCGATCCGAACGGTCGAGCGCGACGGTTACGAGGCCGTCCAGCTGGCGTTCGGCGCCTGTAAGGAGAAGTCGCTCACCAGGGCCGAGCTTGGCCATCTGAAGAAGGCTGACGCCTCGGCCCACCGTCACGTGGTCGAGTTTCGCGACCATGCCGGCGAGCTGCTGGTCGGCGAGACCGTGACCGCTGACGCCTTCGAGGTCGGCGACAAGGTCAAGATCTCGGGCAAGTCCAAGGGCAAGGGCTTCCAGGGCACGATCAAGCGCCACAACTTCAAAAGCGGCCCCAAGTCACACGGCTCGCACAACGTCCGCGCGCCGGGATCGATCGGTGCTTCGGCGACGCCGTCGCGCGTCTTCAAGGGGATCCGCGGGCCGGGCCGGATGGGCGGCGGCCGCGTCACCCAGCGCGGCCTGACGGTCGTCGAGGTGATCCCCGGCAAGAACCTGTTGCTGGTCCGCGGCGCGGTCCCCGGACCGACCGGCGGCACCGTGGAGGTCAGGACCGATGCCTAGGACGGCGCCCAAGCTCGGTGGCGGCTCGACCAAGCTCGACGCGAGCGCGTTCGAGGCCGGTTTCAACATGCCGCTGGTGCACGAGGCGGTTCGGGCGGAGCTCAACGCGCGCCGGCAGGGAACCGCGTCGACCAAGACCCGCGGCGAGGTATCGGGCGGCGGCGCCAAGCCGTGGCGCCAGAAGGGCACGGGCCGCGCTCGAGCCGGGTCCTCACGCTCGCCGATCTGGACCGGCGGCGGCGTCGTCTTCGGCCCCGCTCCCCGTCACTACACCGTCAAGGTCAACCGCAAGGCCCGCCGCGCCGCGCTTCGCAGCGCGCTGTCCGTGCACGCCGAGCGCAAGTCACTGGCGGTATTCGACGCCGGCGCCTTCGACGCGCCCTCGACCAAGCAGGCCCTTGGGCTGCTCGACGACTGGCTCGACGCCGACGACACGAGCTCGACGCTCGTCCTGCTCGGAGACGATGAGGCCAACGCCGCGCTCTCGTTCCGCAACCTCGCCCGCGTCTGGGTGATGACGGTGGCCGAGGCGGGCATCGCCGACGTGCTCAGAGCCGGGACGCTGCTCGTGTCCGAGACAGCGATGCCGGCACTCGTGGCCCGCGCGACGGCCACCGGCTTCGCCGGCGCCGGCGCTGGATCCGGTTCCGACAGCGCTGAGGCCGGCTCCGGCGACGATCAGGAGGCCGCCTGATGGATGCCAGCCAGGTGATCATCCGGCCGGTCGTCTCGGAGAAGAGCTTCGTGCTCGCCGAGGCCGGCAAATACACCTTCCGCGTGCATGACCGCGCGCACAAGACTCAGATCCGCCAGGCGATCGAGCAGCTGTTCGACGTCAAGGTGGTGGCGGTCAGGACCGCATCGGTGAAGTCAAAGCCCAAGCGCCGTGGCCAGACCCACGGCCGCACGCGCGAGTGGAAGAAGGCGATCGTCCAGGTCCGTCCCGGCGACACGATCCCGATCTTCCAGTCGTTCGAGGGGGAGAGTAATGCCGATCCGCAAGCCAAAGCCGACCTCCCCCGGACGGCGGTTCGTCACCTATCCGGACTTCGCCGAGATCACGCGCTCGGAGCCCGAGAAGTCGCTGACCGAGGGACTGAAGAAGTCCGGCGGGCGCAACTCGAACGGGCGCAAGACCGCCCGCCACCGCGGCGGCGGCGCCAAGCGCCTGTACCGGAAGATCGACTTCAAGCGCCGCAAGGACGGGATCCCGGCCAAGGTCGCGCAGATCGAGTACGACCCGAACCGGTCCGCCTACATCGCGCTGCTGCACTACGCCGACGGCGAGAAGCGCTACATCCTCGCGCCCCAGCGGCTGCGGGTCGGCGCGACTGTGCAGTCGGGCGACGCCGCCGAGATCCGGGTGGGTAACTGCCTGCCGCTGGCCAAGCTGCCGCCCGGCACGGTCGTGCACAACGTCGAGCTGACGCCGGGCCGCGGCGGCCAGATGGCTCGCTCGGCGGGAGTCGGGGTGCAGCTGCTGGCCAAGGACGGCGACTACGCCACCCTGCGACTGCCGTCAGGCGAGATGCGGATGGTGCGCGCCGAGTGCCGCGCGACCGTCGGCACGATTGGCAATTCCGACCACCAGAACGTCAAGATCGGCAAGGCCGGCCGCAAGCGCCACCTCGGCGTGCGGCCGCAGACGCGCGGCACCGCGATGAACCCCGTCGATCACCCGCACGGCGGCGGCGAGGGCTCGACAACGCCCGGCCGCCATCCCGTCACCCCCTGGGGCGTGCCGACCCTGGGCTACCGCACCCGCAAGAAGGGCAAGAAGTCCGACCAGTACATCGTGCGTGGCCGGAGAAGGGGTAAGAAGAGATGAGTCGTTCGAGCAAGAAGGGACCGTTCGTCCAGGAGCGGCTGATGTCGCGGATCGAGGCGATGAACGCCTCCGGCGAGAAGCGCATGGTCAGGACCTGGTCACGGACGTCGACGATCTTCCCCGAGATGGTGGGTCACACGATCGCCGTCCACGACGGGCGCAGGCATGTGCCCGTGTTCGTCTCCGAGTCGATGGTCGGGCACAAACTTGGGGAGTTCGCGCCCACACGGTTGTATCGAGGCCACGCCGGGACGGGTAAGAGGCGATGACGCCTGTTGACGAGACTCCGGGTGAGCCGCTCGAGGACGCACCCGGCGCCGAAACCGGTCGCTCCTCGGAAGAGCCCGCAGCCGCGGCAGACGACGAAGGCACGCGACCGGTTTCGGCCGCGGATGCGTCCTCGGCGGACGATGAGTTCGTCACCCAGGCTGACCATCAGTCGGAGCCTGAGGCCGTCGATACAGACGCGCCGGGCGCTGGTGAAGCGCCGGAGGCCGAGGCGAAGCCGAAACGCAAGCGTGCGCCGCGGCGCCGCAAGGCGGCTGAGCCCGTCGCCGAGGAGGCTCCTGCCGCGGAGGCTCCTGCCGCTGAGGCGCCTGCCGCGGAGGCTGCTGCCGAGGACGACGCCGACGAAGACGAGCCTGCTGAGGCCGAGGAGAAGCCAGCTCGCTCGGCGACCACGCCTGCCAGGCCCGCTCCGGCACGCCGGCGGCGCCAACCGAGTCGCGACCCCGACCTGCCGCCCCCGGTCGTGCGGGCGCAGGCCAAGTACGTGCGCTCGTCGGCTCGCAAGGCGCGGCTCGTGTGTGATCACATCCGCGGCAAGTCTGTTGATGAGGCGCGAGCTATCCTCGCTCTCACGCCGCGTGCAATCGCTAGTGACTGGAGCAAGCTGCTCGAGTCTGCGGTCGCAAACGCCGAGCACAACCACGAGCTCGTTGGCGAGGACCTCTACATCAAGTCGGTGCACGCCGACGAGGGTCCGACGATCAAGCGCTTTAGGCCGCGCGCGCGAGGACGCGCGACGCAGATCCGCAAGCGCACAAGCCACCTGACGATCTTGCTCACGCCAAAGGACTGACCGCAGAAACATGGGACAAAAAGTTCATCCAGAGTCGATCCGCGTGGGCTACATCCACGACTGGAAGTCGAACTGGTTCAACGAGCGCAACTTCGCGGACTTCCTCGACGAGGACACCAAGATCCGCGAGCACATCGTCAACCGGCTCTCGCACGCCGGGCTCTCGGACATAACGATCCGCAAGAACGTGACCGAGGTCGAGGTCAACATCAACACCGCGCGGCCCGGGATCGTGATCGGCAAGTCCGGTTCCGAGGTCGATCAGCTGCGCCGTGACCTGCACCGGATCACCAACAAGCAGGTCAAGGTCAACATCCTCGAGATCAAGCGTCCCGAGCTCGACGCGCGCCTGGTCGCGCAGTCGATCGCCGAGCAGCTCCAGAATCGCGTCGCTTTCCGCCGCGCGATGAAGCGAGCGCTGACGAGCGCGATGCGCTCCGGCGCGAAGGGCGTCAAGGTCCAGGTTTCAGGCCGGCTGGGCGGCGCCGAGATGGCGCGCACGGAGGGCTACTCGGACGGCCGCGTGCCGCTGCACACGCTGCGTGCAGACATCGACTACGGCTTCCACGAGGCGCGGACGACGTTCGGCCGGATCGGCGTCAAGTGCTGGATCAACAAGGGCGAGATCATGCCCGAGGGCTACACCGGCGCCGACCTGACGATCATGGACGAGCCCTCACCGCAGGCCCCCGAGCGTGGTGGCCGCGACGGGCGCGGTGGGCGCGGCGGCGGCCCAGGCGGCCGTGGCGGCGGCCCGGGCGGTCGTGGTGGTCAGGGTGGCCGCGGTGGCGGTCCCGGTGGCCGTGGTGGCGGCCCAGGCGGCCAGGGCGGCCGTGGTGGCGGTCCCGGCGGCCAGGGCGGCCGTGGTGGCGGTCCCGGTGGCGCCGGCGGTCGTGGCGGCCAGGGTGGTCGTGGTGGCGGTCCCGGTGGCCAGGGCGGTCGTGGTGGCGGTTTCGGCGGCGGTCCCGGCGGTGCCGGCGGCGGTCGCGGTCGCGGCGGTCAGGGTGGCCAGGGTGGCCAGGGCGGTCGTGGTGGCTCCGGCGGCGGCGGGCGGGGCCCGCGCGGCGGCGGTGGTGGTGGCGGTGGCGGCGGCGGCGCTCAGGGCGGTGCGCGCTGATGCTCGCCCCCAAGCGCGTCAAGCATCGCAAGCAGCATCGAGGCCGGCGTGCCGGACTCTCGCGCGGCCAGGTCAAGGTGCAGTTCGGCGAGTACGGACTCAAGGCGCTCGACGCCGGCTGGCTTACCAACCGGCAGATCGAGGCTGCCCGAATCGCGATGACCCGCAAGATCAAGCGCGGCGGCAAGGTCTGGATAAACGTCTATCCCGACAAGCCGTTCACCAAGAAGCCGGCCGAGACGCGGATGGGCTCGGGCAAGGGCTCGCCCGAAGGCTGGGTCGCGGTGGTCAAGCCGGGGCGCGTGATGTTCGAGCTCGCGGGTGTACCCGAAGACCTCGCTCGCGAGGCGATGCGGCTCGCCGGCCACAAGCTTCCCGTGCGGACCAAGTTCGTGATGCGAGAGGACGCGTGACCGTGCGGACCTCCGAACTGCGCGACATGACTGACGGCGAGCTGACCGAGCAGATCGCGACTGCTCGGCGCGAGCTGTTCGGGCTGCGCTTCCAGCACGCCACGGGTGAGCTCGACAACACCGCCGGGCTCAAGCGCGCCAAGCGCGAGATCTCACGGGCGCTGACCGTGCAGCGCGAGCGCGAGATTGACCTGCACAACTCACAGGCTCAGGAAAATGGCTGACGAAGAGACGACTGACAACACCGAAGAGACCCCCGTGACGCCCGAGACCGAGGCGGCGCCCGAGGCGCCCGCGGCCGAGGCGGCGCCCGAGGCTCCAGAGACCGAAGCTGCGCCCGTCGCGGCGGAGGCCGAGGCTGCGCCCGCCGCCCCCGCGGCCGAGCGCGTGCCCGCCCCCGCTGCCGAGCGCGCCGAGGTCGTGGCCCCCAAGGAGCGCCGGCGGCGCGCGCGCGCTGCCAAGGCCGCGAAGGTCGGGGCCCGTCCCGCCCGCAGCCCCGAGGAGCGCCACCAGGACCGCGTCGCGCAGCGCACCAAAAAGGCCGAGGTCCGCCGTGGCGGGCGCGGCCGCGCGCGTGCCAAGGCCAGCCACGAGGGCGCTGCCACGACAGCGCCGCGCGAGCACATCTCCGGCGTCCAGAAGACCCGCCAGGGCGTGGTCGTCTCAGACAAGGCTGATAAGACGATCACGGTCCGGATCGACACGGCTCGGCGCCACCGCCGCTACTCGAAGATCGTCCGCACGTCGCGCACGCTGCACGCTCACGACGAGAGCAACGACGCGCACATCGGCGACACCGTGATCGTCCGCGAGGCCCGGCCGCTGTCGCGCACCAAGCGCTGGCGACTGATCCAGGTCATTGAGAGGGCGAAGTAAGTGATCCAGAACGAGACCAGGCTTCGCGTCGCCGACAACACCGGCGCGCGCGAGATTCTCGTGATCCGGGTACGCGGCGGCTCCAGGCGCCGCTATGCCGGCGTCGGCGACACGATCACCGCGACCGTCAAGACTGCAAGCCCGCAGGGCTCGGTCAAGAAGGGCGAGGTGGTGACCGCGGTCGTCGTCCGCACGCGCAAGTCATACGGCCGCGACGATGGCACCTACATCGCCTTCGACGAGAACGCCGCGGTGCTGATCGATGCCCAGGGCGCCCCACGCGGAACCCGGATCTTCGGCCCGGTCGCGCGCGAGCTGCGCGAGCGCAACTTCATGCGAATCGTCTCCCTCGCCCCCGAGGTCATCTAGTGTCGCTACGGATCAAGACTGACGATCAAGTGATCGTGATCAGCGGCAAGGACCGCGGCAAGCGCGGCAAGGTGCTGCGTGTCGAGCCCAAGAAGGACCGGCTCTACGTCGAGGGGCTGAACATCATCAAGCGCCACCAGCGCCCGACGCAGAGCGCTCGCGCGCAGCAGACCGGCGGCGTGATCGAGAAGGAGGGGCCGATCCACATCTCCAACGTGATGCTGCTCGACCCCAAGGACAACAAGCCGACCCGAGTGGGGATCGAGATCGAGGACGGCAAGCGCTTCCGGATCGCGAAGCGCAGCGGGACCAGACTGGATTAGAGAATCGATGGCAACTGCACGACTGAAAACCCGATACATCGACGAGATCAGGCCGGCGCTGGTGGAGCGCTTCGGCTACTCGACCGTGATGCAGGCTCCCCGGATCGACAAGATCACGGTCAACATGGGCTGCGGCGACGCCAAGCAGGACTCCAAGGTGCTCGAGGCGGCCACCGAGCAGCTCGCGACGATCACCGGACAGCGGCCCAGCGTGCGGCGCGCGCGCAAGTCAATCGCGCAGTTCAAGGTCCGCGAGGGGATGCCCGTCGGAGTCGCCGTGACCCTGCGCGGCGAGCGCTCGTACGAGTTCCTCGATCGCCTGATGTCAATCGCGATCCCGCGAATCCGCGACTTCCGCGGGCTGAGCCCGCGCTCGTTCGACGGCCGCGGCAACTACTCGCTCGGCGTCCGCGAGCAGATCATCTTCCCCGAGGTCGACTACGACGAGATCGATCAAGTCCGCGGCCTCGACATCACGATCACCACGACCGCGGCCAGCGACGAGGAGTCGTTCGCGCTGCTCGAGGCGCTCGGGATGCCATTCTCGAAGGAGGGCCGCTCTCCGGCGGCCGCTAACCGGAATTAGAAGGAGCACATGGCCAAGGTTTCACAGCGAGTCCGCCAGCAGCGGACGCCGAAGTACAAGACAAGGGGCTACAGCCGCTGCCGTCGCTGCGGCCGCGCCCGCTCGGTGTACCGCAAGTTCGGCATTTGCCGGATCTGCCTGCGCGAGCTGGCCCACAACGGCTACGTGCCCGGAATGACGAAGTCGAGCTGGTAACGCCATGACGATGACTGACCCAGTCGCCGATTTCCTGACTCGGCTCCGCAACGCCGCCAAGGCACAGCACCACGACGTCGCGATGCCGTCTTCGGCGCTCAAGCGCGAGTTGGCGCGGATCCTCAAGGAACAGGGCTACATCGAGGGCTACGAGGTCCAGCCGCCGGTACCCGGCCGCCCGGGCGAGCAGATCACGATCACGCTCAAGTACACGGTCGATCGCAAGCCGGTGATCTCCGGGCTGCAGCGCGTCTCGCGCCCCGGCCAGCGCACCTATGTCGACCACGGCCACATTCCTCGGATCCAGGGCGGCATGGGCACCGCGATCATCTCGACTTCGAAGGGGGTCATGACCGGTCACGAGGCGCGCCAGCAGGGCGTCGGTGGCGAGGTCGTGGCGCGCGTCTGGTAACCCTGGTAACGGCGAATGTCCCGAATCGGAAAACAGCCCATCCCGGTCCCGGCCGGCGTCACGATCTCGATCGAGCCCGATCGCGTGATCGTCAACGGGCCCAAGGGCGAGCTCTCTGAGCGCATCCCGCGCGACATCCAGGTGGAGCACGTCGGGGACGAGCTGCTGGTCAAGCGCCCGACCGATCGCGGCGAGCACCGCGCTCTGCACGGCCTGACCCGGACGCTGGTCGCGAACATGGTCCAGGGAGTGACTGACGGCTTCGAGAAGCGCCTGGAGATCCAGGGCGTCGGCTACCGCGCACAGCTGCGGGGCCGAGACCTCGAGCTGGCGCTCGGCTACTCGCATCCGGTGCCCGTCAAAGCGCCCGACGGGATCGAGTTCGAGGTCCCGCAGCCGACGCGGATCGTCGTCCGCGGCGCCTCCAAGCAGCAGGTCGGCGAGATCGCTGCGCAGATCCGCAAGCAGCGCAAGCCCGAGCCCTACAAGGGCAAGGGGATCCGCTATGAGGGCGAGTACGTCGCGAGAAAGGTCGGTAAGCGGGCATGACCGTGTTGACGAAGCCTCAGCGGCGCCTGAAGCGCCGCCGGCGTGTACGCGCCAAGATCCACGGCACCGCTGAGCGCCCGCGGATCTCGGTGTTTCGCTCAAACCGTGGCATCTTCGCGCAGCTGGTTGATGACGAGCGCGGCCATACGGTTGCGGCCGTCAACTGGATCGAGGACGACCTGCGCAAGCTTGACCGGCGCTGACCAGGCTCGCAAGGCGGGCACGCTGCTCGCAGAGCGGGCGAAGGCCGCCGGCGTGGGAGTCCGCCGTCTTTGACCGCGGCGGTTACCAGTACCACGGGCGCGTGAAGGCGTTCGCCGACGGTGCCCGCGAGGCCGGGCTGAGCTTCTAAGCCCGCTCCCTCAGACTTCATGGCCTCGCGACCGATCAGTTTCAGCTGCCGGATTGGACCTACAGGAGCGCGTGGTCGAGATCAACCGCGTCGCCAAGGTCGTCAAGGGTGGTCGCCGGTTCTCGTTCACGGCGCTGGTCGTCGTCGGCGACGAGCGCGACGTGGTCGGCGTCGGATACGGCAAGGCCAACGAGGTCCCGGTCGCGATCCAGAAGGGCGTCGAGCGCGCGAAGAAGAACCTCTACCGGGTGCCCAAGCACGGCGCGACGATCACCCACCAGACGACCGGCGTGTTCGGCGCGGGCAGGGTGTTCCTCAAGCCCGCCTCCCCCGGTACCGGCGTGATCGCCGGCGGCGGTGTGCGCGCGGTGCTCGAGCTCGCCGGGATCCACGACATCTTGACCAAGAGTCTCGGCTCGCAGAACCCGATCAACCTCGTCAAGGCGACGATGGCGGGGCTCGAGTCACTGCGTACGCCCGACGAGGTGGCTGAGCTGCGCGGGCTGTCGATCAACCAGGTGCTCGGCTTGACCAGCAACCAGGCGGACGGCGCGGCGGATCAGGCGCCGGTGCAGGCCGCTGAGTCGACCGGCGAACAGCCCGTCCCCCGCAGGGGAAGCCTCGTGAGCGCGATCAAGGTCACGCAGCGCAGGTCGCGCAACGGCTGCGACAAGCGCCAGCTGGCGACCCTGCGCTCGCTCGGCCTGCGACGCATCGGCCAGACGGTCAAGGTCTCCGACTCGCCGCAGATCCGCGGCATGCTGCACAAGGTCCGCCACCTGGTCGAGGTGCACGACTGATGACTGACGGCGACCAGCAGTGGATCGGCCTTCACAACTTGAGTCCGGCCCCGGGCTCGCGCCACGCGCGCAAGCGCGTTGGCCGCGGCGAGGGCTCGGGCACCGGCAAGACCTCCGGCCGCGGCCAGAAAGGCTACGGCTCGCGTTCCGGCGCCAAGCAGCGTGCCCGCTTCGAGGGCGGTCAGATGCCGATCCACATGCGGATGCGCAAGCTGCGCGGTCCGCATATGAGGAAGTCAATGCCGTTCGAGCCGTTCCGAACCCACACGCAGCCGGTCAACCTGGCCGAGCTCGAGGCTCGCTTCGAGGCCGGCGAGGCGGTCTCGCTCGAGGCACTGCACTCGCACGGGCTCGCGAAGCGAAAGAATGTCCCGGTGAAGATCCTCGCCAAGGGCTCGATCTCCAAGGCGCTGACCGTCCACGCGCACGGCTTCAGCGCCGCCGCCCGCGAGCAGATCGAAGCGGCCGGCGGCAGCTGTCAGGTAATCGAGGACTGAGGCCGGCGCCGTGATCGCGACGATCCTCGGAGCGTTCAGGGTCGCCGAGATCCGCAAGAAGATCCTGTTCACGGCCGCGATCCTCGCGCTCTACCGGCTGGGGACACACATCCCGGCGCCCGGGATCAGCTCGTCGGCCGCGTCTCAGATCCAGAAGAGCCTCGGCGGCAGCGGCATCTTCGGGCTGCTGAACCTGTTCAGCGGCGGTGGGCTGGGCCGGATCGCGATCTTCGCGCTCGGGATCATGCCCTACATCACCGCCTCGATCATCTTGCAGCTGCTGCAGGTGGTCGTCCCCTCGCTCGAGAAGTTGTCAAAGGAGGGCGAGGTCGGGCAGACGCGGATCACGCAATACACGCGCTATCTGACCGTCGGTCTCGCGTTCGCGCAGTCGATCGGCTACGTGTTCCTGTTCCGCAGCTTCGAGAAGTCGGCGAACACAACGCTGATCGCCGACTTCACGCTGTTCAAAGTCTTCTTGATCGTGCTGGCACTGACCGCCGGCACGATCCTGCTGATGTGGATGGGCGAGCTGATCACCCAGCGCGGGATCGGAAACGGGATCTCGCTGCTGATCTTCGCCAGCATCGTCTCGCGGATCCCGAGTGGCGTGCAGTCATGGTGGAACAACCCCGACCAGGTGTTCAAGGTAATCATGCCGTTCATCGCGCTCGGCGTCGTTGCCGCGGTCGTGTTTGTGCAGGAGGGCCAGCGGCGGATTCCGATCCAGTACGCGAAGCGGGTGATCGGGCGCCGGATGACCCAGGGCGGGCAGACCTACCTGCCGCTACGGGTCAACATGGCCGGCGTGATCCCGGTCATCTTCGCCGCCAGCGTGATGGCGATCCCGCCTACGGTCGGGCAGCTTATTGGCCAGAATCGCAAGGGGTTCGCGACCAACGTCGCGACCTTCTTCAGCCCCCAGGGCTGGCACTACGTGCTCGGCGAGAGCCTGCTGATCATCGTCTTCACCTACTTCTACACGGCGGTCACGTTCAACCCCGTCGACCAGGCCGACAACCTCAAGAAGTACGGCGGTTTCATCCCGGGGGTGAGGCCAGGCCGACCGACGGCCGAATTCCTCGATCGGATCCTGGCGCGGCTGACGTTTCCGGGAGCGCTGTTCCTGGCCGCGATCGCAGCCCTGCCGACGGTTCTGATCAACCAGACCGGCGCCACCTTCTTCTTCGGCGGGACCTCGATCCTGATCGTGATCGGCGTCGCGCTGGACACGATGAAGCAGCTCGAAGCGCAGCTGATGATGCGCAACTACGAGGGCTTCTTAAAGTAGCCCGGTTCGGGCCTCGCTCACGTGACGCGCCGCGCCCGGCTCTGTCCGCACCAGGCCTGAACGGACGCCCGGCTCTGCCCGCGCCACGCCCGAACGGATACAGTTTTGCCGGTGGCTGAACTCAATCTGATCCTGTTCGGTCCGCCGGGCGCGGGCAAGGGGACGCAGGCCGACGGGCTGCGCGACGACTTCCAGCTGCCGTTCATCTCGACCGGCGACATGCTGCGCGGCAGCGTCCGTGACGAGACTCCGCTTGGCTCCAAGGCTAAGGAGTTCATGGACGCCGGCGAGCTGGTGCCCGACGAGCTGATCGTCGCGATGGCCGGCGAGCGGCTGGCGCAGGAGGACGCCGAGGACGGCTTCATCCTCGACGGCTTCCCGCGCACGCTCGAACAGGCCGACGCACTCGAGCACCAGCTGGCCGAGCTCGGCCGGCGCGTCACCGCGGCGCTGCTGATCGACGTCCCCGACGAGGAGGTCATCCGCCGCCTGTCGGGCCGGCGAGTGTGCATCAAGGCCGGCCACAACTACCACGTCGAGTTCGACCCGCCCAAGCGCGAGGGCGTCTGCGACCAGGACGGCTCGCGCCTGGTCCAGCGCGACGACGACCAGCCCGCGGTGATCGAGAACCGCCTCCGCGTCTACCACGAGCAGACCGAGCCGCTGGTCGAGTACTACGACCGTCAGGGGATCATGCGCCGGATCGACGGCACCCGGCCGGCGACCGAGGTCCACGACCACATCCGGGCGGTGATCGCGACCCTCCGCCTCGAAGAGAACGTCTGATGATCATCAGGAAGAGCCCGGATCAGATCGAGCGGATGGCGGCCGCCGGGACGATCCTCGTGCGGACGATGAACCTGCTCGCCGGCAAGGTCCGGCCCGGCGTCACGACCGGGGAACTCGACCAGGCCGCCGAGCGCTTCATCCGTTCACAGGGGGCCGAGCCGGCGTTCAAGGGCTACCGCGGGTTCCCGGGGTCGATCTGCACCTCGCCCAATTCGATGATCGTGCACGGGATCCCCGGCCCGTACAAGCTCGAGCGCGGCGACATCCTCTCGATCGACATCGGCGTCGTGCTCGACGGCTGGGTGGCGGACGCGGCGCGGACCTTCGCGGTGGGGCCGATCTCCCCGATCGCGCAGAAGCTGCTCAAGACGACCGAGGGGTCGCTGTTTGCCGCAGTTGAACAGTGCCGCGCCGGCAACCGGCTCGGCGACGTGTCGCACGCGGTCCAGGAGCACGTCGAGGCAGCGGGCTTGTCAGTCGTCAGGTCGCTGGTGGGACACGGGATCGGACGTGACATGCACGAGGACCCGCAGATCCCCAACTACGGCGCTCCCGGTACCGGGGTCTTGCTCGAGGAGGGGATGGTGCTAGCGGTCGAGCCGATGGTGACCGCCGGCCGTCATGCGGTCCGGGTCGCCGACGATCACTGGTCGATCTTCTCTCAGGACGGGTCACTTGCGGCGCATTTTGAGTTCACGATCGCGATCACCGCCGACGGACCGCGTATCCTGACGCCCTGGCACGAGGCTCGCGGCCGTGCGGCCGCCTGACCCTTCGCGAGCCGACCCGCAGCCAGGGCAAGGCCCCTGCTACCATCCCCGGATGCGTCCGCAGTGCGTCGGTTTTGCGCTGCTGTGCGCCTCTCGGTGAGGTAGCGGCGACCGTACCGGTCGCCAGAGCCGCGTCGAGGCCCCACTCCCAACGATGAGAGCGAAGCGAGCGTGAAAGTACGACCGTCGGTGAAGCCGATGTGCGAGAAGTGCAAGATCATCCGGCGCAATGGCCGGGTGCTCGTGATCTGCTCGAATCCCCGTCATAAGCAGCGGCAAGGCTAAGGGCATGGCACGAATTTCAGGGATCAACATTCCCCTCAACAAGCGGGTCGAGATCGGCCTCACATACATCTACGGGATCGGCCGCTCGACCTCCAACGAGCTGCTCGCGAAGGTCGGGGTCGAGCCTGACCGCAAGGTGCGTGACCTGACCGAGGACGAGGTCGTTCAGCTGCGTGAGCTGATCGACAGCGAGCTCACGGTCGAGGGTGACCTCCGTCGCGAGCGCTCGCAGAACATCAAGCGCCTGCAGGAGATCGGCTGCTATCGCGGCCTGCGCCACCGTCGTGGCCTGCCCGTGCGCGGCCAAAACACCAAGACGAACGCCCGCACGCGCAAGGGTCCCAAGCGGATGCAGGTCGCCGGTAAGAAGAAGGCCACCAAGAAGTAATGCCAGCGCCTCGCCGACCACAGCGCGGCCGTCGCCGCGTGCGCAAGAACATCCCGATCGGGCAAGCGCACATCAAGACCTCTTTAACAACACGATCGTCTCGCTGACAGACCGCGAGGGCAACGTGATCGCATGGGAGTCAGCCGGCGGCGCCGGCTTCAAGGGCTCCCGCAAATCGACCCCGTTCGCCGCGCAGGTGACTGCCGACGCGGCCGCGCGCAAGGGCATCGAGCACGGGCTGCAGAAGGTCGAGGTGTTCGTCAAGGGCCCGGGCTCGGGCCGCGAGACTGCGATCCGTTCGCTGCAAGCGGCCGGACTCGAGGTGACCGGCGTCAAGGACGTCACTCCGCAGGCCCACAACGGCTGCCGTCCCAGGAAGCGCAGGCGAGTCTGATGGCAAGAGACACCTCCCCACAGTGCAAGCAGTGCCGCCGCGAGGGCCAGAAGCTGTTCCTCAAGGGCGAGCGCTGCCTGACTGACAAGTGTGGCGTCGAGCGACGCTCATACCCGCCAGGCGATCACGGTCGCGGCCGACAGAAGCAGAGCGAATACCGCCCGCAGCTGCGCGAGAAGCAGAAGGCCAAGCGCTACTACGGCGTGCTCGAGAAGCAGTTCCGGATTTACTACGAGAAGGCCTCGCGCCAGCAGGGCGTGACCGGCGAGAACCTGCTGCGGATGCTCGAGTGCCGCTTCGACAACGTGCTCGTGCGCCTCGGCTTCGCCGCCTCCCGCCGTCAGGCGCGACAGCTGATTCTGCACGGCCATTGGACCGTTAACGGTCGCCGCGTCAACATCCCCAGCTATCAGATGCGGGACAACGACGTGATCGCGATCCACTCGCGCTCAACCGCGAGCCAGGTGATTCGCGACGCGACCGAACTGACCGGCCAGGTTCCCGCCTGGCTGCAGGCAGATCACGATTCGTTGACCGCAAAGGTGCTGCGCAAGCCGGAGCGGCGCGAGATCGCGGCGCCGGTGCAGGAACAGCTGATCGTCGAGCTGTACTCGAAGTAGCACGAAGACTTAGCCGCGCGTGGCCGGACGGCTCCGCGCGGCGCCCAACGCCGCCTCCTCGCGGCGGCCAGGAACCCACGAAGTTAGGACACTAGATGCTCGATTTCCAAGTCCCCCGAATCTCCAGCGAGTCAGTGGATGACACGCGTGGCTCGTTCACGATCGAGCCGCTGGATCGGGGCTTCGGCTACACATTCGGAAACTCGTTGAGGCGCGTGCTGCTCTCGTCGCTGGCCGGCGCGGCCGTGACCAGCGTCCGAATTGAGGGCGTAGCGCACGAGTTCTCCACGATCCGGGGCGTCAAGGAGGACGTGACCGACATCGTGCTCAACCTCAAGGGCATCGTCTGCCGGATGCACTCCGACGCGACCGAGATCGAGGCGCCGCTGGTCGTCACCGGCCCGGGCGACATCACAGCCAAGGACATTGACCTGCCCTCGGGTGTCGAGATCCTCAACCCGGACGCGCACATCGCGACGCTCGAGAAGAAGACCAAGCTCGAGGTCTACCTGACGATCGGCCGCGGCCGCGGCTACCGCCCGGCGGAGGAGAACAAGTCCGCGGACCAGCCGATCGGCGTGATCCCGATCGACTCGATCTTCTCGCCGGTACGGCGGGTCGCCTACAACGTCGAGCAGGCGCGCGTCGGCCAGAAGACTGACTTCGACAAGCTGACGCTCGACATCGAGACCGACGGCTCGATCGATCCGCACGCCGCGCTGCGCGAGGCGGCCGAGATCCTGATCTCGCAGCTGGCGATCTTCACGGACGCCGACCGGGTCGTCGAGTTGCGCGAGGTCGGAGTGCCGGGTGGGCTCGACCAGAGCCTCGTCGGTGCCGGTCAGGTCGGCGGCAACTCCCGTCCGCCCAACGCGATGGACGACATCCTGATCGAGGAGCTCGAGCTCGGGGTGCGTTCCTACAACTGCCTCAAGCGGGCCGGCATCCAGACCGTCGGCGACCTCGTCTCCAAGACCGAGGGTGAGCTCAATGCGATTCCGAACTTCGGCAAGAAGTCGATCGACGAGGTGATCGAGACCCTGCACGCGCGCGGGCTCTCGCTCCGCGACGACTAGACGCGCCGCGACCATTAGAGTCCCCTAGACGATGCGCCACCAACGACAGCGCTATCAGCTCAGCCGCAGCTCCGCGCACCGCAAGGCGCTGCTGATGAACCTCAGCAAAGAGGTGATCGAGCACGAGCGGATCCAGACCACCGAGGCGAAGGCCAAGGCGGTCAAGCCCGAAGTCGAGAAGCTGATCACGCTCGCCAAGCGTGGTGATCTGCACGCTCGGCGCCAGGCGCTGTCGGCGCTCGGCCAGGACAAGTTCGCCGTCTACAAGCTGTTCGAGGAGATCGCGCCGCGCTACACGGCTCGGTCCGGCGGCTACACGCGGATCATGAAGCTCGGGCCGCGGCGTTCTGACTCGACCGAGATGGTGCTGCTCGAGCTCGTCTGACGGGCCGTTCGCCGGGTCGCGCGCTTGTGACCTCGCGTCTAACGATCGAGTACTGCGGCACCGCGTTCGCGGGCTGGGCGCGCCAGCCCGACCAACGCACGGTCCAAGCCGAGCTCGAGCACGCGCTCGCCGTCGTACTGCGGCGCGACGACGTAGCCTTGACGGTCGCGGGGCGTACTGACGCCGGCGTGCACGCCTGGGCCCAGGTCGCCAGCTACGACGGCGATCCGGTGGCGGTCGAATCGGTCAACGCGCTGCTTGCAGATGACGTGACGGTGCTCGACTGCGTGACCGCCGCGCCGGGCTTCGACGCCCGCCACGACGCCACCAGCCGCGCCTACTGCTACCGGGTGCTGGCGCGCGACTCCCGCGGGGCGTTCGAACACGGCCGAGCGCTGCACTGGCGCTACCCGGTCGACCGCGAGCGGCTCGACGCCTGCGCGCTGGCGCTCGCGGGGACCCACGACTTCACCGCGTTCACGCCGACCGAGACACACCACGTGCGCTTCGAGCGAGACGTGTTCGATGCTCGCTGGGTCGATCGCGGTGGCGGCCTGCTCGAGTTCTGGATCGAGGCCGATGCGTTCATGCGCCAGATGAACCGGGTGCTCGTCGGGACGATGCTCGAGGTCGCCCGCGGGGGGCGCTCGGTCGAGGGGTTCGCGGCGCTGCTTGCCGGTCGCCCGAGGTCAGCGGCGGGGGTGACGGCGCCGCCGCACGGCCTGTACCTCGCTGGCGTCGGATACGACGGCCGCCGCGTACTGGGCTCCGTCTGAGTTGCGCGCCGCGATTCCTGCGCAAGGGCCCTGAGACTGGACGGATGTTCGACTTGTGTTAACCGCGCAAAACCGTACTATCACTAACGACGTAGGGGCGCAGACGCATGTTGGGGGCGGCCGCGGCCCGAGGAGTGAGGGACTCACCTTTCGGGCCGCGGCGATGCGTGTACCACTGACGGACAGACTCGGCCACGGATGGCCGAGTTCGTCCTTCGCCCCTCCGGCCGCCTTCGCCCTGCGCGCGACATAGCATTCAGGGCGGTGCGCGTACTGCTGACAAACGACGACGGGATCGAGGCCGCCGGCCTGCAGGCGCTGCGCCGCGCGCTGGTGGCGCTCGACTCAGTCGAGCTGGCGGTGATCGCGCCCGACGGCAACCGCTCGGCGATGGCGCGCTCGATCACCACCCGGCGACCACTCTGGGTGCAGGAGGTCGACTTCGACGATGGCACGGTGGGTTACGCGACTGACGGAACGCCCGTCGACTGCGTGCGGCTGGCGAACCTCGGGCTGATCGAGGGGTTTGAGGCCGAGCTGGTGGTGGCGGGGATCAACCACGGCTCAAACCTGGGAGACGACATCACCTACTCGGGGACCGTCGCGGCCGCGTTTGAGGCGATCGTCCTCGGTCTGCCGGGGATCGCGGTCTCGCAGCAGTCGAGCGCGATGGAGCTCGACTTCCGCGCCGGCTCGGGCTTTGACTTCTCGGTCGCGGCGAACTTCACCGCTCGCCTGGTCGCCGAGCTCGAGACCGTGCCGCTTCCGGAGGGGACGCTGCTCAACATCAACGTGCCGGGGTCCGCCCCGAGCGGAGTCGCGGTCGCCCGGCTGGGCAAGCGGATCTACCGGGACGAGCTGGCGCTGATCGACGAGGGCGCCGGCGGCCGGCGGCTGTACCGAATCTACGGCGACGCGAGCTTCGAGCGCGAAGAGCGCGGAACCGATCTGGTGGCCGTGGCGTCCGGGCAGATCGCGGTCACGCCGATCCATTTCGACCTCACTGACCGCGACGGGCTCGATGCGCTCGAGCGCCACGATCTCGCGCGGCTGATCGCCCCGGCCGCCGACGAGGTGACCGGCACATGACGCCGCGCTGCGAGGTGACCGGCTAATGACCCCCGCGCCCGCGAAGGACACCGCCGCCCGGGCCGCGGAGCTGCGCAAGCTGCTCGAGCACCACGGTTACCGCTACTACGTGCTTGACGACCCGGAGATCGGCGACGCCGAGTACGACGCGCTGCTCGACGAGCTGCGGGCGATCGAGGCCGAGCACCCCGAGCTGGTGACGCCCGACTCGCCGACGCAGCGGGTCGGAGGCGAGCCGGTCTCGGACCTGGTCAAGGTCCGCCACCCCGAGCCGATGCTGTCGCTGGCCAACGCGCGCTCGGCCGAGGAGCTGCGCGCATGGATCCAGCGGATGCGCAACCACCTCGCGCGGGAGGGGATCGAGGATCCCGCTTTCGAGTTCGTCGCTGAGCCGAAGATCGACGGTCTGGCGATCTCGCTGATCTACCGCGACGGCGTCTTCGAACGGGGCGCGACGCGTGGCAACGGCGAGGTCGGCGAGGACGTGACCCACAACCTCCGCACGATCGGCTCGATCCCGCTGCGGCTCGACACGCGCCACCCGCCGGCGCTGCTCGAGGTCCGCGGCGAGGTATACATGTCGCTGCCGGATTTCGCCGCGCTCAACGAGCGTCGCGCCGAGGCGGGGCTGTCAACGTTCATGAACCCCCGCAACTCGGCCGCCGGCACGATCCGCCAGCTCGACCCCAAGCTCGCGGCCGACCGGCCGCTGTCGCTGTGGTGCTACGCGATCGGGGTGACCGACGGGCTCGAGCTCGACGCTCACTGGGACGCGCTCGAGTGGCTTGCGGCCCACCGCTTCCCGGTCCACCCGGACATCAAGAAGCTGACGACCGAGGACGAGCTGGTCGCCCAGTGCCGCTCGTGGGAGGAGCGCCGCGGCTCGCTCGAATTCGAGATCGACGGTGTCGTGGTCAAGGTCAACCAGTTCGAGCTGCAGCGGCGGCTAGGGGTGGTGGGTCGTGATCCACGCTGGGCGATCGCCTGGAAGTTCCCGCCGACGACCGCCGTGACGATGCTCCAGGCCGTCCACTGGAACCCGGGCAAGTTCGGCGACCTGCACCCTTATGCCGTGCTCGAGCCGGTCCACGTCTCGGGCGTAACGGTCAAGCTGGCGACGCTGCATAACGAGGAGGACCTCGCGCGCAAGGACATCAGGCCCGGCGAGGAGGTAATCGTGCTCCGTGCGGGTGATGTGATCCCGCAGGTGCTGTCGCCGGCCCCCCATGTCGCCGAGCGCTCCGACCGCCCGCCGGCGCCCAAACCCCCAGAACGTTGTCCGGTCTGCGATACACCGACGGTCAAGCCCGACGGTGCGGTGTTCACCAAATGCCCCAACCGTGACTGTCAGGGCCGGCGCTGGCAGCTGCTGACGAGCTTCGCCGGCGTGATGGACATCGACGGCCTCGGGGAGAAACTCGTGACCCTGTTCATGGACCTCGGCTGGGTTCGCACGGCGGCCGACTTCTACCGCCTGACCGCCGAGCAGATCGCCGAGCAGCCGGGGTTCGGCGAGGTGTCCGCGGCGAAGCTCGTGTCGGCGATCGAGGAGTCCAAGAAGCAGCCGTTCGGTCGGGTGCTGTTCGCGCTCGGGATCGAGGAGATCGGCTACGTGACCGGTCGCAACATCGCCCAGCAGTTTCGGACCGTCGACGCGCTGCTCGATGCCGCTGCAGAGCAGATCGAGGAGACCCAGGGCGTGGGCCCGAAGATGGCGACCGTGATCCATGACCAGCTCGCCGACCCGCTGATGCGCGAGCTGATCGCGGACCTGCGATCGCTGGGCTTGCGGTTCGAGGAGGAGGGGCCGCCGCCCGGCGAAGGACCGCTGGCCGGCAAGACGCTGGTGCTGACGGGCACGCTGCCCGAGCTGACGCGCGAGCAGGCGACCGAGATGATCATCACCGCCGGCGGCAAGGTGACCGGCTCGGTCTCGCGCCGGACCGCCTACGTGGTCGCCGGAGACAGCCCCGGTTCAAAGCTCGCGCAAGCCGAGCGGCTCGGCGTCCCAGTCGCTGACGAGGCCGGCCTGCGGGCTCTGCTCCGCGGAGACGAGCCGAGCTAGTGGGCTCCGCTAGGGTGCCGCGCGCCCGGGGGCGCCGGGGCCTGGCCGTCGTATTGAGCCAGCGCGACCTGCATCCGGTCCTGGATCGGGTGCGCGTAACCGGGATAGATGCCGTTCATCAGGAACGCGTATGCGAGCGTCTGGCCATCGCGAGCCTGGCAGTAGCCGACGACGTTTGAGACGTCATGCAGGCTCCCCGTCTTGCCGCGGCAGCGGCCCCGAGCGTAGGTGCCGCGCATCTCGTCCTGGAGCGTGCCGGTCTCGCCCGCGATCGCCAGCGAGCCGGTGAACGCCGCGTTGCCGGCCTGCTGGCGCAGGAGCGAGACGACATCGTACGGCGACGTGCGGTCATAGCGCGAGAGCCCCGATCCATCGTTGAATCGGGGATGCAGGCCGAACGTCTTGGCGATCTCGGCCCGGACCACCGCTACCCCGTCGGTGGTGGTCCCGCCGGCGCCGAAGCGGGCCCCGATGTCCTTCAGCAGCGTCTCGGCGAAGAAGTTGTCCGACGGCGCGTTCGTGAGCGCGACCAGGGCCGCGATTCGCGGCGACTGGACCAGCGCCAGCGGCTGGGCGCCGGCCGGGGTGATCCCGGCTTGGACCCGGAGGTGGCGCGGGACCTTGACGCCGGCTGCCTTCAGCGCGGCCCCGAACTGCTGCCCGGCCTCGATCGCCGGATGCTGGAAGAAGACAGTTCCGATGCTGTTGGCCCAGCCGCGGTCAAACGACAGTCCGCCGAGCTCGCCCTCGACCTCGATCGCGGGCGCGTAGCCGGTCGCCGGGGTGCCGCGCAACGAGTCGAAGATCGACTGATCGGCGACGATGCCGCCGTCGAGCTGTCGGATTCCGGTCGCGCTGATCAGGTTCGCGACCAGCCGCTGGACAGTCGCGCCGGTGCCGTAGTTGGCGGTGTCGAATGCCGCCGACCCGAACGTCGGGTCGCCGCCGCCGCGCAGGTAGAGGGTTCCGGTGAAGACGCCGTCCTGAAGCTGGCCGACGCCGAGTACGGACGTCGCGAGTGTCGCGTTTGGACCGAATTCGAGCAGCGCGGTCGAGGTCGTGTAGAGCTTCTGCACCGAGGCCGGCAGGCGGCCGGCGTTGGCTCTGTCGGAAAAGAGCACCTGGCCGGTCGTCAGATCGAGCACGTAGGCGCCGCTGAACGGGCCGACGAGCCGCATCCCTTTGTTCAGCGCCCGCGTCAGCGACTGCTGAGGGGTCGCCGCAGCCCTGGCGGTGCGTGCGAACGCTTGCCCTCCCAGGCCGGCCTGCCCGAGCTGACCGGCCAGCAGCGCCAATGCAAGCACGAGCGTCGCCAGCTTCGCGGGGAGATGGCGCATCACAGGTATGTAACCGATCAGGGGGCCAAAAGCTTCGTTGCCGGGCGGCGTCTTTCAAAGACGGTCGTCGGGTCGCCCCCTAGAATCAAGCGCAATGGGCCAGGTCGTGAAGCTCGACGCGGCGGCGACGCAGCGCAAGGCAGCCGCGAAGAGCGGGGGGACCACCCGTCGGCGCAAGCGCTCGAAGACCGCGCTGGTGCTCGGCGGCGGCGGCTTCACCGGGGGCGTCTACGAGATGGGCGCCCTGCGGGCGCTCGATCTGCTTTCGGTCAACCGGACCGTCAACGAGTTCGACGTCTACGTCGGCACCAGCGCCGGATCGTTCGTCGCCGCGGCGGTCGCCAACGGCGTCACCCCCGAGGAGATGATGCGGGTGATCGTCCAGCAGGTGCCGACGCCGTTTCCCGATGCGCGCGTCAGCTCGCTGCTGCAGCCCAACTACAGGGAGTTCGTCACCCGTGGGGTGCAGTTCCCGCTGCGCCTCGCCCAGCTGCTGCGCCGGCTCGCACGCGATGTCGGCCAGATCTCGGCCGTCGACATCGCGCTCGGGCTCGCCGAGGTGCTCCCGTCCGGGCTCTACTCGGGGGAGGGGATCGAGCGCTATGTGCGCAGGATCCTCTCTGATCCGGATCGCGTTGACGACTTTCGGCTGCTCGAGCACGAGCTGTACTTGACCGCGACCGATCTCGACACGTGCGAGCGGATCGTGTTCGGCACCGAGGGCTGGGACGACGTTCCGATCTCCAAGGCGGTCAGCGCCTCGAGCGCGCTGCCGATGATCTACAAGCCGGTCAAGCTCCGCGATCGCGAGCTCGTCGACGGCGGCATCACGTCGACGACGAATCTCGACATCGCGGTCGAGGCGGGGGCGAGGTTCATAGTCGTCGTCAATCCGCTGGTGCCGTACATCAACACGTTCGAGAAGCGGATCCCGCGGCTCACGGGATCGCGCGCCCAGCGGGTCTCGGACATGGGCTTCCCCCAGATCGGCTACCAGGTCTTCAAGCTGCTCGCCCACCAGCGCCTGCACGAGGTCGCAAAGCGGTGGGAGCAGCGCTATCCGGGCGTCGACATCATTCTGATCGAGCCCGATCCGAGCGATGAGCTGATGTTCCAGACGAGCGTCATGAACTTCACCTCACGGGTGGAAATCGCCAGGCACGGCTTCCAGTCAGTGACGCTGAAGCTGGCGCACGACTACCCGAAGTTCAAGCGCATCTGCGCGCGCCACGGGATCGAGATCTCGGCGACGCGCGTCCGCAAGGTCGTCAAGCACTTCGAGGCGGAGCGCGAATCCACCCGCGCCTGGCGCAAGATCCTCGAGCAGACGACTTCAACGCTGTTGCGCCAGTCGGCCCAGGGATAGTCCCCAGCGCAGAAACGGAACGATTGGGTGCGCGCTGCGTGCTGCCGACTACATATCGCCAGCGCCGATGGCCGTCCGGCGCCGGCGTCGAAGACGGCTGCTCAGGCTCCCGCGACCTGAGGCTGATGCTGCTGCGAGCCTGTGAACTCGCGCAGACTGGAAAGGAAGAGCGTCTTGTCGATCCGACCGTTGAAGATCGGGACACCCAGTTCGACGCACTTGACGATCACGTCGCGGCGTTCCAAGCCGGCTTCCCTAGCGAGCTCGCTGGGCGTCAGGTGATTGGCCATCGGTAAGGACCTCCTTTGCCGTTCACTGGAAGTCCACAAGTATGGCGCTTCGACCGGACGCCGGCAATGGGTGATGGCCGGATCTCCGAGCTAGAGGGGCTCCCGTCGACCCACCAGATGATCCGGTTCTTGCAGGCTCGGCGTATGGGTTTGCGTCAAAACGGGTATTAGCCCTACGGGAAGTTCGTCATGTGGCCGGGAAGTTGGCGGAGTGGCCGGGACAAAACCGCTGGACAAAAACCGAATAAACGCTACAGTTCACTGGACGCCCGGTAGGGAGCGGCTTTCAACCTGAGGTGAGTCAATGGCACTGATGCTCGGTTCGTCCTCAATCGCTCAAGCTTGCAGTGAGCCGGAGCTGATCGCCGCCGCCAGAGACGGCGACGATCGCGCCTTCGAGGAGCTCTACGCGCGCTACCACGATCGGATCAGCGCGTTCATCCTCGGCCGGGTGCACGATCGCGGCCGCGCCGAGGACATCGCCCAGGAGGTCTTCATGTCCGCGCTGCGCCGCCTGCGTCGCAGCCAGCAGGCGATCGCCTTCAAGCCGTGGATCTACGAGATCGCCAAGAACGCGTGCATCGACGAGTTCCGCCGCACCCAGCGAGCGCACGAGGTGTCGCTTGACGCAGATGAGGAGCTCACGGGAGGCCCCCGCGCGCTGCGCTCGATCGCCCCGACGCCGCCAGCCGCGGTCGAGGGCAAGCAGCGGCTGGACGACCTCCGCGGAGCGTTCGGCGGGCTGTCGGAGAGCCACCACAAGCTGCTGGTGATGCGCGAGTTCGAAGGACTGTCCTACGACGAGATCGGACGCCGGACCGGAATGTCGCGCCAGATGGTCGAGAGCGCGCTGTTCCGCGCCCGCCGGAAGCTGACCGAGGAGTACGAGGAGCTCGCCAGCGGCCGCCGCTGCCAGCAGGTTCAGTCCGTGATCAGCGACGGTCGCGCGCAGTCGGCGCGGGCGCTCGGCGTCCGCGAGCGTCGCCAGATCGGACGCCACCTCGCCCACTGCCAGCCCTGCCGGATGGTCGCCCACCTCGCGGGCGTTGACGAGTCGCTGCTCGTCAAGCCGCGCAGCATCGCCGCGAAGATCGCCGGCCTGCTCCCCCTCCCGGTGCGGTTCTGGCGCTGGCCATGGCAACGCGGCGCGCGGGCCCGCGACGCGGTTATCCGGACCAGCTCCCATTCGGTCATCGCGCAGGTGCAGGGCGCGGCCACGGCGACGGACTCGTCGGGGCCGGCCGTCTCGATCGGCGGCGCCGCTCTCGCAGCCGCCGTGATCGCGCTCGCTGGCGCTGGAGGCGCGATCGTCAGCGGCGGGCTACGCCACGGAAGTCCGTCACGGGCGACGGCCGGCAACGCCGCGCACCGCTCGACCGTGACCCCGGGCCGTGCGTCCGTGGCGCCGCGTAACGGTCAGCAACACCAGCTTGTCGGGCGCGGCGCGTCCGGCAGCCCACGGGCGGTGACGCGCCTGTCGGCGATCAGCGCCCGTCAGCACCACGCCCCGGCGATCACCTCCGCCCCGAGCCATCCTCGAGGTGGGGGCTCGGGATCGACCGTGAACGGCAGCGCCTCCCCGGCCGGCTCTCCGGCCGGCTCGACGGTCCACGCGGTCTCCAGCGTCGCCGGCTCGACTTCAAACGCCACCCAGACCGCCGCCAGGACGCTCTCGCAAACCACCAGCAACGCGGTGTCCGCCGTTCACAAGGTGCTCAACACCGCCACCGCGACGGTCGGCGCGACGACCTCTTCGCTGGCCAACACACTCAACGGTGTCATCTCAACGCTCGGCGCGGCAACCTCGTCAGCGACCTCCACAAGCTCGTCAACCCCGACCGTGTCGACGCCGACCGTGTCGACACCGGCCACACCGACCGTGTCGACCGCGACCTCGACCGCCGGCTCGACCCTGTCGACCGCCACCGGCGCGGTCAAGCAGGTCGCGTCGGGCCTGCTGCACCAGGGCTGACCCCGCGCAAACCGCCAGACGTCGAATACACTGGCCCGATCGGGGCGTGGCGCAGCCTGGTAGCGCGCACCGTTCGGGTCGGTGAGGTCCCCGGTTCAAATCCGGGCGCCCCGATTTATTTGTCCGGATTTGCAGGGATTTTATGGCAGGTGGTTCGGATGAGAACCGATCCTCCTGGATGGGAGGTATAGGGTCGGGGCGTCGGGATCCCTTTGATTTCGCCGGTTCATCGGGGCGCGCCGTCACTGTTTCACATGTCGGGTTGTGGTCAGCTCACAACGGGCGGCTCGATCGCGCGCTTGAGGATCTTTCCGGTGGGTCCCTTGGGAAGCTCGTCGACGAACCAAACCCGCCGCGGGTACTTGTACGCGGCGACGTTGGTCTTGACGTAGTCGCGGATCTCCGCCTCCGTGACCCGCATGCCGGGCCGCAGCGCCACCGCCGCTGCGACCTCTTCGCCCAGCTCGGCGTGCGGGATGCCGACCACGGCCGCCTCGCGGACGGCCGGGTGCTCGTAGAGGATCTCCTCGATCTCCCGCGGATAGACGTTGTAGCCGCCGCGGATGATCAGATCCTTCTTCCGATCGACGATGAAGTAGCGGCCGTCCTCGTCGACGCGGGCGATGTCGCCCGAGTAGAACCAGCCGTTCTGGTCGATCGCCTCGGCGGTGGCTTCGGGACGGTTCCAGTAACCCTTCATCACGTTGTGGCCGCGGATGGCGATCTCACCGGGCTCGCCGGGCGCGGTGTCATGCCGGTGCCGGTCCACGAGCTTCATCTCGACTCCTTCGACCGGCGTACCGATCGAGCCGGGCTTGCGCTCCCGATCGGGATGGTTGAAGCTAGCCACAGGCGAGGTCTCCGACAGGCCGTAGCCCTCGAGGATCACGCAGTTGAACGTCCGCTCGAACTCCCTCAGGAGCTCGACCGCGAGCGCCGCTCCGCCTGACACGCACAGCCTGAGCGTGCGCGCGTCGAACACCTGTCGCTCCGGGTGGTGCAGCAGCGCCGCGTACATGGTCGGCACGCCCTCGAACACCGTGACGCGATCGCGCTCGATCACTCCGAGCGCCCGGCCCGCGTCGAAGCGGGGGATCAGCGCGAGCGATGCGCCAGCGGCGATCGCGGCGTTCAGGCCGCACGTCTGGCCGAAGGCGTGGAAGAGCGGCAGCGCGCCGAGCACGACGTCGTCTGGCCCGAGCGAGAACAGCGCCTTGCTCACATCGGCGTTCACGGCCAGGTTGGAGTGCGTGAGCTGGGCGCCCTTGGGCTTGCCGGTGGTGCCCGAGGTGTAGAGGAGCACAGCGGTGTCGTCGGCCGAGCGATGCGCGATGGCGGCATGGGGCTCGGCGCGTTCGAGCGTCCGGGCGAACGCGCCGGGCTCGACCACCAGGCGCTCGGCCCCCGCCTCGGCGGCGCCGTCGCGGGCGACGGACTCGAACTCGTGCCAGGCGAAGAGGAGCTTCGCCTCGGCGTCGCCGAGGTAGAAAGCGACCTCGCGCTGCTTGAGGAGCACGTTCATCGGCACGACGACGCCGCCGGCGCGCAGGACGCCGTAGTAGACGATCGCGAACTCGGGCGTGTTCGGGAGCATGACCCCGACGCGGTCGTCGGGCTCGAGGCCGCGCTCCAGCAGGAGCCCGGCAACCCGCGCGGTGGCGTCGTCCAGCTCCGCGTAGGTGATCGTAGTGTCGTCGAGGCGTAGCGCCGGACGCTCCGGCGCTCGCCGCGCCGCGGCGATCAGGTTGGTGGCAAGGCTCTCGTTCACCTGCGCTCCTCTGGTCGGTGCTTGGACGTAGAAGAGCGTCGCCGAAGCCGGTCGCGCCGAACATGGGCTCCGAACCCGAAATCGGGCCGGCGCGATTGTGTGGAGTTACTACTTGACGCTCGCCCCGGCCTCGCCCAGGCGGGCCGCGATCAGGATCTCGACGAGGTCACTCACGCGCCGCAGGTCGCAACCGGTGCGCTCAGCGATCCGTCCCAACCGGTAGTGCGCGGTGTTGACGTGCACATGAAGCCGCTCGGCAGTGCGCCGCGCGTTCAAATCGCACTCGACGTAGGCGCGCAACGTACTGATCAGAGGTCCGCCTTCGTCGGCGTCCTGTGCCACGAACGCGTGGATGGCGGCGGGGATGAGCCGGCTAGCGGTCGCGTCTGCCCGGAGAGTCAGCCAATCGAAAGCGCTCATCTCAGTCAGGGAGACCACACCGGACCTCGCTCCATGCGCAAGGCGCAGCGTACGCGCCTCGCGGTAGGCGTCGGGGATGAGCGCGAGCTCGGGCACCGCCGTGCTGACGGCGACGGCGAGCGGCAGCCCGGCGCCGGCCAGCCGCTGCTGCGCCTCGGTGAGCCTGGATACGAGAGCGCTCGCGACACCATCGTTTATGGGAACGACGAGCACGATCTCCTCGCGGCGGACGACCGCAAGCGGCAACGTCGCGCCCGCGGTGGCGCGGGCCAGTGCGGCGGCGCCCCCGCGCAACAGGTCCTCATCGACCGAAGCAGTCGCCGGCGAGGTCGCCGAGATGACCAGGCACGGCGTGCCCTCGCGCAACTCGGCGGCGGCAGCTGCGTCGAGGCTAGGGCCGGGCTCGAGCTCGCGCCCGGCGAGCAGGTCTTCGAGGAGGTCTCGCCGGATCCGCTCGCCGGTGGCCGCGAGCTGCTCCTGCGCCTCCAGGTACACCTCCGCCGCGTGCGTCGTGGCCACCTCGAAGTAGCGCGGCAAGTGCGACGCGAGCGCGAGTGCCGCGCCCCGCGACGACTCGTCCTGGGCGAGCTCGAGCGCCGCACGCCACAACACCTGCTCCCCCACGTAGAAAGCCTGCACGAAGTCGCTGACGGACACGCGCCGCGCGCGCCGCGCGGCGTGCGGGCGGACAAAGAGCAGATCCTCGCGCGTGACGTCGCGGCCGGAACCCAAGTGCTCGAGCGTGGCGCGCAGATGGGCGTGGACGTGGACGCGGACGTCGCGGCGCATCGGCTCGTTGAAGTCGCGGTAGGCGGGGATCTCGGAGACGATCTTCGCAGTCGCCAGGTCGGACAGTTCCTCCAGACGCTGCTCGAGCGCCGTTCGCAGGGCGGCGATCGCGGGATCGGTGATTGCGGCAGGGGCTACCAAAGGCCTCTCCTCGCCGCCGATTGTATGCGCGACACAGCCCGGTCCGGCCAACTTCGGTGCTTCGAGCCGATGCGTTGCCCCGCCGCACGAGCCAGGCTTATGTCACGCGCACAACCGGAGGAGATCGATGACCGAGAACACGTCAACCGAGAAGACACCGTCCCGCATCCAGCGCACGAGCCGGGCCGCCCAGTCCGGACTCGACGTCCTGCTGAGCGAAGCCGGGTCGGGCGGCTCGTCGCAGTTCATCGCGCCGGGTGCCGGCGTGAAGATCGGTACCGGGCTGGTGCGGCATCCGCGCCGGGTGGCCGCGCGCGCCGCCGGCCTCGCCGGCGAGCTCGGACGGGTCGCTTCCGGGCGGTCCGAGCTCGCCCCGGGGAAGGGCGATCGGCGGTTCGGCGACCGGGCGTGGGAGGAAAACTGGCTTCTGCGCTGCGTGCTCCAGGGCTACCTCGCGGTAGGCGAGGCCGCCGATGGGCTGATCAGCGACGCCGAGGTCGAGTGGCGCGCCGAACGGCGGGCCCGGCTGGTCGCCGCGAACGTGCTCGACGCGCTCGCCCCGACGAACTTCGCCTTCTCGAATCCGGCGGTGATCAAGGAGACCGTCGACACCGGGGGGAGCAACCTGGTCCGCGGCGCCCGGCGGCTCGTCCGGGACTTGTCGACCTCGCCGCGGCTCCCGGCGACCGTCGACACGAGCAAATTCGAGATCGGTGGCAACCTCGCGGCCTCACCGGGGTCGGTCGTCCTGCGCACCGACGTGTTCGAGCTGATCCAGTACCGGCCGACAACCGAGCAGGTGCGAGAGGTGCCGCTCCTGTTCGTCCCCCCGACGATCAACAAGTTCTACGTGCTCGACCTCGCTCCCGGGCGGAGCATGATCGAGCACTGCGTCGCCCAGGGGCAGCAGGTGTTCGGGATTTCCTGGCGCAACCCAGAGCAGGCGCAGGGTCACTTTGACCTCGAAACGTACGCCCAGGCGCTCGCCGAGGCCCGCGACGCGGTTGCCTCGGTCACGGCACAGAGCAAGGTCCACTTGGCGGCCGCGTGCTCGGGCGGGATCATCACCGCTGGACTGCTCGGCCACCTCGCCGACGACGGCGAGCTTGACCGGGTAGCCAGCCTGACGCTGATGGTGTGCGCGCTCGACAACGACACCGAGAGCACGATGCAGGCGCTGGCCGGCCGTGACGTGGCCGCGGCTGCGGTGGCCGAATCGGCGCGCAAGGGATACCTCGACGGGCGCGCGCTCGCCGGCGTGTTCACCTGGCTGCGCCCGAACGACCTGGTCTGGAACTACTTCGTCAACAACTACCTGCTCGGCAAGGCGCCGCCAGCGTTCGACATCCTCTACTGGAACCAGGACACCGTCCGCCTGGCGGCCGGGCTCCATCGCGACTTCATCCAGATCGGGCTCGATAACTCGTTCAAGCGCCCGGGCCGGCTCGAAGTCCTCGGCTCACCGGTGGACCTGGGTGCGGTCGACGTCGACACGTACTTCGTCGCCGGTGTCAGCGACCACATCGTCGCGTGGGAAAGTGCCTACAAGAGCGCGCTGCTGTTCGGTGGCAACCGCCGGTTCGTGCTGTCCCGCAGCGGCCACATCCAGGCGCTCGTGAACCCGCCGAGCCCGGGCAGCCGGTCAAGCTTCCGCGTCGCCGAGGAACTACCCGAGGCGCCGGACGAGTTCGCCGCCCAGGCACCTCAGCTTCCGGGTAGCTGGTGGACGGACTGGGACGAGTGGCTGGCTCAGCGCTCGGGCGAGACGAAACCCCCGCCGAACACGCTCGGCAACCGTGACTACAAGGCGCAGGCCAAGGCGCCGGGAACCTATGTCCTCGCCGACTGATCCGCTTCCCACCATGCCCGCTGAGCGGTGGTGGGGCGAGCACGTGCGGGAGACGCGCTGGCAGCTCGAGCTCTACCGGCTGCTCGTCGACCCCGTGTTCCACGGGCGCGGCGTGCCACGCGGCGACGGACGTCCGGTGATCCTGCTGCCGGGCTTCGGCGGCGGCGACCAGACGCTGCTGGTCCTCGCCGCGTGGCTCGCCAGGGTCGGCTACCGGCCGCACAGCTGTGGGTTCGTCGCCAACCTCGGCTGCTCGGATCGCGCGGCCGAGCGCATCGACCGGCGGATCGAACTGCTCTACGAGCGGGATGGCCGGCGGGTCGCGCTGGTGGGTCACAGCCGCGGCGGCCATTACGTCCGTGCCTTGAGCGCTCGCCGGCCGGAGCTCGTGTCGCACGCGATCTCGATCGGCGCCGGCCTGCGCCGGATGCTCGCCACCAGCTATCCGACGCAGCTCGCGGCGGGCGCCGCCCGCCGGGTGGCGCTGCGCACCGGCCGGGCACGGTCCGCCGCTTGCCTGACCGAGTCCTGCGACTGCGCCTTCGCCGGTGACTTCCTGGCCCCGTTTCCCGAGGACCGAGTCCGCTTGACCAGCATCTACTCCAAGGGCGACGGCGTCGTCCGCTGGCAGGCGGCGCTGGTTCCGTATGCCGATTGCGTCGAGGTGACCGGGAGCCACGTCGGCCTGATCTTCAACCGCAAGACTTATCGGGCGATCGCGACCGCGCTCGCCGCGCCAGAACTACCGAGTGGAGAGCCCCAATGCTGACCGCACCTGACCTGTTCGAAGACCTCGGCCACGCGCTGGCCACCGACTACTTCTTCCTGCGCGAACAGCTCACCGACGAGCAGCTCGACGTGCTGCGCCGGGTCCGCCTGTTCGTCGACGACGAGGTGCTGCCGGTGATCGGCGGCTACTGGGAGCGCGCCGAGATGCCCTGGCCGCTGATCCGCCGCCTGGGCGAGCTCGGGATCGTTGGCGAGGACATCCACGGCTACGGTTGCCCAGGCCTTGACCCGATCGCGTCAGGACTCGTGCACATGGAGCTGAACCGCGGCGACGGGAGCCTCGGCACCTTCCTCGGCGTGCAGGCCGGGCTGGCCATGAAGTCGATCGCGATGCTCGGCTCCGAGGAGCAGAAGCGCCGCTGGCTGGCGCCGATGGCCCGGCTGAGCAGCTCGGCGCATTCGCGCTGACGGAGCCAGATCACGGCTCGGATTCGGTGGCGCTCGGGACCAGCGCCCGGCGAGTTGGGGATTCATACGTGCTCAACGGAGCCAAGCGCTGGATCGGCTGCGGCAGCCTGGCCGACGTGGTGGTGGTGTGGGCTCGCGGCGAGGACGGCCAGGTCAACGGCTTCCTGGTCGAGAAGGGCACGCCTGGCTACCACGCCGAGGTCATCGAAGGCAAGGGATCGCTGCGCGCGATCTGGCAAGCCCAGATCGAGATCGAGGACGTCGAGGTTCCGGCAGCCAACCGGCTCCCGGGGGCGAACAGCTTCAGGGACGCCGGGCGAGTTCTGGCCGGGACCCGGAGCACATGCGCATGGGCCGCACTCGGGCATGCCGTGGCTGCCTACGACACCTCGCTCACCTACGCCAAGCGACGCGAGCAGTTCGGCCGTCCCCTGGCCAGCTTCCAGATCATCCAGCAGCGACTGGTAAACATGCTGGCCGAGGTCACCGCCATGCAGCTCTACTGCCTGCAGATCGGGCGCCTGGCCGAGCGGGGCCAGATGAGCGACACGATCGCCGGCCTGGCAAAGCTCAACAACACGCGTAAGGCCCGTCAGGTGTGCGCGGAGGCGCGCGACCTGCTCGGTGGCAACGGGATCCTGCTCGAGAACCACGTGATCCGCCACATGGCCGACATCGAGGCGATCCACACCTACGAGGGAACCGAGACGATGCAGACGCTGATCGTCGGGCGTGACATCACCGGCGTCGGGGCCTTCGCGTAGCGCGGAACGCCCGCGGGAGGGCGAGGGGTACAGGATGGGACGGCGGAGCTCTTTTGGACCGCACACGCTGACCCGGCCGACGCCTGGCAGATCGAGTATCGATTCACAGGCGCGTAACGGTCCATGACACCGAGGCACGACGGACCTTGATCCACACGGCGTGGGCTCCGGGCGTCCGACTGCTCGCGGCTCCCGATGGCGCCCTGAGGCAACGGCCGATCAGCAACGCGAACACGCGCGCCGGGCGCGGTTGTCGGCGAGCGTGCCGAGCAGGCCGACCGTCCAGCATGTCGGGCAGCCCCGCCACGCGACCGCGGTCAGCGGCAGCAGGGCGAGTGAGACCGGACCAACGACCGCGACCAGGAGGCCCGCGAGCGCGGCGACAGCCAGCCCGGCCGCACCCCTCAACAGATGCTCGCGGACCGAGTTGCTCGCAAGCGGCGAGCGCTGCCTGCTTGCTAAATCTTGCGTCGTCGTCATCTCACCATCCTTACGCCGCGACGCCTTCGACGGATCACCCGCGGCGCCGAGAGGGTCACACATGCTCGAGGAGGCCCTGGGGGTACGGTACGGATGGTGGCATTCGATGATCTCGACCTCGACGCCGTTCGCGCTGAACTAAGAGCGCGCCGGGACCGTGACCGCCAGCGGTTGGGGGTGCTGGCAGAGCGTCCCGAGCTTGGCAGTGCGGTGAGCTTCGGCAAACGGATCGGTGATGGCACCTCTGAGGCGGTGAGCCGCTTGACGGACATCGGTGTTGGCGAGGCGCTCGAGCGTGGGTTGGATCGCACCGAGCGAGCTCTGGCGAAGCTGGACGAGGGGACCTACGGCATTTGCGACGTGTGCGGCGGAGCAATCTCTCGCGGTCGATTGAAGGCGATGCCTGACAGCGTGTTGTGCCTGGACTGCTCGGTGTCGGAGCGCCGAGTTCGTCCTCCGCGTCGTCGTTGAAGGCGGGGCAGAGACGCGAGGCCCGTCAGCGAGCTTCAGGAGTTGAGGAGATCAGACGGAGCTCGCGCTCCCCGATCCGGACGACGTCACCGGGACAAAGCTGGCGGCCTCGGCGTCCCTCTTTCTCTCCGTTTACCCACACCTGCTCGGTGGACAGGAATGTCTTGACCTCGGCGCCACTGTCGATCAACCCCGTGAGCTTCAGCAGCTGGCCGAGCCTGATCATTGGGCCGCGAATCGGAACGTCGCGCACCATCAGCCGAAGGTATCGGACCGACCGGCGCAGCATGCCGGCGCCACGGGCGAGAGCGCGGCGGCTCCGTGCCTGAGCCGACAGGGGCTGGCGCTGTGTGGCTCGGGGTGCTGATGATGGTGTCAATGAGCCGTCAGACGAAACGAGTTCTCGCCGCGATCGAGTAGCGATGAGAACTGTGGCCGCACCCGGTCTTAATGGACAAAGAGAAGCTGCTGGACACGGAGTGAAGACATGAGGATCAACCCGGCACTCGCCGAACTCGACCCCCTCGTAGGCCGCTGGCGGATGGAGCTGTACAACGCGCCGTTTCTGCCAAACCCCGACACCCGCGTCACCGGATCGATCGACATCGACTGGATCGAGCAGGGCTCCGCTCTACGGATGCTCCAAGGCGATTCGCAGAATCCCCCCGCTGCCGTCTGGATCATCGGACGTGACGAGAGCCAACCGGGCTATTCAGTTCTGTACGCCGACGACCGCGGCGTGTCGCGCGTCTATCTGATGAGCATGGAAGGCGCGCGCTGGCAGATGCGGCGAGATACCCCTGAGTTCTCTCAGCGCTTCTACGCACAGCTTGACCCCGACGGGCGAGCGATTCGGGGACGCTGGGAGAAATCTGCCTGACCAGGGCGCGACGTGGGAGCACGACTTCAACATCGACTACATCCGCGAACGGCCGTCCGACGCCAGCCGTCGTTGAGGCGAGAGCCGAGCGAGAGGAGTCCAACTCGGCCTCGGTCAGGAACACGTTGACGCCGAGCAGGTTGTAGGCAAACCGGGCGGCGGGAACCGTTCCCGCTACTGCCCGCGCGGCGTGAGCGCCCGCACGACGATGATCTCGCTGAATCCTCGGCCGTCGACCTGCCAGGCGTAGCAGCCGGGCGCCCTTACCCAGGTGCCCACTGGAACCGTGCGGTAGCCGTCGGCCGTGCTTGAGCGTGGGTCCGGCGCCGACGGCCAGCGCTCCGGAGCCGGGCCCGAGGCCAGAGCCGCCGGATCGGACCTCGATCGGTCCAGGACCCCCGAGCTGCGCTGCCCTGACGACGAACGGACCGTCATACCCGGGCATCGCGAACCAGATCGTTTGCAGGGCATACCAGCCGGGCGTGTCAGTCGCACCCAGGACCGCGCGGCCGTGGGCGAGGTCGCCGCGATCGCCGATCAGCACCCGCACCGGTCCGCTGCCGAGCGCGGTCCCCGCGAACAGCCGATTGCGAAACAGAGAGCCAGGAGATACTGGGCACCGCCCGCCAGCCGCGAGCTTCGGGAAGTGCAGCGGTCTGGCACGCAGCGACTCCGAAGGGGTGGAGGAGGTGAGCGTCGTCGCCCCGACACAGCCGATTGCAAGCGCCGCCACGACGAGCGCGGCCAGGCGCCGCCGGCGGCGGCGCTGACGTCGGCGCGCCTCCTCGATTAGCAGCTCGAGCTCGAGCTCGTCCCTGGCCGAGGCCGACTCGAGGGTGGCAACAGTTATCGGCACAGCCTGACCCACTGATACCTCATTGGTACTATTGTGACTAGCACAATGTTCCAAGTCAAGATTGACCGAGACGATCCCGCTCTGCTGCACGACCAGGTCGCCGCCGACATCCGTCGGGCGATCGCCGAGGGCGAAGCTCGTCCGGGGGAGCGCCTACCGCCTGCCCGGGACCTCGCGGCCGTGCTCGGGGTCAACACCAACACGGTGCTGCGGGCGTTGAGGTTGCTGCGGGACGAGGGCCTGCTCGAGTTTCGCCGGGGGCGTGGGGTCCGAGTCGCGTGCGACGCCGTCCCCAAGAGCATTGTGCTCGACAAGGCGCAGGAGCTGATCGCGCTCGCGCGGCGCGAGGGGTATCGAAAGGACGAGCTCCTGAAGCTGATCGAAGGGCTCGGCTGACTCCTGCCGCTAAGGCTGTCGTTCTCGCGCCCGGCGGCGCTCCTCGTAGGGCGGGCGCAGCTTGATCGGTTGGCCGCGGGAGCGGCGCAGGATCACGAAAGCGGCCGTGCCCCACATCGCCGGGATCCAGAGCGCGATCGCGTGGTAGACGACCGTCGCGGCGGTCGCGAGCGTCGCCGAGACGCCGTAGATGGCGAACATCCCGACGATGCTGCCGTCGAGCACGCCGATGTTGCCAGGCACCGGGATCAGGTTCGAGATGTAGCCGATCTGGTAGGCGAGCACGATCGTCGCCAGTGGCGGCACGGTGCCGGCAGCGGCAAAGCAGGCCGCCAGGACGCCGATGTCGCACCACAGAAAGGCGATCGCCCCGAGGATCCGCCAGTCGGCCCTGAACATCACCTGCTCGGTGAGCCGGATGCGTGGCGGCGATCTCGACCAGCAGAGTACGCAGCTTGCCCGGCGATCGGTCGGCCGCGAGCCGTTCGCTGAACCGCGGCAGTAACAGGAAGAAGATCAACACCACGATCCCGCCGGCCGCGGGTACGAGGCTCAGCAGCGGGTTCGACGGGCCCGGGCAGCGACCCACCCACAGCCCCAAGCCCACGAGCACGAGCGTGAACACGTTGATCGCGCTGGTCAGCAGAAACAGGACCGCCGAGCGCTCGGCGATCCTCGTCGGGTCGCCCCCGCGCTCGACGAGCAGCCAGGCGCCGACCGCGACGCTACCGGCGCCGCCGAGCGAGACCGCGGCGCCGAACGCGAGCTCGCTCAGCGCGACCCGCGCGCCGAACCGGACCGGCGCGCGGTCGAACACCTGCAGGAACGCGACCACGTAGCCGACGCACGAGAGAATTTCGAGCACGACGGCGAGCGACCAGCCACCACACTTCATGTGGCGGACCGCGTCGACGACTCCGTGCAGGCCCGGGACGGCGAGCAGCAGCCCCACGACCATCGCGATCAGGATCGCTAGCGAGATCAGCCCGCGCCAGAGGCTGTGGCTCGGGTCTCCGGGCTGCCCCCGGACGCCGTCGTCTTCGTCGACTGGCTGTCCTCCGCGGGGCCGATGGTCGTCCGCGGAGACGGTCATGGTTGACTATTCAAGCAGTGACTCGCGTCGATCTTCCGGGCTACGAGGTCGTGGGGGTGCGCGCGAACAACCCCGGACCGTTCACGCTCAGCGGCACGAACTCGTGGCTGGTTGGGAGCGGCCCTGCGTGGCTGGTGGATCCAGGGCCGCTCGCCGATCAGCATGTCGACGAGCTCGATAGGAGATCGCCGCGCGTGGCGGCCTCGGAGGGATCGCGCTCACGCACGATCATCCGACCACAGCGAGGCGCTTGCTGTGATGCGCGAGCGCCACCCCGGAGTGCCGGTCGCGGCGGGCCGCGGCAACGTGGACGTGAGGCTGACAGATGGAACTGTTCGGGCCGCTCGAGGCGGTCGCGACCCCCGGGCACGCCCCTGACCACTTCGCATTCGTCGCCGGGCCGGCGGCGCTGACCGGCGACGCGGTGCTCGGGGAGGGGAGTGTTTTCATCGCTCCCGACCCGGGCGCGCTGGCCGCCTATCTGCAAGCGCTCCGAGGCCTTCGCCGGCGGCGGCTCGCGGTTCTCGGTCCCGGCCACGGGCCGCCGGTGCCGATCCGCAGGCCAAGCTCGACGAGTACATTGCGCACCGCCTCGAGCGCGAGCGGCGGCTCGTCGCGGCCATCGACGCCGGCGCGCGCTCGGTGCCCGAGATGCTCGACGCGGCCTGGGGCGAAGTACCCAGCACTGCGCCCCGCGGCAGCGATCACGCTCGCGGCGCATCTGGACAAGCTCGCCGACGAGGGACGCCTGCCCGACGCGGTGCAGCGCCCGGTCTGGGATTCAGCCCTGACCCGGCGGCCGGCCATTTGAGGCCGCGAGCCGCCGTGTCGCGATTTTCATCGCCGCCTCGAGCGGCGTGGTCCGGTCATCGTCGGCCTGGGCGAAGATCTCACCGAGCGTGTCGCCGATCGAGCTGACGCGCCGCCTCGCGCGCGCGGCGTCATAGCCGCCGACCTCTTCTGCAATGTTGATCAGTCCACCGGCGTTGACGACGAAGTCCGGCGCCCAGAGCACACCACGATCCTGCAGGAGCTCGGCGACCCAGTCGCCCGCCAGCTGGTTGTTGGCCGCGCCGGCGACCACGCGGCAGCGCAGCCGGGGCACCGACTCCTCGTCGAACTGGCCCCCGAGCGCGCACGGAACGAGGACATCGACATCGGCCAGCAGCGCTTTGTCAGGCCGGGCCCAGCGGGCGCCGAGCTGCTCGGCGATGCTGCGCTTGCCCTGATCCAGATCGGCGACGATCAGCCGAGCGCCTGCGCGCGCACAGCGCTTGGCGACCCGCGAGCCCACGTGGCCGAGCCCGATCACGCAGATCGTGCGATCCCGCAGCGAGCGATCGGAGAAAGCGCGCTCGCAAGAGGCGACGATCGCGGCCTCGACTCCGAGCGCCGTCAGCGGGCTCGGGTCGCCCGAGCCGCCGCGACTGCGGGCGAGGCCGGCCACGTGCTCGGTCCGCTGGGCGATGACGCTCATGTCGCGACTCGAGGTGCCGACGTCCTCGGCCGTGATGTAGCGCCCGCCGAGCATCTCGACGGTGTCGGCGAAGTCCAGTAGCGCCGCGTTGCGGCGTTCAGCGCTCAGCTCCCCGGGGGCCGGCGCCATGATTACGCCCTTGCCGCCGCCCAGTGCCAGGTTCGCGACCGCGGCCTTGAGCGTCATCGCCCGCGACAGCCTGAGCGCGTCACGGACCGCCGCGCGCGAGTCAGGGTAAAACCACATCCGGCAGCCACCGAGCGATGGACCCCGGACGGTCGAGTGCACGGCGACCATCGTGTATAGCCCCGAACGCCGCCCTCGACGGACGTAGAGCTCCTCGTGGTCGAGGTTCTCGAGGTAGCGCTCGATCGTAGTTACAGCAGCCTACCGACGAGGACCCGGCGGTGGAGTGATGCCGCTTCGTGGTCACGAAGTTGAGCACCTTGCTCGACTTGGTGGATGCCGCGCTGGAACCGACGGACTCGCTTGCGGCGCTGCTGCTCGACGAGCTCGCGCCGGTACTCCCGGTGCTCGATGTGGTGGCCGCGGTGCCCGAGCCCTCGGTCGTGCCGGCGGGGCTCTGAGTCGACGAGCCCGAGGTGGTGGCGGCGCCGCCGGCTGTCGGGCTGGCGCTGCTGCCGGTGGCCGTGCTCGACGAGCCGGCGCCGGTCGTGGTGGTCGCGCCGGGTCCGCTTGCGCCGGTGACCGTCGGGCCGCTGGTGCCGGTGGCGCCTGGGCCGGGGGCGCCCGGACCGGTCGCCCCCGGGATGGTGGCAGGAGTCGAGCCCGGAGCGGTGGTGCCGGTAGTTCCCGTTGCCGTAGATCCCCCGGCCGGCGTGCCAGTGCCTGTGCCCGTCCCGGCGGCGCTCAGTGACCCGTTGCCCGAGCCGGCGGAGCCCGTTGGGTTGAGGCTGTTGGCGTACAGGAGGTTGTCGGGGTCGAGCGTCTCGGTGATCGGAACCTTGCCGGTCGAATCCCCGCGTACGTGGCGGACGGCCGCGCTCGTCTTGGCGCCGGCGGACCCGCTCGAGGCGGAGCTCGCGCTCGAGGTCTCGGGCGCGACGCCGCCAGTCGACGCCGTGGTTGCGGCCCGCGTGCCGGTGGAGGCGGCGGCCACCGAGGCGCCAGCCCACGCGCGCCTGGGCGCGACCGCTGCAGCGTGGTGATGGCTGTGGTGGTGCGTGGCCGACAGGGTCCTCTGCAGCTCGACCGCGCCGCCGGTCGCGACGACCGCAGCCGCCAGGAGGGTGACCACGTGGGTCGCGCCGGTCGCGAGCAGGCCGGTGGACGCCACCGCGCCTGTCCCGCCGGCCGCCGCCGCAGCGCCGCCCGAGGCCGCGCCGCCGCCGGCGACGCCACCCGCCGCCGCGCCGCCACCGCTGCCCCAGCCGAGCAGATTGGCGATCACGCCGAGCGGCCCGAGCGTCGGCGCCAGGGCCGCGAGGCTGCGGTTGACGCCCCGTACCTCAGAGCGGAACCGGCGACAGTCAGAGCAGTCGCGCATGTGGCGCCGCGCGAGCCCGCTGGTGCGCACGCCGCGATCGTGGGACAGGATCAGGTCCTCGCGGATACTCGTGCAGGCTGTATCACGCGCCTCGCTGGCCTGCGCGAGGCTGACCCTGGCACGGACGAGAAGCGACTTGACCGCCGGCACCGAGACTCCGAGCGCGCCCGACACATCGGCATATGCCATCCCGCTCAGCTCGCGCATCAAGAGCGCCGAGCGCTGCTGATCGGGGAGACGCTTGACGTCGGCGATCAGCCGCCGCAGCGCGTCTCGCTGCTCGACCTTGGCGACCGGGTCCTGGACGCTGGGGACGAGCGCGTCGATCGCCTCGACCGCGGTCAGATGCGTGCGGCGAAGCTCATCGATACAGCGGTTGTGGGCGATCCGGTAGAGCCAGGCCCGCAGCGCCAGTGCGCGGTGCTCGTGCGCAGCGCGTAGTAGGCGCGCAGGAAGATCTCCTGCACCACGTCCTCGGGCTCCTGCGACGTGCCGGCCAGCATCTGGCGGGTGTAGGCATATAGCCGCGCGCGGTAACGATCGTGGATCACGCGGAAGGCGTCATCGTTGCCCTCGCGGAAGAACGTCACCAGTTGCTCATCGGAACGGATGCGCAGCAGCGAAGTACCGATGGCGATCCGTGGGCGCCCGAGTGCTACCGATGCTGGGAGTGCGGAGGCTTCCACTAAATGACCCTTCACCATCCTAACGGAGGATCAGGGGGAAAGTTACGAAATGGCTTGCAGCGCCCCAGCGTGCCGCTTACTGCGTTCCGGGGCGCTGCCGCAGGGGGTCAGCCGAGGGACACCATCACGTGCTTGACCTCGGTGTAGTCCTCGAGCGCGTACATGCTGAGGTCCTTGCCATAGCCGGACTGCTTGTAGCCGCCATGGGGCATCTCCGAGGCCAGTGGGATGTGGTCATTGATCCAAACGCAGCCGAACCGGAGCGCGTTGGCGACCCGCATCGCGCGGCCGACATCGCGCGTCCAGACTGACGAGGCGAGCCCATACGGCGTGCCGTTGGCCCAGGAGATCGCCTCGGCTTCGTCGGAGAACTGCTGGACCGTGATCACCGGGCCGAAGATCTCCTGTTGGATCATCTCGTCGTCCTGCTGCAGGCCGGCCACGACCGTCGGCTCGAGGAAGAAGCCAGGGCCGTCAGGCTCGTGGCCGCCGGTCGCGATCTCGGCATGGCCTGGCTTGCGCTGCAGAAAGCCCTCGACGCGCTCGCGCTGGCGCGACGAGTTCAGCGGCCCGAGCGTCGTGTCGGCCGAGCGCGTGTCGCCGAGCACCAGGCCCTCGGCCTGGGACACGAGTCCGGAGACGACGTCGTCGTAGACCTTGGCGCCGGCCAGCACGCGCGTCGCGGCGGTGCAGTCCTGGCCTGCGTTGTAGTAGCCGGTGCCGGCGATCGTCTCCAGCGCCGTTTCGAGCTCGACGTCGTCGAACACGACCACCGGAGCCTTGCCGCCGAGTTCGAGGTGGACCCGCTTGAGCGTGTCAGCCGCGTGCGCGGCGATCCACTTGCCCGTGCCCACGACCCGGTCAGCGACACCATGTCCACGTCCTTGTGGGTGACGAGCGCCTCGCCGGTGGGGTCGCCGTGGCCGGTGATCACGTTGAGCACGCCGGCCGGGAAGATCTCGGCCGCGTACTCGGCCACCTTGAGGATCGACAGCGGCGTCGTCTCGGCCGGCTTGAGGACGACCGTGTTGCCCGCAGCCAGCGCCGGCCCGATCTTCCAGACGGCCATCATCAGCGGGTAGTTCCAGGGTGCGATCTGGCCGATCACGCCAACCGCCTCGCGGCGGATGATCGACGTGTAGCCGGCCGTGTACTCGCCGGCGGCACGGCCTTCGAGGCACCGGGCGGCGCCCGCGAAGAAGCGCAGGTTGTCGACCATGAACGGGATCTCGTCGTCGCGGAAGGCGTTGATCGGCTTGCCCGCGTTGTCTGACTCGAGCTCGGAGATCTCCTCCGCGTGCTCCTCGATCGCGTCGGCGAGCTTGAGCATCGCCAGCGCGCGCTCGCCGGGGGTCGTGGTGGACCAGCCGCCGAACGCGCTGCGAGCCGCGGCGACGGCGCGGTTTACATCCTCGGCGGTTGACAGCGGAGCGTGGGCGATCACCTCGCCGTTGGCGGGGTTGAGCACCGGCTCGGTCTGACCGTCTGCGGGATCCACGAACTTGCCGTCGATGAAGTTCTGGAGTGTGGTGCTGGTAGCAGTCATCTCGTCGCCAACCTACCACTCGTGTGCGGCGACGGCGGGGAGCATCTGGGGCAGGCCGTTTCGACGCTGCGGCGCCGCGCGCGGAGGGCGCGCGGATGTACTCTCGAGCCTGAGATGGATCCATTGTCGGGCATCGGGCTTCCCGTGGCTTTCGGCGCGGGATTGATCTCCTTCTTTTCGCCGTGCGTGTTGCCGCTCGTGCCCGGTTATGTGTCTGCGGTCGCGGGGGTCGCGCCGGGTGACGTGCGTGCGCGTCGCGTGATCCTGCCGAGCCTCGCGTTCGTCGGGAGCTTCTCGTTCATCTTCATCACGCTCGGTCTGCTGGGGCAGCGGGCGCTGCGCACCGCGCTCACCGGACCGGCGGCACTGAAGGTCTCGGGCGCGCTGATCATCGCGATGGGCTGCGTCTTCATGCTCGCCCCGTTCGTTCCGTTCCTGAGCCGCGAGTGGCATGTCGGCCGGCTGATGGAGCGGGCGGGCCGCAGCGGCCCGGCGCTGACCGGCGCCGCATTCGCGCTCGCCTGGACGCCGTGCACGGGGCCAACATTGGGGGCGATCGTGACCGCCGCGGGCACGTCAAACTCGGCCTCCCGCGGCGCCTTGCTGCTAGTCGCCTACTGCGCCGGCCTCGGGGTGCCGTTCTTGATCACCGGGCTCGCCTTCGGGACCGCGACCTCGGCGTTCGCGGTCGTCAAGCGCCACTACGCGATCGTGATCGGGCTCGGAGGGGCGGTGCTGATCTCGATGGGTGTGCTGATCTGGACCGGCGAGTTCACGCAGCTGAACATCACCGTCAGCCACTGGTTGCAGACGCTCGGACTGCCGGACTTCAACGCCGACACGTGATCGGGGCCTGGCCCCCGATGGCCGCCCGGGCGACGCGACGCCCGCCCGGGGGACGCGACGCCCGCCCGGGGGACGCGATGCGCGCCTGGGCGATGCGATGCCCGCCAGGGGTTGAGGAACCGCATCACCATGACACGGACCGTGTAATCCGGGTAACAAGCTGGTGCGGCCGAATCTACTCCCTGGTACGCTGCTCCCTGGCGGGCATTAGGGTCCCCTAACAGCAACCGCGGTGTCCTTCGCTCAGACCGTTCTACTCGGAGCTCTCGCCGGCTCGACCATCTACCTCGGTCTCCCGGTCGGGCGGATGCGGCTGCTCGGGAGCCGGTCGCGGGTCGCGCTCGCGATGTTCGCCGTCGGGGTGCTCGCGTTCATCTTCGTCGACGTGCTCTCGAACGGCCTCGACATCGTCCATCTGGCGCTCCGGGCCTACAAGGACGGAAACGAGTCGCTCGCCTATGTGATCTGGCTCGTGGTGCTGCTCGGCGTCGGGTTCGGAGCCGGCAGCGCCGGCCTGGCGATGCTCCAGCGGCGGATGCGCCCGCTCGGCGCCCGCAGGCCGCCGATCGCCGGCGGCAGTGGCGCGGTCGCGGCCGCCGAGGCGCCGGCGGACACGGCCGCGCTCGAACTCGAGGCCGCGCGCCGCGCCGCGCTGCGGACCGGGCTGACGATCGCGGCCGCGATCGGAGTCCACAACTTCGCCGAGGGGCTTGCGATCGGCGTCTCGGCGCGCGCGGGTGCGATCAGCCTCGCGACCGTCCTGATCATCGGCTTCGCACTGCACAACGCCACCGAGGGGTTCGGGATCGTCGGTCCGCTCGGAGACGTGATGCCGTCATGGCGCTGGCTCGGCCTCGCTGGCCTGATCGGCGGTGGCCCCACGTTCCTCGGCTCGCTGGTCGGCTACGAGGTCACCAGCCACGCGCTCGAGCTCGCCTTCTACGCGATGGCCGGCGGCGCGATCCTGTTCGTGATCGGCGAGGTCTGGAACGGGATGCGCCGCTTCGGCTACCGCGAGCTCGAGCTGGGGATGCTGACCGCCGGCTTCATGGTCGGCGTGATGACGGACCTGATCGTCACCTACGGCGGCGGCTGAGCCGATCCGCGGCGCCGCGAGGCGTCGCGGCGCCGCGCGTCGCGGCGCGGGGCGAGGCGGCGCGAGGCGAGGTGCGCCGCCGCCGTGCGATGCATTTCGCACCAAATCCGCACCGCCGGCTTAGATTTGTCGCCAGGCGCATGCGGGACCTCGAGTTTGCGCCAGATCCAGAGGCTGCGTGCAGATTTGTCGCATTCTGCAGGTCGGACACGCCGCAACGCGCCTAGCGGATCAGACGCGCCGACCTCGCCGCCTCGACCATCGTCGACAGCGTCTCGGCGGCGTCATGGCGGGGTCGCCAGCGCAGCTCACGGCGCGCCTTCGCGGTGTCCATCAGCACGGGGCGGCGCAGGGTCTCGATCCACTGTGCCTCGGCGGGCACGAACGGCAGCCGCGCCACCAGCTCGGCAGCCGCGCCGAGCGCCAGATCGGGGATCGGGACGCTGTACCAGCCGAGCGCGTCGGCGAGGTCGGACATCGTCAGCGTGCCGGGACCGGCAAGGTTGTAGACCCCAGGACGGCCGCGGCCCAGGACGGCTGCGCGCATCGCGGTCGCGACGTCGTCGTGGTGGACGAGCTGGAACGGGACGCCGGCGTCCGGGATTACCGGCTTGAGCACCGGCATCAGCTCGAGCAGCCGCAGCACGGCGCTGGGCATCCGCTCTGACAGCTGCAGGTACGGGATCCCCTCGAGCAGCATCGGCGCGTCGGGTCCGGCGACGATGCACGGCCTGAAAACGTACGCGTCGGTCCCGGAGCCGGCCAGCAGCTCCTCAAGCGCCCCCTCGAGCTCGGCCTTTTGGGCCGAGTAGTAGTGGCGCTTGGTCCCGCGCGCCGGCAGGTCCTCGGTCAGCAGCTCCGGCGCGTCGTCGTGGAACCCGTAAGCGGCCACCGACGAGGCATAGACCAACCGCTTGGCCCCCGCCTCGATCGCCGCCCTGAACACGTTGCGCGAGCCTTCGAGGTTGACGCTCGTGGTCTCGTCGAGGTTGCCCATGATCACGAACGCGAGGTGGACGACCACGTCGGCGCCCGCGAACACCTCGGCGACGGCCTCGGTGTCAAGCACGTCCCCCTGGCGGTACTCGGTCTTGCGCAGGCCGGCTGCCGCGGGGTCGAACGGGCTGCGAGCCATCGCGGCGATCCGGCCGACGTCTCGGCTCGCCTCCAGCGCGCGCAGCAGCGAGCGCCCGATGTCGCCCGTGGGTCCGGTGACCGCGACCGTCAGGCGTGCGGGGTTCTCAGATCGGCGTGCGGGGTTAATCGCGTGCGTGGTCAGTCGGCGCGGTCTCTCTCAGATGGCATGCCGCTCAGTCCTGATAGCCGGCCTCGCCGGGCAGCACGATCCGGGCCGTCTCACCCTCACCCACGACCATTGGCTGCACCGGTGCGACGGTGCTCACCGGGCCCGGGCGAGCAGTTCGTCGGCGGAGTCGAACTCCGCGAGCTGCTCGAGGTGTTTGATCGTCGGGAAGACCAGCATGATCTCGCCGTCGCGCGCCGCCTGCAGTGCTGCGGCCGGCCTGTACCAACGTGCATCGACGACCTCCTCACCGTCGATCGCGGGCTCGGCGCCGGCGGGCATCGTCGCGAGGAAGAACCACGTGTCGTAGCGGATCTTGACCACCGCGGGCGTGATCCAGCGCGAGAACGGCACCAGCTCGGATGGGTCGGTGAGCTCGATCCCCGCCTCCTCGCGCAACTCGCGCATCGCGGCCGCGCGCAGGGCGGCGTCACCGTCGCCGTCCTGCTCGCCGACGGCGCCGCCTGGAAACACCCACGCGCCGCCCATGAAGCGCGCCTTCGGCGTGCGCTGGGCGAGCAGGACCTCGAGCTCGGAGTCGCCGCCGCGGAGCACGATCACGGTCGCCGCCAGCCGCGGCACGGTCTCCTCGCCGGCGTTGAACTCGACTCCGGGCTCGGGACGATTAGTCGACACTGGCCGCGACCCTACCGAGACTCGGCTGCCGAATGGAGCCTGCCGTCTCCTTCGCTGGACCGACTACCCTTGCCCGCGTGAAGTACATGTGTGAGTCGTGCGGGTTCATCTACGACCCGGCCGAAGGAGATCCGGACGGCGGCATACCGCCGGGGACTGACTTCGCGGACATACCGGACACGTGGTTCTGCCCGGTCTGCGGTGCCCGCAAGAAGGACTTCTCGCCCTACGAGGATTAGACGAGACCGCCCCCGGCTTAGGCGGCGACAGGATTAGACGAGACCGCCCGCGGGTCAGGCGGCGACGTGCGTCAGCCGGCCAACGGTTGCCTCGGCGATTGACGAGGCCGTGATCGCCACCAGCCGCCGCAGGTCGTGCTCTGAAATCGCGAGCGCCGGCATCAGCACGACGACGTCGCCGAGCGGCCGGATGACAGCCCCGCGGCGGCGCGCCGCGAGCGTCACCCGGTGGCCGAGCCGCTCCTCGGGGGCGCTGGCTGCGAGCTCGATCCCGACCATCAATCCGCGCTGGCGGACCTCGGCCACCGCGGGCAACAGCGCGACCCGCTGTTCGAGCAGGCGCGACAGCAACCCGATCTTGGGCTGCAGGAGCTCGAGCGTCCGCTCGCGTTCGAAGGTCTCGAGCGTCGCGATCGCGGCCGCGCAGCCCAGCGGGTTGCCGGTGAAGGTGTGTCCGTGAAAGAACGTCTTGAACTCGTCAGCGCCGCCGAGAAAGCCCTCGTAGATGCGCTCGCTGGCGAGCGTCGCGGCGAGCGGAAGGTAGCCGCCGGTGAGGCCCTTGCCGACGCACAGCAGGTCCGGGCTGACGCCCTCGTGATCGCACGCGAACATCGCGCCGGTCCGTCCGAACCCGGTCGCGACCTCGTCGCAGATCAGCAGCACACCGTGCTGGTCGCACAGGGACCGCACCTGGCGGAGGTAGCCGGGCGGCTGCATCAGCATTCCCGCGGCGCCCTGCACGAGCGGCTCGACGATCACGGCTGCGACCTCGTCTCCGTGCAGCGCCAGCACCCGCTCGAGGTCCTCGGCGTCGCCGGCGCGCACCTGCAGCGAGTCGAACAGGAGCGGCCTGTAGAGCGAGTGGAAGAGGTCAATACCGCCAACCGATACCGCCCCGATCGTGTCGCCGTGGTAGGCGTTCTCGAGGCACACGAAGCGCGTCCGCGACTGGACGCCGCGCTGCGCCCACCACTGAAAGGCCATCTTCAATGCGATCTCGACCGCCGTCGAGCCGCTGTCTGAGTAGAACACGCGCTCGAGCCCGGCGGGCGCGAGCTCGACCAGCCGCCGCGCGAGCTCGATCGCCGGCTCGTGGGTGAGGCCGAGCATCGTCGAGTGGGCGACGCGGTCGAGCTGGGACCGGATCGCCTCGTCGATCGCTGGGTGCCGGTGGCCGTGAACGTTGCACCACAGCGACGAGACGCCGTCGATGTAGGCGTTGCCATCGGCGTCATAGAGGTTCGTGCCTTCGGCGCGGCTGATCAGCAGCGGCGGCTCCTCGTCGCACCAGCCCTGCTGCTGGGTGAAGGGATGCCAGAGATGGCGGCGGTCGGACTCGAGCAGATCAGAGGTGGCGAGCATGACGGCAACGTAGACCCGCCGCCGGTCGGAACCGACGCCGAGAAATTGCTGCTAGCGGCTAGCTCAGCCAGCGCTCGAGTGCCAGGCCGTCCGCAGCGGCGGCCAGCAGCTCGGGGGTCGCGGCGGCGACAGTCGCGAGCGTCCCGACCTCGACCTTGCCGAGCCGCTGGATCGTCTCGAGGTTCGATCGCTCGATCGCTCCCGGGCGCGCCGGCCACGGCGTCAACACGACCGCCGCCACGCGCAGACCGAACCCGCGGGCGGCTTCGAGCGTCAGCAGCGTGTGGTTGATCGTCCCGAGTCCGGGACGCGCGGCGACCAGCAGCGGCAGCCCGACCTCGCGCGCCAGGTCACGGACGCTGAAGGCGCCGTCGAGAGGTACGAGCAGCCCGCCCACGCCTTCGACGATCAGCGCTTCGCCCCGAGCCGCCGCCGACCAGATCCCGGCCACCAGCTCGTCGAGCGCCAGCCCCCGACCGGAGAGCTCGACGGCGAGATGGGGCGAGACGGCGGGCCCGTAGCGGGCGAGCGTCACCTGCTCGGGCGCGCAGCCGGCGACCCGCGCGAGCAGCTCGTGATCGGGGGGCCAGTCAGGGTCGGCGGGGTCGTCGAGGCCGGTGATCACGGGCTTCAGCGCTCGGACCGCGTCGCCGCGAGCTCGCAACGCCGAGACGATCGCGGCGGTCAGGACCGTCTTGCCGACGCCCGTGTCAGTGCCGGTGACAAAGCACCCGCGCAAGGGCGGCCAGCGACCGCTACGCGGCGCGCCGGACAGGCTCGGGTGCTTCGAAATCGAACACGCCGCGGGATCGCGGCACCGCCGCCGCGACGAACTCCGGCTCGGCGGGCTCGAGATCGCCACGGCCGATGACCGGCGCCATTCGCGAGCGCGGATCGAAGCCCGCAGCACGCGCGGCGGCGCCCAGCGTGCGCGCCGCCGCGCGGAGCTCCTCCTCACGGTGGGTGGCCATCACCGCCAGCCGCAGGCGCGACGTCATCGGCGGCACGGTCGGTGGGCGGATCGCCTGCGCGAACACACCGCGCGCGAGCGCGGCCTCGCAGATCCGCATCGCCTGCTCGGCCTCGCCGATCACGAGCGGCAGGATCTGGGTCCGCGAGCCCTCGAGGCTGAACCCCTCGGCTAGCAGCGCGCCGCGCAGCGCGGCAGCGTTGGCGGCGAGCCGGTCGACGCGCTGGGGGCGCTCCTCGAGCAGTCCGAGCGCCGCCAGCGCCGCGGCGGCCGCGGGCGGAGGCAGCGCGGTCGAGAAGATGAACGTCCGCGCGGAGTTGACCAGGTAGCGAGCCATCGCCCGGTCGCAGGCGACGAACGCGCCGTAGGAGCCGAGCGCCTTGCCGAGCGTGCCGACGATCACGTCGACCTGGTCCTCGAGCCCGGCCTCGGCCAGCGCGCCGCGGCCGCCGGGGCCGAGCACGCCGGTGGCGTGGGCCTCGTCGATCAGCGTCCGTAGGCGGTGGCGGTGTGCGAGCTCGACGATCTCGGCCAGCGGCGCGACGTCTCCATCCATCGAAAAGACGCTGTCGGTCACGATCAGGGATCCACGACCCTCGGCCTGGACGATCCCCCACTCGAGGTGCTCAGGGTCGCAGTGGTCATAGACGAACACTTCGGCACGCGACAGGCGGCAGCCGTCGACGATCGATGCGTGGTTGAGCTCGTCGGAGAAGACGACGTCGCCGGCTCGCGCGAGCGCTGCGATCGATCCCGCGTTGGCGAGGTAGCCCGAGCCGAACACGAGCGCGCTCTGGCGGCCCTTGAAGGCGGCGAGCCGCTCCTCGAGCCGGCGGTGGATCGTCATCGTCCCCGACACCAGCCGCGATGCGCCCGCCCCGACCCCCCACCGCATGGCCGCGTCGGCCGCGGCCTCGCGGACTGCGGGATGGTCGGCGAGACCGAGGTAGTTGTTGGAGCACAGGAGCAGCACCGGCTTGCCGTCGAGCAGCACGTGCGGACCCTGGGGGCCGGAGACGAGGCGGGTGCGGCGACGCAGTCCCAGCGACTGCAGCTCGTCCATCCGCGCTTCGATCTCGATCATGCCGCCTCGCGCTCTCGCCCTCGGTTGGGTGCTCCGTCAGGCCGCGGCGGCACCGCGCGCTTGGAGGCGAACCGCAGCTGCCTTGACGGGTTCCACAGGCTGACCTCGAGCTCCCGCGGCTCCTGGTCGGCGAGCGCCTCCGAGCCGACGTCAGGCGTGTCGCCGTCGAGCCAGCCGGAGCGATTGTCCGGGCGCGGATTTGAGCCGTTGTCGGGCTGCGCAGCGACGTTCAGCCCGAGCTCCTCGAACATCGCCCGGTCCTCGACCGGCGTGTTGCCGAGCGTGGTCAGGAAGTTGCCCATCATCACCCCGTTGAGCCCGGCCTTGATGGCCGTCGCCTGCAGCTCGCCGAGGTTCTCGACCCGGCCGCCGCAGAGCCGGAACAGGGCCTCGGGCATGACCAGGCGGAAGATCGCGATCCACTTGACGACCTCCCACGGATCCATCAGCTCACGGTCACCGAACTTCGTCCCCGGACGAGGGTTGAGCAGGTTGATCGGCACGCTGGTCGGGTTGATCGCCGCGAGCTCGAACGCCATCTCGACCCGCTGCTCGCGCGTCTCGCCGAGGTTCAGGATCCCACCGACGCAGGTCTCCAGGCCGGCCTCGCGCACCGCCTCGATCGTCCGCAGCCGACCCTCATAGCGGACCGTAGTCGAGACCTCCGGGTAGTAGGACTCGGCGGTCTCGACGTTGTGGTGCACCCGCTGGATGCCGGCCTCCTTCAACGCCTTCGCCCGCGCGACTGACATATGGCCGATCGAGGCGCATCGCTTGAGGTTCGTGTGCTCGGCGACCAGCCGGGCGCCGGCCAGCACCTTCTCGAAGTCGCGCTTTGAGAGCCCCTGGCCCTGCGTCACCATGCAGAAACGGTGGGCGCCCGCGGCCTGCGCCGCGCGCGCGTGATCGAGGATCTGCTCTGGCTCCATCATCGCGTGCATCGGCGTCTGTGCGTCCGCGTACTTGCTCTGGGCGCAGAACCCGCAGTCCTCGGCGCAGCCGCCGGACTTGGCGTTGACCAGCGAGCACATGTCAGTCGAGTCGCCGAACCGCTGCCGCCGCGCGTCCCAGGCCCGCTGGACGAGCGCCTCGATCTCTGCCCGATCCTCGAGTTCGCCGAGCGCTCAGCGCCTCGTCGCGAGTTATCAGCGGCGGCATCGACGCAGAAAGCTAAAGCGGCGCCCGGACGCCATCCGTCGTCGATCCGGCCCGGTATCGTCCGGATCGTGATCACGACCGTCAGCAGGATCACGGACGAGGCGCAGCTGCGCGACCTGATCGGCGGTGGCCCGACCCCGCAGGTGGTGGCGAAGCTCGCCGACCACATCAATGATCTGACGCGCCGGTTCATCGAGGCTTCGCCGTTCGTGTGCGTCGCGACCGCCCGGCCCGACGGTGGCCTCGACGTCAGCCCACGCGGCGATCCGGCCGGCTTCGTGCGCGTCCTCGACGAGCGCACGCTGCTGGTGCCCGAGCGGCCGGGCAACCGGATCGCGGACTCGCTGACCAACCTGCTGGTCGACGACCGGATCGCGCTGCTGTTCCTGATTCCCGGCGTCGGCGACACGTTCCGCGTCAACGGTCGCGCCCTGATCACGGACGAGCTCGAGCTGCTCGAGCCGTGCGCGGTGCAGGGCAGCGTGCCCAAGCTCGGCATCCTGGTCTCGGTGCTCGAGGCCTATACACAGTGCCCAAAGGCGCTGATCCGCTCGGAGCTCTGGAATTCCGAACACCACATCGAGCGCTCCGAGCTCCCCTCGTCGGGGCAGATCCTGCGCTCGCTCAACGGCGACGGGTTCGACGCCGAGACCTACGACCGCGAGCGCGCCGCGCGGTATGCGCGCCGCGAGGGCCTGTACTGAGAAGGTGAGGACCGCCGATGCCCGACCGCCTGTACTTCACTGACTCCGACGAGGCCAACGCGCTGATCGCTACCGACCCGATGGCGCTGCTGATCGGGTTCGCGCTCGACCAGCAGATCACGGTCCAGAAGGCGTTCGCCGGCCCGCTCGTACTGCGCCAGCGGCTCGGCTCGATCGACGCGCGCACGCTCGCCGACGCCGATCTCGAGCCGGTCTTCCGCGAGCGCCCGGCGATCCACCGCTTCCCGGGCTCGATGGCCAAGCGAGTGCAGGAGCTCGCGGCCTACATCCGTGACGAGTACGACGGCGATGCGGCGCGCGTCTGGGAGGACGCCAAGGACGCCGACGAGCTGCGCGCCAACCTCGGGGCGCTGCCCGGCTTCGGCGAGATGAAGATCAAGTCCCTGGGATCGGTACTGGCCAAGCAATTCGGGGTCGCCGCCGCGGCCGACCTGGTGCCGTGGCACCCGACGCTCGGTGACGTCGACAGCGCCCAGGCGCTGGCCGACTACCAGGCCACCAAGCGCGCGCACAAGGCCGAGTGGCTGAAGGCGCGCGCGAAGGCCTAGATCGCATCAACCGTCTAGCGGCCCTTCCACTCCGGCGGGCGCTTCTCGGCAAACGACCTGACGCCCTCGCGGAAGTCCTCTGACGAGAAGCAGGCGGCGCGCAGTTCGATCAGCTCGCGCTCGACCTCGGGATCGAGGTTGGCCTCGGCGGCCAGCATCGCGCCGATCACGCTCTTATTACCCGATTGCGAGAGCGGGGCATTGCCGGCGATCGTTCGCGCCAGCGCCAGCGCGGCGTCTGCAAGCTGCTCACCGGCAACGACCGAGTTGACAAGGCCCCACGTCAATGCGGTCTCGGCGTCGATCGGGGCCCCGGTGAAGAACAGCTCCCGGGTCCGCGGCGCTCCGATCGTGTCAATGAACTTGCGAATCCCGGTGTGGGAGTAGACGAGCCCGAGCTTCGCGGGCGTAATCGCGAGCTTGATCTGGCTCGCGGCGACCCGCAGGTCGCACGACACCGCGAGCTCCAGGCCGCCGCCGATCGTGTGGCCGTTGAGCGCCGCGATCGTCGGATACGGGTATGCCTCGATCGCCTCGAGCGCCGCCGTGAACGGGTGCGCCACGAGCTTGGAGGCCTCGGGCTCGGGGTCGTGCGCCGGCAGGTCGCCGATGTCGTAGCCGGCGGAGAAGGTGTTATCGCGGCCGGTGATGATCACGCACCGCGCATCGAGCGCCGGCAACTCCTCGGCGAAGCGATCGAGGATCGCGTGGTCGAGCGCGCCGCGCTTGCTCGGGTTGGAGATCACCAGCCGGGCCACATGCGGCGCCGGCCGGTCGATCAGCAGCTGTCCTCCGGAGCTACTCGAGGACAACGAGCGTGTCGCCCTCCGAAACTGATTGGCCCTCGCTGCAACGGATCTCCGTGACGACGCCCGGATCCTCGGCCTCGACCGGCATCTCCATCTTCATCGACTCGAGGATCACGACCGCGTCGCCCTCCTGCACGGTATCCCCGACCTCGACCTCGATCTTCCAGACCGTGCCGGTGATGTGCGCTTCGACGTCTGGCAACTCAGAGACTCCTCGCGCTGGGACTGCGGGCAGCATAGAGAGACGCTCCGACACCGCGAGTTCACGGACTGGCAAAAGCATCCAAACGGGCTTTACAGCGTCCGATCCCGTGCCGATAATGAAGCTTGGACATGTGGCGGGTGCGGATCTGTGCGGTGGCTCTGGCCGGAGTACTGCTGCTCGCCGCCGCCGCCGCCCCCGCCGCCGCTGGCGCCGCTTCGTCGTCTGACCAGATCACGGTCACGGTTCCCACCCACGTCGAGCAACGGACCGTGTACGACGTCACGATCCACGGCTTTTCGAGCAAGAGCGCGATCGCATACCTGTTCGTCGACTACGCCGGCTGTGCCCGGTCGTTCGTGGCAGAGCGCAGCCGCGCGCCGGCCGAGTCGGACTTCTACGCGGTGCGAGGCACCTTCGCCAAGGTCTCGGGCTGGAAATCCTCGTCGGCGGGGTCCGACCACGCGTGCGCGTACCTGGTCGGAAAGACCACGGGCGCGCTGCTCGCACAGGCGCGGGTCGACTTCGACGTCCAAGGCTAGTGCCCCGACGCTAGGGCGCGGCGAACGCAAACACAGCTTCTCGGTCGCGAATCGGGACAGAGGCGTACGCTGGTCAGCGATGGCGCTTGACAACCGAGACCAGGACGGACCGAACGACATCGATCTGATCATGGCGTCGCTACGCGTCGATAGCGCCGACGTAGCGACGTTCGTCGAAGCGCTCGCCGCCAAGCTCGAGGACGCGATCCCCGATTCGGTGCGCGTCTATCGATGGCGGGAGCGGCTGCTCGGCCCCAAGTTCGTCGGGAAGATCACCGTCGACGCAGGCGACCGTCAGCTCGAGCTGCGTCGCACCGGAGCCTCGATCGAAACGAGCTGTTCGCGAACGTCGGGCGGGATCGTGCTCAAATCAGAGCAGGTCTCGACTGACGAGTGGCTGACGGCACTCGGGGAGGCGCTGGCCGAGCAAGCGAAGCGGAGTCAGGCAACCCGGCAGGCGCTCGAGCGACTGCTCAACGGATAGGAGAGAGATGGGGTTCCTCAAGCGCGACGATGGCGACACCCAGCGCGAGCCTGTCGCTCAGATCCCGGAGGAGGCGCCGCACGCAGCTTCCTATGAGGCCGGATCGCTGGCCGGGATTCCCGAGTCAGGCCGCGACCGGATCGCGCGCATGAAGCAGGAGGTCGCGCGCGGTTTTTTCACCAGTGACCTGTCCGTCAACGAGTTCCTGCTCGTCAAGCAGTCCGGCTTCGAGCCGCTCGGCCTGGTGCTAGGCAGCTCGATCTACCACATCGGATTCCAGCAGGCGATGTGGAACCAGAGCCAGGAGATGAGCGTGCTCACGCAGGCGATGTACCACGCGCGCGAGCTTGCAATGACGCGCATGGAGGAGGAGGCTGACCAGCTCGGCGCCGATGGCATTGTCGGTGTGCGGCTCGACATCGGGCGCTACGACTGGGGCGCCGACCTGGCCGAGTTCATTGCCGTCGGGACAGCGGTCAAGCACGCGGGCGGCGAGCTTCACCGAGCCCCGACCGGGCGCCCGTTCACCTCCGACATGAGCGGCCAGGACTTCGCGACGCTGCTGCGCGCCGGCTATCGCCCCACCGGCCTGGTGATGGGCAACTGCGTCTACCACGTTGCCCGCCAGGGGATGCTGCAGTCGCTACGGCAGATCGGGCGCAACGTCGAGATGCCGAATTTCACCCAGGCGCTGTACGAGGCGCGAGAGCTGGCGATGGAGCGGATGCAGAACGAGGCCGACGAGCTGCAGTCAGAGGGGATCGTCGGCGCGCGGATCATCGAGCGCAGCCACGGCTGGGGCTCGCACGTGATCGAATTCTTCGCGATCGGGACCGCGGTCGTCTCGACGAGTTCCAATCACCAGATCGAGCAGCCGGCCCTGGTCCTCCCGCTCCAGGGCTAGCGCCGCAGGCGACCCGATGCCCGACGTCGAGATCAAGCCGCAGCGCTACAAGGACGAGCGCCCGAAGGAGTACTTCGACCAGTACCACGCGAGGGTTCGCGACGGTGAGCCCGAGGCCAAGGTCTACGAGCTCGTCCGGATCACGACCGTGCTGACGGCGCTGACGATTTCCGAGCCCGTGGGATCTACAGCGAGCGAGTGCCGGGCGGCCCGCTGATCCTGGCCCCCAATCACGCGTCGTTCATGGACCACTTCTTCACCGGCGCGTTCGTCCGGCGGCGGATCCAGTTCATGGCCAAGTCGCAGCTGTTCAACAGCGGCCCGCCGACCTGGATCTTCAGCCACGGAGGCGTGTTCCCGGTCCGACGCGGCCACCAGGACGAGGAGGCATTCGAGAGCGCGTTCGCGATTCTCGAGCGCGGGGGCGCGATCGGGATGTATTGCGAGGGCGGCCGCTCGCGCACCGGTCAGCTGGCTGACAAAGCCAAGCCCGGGATCGGGCGCCTGGCACTCGAGTCGGGGGCCCCGGTGGTGCCGGTTGCGATCCTCGGCTCATATCAGGTCCGCAACTGGAAGCGGCTGCGATTCCCGCGCGTGACCGTCAGCTACGGAGAGCCGTTTCGCTTCCCGGTCGCCGCGAACGCGAGCCGCGAGCTCCAGCAGGAAGTGGCCGACTACATCCTCGAGCGGATCCGCGCCCAGCACGACGAGCTGAGCCGGCTCGGACACCGGGGCGCTCTGCGGGCGGCCCGAGGTCGCTGACCAGACCGACCCAAGCCGTAACCCCGAGCGCTAGAGTCCGCGCCTCGAATGGGGGGGATAAGTGCATTGCTCGCTCGCGCAGGCGGACGTTGGCGGATATCGCGCCTAACCGCTTGCGGGCTGGCGGCGACGAGCATCGCCGCCGCTCTTCTCTGGGCGTCCGGCCAGCCGGCGAGCGCGGCGGGTCCCGGCCCGGTGAGGTTTTCGCTGGCCCCCGGCGGGCGGCCGATCCGCCCTCGTTCCTCGGGCTCTCGATCGAGTTCAAGGAGCTCTCGCAATTCGAGGCCGAAGGCACACTGTTCGACCGCGTGCTCGCGCTGATCAAGCCCGAGGACGGCACGCGCATGGCGCTGCGGATCGGCGGCAAGTCGGCCGATCACGTGTACTGGCAGACGGCGGGCGCTAAGCCGCCGGAGTGGGTGTCAGTGATCGGGACCACCTGGCTGACGAATCTCTCCGACTTGGTGCGCCGCAACCGGCTGCGGGTGATGCTCGACCTCAACCTCGCGGTCCATGCCCCTTCGCTGGAGGCTTCGTTCGCGGTCGCCGCCAATCGGGCACTGCCGCGCGGAAGCCTCGTCGGCCTCGAGATCGGCAACGAGCCTGATCTTTACGCAGGCCAGCCGCAGCTCGAGAAGCAGCGCGTGCCGGGCACCGACGTTGGTCCGCGCTGGGCGGTCAACTACTCACCTTCGGATTACCGCCGCGATTACACGGCCTACGCTCGCGCTCTGGTCTCGCGGCTGCCCCACGTCGCGCTCGGCGGCCCGGAGATCATCTCCGCCTCTCCGCCCTGGCTCGCGACAGTCGAGAACCTCGGCAGGCTCAGCCCCGCGTATCTGACGGTCCATCGCTATCCGGGCTCGACGTGCTTTCGTGAGAAATCACCGCTGTATCCGACGCTCGCGACGCTTCTGTCCGAAGGCGCGAGCTCCGGTCTCGCGGCTTCGGTCAAGAACGCCATCACGCTGGCCCGCGCGCATCGCCAAGAGCTTCTCCTCGACGAGGTCAACTCGATCAGCTGTGGCGGGAACGTCGGCGTTGCGAACACGTTTGCAACCGCACTCTGGGCGCCCGATGCCCTGTTCGAGATGATTCGGGCCGGTGTCAACGGCGTCAACTGGGAGTTCCGCCCCGGCGCGATCAACTCCCCGTTCATCGCGGAGCCGAACTCGATCAAAGCGATGCCCGAGCTCTACGGGCTGGCGGCCTTCAGTCAGATGACCCATCCGGGCGCAGTCGTGCTGAACTCGAAGCTGAGCGAGTCCCCGGGGCAGCACGTCAAGGTCTGGGCAGTTCGGTTCGGGGGCGCGATCCGCCTGCTGATACTCAACAAGGGCGCGGCGGCGGCGGACGTCACGCTGAAGCTCGGGATGGACGGGCACGCGTTTCTCAAGCGGCTGTCCGCCCCGCGGCTCGGGGCATCGTCCGGAATCACGTTCGGCGGCCAGACGATTGGAGCCGACGGCCGCTGGCACGGGCGCCCGCGGTCGCCCTCAGTGCCCGGCCACGACGGCGACTACACGGTGACCGTTCCCGGCTTCAACGCCGCGATGCTGACCGTCTGGCCCTGATCGACGGACCGGTCGCCCAGCCCGGTAGCTTCTGGCCGCGATGACGATCCTGGCGCCCGACCTGCTGCGCGATCGCCGGCTGGCGTGGGGCGGCGGGCAATCGTTCGCTGGCGCGCTGGCGGCGCTCGGCGCCTGGACGGCGACGATCACAGGCGGACGCGAGCAGGCGGCCGCCGAGTGGGTCGAGGCGAATGTGCCCCTGCACGGCCTTGTCCACGATGCCCGCCTGCAGTTCGGCGGCGGGCCAGACGCGGTGCAGGCGACGCTGGCCGATGCATGGATCGTCGCCCGAGCCGTGGCGGCCGGCGCGCTGATCGAAGGCGGAGAGGGCGGCAGGCTGCTGTTCGTCGCCCCGGCGCCCGGTGCCGGCCCGTATGCGCAGGCCGCTCGCGCGGCGTTCGAGAACCTGGCGCGGACGCTGTCAGTCGAGTGGGCCAGGTTCGGGATCACGGCGGTCGCGATCTGGCCGGGCGATGACACGCCGGAGCAAGCGCTCGCCGAGCTCGTGTGCTTCCTGGTCTCCGACGCGGGCGCCTACTTCAGCGGTTGCCGCTTCGAATTCGGAGCCGCCGCGTTCATACCTGGTTCTTAGCGCCGGCTCACGCCTCTACTACGGCTCGGGGCGACTATCACTCCATGAGCCACGTAGACGCAACTGCCATCCGCGACGCTCGCCGGGCCCGAGTGCGCTCGATCCGCCATCGCGCGGTGGCCGGAGTCGTGGCGCTGTTCATCGCCACCTGGCTGCTGATCGCGGTCGTGCTGGTCACCGGCCACGACCCGGCGCTTGCGCGCCAGACAGCCAAGTCGGCGACGACCGCGACGACCAGCTCGAACGTCTCAAGCAGCGCCGCCACCAGCTCCGGGGCGACCTCATCGAGCACCGGGAGCTCAAATACCGGCACCGTCAGCTCGGGCACCTCGGCAGTGACCTCGAGCCAATCATGACCGCCCGCGGCTACGCGACCCGCCCGGCACCCGCCGAGCACCGCGAGACGTTCCCGTGCTTCGGCGGCACCTGCACGGTGATCGTCGCCGACGCTCAGCGGCCCGCCGATGCCGCCGAGGCGGTGGCGAACGCGACGCGGACGCTGTTGAGCTGGCACCGGCGCTTCTCGCGCTTTGACCCGCTCAGCGAGCTCAGCATCTTCAACCGCGATCAGAGAATCCGGGTCCCAGTCAGCCCGATGCTCCGCCGCCTGGTCGAGGTCGCGCTCGCGGCCTCGCGTGACACGGGCGGGCTCGTGGACGCCGCGCTCGGAGCCGAGATCGCCCGCGCAGGCTACGGATCGCACTTCGAGGGCGACGGCATCGGGCTGGGTGAAGCGCTCGCGCAGGCGCCGCCGCGGATGGCAGCCGGGCCGAGTCCGGCCCCGATCGACCGGCGGATCGCCGTCGACCCCGACGCCTGCGCCGTCACCCGACAGCCCGGCACGATCATCGACCCCGGCGGGATCGCCAAGGGCGTGTTCGCCGACCAGCTGGCGGCGACGCTGGCGGGGTTCGACGCTTTCGCGGTCGACTGCGCCGGCGACATCCGGCTCGGCGGTCGCGCGCGGACCGTCCGCCCGGTCCACGTCACCGGTCCCGGAGGCGAGCGGCTGCACACATTCGCGCTACACGACGGTGCCGTCGCAACCAGCGGCGTCACCAAGCGCAGCTGGATCGGCCCCGACGGCCGCGTCGCGCACCACCTGCTCGACCCGCGCACCGGGCGCCCCGCATTCACCGGGATCGTCCAGGCGACGGCGCTGGCGCCGACCGCAGCCCAAGCCGAGGTCCTCGCCAAGGCCGCGCTGCTGAGCGGTCCCCACCGGGCCGCCGAGTGGCTCTGCCACGGTGGCGCCTTCGTGCGCGACGACGGGAGCTACGAGGTGCTCGAGGCCGCGGCCGCTGCTGAGCTCACCCGCGCCGACAGCCATTCGCGGATGTCGGCGAGCACCTCGTCGCGCTCGGGCTCGTTGAGGATCTCGTGGAACAGGCCGTCGTAGCGCTTGACTGATTTGTCATCAGCGCCGATCCGCCGCCCGAGCATCTCGCTGCCGGCCGGCGGGCAGAGCTTGTCGGCGCTGCCGTAGAGGATCAACGTCGGCACGGTGATCGCCGGCACCGATCCCGGGAAGCGGTCGATTGCCGACGCCAGCTCGGCGAGCGTCCGCGCCGGCAGCTTGCCGTGGTGGACGAGCGGGTCCGAGACGTAGGTGCTGACGACCTCGGGATCGCGGCTGATCAATGACGGATCCACCCCGATCAGCGGCAGCTGCGGCGCGACAACAGACAGCGCCCGGCCGATCAGGCGCAGCGGCGCGCCCGCCTCGAGTGCCGCCAGCGCGCCCGACAGGATCAGGCCCGCAAGGCGGTCCTGGTGCTCGAGCGCGTAGCTGAGCGCGATCGTTGCGCCCATGCTGTGAGCGAGCAGGTAAACCGCGAGCCCGGGGTGCTGGGCCCGAGCGTCGAGCACCAGCTGGTCGAGGTCGGCGACCGCGTTGTCGAGTCGATCAATCAGCGCCCGCGGGCCATCGGAGCGCCCGTGGCCGCGGTGGTCGAGGGCGTAGACCGCGTAGCCCGCATGCACCAGCGCATCTGCTGTGTGCCCGTAGCGCCCGCTGTGCTCTCCGGCGCCGTGGACGATCACGATCAGCGCCCGTGCTTGGGACTCGGGGCTCCAGCTCTGCCAGTAGATCCGTCTGCCGCCGGCTCCGGTGACCAAGCCGGTCGCGGCGATCACGCGTCCTCCGCCGCCCAGGGGACGATCACCGCATCCTCATGCGGCGAGTCTCGGGCGACAACATATTCGGCGGCCTCGCTGTCGCTCGTGTTCTCGAGCACGTGCGTTTCGCGCGGCGGCACATAGACCATGTCGCCCGGCTCGAGCGCGAGCTCCTGGTCGAGGTGGTCACCCCACTTGACCAGCAGCTCGCCCGACAGCATGTAGACCGCGCTCTCGCAGCCCTCGTGGTAGTGGGGGAGCGAGCGCGCGCCGGGCGGGACGCGAAAGCGCCCCATGTAGATGTTGTGCGCATCCGCGGTCGTCTGCGAGATCTCGGCGCCACCGACGACGCCGCGCGGGACGTCGCGATCCCCGCCGGGCTTGATCACCTTCATCGCGCGCGAGTTTACTGGCGGTGGGGCACCTCGATCTGGAGCGGCGCCTGCGCGGCGGCCTCGTGGTCGACCTGGAGCGTCGTGTGGCGAACCCCGAAGCGCTCGCTCAGGACGGACTGCAGGCTGCGCCGCCGCTCGTGACAGTCGTCTCCCGCGTGGACGACAACGTGCGCTGACAGAGCGACGAACCCCGACGTGACCTCCCACACGTGGAGGTCATGGATCTCGACCACCCCGGGTTGGGCGGCAAGCGTGCGCCCGATCTCCTCCGGGTCAAGGCCGGCGGGCGCCGCCTCCATGAACACCCGGCCCGAGGCGGCCAGCAGCACGTACGCCGCGTGCAGCAGCAGCCCGGCGACGATCAGGGACGCGATCGCGTCGGCGCGGTCAAAGCCGGTCGCGATGATCACGATCGCCGCAATCGCGGTCGCGATGAACCCGTACAGGTCAGTGAGGATGTGGCGGAACGAGCCTTCGACGTTGAGGCTGCGCCCGGGTCCCGAGCCGCGCGCCAGGATCCGCGCCGCGAGCAGGTTGACCGCGACGCCGACCAGCGCGACGACCAGCACCAGCTGGCCGTGGACGTCCGGCGGCGAGATCAGCCGCGAGATCGCGTCGACGACGATCAGCAGCGAAAGCACCAGCAGGGTGATGCCGTTGGCCTGCGCGCTGAGGATCTCGGCGCGCCCGAAGCCGTAGGTCAGCGCCCCGCTCGCCGGGCGTGCCGCGAGCCGAGCCGCGATCAGTGCGATCGCGAGCGCGACCGCGTCGGTCAGCATGTGGGCCGCGTCGGACAGCAGCGCCAGCGAGTTGGCGATCGCCCCCGCGGTCACCTCGGCGACCATGAACCCGACGATCAGCGCCAGCGCCGCCTTCAGCGCGCCACGCTCGGCTTCGCGGCCGTGGGGGTGGTGGTGATGCTCCATCAGTTCGTCGAGGGGTCGACCGGCATCCGCGCGACCAGCGCGTAGCTGCCGCCTTTGCGGGTCAGCACCGTCTGCCAGAGGTCAACGGGCGAGGCGGTGAATGCATCCTCGCGGGCCGCTCGCTCGAGGATCCAGTCACCGCGCTCTAGCTCTGTCGTCGAGCTGGCCGGGGGCCCATCCGGCGTGGCCCGCGAACGCCCGGCCTCGGCGCACGCCCGACGAGTCCGTGACCGAAGCGCCGGTCGCCAGGACGCCGATGTCCTCGAACGCGATCAGCGCCGCCGCCTCGGCGTCGTCGAACTCAGCCAGCACGATCAGTGCCGACGGCTGGACCGGGCCGCCGATGAACAGCAGCTCGTCGAGCTCGAGCAGTTCGTCGAGCTCGGAGACGGCCTCGGAGACGGTCGTCTCGGACGGCCGGTTGAGCACCAGCCCCAGCGCTCCGTCGTCGCTGTGCTCGATCACCAGCACGACCGTCCGGAAGAAGTTCGGGTCCAGCAGGGCGGGCCCCGCGATCAGCAGCTGCCCGCGCGTCGAGTCCATTGATCGCGAGCGTAGCTCACACCCGCGCCGGCTCACACCGGCGCCGGCGAATCCGCGCCGACGAACCCGTGCCGACGAATCCGCGCCGGCGAATCCGCGATCACAGGCCCAGCGAGCGGCCGACGATCTCGCGCATGATCTCGTCAGTGCCGCCGCCGATCGGCCCCAGCCGCGCGTCGCGCAGCGCACGCTCGAGCGCCGGCGGGGCATCGAGGCCGTGGATCAGACACACGCGTCGATCGCGTCGAACGCCGCGCGCTGGGTCGCGAGCTTGGCGATCGTAACCTCGCGGACCGCGTCCTCGCCGGCCACGAACCGCCGCAGCGCGGCGTAGGTGACCGCGCGCCCGGTCTCGATCGTGACCGCGATCTCGGCCAGCCGGTGGCGGATCGCCTGCTGGCGGATGAGCGCCTCATGGGCGCGCGCGAACGCGAGCGTCTGCTCAAAGCAGACCTGCATCGCGCCGAGCGCGCCGAGCGCCATCAGCAGCCGCTCCCACTGAAAGTTGGCCATGATCAGGTAGAAGCCTCGGTGCTCGGGCCCGAGCAGGTTCTCCTCGGGCACGAACACGTCCTGGAAGGCGATCTCGGCCGTGTCCGAGGCGTGCCAGCCGAGCTTGCGCAGCGGCGTCGAGCTGACTCCCTCGCCGCGCTCGATGATCAGGAACGAGATCCCTTGGTGGCGCTTGGTGCGCGACTGATCCGGCTGCCGGGTTTGGTCTGAACGGCGGTCACGAGGACGTCGGCGCGCACGCCGCCGGTGATGAAGGTCTTCGATCCGTTGACCAGGTAGCCGCCGTCGACGCGCTTGGCGTGGGTCCTAATCGCGGCCACGTCAGAGCCGGCCCCCTGGCTCGGTGATCGCGAGCGCCGCGATCTTCTCACCGCGTAGGCCAGGCACCAGATAGCGCTGCTTCTGCTGCTCGGTGCCGAAGCTGGAGATCGGCGGCAGCGCGATCCCGGTGTGCGCCCCGAGCCCGGCGGCAACGCCACCCGAGCCGCAGCGCGCCATCTCCTCGACGAACACGGCCGCCGCGACATCGTCCTCGGCGCCGCCGTATTCGGGCGCGAACCGCAGGGCCAGGTAGCCGGCCTGGGCGAGCCAGCCGAACACCTCAGTCGGAAACCAGCCGGCGGCCTCCCACTCGTCAGCATGAGGGCGCAACCGTCGGCAGACGAACTCGCGCATCTGTTTGCGCAGCAGCTCGTGTTCGTCAGTGAACGGCGGGACCGGGCGGCGCTTGGTCGCGATGATGATCGCGCGAACGCTACTTCAGATGCCCGCTCGGGCCCTGACGCTCGCGATGAGCTTGTCGGTGTCGGGCAGGAACGCGTCCTCGAGCGTCGGGCTGTAGGGGATCGGCGTCTCGGGGGTCGCGACGACCCAGGCATCGTCGAGATCGTGCAGCGCCTGCTCGGCGACCGCCCCCAGCAATCCGGTCGCCCAACCGCCGGTCCGGGGGCCCTCCTCGACTGCCAGCAGGCGGTTGGTCCTGGCGACTGATTCGAGCACGGTCTCGACGTCGAGCGGGCGCAGCGTGCGCATGTCGACGACCTCGACCGAGATGCCGTCGCCCGCGAGCGTGTCCGCGGCCGCCAGCGCGTCTGAAACTCCCTTGCCGATTGACACGATCGTCAGGTCATCGCCGGCTCGCGCGATCGCTGCCTGCCCGAGCGCGATCAGCTCCTGCTCGGGTGCCGGACCCTTGACCGAATAGAGGCGCTTATGCTCGAGGAAGATCACCGGGTTGTCGTCACGGATCGAGGCCTTCAGGAGCCCTTTGGCCTCAGCGGGTGACGACGGGAAGACGATCTTCAGCCCCGGCACCCCTTGAAACCACGTGCCGTGGCTCTGGGAGTGGATCGCGCCGAACCGGCCCCCGGCGCCGACGGCCGAACGGACCACGAGCGGCACCGTGCCCTGCTCGTTGGAGATGTACCAGAACTTCGCCGCCTGGTTGACGAGGCTGTCCATCGCCAGCCCCATGAAGTCCCCGAACATCACCTCGAACACGGGACGCAAGCCGGCCACCGCTGCCCCGTACGCGGCGCCCGCGAGCGCGAGCTCGGAGATCGGCGTGTCGAACACGCGCTCGGGCCCGAAGCGCTGTGCGAGGTCGGGCGTGGCTTTGAACACGCCGCCGGCGGACGCGACGTCCTCGCCGAAGAAGACGACGGCCGGGTCGCGCTCGAGCTCCTCAGCGATCGCATCGCGGATCGCGGTCCGGAATTCGAGCTCGCTCACGGGGCGTACTCCGTCGCGGTCTGCTCGGCCGGATCGGGGTACGGCGCCGCGAGCGCGCCTTCGATCGCATGCTCGATCAGCGCCCTGGTCGCCTGCTCGCTGGCGTCGAGCTGCTCCTCGGTGACGCCGTCGTCTCGGAGCCGCGCGCGGGCGAGCTTGAGCGGATCGCGCTCGAGCCAGCTCTCGAGCTCCTCCTTGGTTCCGGTAAGGCGCCGGATCGCTCTTGGAATGACCGAAGTGGCGATAGGTTCTGCATTCCAGCAGCGCCGGTCCGTCGCCGCCGCGCGCCCGGGCAACGGCGTCGGCGGCCGCGTCCCGCACGGCCCACAGGTCGTTGCCGTCGACGACCTTCGACTGGATTCCGTAGGCGGCACCCCGGCCGGCGATGTCGCCGCCCGCAGTTGCGTCCGCCAGCGGGGTGAACTCGGCGTAGAGATTGTTCTCGCACACGAACACGACCGGCAGGCGCAGCACCGCGGCCATGTTCAGGCACTCGTGGAAGTAGCCCTGGTTGCTGGCACCGTCGCCGAAGAACGAGACCGAAACGCGGCCCTGGCGCTTCGCCGCCAGCCCGGCTCCCAGCCCGGCAGCGATCGAACCGCCGACGATCCCGTAGCAGCCCACCAGTCCGTGCTCGAGGTCGATCACGTTCATCGAGCCGGAGCGCCCGCCGCAGACCCCGGTGCTGCGCCCGAGCATTTCTGACAGCAGGGGTTCGGGAGCGGTCCCCTTGGCCAGCGCGTGTCCGTGGCCGCGGTAGGTTCCCGCCACGTAGTCCTCGGCGTCGAGCGCCATGCAGACGCCGACGGCTACGGCCTCCTGGCCGGCGTACAGATGGGTCGTGCCGTGGACCTCGCCCTTGAGGAACAGCCGGTGGATCGCGTTCTCGAATTCGCGGATCAGCAGCATCCGTGAGTACGCGTCCAGATACTCGCCGATCACCTCGTTCTCTTCGGAGGCCTCGACCCCGGCCATTCCGTCTCCTTCCCGACTCGAACTTGGGGTACGATCGTACCGCAAACGTTTGCAAGGAGCGCTCGTGGCCGTCGAGATCGTTATGCCGCGCCTGTCTGACTCGATGGAGGAGGGCACGATTCTGCAGTGGCTGGTGGCCGTCGGAGACGAGGTCGTCGAGGGCGCTCCGCTGGTCGAGGTCGAGACTGACAAGGCGTCCGTGACTTACGAATCCGAGCACGACGGCACGATCCTGGAACTCAGCGCCGAGGTCGGCGCGAGCGTCGCTGTCGGGCGGCCGATCGCGGTGATCGGCGAGGCGGGTGAGTCACAAGCGCGTGCGCGACCGGCGGGGTCAAGGCGTCGCCGCTCGCGCGCCGGATCGCCGCCGAACCTCGGCGTCGACCTCGCGACGCTCGTCGGCTCAGGCGCCGCAGGGGCGGGTGATCCGGGCCGACGTCGAGGCTCTCAGCCCCGGCCGGGGCGATCGGTACCGAGGGGGTGGTCGGGGCCAACGACGGGGGTCGGGGCCAACGAGGCGGTCGGCGGCCAAGGGGGAGATCCTGGCCGAGGGGGGGAGATCGGGACCAAGGGGGCTGTCGGGGCCAAGGGGGCGGCGACGACCGAGCGGCTGAGCCGGCTGCAGCAGACGGTCGCCCGGCGGATGTCGCAGTCGAGGGCGACCGTGCCCGACTTCGAGCTGCGCTGCACGGTCGACATGAGCAGAGCGGTCGAGCTGCGCGAGCAGTTGGGCGGCCTCTACGAGCAGCCGCCATCGCACAATGACCTGATCGTCAGGGCTGCGGCGCTGGCGTTGCGCGAGTTCCCGCGCGTCAACGGCTCCTATCGCGGACGAGCAGTTCGAGCACTACGAACGGGTCAACGTGGGGGTCGCGGTCGCGGCGCAGGACGCGCTGGTCGTCGCGACGATCTTCGATGCCGACCGCAAATCCGTCCTCGAGATCGGGTCGGAGTCGCGGGCGTTGGTCGCGCGCGTCCGCGACGGATCGATCACGCCGGCCGAGCTCGCCGGCCAGACGTTCACGATCTCGAACCTCGGCATGTATGGGGTCGACAGCTTCTCGGCCGTGATCAACGCGCCCCAGGCGGCCATCCTCGCGGTCGGATCGGTCCGGCCGCGCGCGGTCGTCGACGCCGACGGCGCGGTCGTCGCGCGCTCGACGGTCGAGCTGACACTGGCGTGCGACCACCGGATCCTCTACGGCGCCGACGGCGCGCGGTTCATCTCGCGCGTGCGCGAGCTGCTCGAGGCTCCGGTTGCGCTGCTGCTCTGAGGGTAGACGATCTCGCCCTGATCAGGCGCCGGTGACCGGCTCGGATCGTCGCCGTTGGCACTGGGCGACAGCCGGCTGAGCCCGTCGTCGACCTCGACATCCTCGGCCTCCAGCGCGAGGCCCGAGGCGTTTGCGGCCAGCTCCAACAGCGCCGCGAAGTCGACTTCGTTGCCGGCGAGACCGACCATGCCCTGCACGATCTGCTCGGTCGCGGCCGCGAGCGGCATCGAGACGTTCAGCTCGTGCGCGGCTTCGAAGCCGAGGTGGAAGTCCTTGAGCAGCAGCTCCGGCGTGAACGTCGGTGTGAAGTCGAGGTTGACGTAGGCCGGGGTCTTGTAGCGGGTGAACGTCGAGCCCATCACGCTGTCATTGAGGAACTCGAGGAAGTCCGAGCGCTTGATCCCGCCCTTCTCCGCCAGCACGGTGATCTCCGCCATGCATTGGGCGACGACGCCGAGCATCAGGTTGTGACAGATCTTGACCAGGCGCGCCCGATCGCCCTCACCGACGTAGGTCACGCGGCGGCACAGCAGCTCGAGATACGGCCGCGCCCGCTCCCACGCCTGCTGCGGGCCCGAGGCGACGATCGTCAGCCGGCCGCTCTCGGCGACCTTCGGGTTGCCGCTGACCGGGGCGGCCAGCATCTCGGTGCCGTGCTCGAGCGCATACGCGCGGATCTGCTCGGCTGCGGCCGGGGAGATCGTGGTCGAGTCGACGATCAGGCCCGGGCTTTGCGTCGGCGCGCGACAGCAGTCCATCGTCGCCGCAGACGACCTGCTCGACATCGGCCGAGCCGGCGACCATCGTGAACACGATCTCGCGATCGGCCAGCTCTGCAGGTGAGTCGACGACCGTGGCGCCGAGCGCGGCGAGGTCCTCGGCCTTCTCGCGCGTGCGGTTATAGACGCCGACATCGTGCCCGGCATCGAGCAGCCGCAGGACCAGCGCGCGACCCATGCGCCCAACGCCGACCCAGCCCAGGGTCGTCTGCTCACCGCCGGCCATCGAATCCTTCCCTTGCAATCGATTGCAGAAACTGTAGCCGAGTGGTTCGGGCGGTCAAGATCGGCAAGCCCGACGTCGCGCGGGGCTGACACGAACGAGCACGTCACGAGCTGCCGTCGTTGAGGCGTGCCCTGATCACCAGTACGATTGTGCAATCGTTTGCAAACGATCGGAAGGGTGGCTTCAGTGGGTTTGCACAGCTACGGCGTGATGGGGGTCGATTGGGAGGAGCGCGTGCGCTACGACCGCCTGCGCGAGGAGCGCCTGGCGCGGATCAAGGGGCTGCTCGCTGAGTCGGAGCTGGGGGCGCTGCTGTGCTTCGACATGGGCAACATCCGCTACATCACCGCCACTCACATCGGCACCTGGGCGGCCGACAAGCTCAACCGCTTCTGCCTGCTCGCGCAGGGAGACGAGCCGATCATGTGGGACTTCGGCTCGGCCGCACGCCACCACCAGCTCTACAACCCGTGGCTCGGGGACGGCCGCTCGCGGGCCGGGATCTCGACGCTGCGCGGGGCGATGTCGCCCGAGTCCGGACGCGCCGAGGACGTTGCGCGCAAGATCCGAGTCGAGCTCGAGCAGCGAGGGCTGCTGGGCGAGCCGGTCGGGATCGACGCGATCGAGCCGCAGGTGCTGTTCGCGCTGCAGCGCGAAGGGATCGAGGTCGCCGACGGCCAGCAGCTGATGCAGGAGGCGCGTGTGATCAAGACGCGCGACGAGATCACGCTGCTCAACATGGCCTGCTCGATGGTCGACGCCGCCTACGAGGAGCTCTACCGGACGATGCGGGCCGGGATCCGCGAGAACGACTGCGTCGCGCTCGTCAACCGCGTCCTGTACGAGATGGGGTCGGAGTTCGTCGAGGGCGTCAACGCGATCTCGGGCGAGCGCTGCAGCCCGCACCCGCACGTGTTCACTGACCGCGCGCTGCGCCCCGGTGACCCCGCGTATTTCGACATCCTGCACAGCTACATGGGCTACCGCACGTGCTACTACCGCACGTTCGCGGTCGCCAGCGCCTCGCGGCCGCTGCTGGACGCCTACAAGCGCTGTCGCTACTACCTCGACGCCGCGATCGCGCTGATCAGGCCGGGCGCGACGACCGGTGAGGTGGCGGCAATCTGGCCCAAGGCGCAGGAGTTCGGCTTCCCCGACGAGGAGGCAGCGTTCGCGCTCCAGTTCGGGCACGGGGTCGGGCTATCGATCTGGGAGAAGCCGATCTTCAGCCGGCTCGTGTCGCTCGACCATCCCGAGGAGATCAAGGAAGGGATGGTGTTCGCGCTCGAGACCTTCTGGCCGGCCAGCGACGGATGGTCGGCGGCCAGGATCGAGGAGCAGCTGGTCGTCACGGCCGACGGCTGCGAGGTGATCACGCGCTTCCCGGCCGAGGACCTGATGATCGCGGGCAAGCCCTATTTCACCGCCGGCGGCAGCCTGCCACTCGAGCGAGACCCGCAGTCGAATCTCAACACTGAGCTTCGCGCTGACACGCAGGAGGCGGTGCCGCGCGCCCACGAGCCGCAATCCTGACGGCCGCGACGATTCCCTCATAACCGGTGCATCGGCACAGGTTGCCCGCCAGCGCCCGCCCGTCAGGCCCGCCTGATGGCGGATGAAGTCCGACAGCAGCGTCCTCGGCTCGACCGTGCCCTCGTGCGGCTCGCCGTTGATCGTCATCCTCACGACCACGCGCGCTCCAGCGCCCGCTGCACCAGGACCGCGATCAGCGCGCGGCGATACTCGTCCGCAACCGCAGCCGCCGCGAGCGCGGCTACCTCGCGAACATCCGCGCCGGCGAGCTGCGCCCGCTCGGCCTCCAACGCACGCACCGGCGCCGGCCCGGCGCCCAGCAGCGCGATCGTGGCGTGGCCCGGAGCGACCACGACCGCGGCGCCCGCGAGCGCCCATTCGCCAGCCGTGCGCGCGTACTCGGTGAACGCCATCCGGGCGCCCTCGGGCGCCGCCGGCAGCCGGATCCCGATCAGCAGCTCGCCAGTGCCGAGCGCGTCGATCGCCGCGACCGTCCGCGTCGCGCCAGCCGAGCGGAGCACGAACCGGGCGTCGAGCGCCGCCAGCGCGACCGGCAGCTGCGCGCGCGAGTCCGCGTGCGCGACGGAGCCCCCGATCGTGCCGCGGCTACGTGTCGCGGGATGTCCCACCCGCGCAACCGCCTCCGTCAGCAGCGGCCAGCCGCCGCTCACGACCGCCGACCGCTCGAGCTCAGCCTGACGGGTCATCGCGCCGATCAGCAGCCCGTCGTCATCGGGCCGCAGCCCGGCGAGCTCGCTGTACGCCGTTCAGATCGACCAGCAGCGATGGGCGCTCGAGCCGCATGTTGATCAGCGGGATCAGGCTCTGGCCGCCGGCGAGCGCCCGGCCGTCGCCGGCCGCGAGCAGGTCGAGCGCCTCCTGCAGCGATCGCGGGGCGGCGTACTCGAACGGCGCCGGCTTCATCGCAGCGAGCGCCAGAGCTTCTCGGCCGTATAGGGCGGATCGAGCTCGTGCCCGGCCAGTGCAGCGGTGACCGCGTTGGCGATCGCGGGCAGCGCCCCGACGGTCCCGCCCTCGCCCGCGCCCTTGGCGCCGAGCGGGTTCAGCGGCGTCGGGCTCGAGACCTCGCCGGTCACGATCGTCGGCATCTCGGCCGCCGTCGGCAGGCTGTACTCGGCCAGCGAGCTGCTGCGGTTCTCGCCCCGCTGGTCGTAGACCACTTCCTCGACCAGGCACTCGCCGAGCGCCTGGGCGACGCCGCCGACGACCTGGCCGTGGACGAGCAGCGGGTTGATCACCGTTCCGGAGTCGTCGACCGCGACGACCCGCAGCACCCGCAGCTCGCCGGTCTCGCGATTGATCTTCACCGTCGCAGCGTGCGCCCCGGAAGAGAACACGAGCGGCGACTCAAAGCGCGCCTGCGATCGCAGCGGCCCCAGCTCGGCCAAGGAGACCTCGCGGCCGCCGCCGCTGAACCGGCCGGCTTCAAACGCGGCGCTGGCCCCTAGCAGGCGCGACGCGACCGGCATCGCGAGCTCGATCAGCTCGTCGATCGCGGCCACGATCGCCGAGCCTGCCATCGCCACGGAACGGCTGCCGAAGGTGCCGACGCCGGGCGGGACCTCGGCGCTGTCGCCGTAGCTGATCGCGATCTGCTCGGATGCCACGCCGAGGCGCTCAGCGGCGATCTGGGCGAACGTCGTCTCGTGGCCCTGGCCGTGCGCGCAGGCGCTGGTGGCGATCTCGAAGCGGCCACCGGCACTCAGTGCCACCGTCGCGCTCTCCCACTGACCGCCGGCGCGCTCGACGTACAGCGCGATCCCGGTACCGGCACCATCGTTCGAAACATCATCGTCGCCCGAAACGTCATCGTCGGCCGAATCGCTGAGCTCGGCGGCCAGCTCCAGGCAGCGCTCGAAGTCGCCGGAGTCGTACTCGAACCCGAGCGCCGTGCGGTGCGGAAAGCGCCTGATCAGGTTGCGACGCCGGAGCTCGACGCGGTCGATCCCGAGCTCGCGGGCCGCGCGGTCGACCGTGCGCTCGAGCAGGTAGGCGGCGTCGGGCCGGCCGGCGCCCCGGTATGGCCCGGTCGGCACCTTGTTGGTCTGAACGCCGAGCACGCGTACCTCGGCCGCCTCGATCTCGTAACAGCCGGTGATCAGCATCGCCGCCGTCAGCGGCGGGATCGTCGTCGTCGGCAGCAGGTACGCGCCGAGGTCCGCGAGCAGCCGCGCGCGCAGCCCGAGCATCCGGCCGCCGGGACTCAGCGCCAGCTCGATCTCGCCGCTGATGCCGCGCCCCTGGTAGGTGGCGAGCAGGTTCTCGGTCCGGTCCTCGGTCCATTTGACCGGCACCCCGACCGTGATCGCGGCCGCCGCTACCGCCGCGATCTCGCAGGCGATCACGCCCTTGCTGCCGAACGCGCCGCCGACGTCGGGGACGATCACGCGCACGCTGTCAACCGGACGCCCGAGGATGTGGGCGAGCTGAGCGCGCGGCCGGTGCGGATCCTGGGCCGAGCAGACGACCGTCAGCAGGTCGCCACCGGGGTCGTACAGCGCGATCGCTCCGCGCGTTTCGATCGGCGCCGCCGCCAGGCGCGGGAGTCCGTAGCTCCCGTGCACGACGCGGGCGGCGGTCTGAAACGCATCCTCGACGTCACCTCCCCGACGGGTCCATCTCAGCAGCTCGACCGTGGAGTCGCCAGGGCTGACGACCGCGTCGCGCGGTTGGTAGGTGACCTTCACGAGCTCGGCCGCGTCCTCGGCCAGCGCCCGCGTCGACGCCAGCACCGCCGCGACCGGCTGACCCACGTAACGGACCTCGTCGCGGGCGAGAACGGGGTGCGGCTGCTCGGCGACCACGCCGCCATCGACCGTCGGCAGCGCAAACGGCCGCACGACGCCGTCGAGATCGGCCGCGGTGATGACGGCGATCAGCCCGTCGGCGCGGTCCGGGGTGCGGATCTGAGTGATCGAGGCGTGGGCGTGCGGGCTGCGGACGAACGCGACCTGCGCGGCACCTTCGAGCTCGATGTCATCCACATACCGCGCCTGCCCGAGCAGGAAGCGAGCGTCCTCGCGCCGCCTGACAGGATCGCCGATCACGCCCAGGTGCTCGCGCATCCAGTCCGCGACCAGCGGGCGGTACTTGAATGGGATGTTGTTGCAGACATGCGTCCCGTCCTCGTACAGGAACCACTCGGCCTCCGGGACGTCGTCGGCGATCCGCTTGGTCTGTTCCCAGGAGATCACCCGGTCGCGCGCGCCGGTGACGACCAGACACGGCTGGCTGACGCGATCGGCGACCCCGGCGAGGTCGAGCTCGTGCGCGCGCTCGCGCGCCTGCGCCTCGTCGCGAGCGCCCGTGTGGTGCGCGACCGCCGCGCGTGTCAGCGACGGCATCGAGTCCCATCCGGCGGCGAAGTCGTACGGGCCGCTGATCGAGGCGATCGCCTTCAGGCGCGGCTCGAACGCCGCCGCACGCACGACGTAGTGACCGCCCAGGCTGACTCCGGCGGCGCCGATCCGGTCGTGGTCGAGCTCGGCGCGACCCGCGACCGCATCGAGGATCGCGCGCACCGCGACTTCGTAGTCGGGCCGGATGTCGAGCTCGAAGCCGGTCTCGCCCTGACCTGGACCGTCGAGCGACAGCGTCGCCATCCCACGCGCCAGGAAGACCGACTCCCAGGCGAAGAACTCCTCCTTGGTCGAGTCCAGGCCCGGGATCAGGACCACCAGCGGCGCCCGCCCGGCCGATCGCGGCAGGCGCAGGTTGGCGGCCACCCTCGCTCCGTGAAGCGGCGCCGTGATTCGCTCGGCGCTGGGGTCCAGCAGTCCGTGGGCGGCGTACAGCGCGCGGATCGCGGCCTCGGTGTTGGCGACGGTTGCGATCGCGGTCGAGCACCCAGACGAACTTCGAGAAGTGGTAGCTGACCGCCGCTCGCAGATAGGCCTCCCCGGCGCTGTGCAGGTGCCCCTGGTCGAGCGCTCGCTCGGCCAATTCGAGATGGACCTCGGCGGTCGCAGTCCAGGCGTCGAGCCATTGCTGAAAAGGAGCATAGTCCTACTAGTAGTTTCGAATGATGTACCTCGTGCAACCATCTGGTCTTTGGCCGAATCACAGACGCCTGAGTCCTCTGATCTACTGCAAGGGTGTCAATGCGGAGACCCTTGTTGTGGGCGGAGAAAAGTGTTCTATGGTGCAAAGGACCCTGACGTGAAGAGCCGGAGCTACCTCCCCGGCCGCTGAGAATGCAGAAGCTTTCTGGCGTTCCAATTACGACAAGGCTGCTGTCAGGAAATGTGATGCACAGCTCATCGGGACCTCGACGCAAATCAAATTGGACCGTGCGCGGGCCGACCCCGCTTCCAGATTCTAGACCACTCGATATTTCAGCGCATAACATGCTGGAAGTTTAACTCTATAAGGTTAGGGCCATTTTTAGCGTGTCAGTCATGACAAGACGAGATTTTATAATTTTACTGTCTGTCCCATTCATTTTTCACCGTATTCGCACCCCTAGCTTTCACCGACTGAGGACGCGTAAGCCGACGATTATCAGGCGGGCACGAGTCAAATCGAGGACATGATGTGAGTGGGACGTCGGATGAGGAAATGTCACTGTCGAGATGCTGCTGGTCGTACAGGAACCGACGGATGAGGGCATGGAAAGTAGGCAGTGCAAGTTGAGCAGTCAGATTCGGCGATTCTCCATTTCTTTGCTGTTTGGCTTGCCATAAGATGGGCTACTGTGCGAGAAGAATACAAAGACTCACAGATGGCTTTTGCCAAGTGAACGGAAGCGAGGACTGTTGGCCCGTCAATTACTCCGTCATCATTGGCACCTTTCTGGACTCGAATACCAGCGTCATCGAGCTGGTCAGGGCCAGAATTTTCAGCTTGACGCGCATCTGCGCTTCTGCCAGCAGCGCGATCTGCTAATGGATTGCTGACATCAGCGGTTTTCTCGCCACATGAAGATAGATCATGTACCGCCAAATCTGCCTGCGACCTCATGCAAACACATTCCATCAAGCATTCCACAGCTTAAAAAATATGTGCGAGCAGCGGCAAGCTTATCGAGCCGTTGGTTTGTTAGCAACATTTGGCCAATAGCGTTGTACCGATTGGACCGACGCCATGGCTGCTTGACAGCCTTAATGTGCCTCGACTCGGTGATTGAAGAGCAGAGGCCGTTCGGAGCACCAAACATGCATATGAGTTGATAATAATGCGAGAGAGAATGTTGGCGAGGAAGCGAGAATCCATCTGTCCGAACTCCAACAGTCTCGAAAATTTCGCGAGACTGATGAAAGCGGGTGAGAGCATCCCTGAGCTCACGGAGAGAATCTTCAGTAATCACGTTGCGCCTCGCAATGTAGCAAAATTCGAGAAAGGCTCGGAATGTCTGTATCATAGCTT
>CAVPFS010000034.1:0-29415 GCA_963703825.1 uncultured Solirubrobacterales bacterium | reverse complement strand
CTAACGTCACCACGCCACCAACCTATGTGACCAGCGACCAGGAACGCCGCCGCCACGCCGCCGCCGCCGCCAACGCCGCCAGGCCAACGACGCGCCACCAACCACGCCGCCACCTACGACGCCGCCGCCACCACGCCGCCGCCACGCTACGCCGCCACCAGCGCGCCACTCGCCGCCGCCGCCACCAGCGCGGCCACGCCGCCACCAACGCCGCCAGGACGCCGCCACGCTCGCCGCCGCCACCAGCCCGCCGCCACGCTACGCCGCCGCCGCCGCCGCCGCGACGCGTAACGAGACGTGCGCATCGGCGGATGGCCGACCGGGAAGCCGTACGAGTAGGGATGACTGCCGACGTCGCTAAGCCGCAGCGGCTTGGGATCACGAATCAGCTCGCCCAGCACCCCGCGGCCGCTCGGCAGCGGGCCGATCAGCCGCCGCGTCGACTCGTCGATGCCGACCGTCAAAAAGCGCGACAAGCCGGTGCCCGACTGATTGAGGACTCCGAGCGCGGCGTAACGCGCGCCGGTCAGCTCGCGTGCCGAGTCGAGCAGTCGCTCGAGCACCGCCTCTACCTCGAGGCGTTCTAGAACGCTCCGCGCGAGCTTCAGGACTGCCTGCGTAGGTTGGTCCATCGACTATCCCCGGTGGAAGATGTCGACCGCGTAACGCCGACGATAGCGCGCAAGCGGCTGACCGTTGCTCCGAAACGCGGGGGCGATCAATGGTCAACGTCGAGCAGGTGGTGCTCCCGCGCGTACGCGACCAACTCCGCGCGAGTCGTGCGGCCGATCTTTTGCTGGATGTGAGCACGATGAGATTCGACCGTGCGGACGCTCAGATACAGCTGTTCGAGATCTCGGCGTTCGTGTGCCCCAGCGCGACCAGCCTGAGCACATCGGCCTCACGATCGGTCAGGCCATCAGGCGGCCCGGCTGGAGCATCGGAGTCATCGCCAGCAGCCCCCCGAGTTGTGGGTTCAGATACCGCAATCCGCCGACGGCCGCGTTCACCGCGGCGACGAGCTCCGCATCTGCCGCCTCCTTGAGCACGAATCCGAGCGCCCGGCACGGAATGCCTCGCGCGCAAACCGAGGCTCGTTTTCCATCGTCAGGACGACGATCGCAGTGCCCTGCGAGGCCTCGAGCATCCTCGGGATCGCGGCCAGGCTCGGGCCCCCGGGCATGCTCAGGTCGAGCACGATCACGTCGGGTTTGTAGGCGAGCACCTTTCGCACAGCCTCGTCGACGTCGCCGGCCTCGGCGACTACCTCGAACTCGCCGTCGGACTCGAGCAACGCTCGCAACGCGCTGCGCACGATCGGGGTGATCGTCGGCGAGCACGACTCTCGTTCGTGCGGATGAATCACCCGAATCCTCGACGGGGACGACAAGCTACCGCGCCGTGGTGACGAGCGGGGCATCAGGTGCGGTCCGCAGGCGAAGCCGTAGTTGCCACGGCTGGCGAGATCGGGGGCCAGCCGTATGTTCGCCTGCAATGTTCGAGATCCGGATCCATGGCCGAGGCGGTCAGGGAGTCGTCACAGCAGCCGAGCTGCTGTCGGTCGCGGCGTTCGATCAGGGGCGCCATGCGCAGGCGTTCCCGAGCTTCGGATCCGAGCGAACCGGCGCGCCCGTGACCTCGTTCTGCCGGATCGACGATCGTCCGATCAGGTCCCGCGAGCCGGTCAGCGAGCCCGATGCGCTGATCGTGATCGACCCGACGCTGCTGCACCAGGTCGACGTGTTCGGTGGGGCCAAGCCGGACGCATGGGTGCTGATCAACACCTCCAGGGACCTGCGCGCGCTCGGGCTGGATCCTGACTCGCGACGGATCTCTGCGGTCGGCGCCACGGAGATGGCTCGCCGACACCTCGGCCGGCCGCTACCGAATGCGGCGTTGCTTGGCGGGTTCGCCGCGCTGACCGGCGTGGTTTCGCTGCAGTCGGTACTGCTGGCGATCCGGGAGCGCTTCGGCGGGACGGTCGGGGAGGCGAACGCGAACGCCGCACAGGACGCATACGACGCACTTGCGGAGCGTGCGCCGACACCCCGTGGCGAACTCGTTCGAGGCGAGTCATGACTGATGCACTCGTCCAGATCGAGGGTTCCCAGGCGGTCGCCGAAACCGTCGCGCGCTGCCGCCCGGAGGTGATCGGCGCCTATCCGATCTCGCCCCAGACCCACATCGTCGAACGACTGTCGGCGCTTGTCAAAGCGGGCGAGCTGTCGCCGTGCGAGTTCATCAACGTCGAATCGGAGTTCGCCGCAATGTCGGTCTCGATTGGTGCCTCGGCGGCCGGCGCGCGTACCTACACGGCGACCGCCAGCCAGGGCCTGCTGTACATGACCGAGGCGCTCTACAACGCCGCTGGACTCGGTCTGCCGATCGTGATGACGATCGCCAACCGTGCGATCGGCGCGCCGATCAACATCTGGAATGACCACAGCGACTCGATGTCCCAGCGCGACTCGGGTTGGATCCAGCTCTACGTGGAATCCAACCAAGAGGCCGTGGACGTCCACGTGCAGGCGTTCCGGCTCGCCGAGCAGCTGTCGCTGCCGGTCATGGTGTGCATGGACGGCTTCATCCTCACTCACGCCTACGAGCGCATCGAGCTCCCGGAGCAAGGTCAAATCGACGCCTTCCTGCCCCCGTACGAGCCGCGGCAGCTGCTCGATCCGGCCAATCCCGTGACCATCGGAGCGATGGTCGGGCCCGAGGCGTTCACCGAGGTCAGGTATCTCGCGCACTACAAGCAGATGCAAGCCCTGGACGCGATCCCCGAGATCGCCGCGGCGTTCGAACAGCGGTTCGGGCGCGCGTCAGGCGGACTGCTGCACCGCTACCGCACTCACGATGCTGAGACGATCGTCGTCGCGCTCGGCTCGGTGCTAGGCACGATCGAGGACGTCGTCGACGAGCTGCGCGGCCGGGGCAGCAAGATCGGCTGTCTCGGCATCAAGGCGTTCCGGCCGTGGCCGGCCGATGAAGTGCGCGACGCGCTGGCACACGCCAGGCGGATCATCGTGCTGGAGAAGGCATTGTCGATCGGGATCGGCGGCATTGTCTCGCAGAACGTCAGCACCGCGGTCGCGTCCGGCGGCGCCTCGGTCCACACGGCGATCGCCGGGCTGGGCGGCCGGCCGATCACCAAGGCGTCTCTCCACAGACTGATCGACGACGCACTCGCGGACCGCCTCGAGGGCGTGACGTTCGTCGACCTCGATCGGCCCCTGGTGCAGCGCGAGCTACAGCGGATGCTGCAGGCTTCGCGCTCGGGCCCGCACGCCGAAAACATGCTCCGCGACCTCGGCGTCGTCGCCGCCGGCCCCGTGTAGAACGATGGAGCCGCTCAAGTACTACCAAACGGGAAGTTTCGCCGTCGGCAATCGGCTCGTGCCACTGGAGCTGCGCAGCGACCAGTCCGATCGCTCACGCTCAAACGCGATCACGTGCGGTCACCGGGCGTGCCAGGGATGCGGCGAGGCGCTCGGCGCCCGCTACGCGCTCGATGCCGCACTCCGCGCAGCCGATGGCGACGTGATCGCGGCCAACGCGACCGGCTGCCTCGAGGTGTTCACGACCCCTTACCCCGAGAGTTCGTGGCAGCTGCCGTGGATCCACTCGCTGTTCGGTAACGCCCCCGCCGTCGCGACCGGGATCGCCGCCGCGCTGAAGGCGAAGGGCAATGAACACACGCGGGTCGTCGGCCAGGGCGGAGACGGAGGAACGGTCGACATCGGGTTCGCATGTCTGTCGGGCATGTTCGAGCGCGGCGACGACGTGCTCTACATCTGTTACGACAACCAGGGCTACATGAACACCGGTGTGCAGCGCTCGGCGGCCACGCCGCCCGCGGCACGCACGTCGACCACGCAGGCGGTCGGGCCCGCTCCGGGCGCTCCGTGGGGCCAGGGCAAGAACGCGGCGCTGATCGCGCTCGCGCACGAGATCCCGTATGTCGCGACCGCGACGATCGCCGACCTGCACGACCTCGAGAGCAAGGTGCACACGGCGATGGCGATCCGCGGGCCGCGCTACCTGCACGTGCTCGTCACCTGCCCGCTGGGCTGGAGCATTCCGTCGAGCGATTCGATCCGGATCGCCAGGCTGGCCGTCGAGAGCGGCCTGTTCCCGGTGTTCGAGGGCGCGCACGGCGACGTGACCAGCGTGACCAAGATCCGGCGCCGCGTTCCGGTCGAGGACTATCTCGAGCCACAGGGGCGCTACAAGCACCTGTTCACCCCGACACGTCGCGATGACGTGATCGCACGCCTGCAGGCGCGCGCCAACCGCAACATCGAAAGGTTCGGACTGCGATGAGCGAGAAGCCGTTTGCGATCACGCTCGACGTCGGCTCCAGCCGCGCCAACCAGACCGGCTCGTGGCGCACCGAGCGGCCGATCTACGTCCACCGCCAGGCTCCATGCGGTCACGCGTGCCCTTCGGGCGAGGACGTCCAAGCGTGGCTCTATCACGCCGAGGAGGGCGATTACGAGGCCGCCTGGCGCAAGATCGTGGAACAGAACCCGCTGCCGGCGGTGATGGGACGCATCTGTTACCACCCCTGCGAGACCGCCTGCAACCGGTCCCAGCTCGACGAGACGGTTGGGATCAACTCGGTCGAGCGGTTTCTCGGCGACGAGGCGATCCGGCAGGGCTGGGCGCCGCCAGCCCCGGCGGCGGCCTCAGGCAAGCGGGTGCTGGTCGTCGGCTCCGGTCCGTCGGGCCTGTCGGCGGCCTACCACCTGGCGCTGCTCGGTCATCAGGTCACGCTCCGAGATTCGTTCTCGCGCGCCGGCGGCATGATGCGCTACGGGATCCCGGCCTACCGTTTGCCTCGTGATGTACTCGACGCCGAGATCGATCGGATTCTCGGCCTCGGCGTCAGGCTCGAATGCGACTCCACCGTCACCGACGTCGCGGCTGCGATGCGTAAAGGGTCGTTCGACGCCGTATTTCTCGCGGTCGGGGCGCAGCTCGGCAGGCGAACCTACATCCCGGCCGGCAGCGCGGCACAGATGCTCGACGCCGTGTCGTTGCTGCACAGCATGGAGGGCGAGCAGCCACCGCGGCTCGGCCGCCGGGTGGTCGTCTACGGCGGCGGCGACACCGCGATCGATGCCGCCCGGACGGCCAAGCGGCTCGGTGCCGAGGAGGCGATCATCGTCTACCGGCGCACTCGTGAGCGGATGCCGGCGCACGAGTCAGAGCTCGAGGAGGCGCTCGCCGAGGGAGTCCTGACCAAGTGGCTGACAACCGTCAAGCGGGCTGACGAGGGCAAGTTGATGGTCGAACGGATGGAGCTCGACGAAACCGGCTTCCCACAACCGACGGGGGAGTTCGAGGAGCTCGAGGCGGACTCGCTGATCCTCGCGCTCGGCCAGGACACCGACCTGTCGCTGCTGTCGGGCGTGCCCGGAATCAGCGAGCGCGATGGCGTCGTCGAGGTCGGGCCGGACATGATGACCGGCCATCAGGGGGTCTTCGCCGGCGGCGACATGGTGCCGTCGGACCGGACCGCGACGGTCGCGATCGGACACGGCAAGCTGGCGGCCCGCAACATCGATGCCTGGCTACGCGGAAGTGCTTACGCGCAACCGGCCGAGCTGCCGATGGCGAGCTTCGAGGACCTCAACACCTGGTATTACGCGGACGCTCCCAAGACGGTGCGGCCGGAGCTCGAAGCGGCCCGCCGAGCCTCGACCTTCGACGAGGTCGTCGGCGGTCTCGATGCCGGCAACGCCCTGTTCGAGGCGCGCAGGTGCATGTCCTGCGGTACCTGCCTCGCGTGTGACAACTGCTACGGCGTGTGTCCCGACAATGCGGTGATCAAGCTTGAAGGCGGCGGCTCCTACGCGTACGAGATCGATCTCTACTTCTGCAAGGGCTGCGGCCTGTGCGCTCAGGAGTGTCCGTGTGGCGCGATCGAGATGCAACCGGAGCTGATCTGATGCCGGGTCGCCGCGGACCGACGATGGTCGTCGGCTACGACGGCTCGCCGGTCTCCCGCCGCCCCCCGCTCGCCGACGCCCGCGGCTCGCTGGGACGCCCGCCGCCGTCGGATTCCCGCGGCTCAAGCTGAGCGCGCCAGCGTACGTCGTGGGGCTGCGAGCAACGAGCGGCCGCTCATCGCCGTGGGTTGGTCGATCCCGAGCAGGGCCAGAACCGTGGGCGCCACGTCCGCCAGCGTCCCGCGCGGTTCGAGGCTCACATCGCCAGCGGTGATGATCAGTGGCACGGGATTGCACGAGTGCGCTGTGCTCGGCGCGCCGTCGGGTTCGAGCATCCGCTCGGCGTTGCCGTGGTCAGCGGTGATCACGCACGCGCCACCCGCCTCGTGCACGAGCGCGATCACGCGTCCGAGGCATTCGTCGATGGTCTCCACGGCGGTGACCGTCGCCGCGATCACGCCGGTGTGGCCGACCATGTCGGCGTTGGCGAAGTTGATCACCGAGAACCGTGGCTCGAGTTCGCCGAACGCGTCCGCGAACGACGCCGTGATCTCGCGGGCGCTCATCTGCGGCTTGAGGTCATAGGTGGCAACGTCGCGTTGAGAGGGCACCAGCACGCGGTGCTCTGACTCGAACGGCCGCTCCTCGCCGCCGTTGAAGAAGTAGGTCACATGCGCATATTTCTCGGTTTCGGCGACGTGCAGCTGGCGTGCCGATGCAGCCGCCAGTACCGCCGCCAGGGTGGTCGCCGGGCGGGCGCTGACAAACGCGACCGGATAGCTCCAGTCATGCTGATACTCCGTCATCGTTGCCAGCCGCCGGACGGGGGCCGCCTCCCCGCGCCCCTCCCAACCCGGCAGCTGCTCGCTGCCAGAGCCGAAGCCGGGCTCGGCCAGCGCGCGGACGATCTGGCGCATCCGGTCCGGGCGGAAGTTGAAGCACAGGACGCTGTCGCGCGGATGGACGCGGCCTTCGGCACCGACCCGCGTCGCAGTTATGAACTCGTCGGTCTCACCGCGGGCGTACGCATCGTGCATCGCGCTCGGCCCGTCGGCGGCCTGGTGCTGGCCGCGGCCGTGCACGATCAGGTCGTAGGCCGACTGCGTACGCTCCCAGCGCCGGTCGCGGTCCATCCCGTAAAAGCGGCCGATGATGCTCGCGATCCGGCCGCTGCCGGCGGTTTGGCAGCAATCATGCAGCGCTTCGATGAACCGGACGCCCACGGTCGGCGATGTGTCGCGCCCGTCCGTAAAGCAGTGCAAGACCAGATCGGGGACCTGCATGCAGGCAGCGAGCTCGATCAGCGCGCGCAGATGCCCGAACGAGGAGTGAACTCCGCCATCGGACACCATCCCGATCAGGTGTACGCGCTCGCTGGCTGCCAGCGCGTCACAGACAACCGGGTTGCGAACCAGATCGCCGGCCGCGACCGCATCATTGATCAGCGTCAGCGTCTGCGGTACCGCAGCGCCCGCACCAAGCGTCAGGTGCCCAACCTCGGAGTTACCCATCTGGCCGTCCGGGAGACCCACGTCGCGGCCGCTCGCGCCAAGCTCAGCGTGCGGGTAAGTGGCCCAGAGCTCGTCGAACACCGGCTTGTTTGCGAGCGCGATCGCGTTGCCGGGCCCTGGCGGCGCGATGCCCCACCCGTCCATCACGACCAGGCAGACGTTCGCCACCGCCGGGAACTCTGGGCCAACTGGAATCGCCATCGCGCCAGACCTACGCGACCTGCGCGACCGGGACCATCACCCGCTGCGCGAGGTCGACGAGCCGACTCGAATAGCCCCACTCGTTGTCGTACCACGACACAACCTTCACCTGGGTCTGATCGATCACGGCTGTCAGCGATGCATCGAAGATCGATGAGTAGGTCGAGCCGATGATGTCGGTCGAGACGATCGGGTCCTCCGTGTAGGCGAGGATCCCCTCCAGCGCGCCACGGTCGGCGAGGCGCTCGAACGCCTTGTTGACGGCCTGCTTGCTGGTCGGCTGCTCGGTCTCGACGGTCAGGTCGACGAGCGACCCGGTCGGCGTCGGTACTCGGACCGCGTACCCGTGCATGCGTCCCGCCAGTTCTGGGATCACCAGTCCCAGCGCCTTCGCGGCGCCGGTCGAGGTCGGGACGATGTTGATCGCCGCGGAGCGCGCCCGGCGCAGATCCTTGTGCGGGCCGTCGAGCAGCATCTGATCGCCCGTGTACGCGTGGACCGTGGTCATCAGCCCATGCCGGATGCCGAACGCCTCATGCAGCACCTTGGCGACCGGCGCCAGACAGTTGGTCGTGCACGAGGCGTTGGAGATGATGTGGTGCTCGGCCGGGTCATAGACCTGATCGAAGTTGACGCCCAGCACGACCGTCGCATCCGGCGGCTCGTCGCCCTTCGTCGGAGCCGAGATGATCACCTTGCGGGCGCCGGCATCGAGATGACGGGCCGCCGCGGCCCGGGTCCGGAAATGCCCGGTCGACTCGATCACGACATCAACTCCGAGCTCCCCCCAAGGCAGGTTGGACGGGTCGGCTTCCGCGGTGCAGCGGATCTCGTGGTCGTCGATCGCAATGACTCCGTCACGCACCTCGACGCGCCCGGGGAACCGGCCGGCGACCGAGTCGTACTTCAACAGATACGCGATCGTGCCGACGTCGGCGAGATCATTGACCGCGACCAGCTCGATATCGGCCTCCTGTGCATAAGCGGAGCGCAGAAAGCTGCGGCCGGTCCGGCCCAAACCGTTGATCGCCACACGTACGGACATCACAACCTCATTTCGTTCGCTGAAGTAATCAACGTACGCCTGCGCTGGCGGCCGGCAATCGGGGGCGCGCCGAACCTGCGTCCGTAGTTCACCCGTCGTTCGCACGTCCGCTCGCTCGCCACGGCTAGGCTGTCGTCATGGACGCGACCATCGATCAGCTGGAGCTGATCGACGCCTACTGGCGCGCGGCCAACTACCTGTCGGTCGGCCAGATCTATCTGCTCGACAACCCGCTGCTGAGCGAGCCGCTCGCGCCCGAGCACGTCAAGCCGCGGCTGCTCGGCCATTGGGGCACGACGCCCGGGCTGAACTTCATCTACGCGCACCTGAACCGCGCTGATCCGGCCGCGCGACCTGAACGCGATCTACGTCACCGGGCCCGGGCACGGCGGCCCGGGCCTGGTCGCCAACGCCTACCTGGAGGGCACCTACAGCGAGGTCTACCCGCACATCGGCCGCGACGAGCGAGGGCCTCCGGCGCCTGTTTCGCCAGTTCTCGTTCCCGGGCGGGATCCCCAGCCATGTCGCGCCCGAGACGCCGGGCTCGATCCACGAGGGCGGCGAGCTCGGCTACTCGCTGGTCCACGCGTACGGCGCGGCGTTCGACAACCCGGACCTGCTGGTCGCTGCTGCGTCATCGGCGACGGCGAGGCCGAGACCGGCCCGCTGGCGGCGAGCTGGCACTCGAACAAGTTCCTCAACCCCGCCCGCGACGGCGCGGTGCTGCCGATCCTGCACCTCAACGGCTACAAGATCGCCAACCCGACCGTGCTGGCGCGGATCCCCGAGACGAGCTGCGCGCGCTGCTGGAGGGCTACGGATACGCGCCGCGGTTCGTCGAGGGCTCAGACCCGGCGACGATGCACCAGCTGATGGCGGCCACGCTCGACGAGGTCGCTCGACGAGATCGCCGCGATCCAGCGTCGCGCGCGGGCACGGCGACGGCATCGGCCGGCCGCGGTGGCCGATGATCGTGCTGCGCACCCCGAAGGGCTGGACCGGGCCGAAGATCGTCGACGGGCTGCCGGCCGAGGGCATCGTTCCGCTCGCACCAGGTGCCGCTCGCCGAGGTGCGCGACCAACCCCGAGCACCTCGCCGCAGCTCGAGGAGTGGATGCGCTCCTACCGGCCCGAGGAGCTGTTCGACGAGGCACGGCGCCGCTGCGCGCCGGAGCTCGCCGCGCTGGCGCCCGCGCGGCGAGCGGCGCATGAGCGCCAACCCGCACGCCAACGGCGGCCTGCTGCTGCGCGATCTCGAGCTCCCCGACTTCCGCGACTACGCCGTCGAGGTGGCCGCGCCCGGCGACGCACGACGAGCGAGGCGACGCGCGTCCTCGGCGAGCTTGCTGCGCGACGTGATGCGGCCAACCCGGACCGAACTTCCGGCTCATGGGCCCGGACGAGACGGCATCCAACCGCCTGGCGGCGGTGTTCGAGGCGACCGACCGCGCCTGGGAGGCCGAGCGACTCGACGACCGACGACCACCTCGCGCCCGACGGCCGCGTGATGGAGGTCCTCAGCGAGCACCTCTGCCAGGGCTGGCTGGAGGGCTACCTGCTGACCGGCCGCCACGGCCTGTTCAACTGCTACGAGGCGTTCATCCACATCATCGACTCGATGTTCAACCAGCACGCCAAGTGGCTGAAGGTCACCCGCGAGATCCCGTGGCGGCGGCCGATCGCGTCGCTGAACTATCTGCTCTCCTCGCACGTCTGGCGCCAGGACCACAACGGCTTCTCCCACCAGGATCCCGGCTTCATCGACCACGTCGTCAACAAGAAGGCGGAGATCGTCCGCGTCTACCTGCCGCCGGACGCCAACTGCCTGCTGTCGGTCGCCGATCACTGCCTGCGCAGCCGCGACTACGTCAACGTGATCGTCGCCGGCAAGCAGCCCGCGCTCGACTACCTGACGATCGACGAGGCGATCGCGCACTGCACCCGCGGGCTCGGGATCTGGGACTGGGCCATCGAACGACGACGGGCGGCGAGCCCGACGTCGTGCTGGCCTGCGCCGGCGACATCCCGACGCTCGAGACGCGTCGCCGCGGCCGCGATCCTCCGCGAGCACCTCCCGGACTGCGCGTGCGGGTGGTCAACGTCGTCGACCTGATGCGCCTGGAGCCCGACAGCGAGCATCCGCACGGCCTGTCCGACCCCGAGTTCGATGCGCTGTTCACCACCGACCGGCCGGTGATCTTCGCCTACCACGGCTACCCGTGGCTGATCCACCGGCTCACCTACCGCCGCGACAACCACCACAACATCCACGTGCGCGGCTACAAGGAGGAGGGCACGACGACGACGCCGTTCGACATGGTGATGCTCAACGACCTGGACCGCTTCCATCTGGTGATCGACGTGATCGACCGCGTCCCCGGCCTCGGCGAGCGCGCCGCGCACCTGCGCCAGGAGATGGTCGACGAGCGGCTGCGCCACCGCGCCTACACGCGCGAGGTCGGAGACGACCCGCCGGACGTCCGCGACTGGACCTGGCCTACGGCCGGCCAGCGCGCTGAGACGTCCGAGCGTGCGCGTCCTGGTCGTCAACGCCGGCTCGAGCAGCCTCAAGCTGAGCGCTGCTCGGCGACGGCGACGAGACGCTCGCCGAGCGCGAGCTTGCCGCGCCGCCGGCGCGACGGTCGACCGCGGACGGCACTGCGCGCGGCGCTCGACGACGGGCTCGGCCGACGCCGACGCCGTCGGCCACCGGATCGTCCACGGGGGCAAGCGGTTCCGCGACGCCGTCGGATCGACGCGCAGGTCGTGGCGGGCGCTGCGGGAGCTGGCCGACCTGGCGCCGCTGCACCAGCCCAAGTCGCTCGCGGCGCTGGACGCGGTCTCAGCGGCGCTGCCCGAGCTTCCCGGCGGTCGCCTGCTTCGACACCGCCTTTCACGCGACCCTCCCGCCGGCCGCCTCCACCTACGCGCTGCCGGCGCGGTGGCGCGAGCGCTGGGGGCTCCGGCGCTTCGGCTTCCACGGCCTCTCGCACGCCTGGGTCGCGCGCCGGGCGCCCGAGCTGCTCGGCGCGCCGCCGGCGGGCTGCGGATCGTCAGCTGCCACCTCGGCGCCGGCGCGTCGCTGTGCGCGATCGCCGGCGGACGCTCGGTCGACACGACGATGGGTTTCACGCCGCTCGACGGTCTCGTGATGGCGACTCGCTCGGGAGCGTCGACCCCGGCCTGCTGCTGTGGCTGCTGGAGCGCGATGGCGATCTCCGAGCGCGAGATGGCCGACGCGCTCGAGCACGAGTCGGGACTGCTCGGGCTCGCCGGCAGCGCCGACATGCGCGAGGTGCTCGCCGCGCGCCGCGGCGGCGATCGCGACGCCCAGCTCGCGCTCGACGTCTACATGCACCGCCTGCGCGGCGGGATCGCGGCGATGGCCGCCGCGCTCGGCGGTCTCGACGTGCTGGTGTTCACCGGCGGCGTCGGTGAGCACGCGCCGGCGATCCGCGCCCGCGCCGCCGAGGACCTGCGCTTCCTCGGGGTCGAGATCGATCAGCGCATCAACGCCGCGGTCAGGGCCGACACCGAGATCACGGCCCCGGGCGCAACGGTGAAAGCGCTGGTGGTCCGTGCGCGCGAGGACCTCGAGATCGCCCGGCAGGTGGAGAACGCGCTCAGTCGGTGAGCGCCCCCGGTAAGTCGTTTGCCACAGCGCCACCCGCCTGCGCACCGGATGGCTGGATCGAAGGCCCCACGTAGTCTCCGCGCCCCACGGCGGTGCAGGACGGGCTGCTCGGCAGCGTCTCGAATGCGCTCGTGCACCAGGCCCACCGGCCGGTGCTGGTCGTCCCGGCGTAGGCCGCGCGGCCGAGCGCCCCTTCGGTGCCCGGATCCGTGGTCCACCCACGTGCGGCTGCGGGTCTGACCCGATGGCCGGCCATGCTGCCCTGCGAGACAGTTAGCTCACCAACCCACGGCCAGGAGCGAGCTCATGTCCGCCACCGTCACATCCCCAGATCAACAACTCAAGGATGGTCTCCCAAGCACCTATCGAGCGGCCGTCGTCCACGAGCTTCGACGCTCCGCTAACGGTCGAGGAGGTACCCCAGCCGGCGCTCGAGCCGGATCAGATCCGGGTTTAAGATTGAAGCCTGCGGGCTCTGCCACACGGACATCCACGCGGCCCATGGCGACTGGCCGATCAAGCCCAGTCCGCCGTTCATCCCCGGCCACGAGGGCGTCGGCCGAGTGGTCGAGTTGGGAGCGGCCGTCAGCGAGGTGAGCTCGGCCAGCGGGTCGCGATCCCGTGGCTAGGCTACGCCTGCGGCACCTGCGACTACTGCGTGTCGGGCTGGGAGACGCTGTGCGAGAGCCAGAAGAACACCGGCTACTCGATCGACGGCGGTTTCGGGGAGTTCGCGACCGCCTACGCGCGCTACGTGGTCGTCGTGCCCGATGGGATCGATCCGGTCGACGCGGCGCCGCTGGCCTGCGCGGGCGTGACGACGTACAAGGCGGTCAAGGTCGCCGGAACCCGGTCGTCTGACCTGGTCGCCGTGTTCGGAGTCGGTGGCCTCGGCCATCTCGCGATCCAGTACGCAAAGATCGCCGGCGGACGCGTAATCGCCGTGGACCTGTTCGACGAGAAGCTCGAGCTGGCTCGCGAGCTGGGCGCAGAGTTCACTGTCAACGCCGGCGAGCAGGATCCGGTCAAGGCGATTCAGGACCTGGGCGGCGCCGACCAGGCGATCGCGCTCGCGGTCTCCCCGCGCGCGTTCGAACAGGCCTACGGTTCGCTGCGACGAGGCGGAACGCTCGTGTTCGTCGCTCTACCGGCGGATAATGAGGTCCACCTGCCGATCTTCGAGACCGTCTTGAACGGGATTACCCTGGTCGGCTCGATCGTCGGCACGCGCAAGGATCTGAGAGAGGTGTTCGAGCTGCACCGCGCAGGCCTGACCCGAGTGATCAGCGAGACCCGGCCGCTCGATCAGGTCAATCAGGCGATCGCCGACGTCGAGGCCGGACACGTCGCCGCGCGCGTCGTGCTCGAGCCCTGACCGCATCCGGAAGCGGGCCGGTATCGGGAAGCGGCGCCGGTTGTAAGACACCGGCGCCGCCCCGTCTATCGCCCGACCGACGGAACGGGAGGCGCCGGCGGCGCATAGTGCAGGCGAATCCGGGAGTCCACCACGACCGCGCCGTCGGGTCTCGCGACCAGCGGATTACAGTCGAGCTCGGCGATCTCGGGATGTGCCTCGACCATCGCGCTGATTCTGAGGATCGCGTCCTGCACCGCGGTGACGTCGCATGGAGCCGAGCCGCGAAAGCCGGTCAGCGCCGGGAAGATCTTCAGCGCGCGAAGCATCTCGTCGGCATCGAGATCGGTGACCGGCGGGATCCGCACGGCGACATCGTTGAGCAACTCGGTGTTGGTGCCGCCGGCTCCGCACGCGACGACCGGACCAAAACTCTGGTCCTGGACCATTCCGACCAGGAGCTCGATGCCGCCGTCGATCATTGCCTGCACGACGTAGCCCTCGAGCTCGAACCCGGCGGCGGCCACCGACACCTGGATCTGCTCGGCTGCATCGCGCACCTGCGCCGCAGTCGTCAGTCCGACCGCGACCGCGCCGGCATCGCGCTTGTGCAGCAGGCCGCGAGCGACCCCCTTCAGCGCAACTGGGAGCCCGAGCTCGGCGGCCGCATCGGCGGCGCCGGCGGAGTCGCGCACGAGCCGGCTCGAGACCTCGGGCACTCCGTAGCAGTTCAGCAGCGCCGACACCGCCGTGGGCGACATCCAGCCGCCTCCCTGCGCGAGTGCGTGGCTGATGATCGCCGCGCCGCGCTCGACGGTCGTCGGCTCGGGAGCGAGCGGCTCGCCGTCGGGGCGAGACCGCCAGCGGCCGTAGCGAGCTGCTAGCGCGACTGCCTGCGCCGCCTCTTCGGGGAACTGATAGCCGGGAACAGCCGTGCCATCCCGGGCGAGCTCCGACGGCGGCCCCTCCGCGGTCATGAACACAGCTGCGATCGAGCGCAGCCGATTCGCCGCCGAGACGTCCCTGATCGCGGCTGCGACATCGGCGGCTGCGGTCACGAGCGGCGGAACGAAGATCGCCAGGATCGCGTCGAACTCGCCGGAGTCGGCGAGCACGGTCAATGTCTGCCGGTAGTCGTCGGCCGTCGCGGTCGCGATCATGTCAATTGGGTTGGCGAGCGAGGCGGTCTCGGGCAAGCTCGACGCGAGCGTTTGCGACAGCGTGGGGGACGGCTTCGGCACCTGAACGCCGGCCGCTGCGCAGGCGTCGGCACAGACGATGCCCGGCCCACCGGCATTGGTCACAATCGCCACCCGGTCGCCCTCGGGCACTGGCTGCTGTGCGAGCAGCGACGCGACGTCGAACATCTCCGCGAGCGTGTTCGTCCGGATCACGCCCGCCTGCCGGAACAGCGCGTCGACCGTCACATCGGACGCCGACAGCAGCGCCCCCGTGTGCGACGCGGTGGCACGGGCACCCGCCGGCGAGCGCCCGCTCTTGACCGCCACCAGTGGCTTGCTGCGCGCGAACCTCCGCGCGACGCGTGCGAACTTGCGCGGGTTTCCAAACGACTCGAGATACAGGAGCGCAATTTCGGTCCCTGGATCCTGCTCCCAGTACTGCAGGAAATCGTTGCCCGACAGGTCAGCTTTGTTGCCGACCGACACGAACGACGACAGTCCCACGCCGAGTCGTGACGCCGCCTCGATGATCGCAATTCCGAGGCCGCCGCTCTGCGAGAGAAAGCCGATCCCGCCGGCGGCGGCCTGATGCGGCGCGAACGTGGCGTTCAGCTGGACGGCCGTCGAGGTGTTGAGCACCCCGAGGCAGTTGGGTCCAACGAGCCGCATTCCCCCATCACGGCAGGCGGCCAGCAGCGCGGCTTGGCGGCGACGGCCGTCGTCACCAAGCTCTCCGAAGCCGGCCGAGATCACAACCAGCGCGCGAACGCCGCGTTCGGCGCATTCCCGCGCCATGGCGACCACGCGGTCGGCCGGCACCACGATCACCGCCAGATCCACCGGCTCCGGCAGCTCGGACACCGAACGGTGGCGTTCAGCGAGTCGATCTGACCGCCATGCTCATTGACCGCGTAGACGATGCCTTTGAAGCCTGCCGCGACGACGTTGTGCAGGAGCTCGCCGCCAACGCGTGCCGCGTCTTCGCGACGCGCCGATCACGGCGATGCTCGCCGGCGTTCAGCACCTGCCGACCGCAGCCACGGCCGCGATCCTGTCGCGCTCCTGGAAGCGCTCGAGCGCGCGCGGCGCCATCGATGTCGGGAACTCGATCTCGATCGCGTCCGGCGTCGCTCTGACCTCGACCTCGAAGCCGCTGTCGCGAAACACCTCGATCATCGCGGTGATTCACCGCCAGCACTTCGGCCACGAATGTCGAGAACCCCTGTCGGTGCCCGTAGTCCGCGAGGTGCGCCAGCAGGATTGTCGCGATCCCCCGGCCGTGCCAGGCGTCGGCGACGAGAAACGCGACCTCGGCCCGGTCGCCGTCGATTCCGACGTACCCCGCGTGGGCGACGATCTTCGCGGGAGACCCGCTTAGCGCGAGCAGCCCATAGCTGTCGGCGTAGTCGACGTCGATGATCCAGTCCGTGGCCCACTCGAGATTTGCGGCGCCGAAGAAACGGAAGCCGATGGACTCGCGCGAGATTCCGAGCAGAAATTTGTGGACCGCGTCGCGGTCGCTCGCGCGGACCGGGCGCACGTGGACCGTCGACCCGTCGTGCAGAACGATGTCGGCTTCGCGGTCAGACGGATACCCGGTGGAGGGCGAGCTGTCGGTCACGCAAGTAGTTTGTCGTGCAAGGGTGCTCACGCGGATCCGTGGCCGCTGCGGATCGCCGAGCGGGCAACCCGCAAACGGCGCGCTGGATCACCGAGCCGTATGCGGGCGGCGATCATCGGACATCTCGGGTCGCCGAGCCGGGTCTGTTCGCGAGTGAGCGCGAGTGGTATCACGAGCAATGCTTCGGGCTCGATGCGCTCGACGACGACGGGTAGCGCCACCGGCCCGCATCGACGACGGCGGCGGGCAGCGCCACCGCCACAGGCCGCGCCGGAGCCCCGGCCGTCAGGCCGATGCCGTCAGCTTGGCGTCGTCCAGATGCGCCGTCAGGTATCGGGCGGCGACCTTCGGCGGAGCAGAATCGCGGGCGATTTTGACGAGCTCAGACTTGGCGGGCTGCCGGCCGGTCAGGTGGCCTCTGATCTGCCTCGGCGTGGCCCCGGTCAGCAGGACGCCGTCGATCTCGGGGTCGAACGGCGGCGGAGCTGAGCACGCGCCGGCGCTCGACGCGATCGACTGAGCCGCTGTGTCCGCGAGCTGTGCGGCGACCCCCCCGTGCTTGACGGGAAGTCAGTCGCGTCGCCGGCTGCCCAGACGTGCTCGACGCCCCTCACCCTGGCGTACTCGTCGACCGGGATGAAGCCGCCACCATCCTGCGGCAGGCCCTCGATCCCAGGCCCATGAAGAGACGGCAGTGCGACGACGCGGTCAAACTCCAATGTCCGGCCGCCGGGATGAATTCGGATCGTCCGGGGGGTCGGCATCTCGCAATACGCGGAGGTGACGACATCCACGTGTCGCTCGGCGAGCAGCCGCGAGACCCCGAGGCTGGCTTGCGGCCCGAACACAGCGAGCGGTCGTTCCTCTGGCGTCAGCAGCGTCACGTGCGTACTGACCTGCATATCCCACACGCGCTCGGACACCATCAGGGCGAGCTCGTAGGCGGGCAGCGGCCACGGCAGCGGCGCCGGGACGACGATGGCAAGACGCTTGACATAACCCTCCTCGACGTCCTGCACCAGGCCGTGCAGCAGCTCGTCCATTCCGCTGTCGTCGACCGTCAGAGCGAACTCAAACGCGGGCTGAGCCCGGACCCCCGGACAGACGAGCAGCGCGTCGTAGTCGATCCTTGCCCCGCCACCGGTCCGAATCGATTGCCGCACGGCGTCGACCGCCTCAAGCGTGTCATGGACGAGCTCAGCCCCCGCCTCGGCGGCAAGCACAGCGAGCGAATAGCGCCTGACGCGGCCGCAAGAGAATGGCTCAGCCACGGCCAGCGGGCGGTATGCAAACTCGTCGCCCGGCGCCAGCAGCGTCAGGTTGACCCGGTCCCCGGCGAACTCGCGCAGCGCGAACGCCGCCTCGAGTCCGGCGACACCCGCCCCGACAATCAAAACGTCGAGTCGCTCGTCCATGCTCGGAAACTGGTCAGTCATCTCCTCTTACCTTTCTTCTGGGAACCGCGAGAGTCCTAGGTCGTGCCTCCACGCTACGCAGCCGCGGTTAGTCCGCCATCCGTGGCCACCACGGAAAGAGTGCGGTCAACACCGCACTCCAGCCGCGCCACCGAACGCCCCGCGCCGCCATCGCAGGGCGTCGGAGCGCGCTCCGTAGCCCTCCGCAGCGCGGCGCGGCCGGCGACGGATGGAACCCCGCCGCAGCCACCGTACGGTCGGCCGGATAAACCGGCCCGCGCGGAAGGAGAAGAAATGTTCGATCATGTCGTCGTCGGGGTTGATGGGCGCTCGGGTGGCCGCGACGCGGTAGCTCTGGCCAAGCAGCTGGCCGCCGGCGATGCACGCATCACGCTCGCTCACGTCTGCGGCGGCACGACGGTGGAGCGGGCCTCCGCGCTCGGGGCGTTGCGCGAGCTCGAGGCCTCCGAGCAGCTCCTAGCCCAGGCGGCGGCAGGCGCCAGCGCCCATGCCGTCACCGAGGTCGTCTATGAGTCCTCGGTGGGCCGCGGCCTGCACGACCTCGCCGAGCGCAGCGAAGCCGACCTGCTTGTGGTGGGTTCCTGCCATCGTGGACTGCTGGGCAGGACGCTGCTCGGCGATGACACGGGCCGCGCGCTCAACGGCGCGCCGTGCGCGGTCGCGATCGCGCCGCGTGGCTATGCCGCGACCGGATCCGCTGCGCGGCTGTCGCGAATCGGAGTCGGCTGCGATGTGTCCCCGGAGAGCGCCTGCGCGCTCCATGTCGCCCATGCGCTGGCTGCCGGCCACGGCTCGACGATCAAGGCACTGTCGGTGGTCTCGCTGCAGAGCATCCCGTACGGGGAGCCGATCCCGGCTCAATGGCCCGAGATCGCCAGCCAGCTGGTCGGCGACGAGCGGGACCGCCTCGGCGACCTCGACGGAGTCGAGGGCGATGCCACCTACGGCGACCCGGGCGAGGAGCTGGCCGCGTTCAGCCGCGAGCTGGACCTGCTGATCGTCGGCTCGCGCAGCGACGGGCCCGTGGGACGCCTGTTCAACGGCAGCACCTCGAACCATCTCGCGCGTCGCTCGTCGTGTCCGCTGCTGGTCCTTCCGCGGAGCGCCAGCCGGCAGCCCGAGTCGGATGGCGCCGAGCGTGATCGCGGGGCATGGGCCGATACAGAGGCGCGTGCTCGCTGACGATTTCCGCGCTGCCGATTGCCGTATTTCTCCTCCCCGGGATCGTGCCGAGCACCGATCTCACGGAACGCGTTCGAGGCCAAGATCCAGATCGATGCGCAGACAGCTAATCGTCGCAGTTGCCGCCGTTTCGACCATTGTGCCGTTGTCCAGCGCGCTTGCGTCAAAGCCTCACTGGTGCCGACAAGGAGACCCGCCGCTTTACGCCTCAGCACAGACCACGTGCGGGCTCGCCGGAAGCATCATCACCGACTACGTGAATGTCTGCCGGGGGTCGCGCCGCTGTCGAATGACCGTGCAAGCGCCAAGCTCGAGCAAGCGCTACCAGATCCGCTGCCGCCGAACAGGATCGCGCTACACCGGCACGGTCTACTGCGAGGGCCAACCCGGTGCGGGCGTCTGGACGCGCTTCTCCGCAGAAATCTGACTCCTGAAGGCCGCCCCCGTCAGGTCTGCATCCGGTGTGTTTTGGAGCGCTTCGGTTCGTTTCGACAGTCTCTTTCGCGAGGCAGTCGCGACTGCTCTCGATGGGCAGCCAGCCCGACAGTCGCCGTGCCGGTCTCCGCTGAGGTGGCCGCAGGGTCTGGAGCCGACGCCGCAGGTTGCACACTTGGCGGTCGGAGTGGCGAGAATATCGCGCCCGGCTGTCGCTGATGCGTCCCCGAACAGATGACACTTACACCCGAGCAGCCGGATCCATCCTCTGACAAACGCCGGGCTCGTCCGCCGGCCCGGTCGAAGGCGACGCTCAGCTGGTTAGCGATGGCGTTGCTGACCCTGGGGTCGGTGGGAGACCTCGGGGCCACGCCCGCGACGGCCGTCTTAGGTCTCGCTTCGGTGGTCCTCTACATCCTGCCCGCGATCGTGTTTCTGCTGCCGGCGTCGCTCGTGTCGGCCGAGCTTGCCTCAGGCTGGAAGGGCGGCGTCTACAACTGGGTGTCAGAGGGGATCTCCCCCCGGATGGGCTTCGTCGCGATTTGGTGCCAGTTCGCCCAGACGACCTTCTACTACCCGGCGGTGCTCGCCTACATCGCCAGCACGCTGGCATACGTGTTCGCACCCAGCTTGGCTCACAGCGGCCTCTACACGGCCGTGGTGATCATCGTCGTGTTCTGGGCGGCCGTGCTCGTATCCACTAGAGGCGTACTTGCCACTGGCAGGCTGGCGTCGTACGGGATCGTCATCGGAACGCTGATCCCGGGCCTGCTACTTGTCTTGCTGGCCGCGATCTACCTCCTGCAGGGCAACGCTTCGGCAGCACCGCTGAACGCCCACCACGTGCTCCCAGCGTGGAACGGACTGACGAGCATCGTGCTGATCGTTAACAGCTTCTTCCTCTACGCCGGAGTTGAGGTCAACGCCGTCCACGTCGACGAGTTGCACGACGCCCCGCGCGAGTTCCCCAAGTCGACTCTGCTGGCCGTGATCCTGATTCTGCTCGTCTTCATCTTCCCGACGCTCGCGATCTCAGTCGCGGTCCCGGCGGCGCACACCAGCTTCACCGCGGGCGTCATGCAGGCGTTCAAGACCCTGCTCGATCACTTCGGTCTGAACGTGCTCACGCCGCTCATCGCCGTCGGGCTGGTGGCCGCGTCCGTGAGTGGCCTGCTCGACTGGCTAACGGGCCCCTCGACCGGCCTGCTGGACATCGCTCGCGACCGCGGCTACCTACCGCGATACTTCCAGCAGCTCAACCCGAACGGCGTCCAACTCCACATACTCGTCGCCCAGGGAATCATCGTCACGCTGATCGGACTGCTCTACGCCGTGGTGCCGGCAGTCTCACGCGCCTACTGGGTATTCGCGGCCCTAGCGACCGAGGTCTACCTGATCATGTACATCCTGATGTTCGTCGCGGCGATCAACCTACGGCGGCGACAGCCCGAGCACCAGCGTGGCTACCGCGCACCCGCGCTCGTGACGATCTGCGTCGTCGGGACGGTCGCCTCGGCGACCGCCTGCCTGGTCGGTCTGCTGCCGCCAAGCCAGCTCGGACACATAAGCACACCGCCATACCTCCTGGCACTGCTCGCCGCCACGCTCCTCGTCGGCCTCCTCCCGCCGCTCCTGCTCCACAAGCTGCGCCGGGCCGACTGGAAGACCGCTGCCTGATGCTGCTCGGCGTAACGACCGAGGCTGACCTCGCCCGTGGATCTTGCGTCTGACGAGCGTCGAGCCTTGACGCATCCCGGGGCGCGCGGTCAACAGCTCCAAATTCCTTGCGCTTCATCCAGCTGGAGAGCCCTCGAACGGTCCCTGTCCCTCTCACGGCCTGCGACGGTACAGCGAGCGTTTCAGCTGCGCACCAGTGGCGCGCCGCACGCTTCTGCGGTTCGCTACTCACCGAAGGATCGGAGCCGCTCGAGAAACGGCCCCAGGTACTTGGCGGCCACCTTCGACGGCGGGTTCCAAGCCGCCGTGGCGCTCAGCTCGGAACCGAACGCATGACCCCCGACCAGGTGCGCACTCAAAAACCAGGGATCGCCGCCGGTTAGCAGCATGCCGTGGATCGTGGGGTGAAACGGTCCCGGTCGCAACGGCGCGCCGGCCAGGGCCGCGATCGAATCGGCAGCAACGTCGGCCTGCTGCGCCGCAATCCCACCGTGCTTGATGGCGAAGTCGGTCCCGTCGCCGGCCGCATAGACGCGCTCGGCTCCGCGGACCCGGCAGTAGCGATCGACGGGGATGAATCCGTTGCTGGACGTGGGCAGGCCGCGAACATGTGGGCCGAACAGTTCGGGCAGCGAGATGATCCGGTCGGCCGAAACCCGCCGCGGGCCGTCGGTGCGGCCGGAGGACTCATGGCCGGCGGCACCCGCGTGCCGGCCAACCACGATCTCACCGTCGCTGGGGACCTCGCAGTGAGCCGAGCACACGAGCTCGATGCCCCGCTCCTCCATCAGCGCTGACACACGCCTGCCGGCCTGCTTGCCGAAGATCTCCAGCGGTGCCGACTCGGAGGTGAGAAACGTGATCTGCAGCTCGGGACGATCGCCAGCGACGCGCGCCGCGCACATCAGCGCGAACTCGTATAGGGGCAACGGCCAGGCCATCCGCTCCGGCACCACGAACGCCAGCTTGGTCACACGACCGCCGCGGATGTCGGCCAGCAGAACACCGAGCTCCTCGCTGGCAGGCTCATCAATCGTGATCGCATGCTCAAAGCGGGGCCGAGCAGACGCTCCCAGACATAGCGCGAGTGCATCGAAGTGAAGCTGCCTCCCGCCCTTGGTATGGACGATCCGCCTCGGCGTGTCGACCCAGGCAAGCCGGTCGCTGACCAGGTCGGCGCCAAGCGCGGCGGCGATCCGCGTGAGGGGAACGCTCTCCGCGGGCGGATAGCCAAACGGCTCCAGAATCAGGCCGGGCCGGAAGCGGAACTGCTCGTTGGGCGCGAGCAGAGTAAGGCGGGTGAGTCCGGGGGCGCGCTCGGTGAGTGCGATGGCAGCCTCGATTCCGGCCACGCCGGCACCGGCGACGACGACCTCAAACGGCGCCGAGCTTCGGGTCGCCTCGGCGGTGAAAGAGGCTCCAGTCTGAGTCGCCATACCTGGATACCAGCACCTGTCTCGGCGGCCTCCATCCGTAGCCATCCGTATCGACAACGGTGAAAGCGGCCGATGCCGGGTTCACGGCGCCATCGACCGAGGGACTGGGCTGGCCAGCGTGCGATCGTGGGTGGGGGGCACCTGAGCGTCGTTACGGGCGCCCGGCGTGTGGTGCCGGTTGATCGGGCGCCGCGAGCAGTTGACCCGTCAGCCCGGCCCCTCGTTCATCGCCGCGTCCATGCCGCGCCATTGTGCCGCAGCGACGAATAGCGTCCGCTCGTCTTCGCCACCGAGCATGCACGCAAAGCAGCCTCGGTCGGCGGCGACCGCGTCGAGAATCTCACCGCCCTCTCGCACGCGCATGCAGCTTTTACCGGGGACGGTGGCGACCCAGATCGCGCCGTCTGCGTCGGCGCAGATGCCGTCGGGGGCGTGCTCGAGATCGGCCCACACGCGACGGCCGGCCAATGTCGCGTCGTCTTGCACTTCGAAGGCGACGAGCTGCTCGGCGTGCGAGTCGGCGACCACCAGCGTCCGGCCGTCGTCGATCAACGCCATGCCGTTGGGCCAGCGCAGGCCGTCGGCGACCTTGCGCATGGTGCCGTCCGGCGCGACGCAGACGACGAGTCCCGGTCCGCCGTTGACGTACGCGTTGCCGGCTCGCGTCCACGACCAACTCGTTGAACGGCGCGGAGCCGAAGCCGGTGAGATCCGCGACCGTGCTGAGCGCGCCGTCCGGCTCCTGGCGCAGCAGCAGTCGCACGGGGACCATCGACGACGAGCAGCCGCCCGTCCGGAAGCCAGTCGATGCTGAACGGAATCGTGCTGCGGCGCGAGGCGCGCCATCACGTCGCGGTCGCCACCGGCAGTCACGGCGAGCACCTCGCCGGCGCCCCAGTTGCACAGCCAGACGCGTCCGTCGTGCCACCGCGTCGACTCGGGAAAGCCCAGGCCGTCGAGCACCAAGCGCGTGGTCGTGGTCATCGCTCGGGGTGGTACGCGATCCAGTTCAAGTGACTGATCATGTCAGCACGGCTCAACGAGAGTCAGAGCGAGATGGTGGCGTTACGGCGGTGTTATGCGGTCAGGCGTACAACGGTGTACAAGATGCGAGAGCTCGGTCCACGCAACCTCTGGCGCAGCCTCGCCGCGGTCGGTTGCGCGGTCGCGGTTGCCGCCTGCGGGTCCTCGCACAAGCCGATCAGCACGACGCACTTGGCGGCGAACTCACAGGCGCTCGAGTTCGCGAACTGCATGCGCGCACATGGGGTGCCCAGCTTCCCTGATCCCAAAGGCGGAACAGGAGGCTTCGACCTCGGTCCAGGCGTCAACCCGCAGTCCCCGGCATTCAAGTCCGCGCGCCTGGCGTGCGGACGGTTCGCTCCCGGAGCCACTGGTGGCGTGCAGGCAACGGAGAGCCAGTTTCTCGCCGCTCTGAGGTTCGCCATGTGCATGCGCGCACACGACATGCCGGGCTTTCCCGACCCGACGCGCTCTGATGCGCCACCTGGTCCGATCTTCATAGCCGGACCCGGCCTGTTCTTTCGGGTGAGCCCGACCTTCGACCCGAATACCCCGGCGGTCAACCGGGCGGTGGCCGCGTGCAGGCGACGGTAGCTCCGTACCCACGGTGGTGGTTTTGGATGCGGCCGCCCGGGAAGCCGGCGGCGGCCCTCCTCGGTTGCGATCGCCAATCCGGCGATGAGAACGAGCGAGCCCACGCCGGCTTCGGGTCCGGCGTGGGCTCTTTGGTTAGCGTCGTTGGTTACGACGCCTGGTGGTCGGTGACTCTGTTCACGCGACCGGGGTGGCAGGAGCGGCCGGGATCCCGGCGCGGGCGAACAGCTTCTCCTCCTCAGAGGTGCGAGCCGCGTGGGCAAACCCGAGCCCCACGAGCAGCGCCATGATCGCAGCGCCGATGAAGGAGGCGATTGCGCCCCACAGCATTACCGCGCCGACCTCGGAGAACCCGTAGGCCTCGAGGAGCAGGCCACGGAGGGTCGTGCCTTGGAACACGGTCTGCTCCAGACCCTGCAGCTTCGTCGCCTGGGTGCTACCCGGCTTCGCCGCCAGCGCGGCACCGCTGACCTTCGAGTACACACCGCCGTACGGCATCACGGCCAGGTGGTAGGCGATGAAATGGTCGGCGTACGCCTCGGCCTGCGGACCGGTCAGCAACTCCTGGCCGGAGTACTGCTTCAGGTACGGGATCATCCGTGCCTGAATCTCGCCGGTGTTGTTCTTCGTGGCGGTCTTCCAGACCGACGCCGGCGGGAAGTAGATCTGCTGCATCGCCAGTTGGTTGCGAACGTTGCTGTTCACATAGCTGTGACCCCAGGTCAACAGTCCACCAGCGACGAGCAGAACAACGACGACGACCAAGCCACCAGCGCTGGTCAGCTTGTCAAATACCTTGCGCGACATTTCGGCCTCCTCGGATGTGGCCTCTTACTTGTTTTTCTGTCGATACCGATCCTGCCGAAAGGGACGACCGGTGGCTTCGGTATTGATTCGCGGAGGCGCTGCACGGAACTACCTACGACGCACACGATCGCCACCTGCGCGAGCACGGCCGCGCCCACGGCCGCGCCCGAGAGCTTCACCCCACGCGCGGTCAGCCAGATCGCGCCGGTCAGTACCAAGTCAGCGGCAGCTCAGCTGTGCCCAGCTATCCGGCTCTGAGGTGCTGTCGGCTCTGACTCACCGCGCCCGCAAAAGCGCCCCCACGCCTCGAGATGGAAGAGCGTCGCATTCCGTGAAGCCCGTGCAGACCGTGCTGACTTGAACGCCGCCGGTCGGAGAGTTGGCCACCCTGGTCTGTTCGCCGCTCAGCGATCCCGCCGTCTCATCATCGCGCGCCGCCGAAGCTGCTGTAGCCCCGAATGTCGGACAGCAGGAACGCGCGAAAGCCAGCGGTCCCCTCCAGCGACAATTCCGCCGCATTCACGGCATCAAGCACTCTCAGATTCCCGGCCGTCCGCCATGTCATCCCGTCCGTTCCCCGGCTACACGACTGCGCCTCCGGAGGATTGCCTCGAGCAGTCTCCTACACGCGAGAGGTCGCTGGTTCGAGCCCAGCCGTGCCCATCCTTTGAAGTCGCTGCGCCTCCTCACGGGTTTCGATCCATCATCGCCGTGAGCGCGTCGTCTAGCCCGCCAGCGATGCGGGCCCAGTCGTATCGTTCGACCGCGAGCGCGCGTGCCGCGCGGCCGATACGCAACGCCAGCGCCTGGTCATCGGCGAGGCGCTCGGTGGCCTGACGCAGCCCACGAAGACTCGGCTCCGCGACGATGACTTCAACGCCGTCGCGGGCGAGAAGCCCACCAAGAGCCGGAGAGAACGCGACGGTCGGCAGTCCCGCTGCCATGCACTCCAACAGCTTGATCTTCGTGCCGGCCCCATGCTCGATCGGGCACAGAGCAATGTCGGCCGCGCCGAGATAGGGCCTGAGGTCATCGACGAAGCCGGTGGAGATCATGTTCGATGGCCGATCATCAACCTGCGCCCCCTCACCGACGGCCAAGAACGTGAAGCGGTCAGTCACGGCCGCCAGCCGCCGGACCCATTCCGCCCCCCGGCGGTTGGGTGGGATCACCGAGGCCACGAAGATCGCCGTCGGTCGCTCGGGAAGCCCGAGGCGTTGTCTCGCTGCTGCCTTGGCAGCAGGCTCGATCGGCGTGTAGCGCTTGGTGTCGGCTCCATTGGGGATCTCCACGACCCGCTCAGGGTCCACCCCATACCGTTCGATGTACTGCTCGCGCTCCGTGGTGCTGACAGCCAGCACCAACCTCGCCGCTCGAGCGGCGCGCGCCTCCATGCGCGCCACGAAACGAAGCCACGGGCGGGCGGTCAGCGACGCGCCCGCCGCCTCGGCCCAAGAGGCGAACTTGAAAGCCTCGAGGTTGTGAGAGGCCAGAACGCAGGGCGCCTTCGACCGGCGCCGGCAGTACGCGAACTGCCACGGAAACTCGACGAGCACCAAATCAGCCCAGCGCAGCAGGCGGGTCAACGACCGGGGCCGTGTCATCTCCAACGCCAGCCCGCTGAGCAAGGGAGCGTTGACCCAGGCCCGCTGGCCGAGCCGGTTGGCTGCGCTGGCCAGTGGGTGGCGGAAGTGAAGCTCGCGGTAAGCCGGAGTGACTTGCGTCTGCTCCACCCTCGGCCACAGGCTGATTGGATCATCCCAGGGCAAGGAGAACTGCCGCACCTCGTGACGCGCGCTGAGATGACGCAGGAGACTGTAAGCGCGGACGGCTGAGCCACGACGCGGCGGATACACCGGTAGCGGCGACACATCGAGGACCCGCATCGATCGCGGGATGCTAGCCGTTCGAAATGGAGCCGTCGCGGGCCATTTCGGGACCGCCGCTACGATCGCCTCCGCGTGATCAACGTCGTGCCGACCCCGTCCGCCGTGCTGGCGGCCTTCGGACGCCTCTATCGCGAGTTCGTCAAGCCCGGGGACCTCGTCTTCGATGTCGGCGCCAACATCGGCGAGAACACGGCGCTGTTCGCAAGCCTCGGGGCTCGGGTCATCGCCGTTGAGCCGCTCGCGCAGTGTGCGGCGGCGATCAGCGCCCACGCAACTCGTGCGGAGCTGGACGTGCGAGTTGAGCAATGCGCCATCGGCCCACAAGCCGGCACGGTCGAGCTCGCCGTGTGCTCGCGCGCGCTGGACATCTCGTCGGCATCACCAAAGTGGATCGGCGCAATGCAGCAGGCCGGCCTGGCGCGCGGGCCGTGGGACGCCCGGGTCGTGGTGCCGATGAACACGCTTGATGCGTTGATCGCGCGATATGGCTCGCCATCCTTCGTCAAGGTCGACGTTGAGGGCTATGAGGCCGAAGCGCTGCAGGGTCTCTCACAGCGCGTCGATACGATCTCGCTCGAGACCCACCGCGCGACGCTTGACACCGGGTTGGCTTGTCTCGAGCACCTCCGAGAACTGGGCTTCAGCCGGTTTGCAACTTCCCCAGGACATTCGGCCGAGTTGTCGCCGTGGACGGCCGCGGGATCCGCCGCCCGAGCCATGGCTGCGCTCGAATGGGGAGATCTCTACGCGCGCTGAAGTGCGCCGGCGATCCGCGCCAGCGCGTTACGGGCCGCTTCGCGATCATCGAACGGGCGGCGGCGTCCCCTGCTGTCAAGCAGCTCCCCCGCCAAGTTCCCGCGACCAAGAATCATCACGACGTCGCCGGGAGACGCAGCACGCAGCGCACGCTCGATCGCGTCGGAGCGGTCAGGCACAACCTCGCAGCGGCCGCTCGCACCGCTGCGGGCGGCCTCTTCGAATCCTGCGGGCAACTCGATCGCGGCGTCTGTCTCCGGCCAACGTTCGTTGGTGAGAACGACGTCGTCGGCCAGCGACGCCGCGATGCGGCCCATCATCCGCCGCTGATGCTCGCTGCGGATGCGGGGGGCGGAGCAGACGACTCGCAGGCGTGCAGCCGTTCCGCGCCCGGCCAGCAGACCGCGTCCCGCCTCCAGGATTCGGCGTAGGCCGTCGGGATTGTGCGCGTAGTCAACAATCACATCGAACGGTTGATCGCCGTCGATCACCTCGAAGCGGCCGGGCACTCCCGGTGCGGAGCCGATCGCAGCCACTGACCGTGATGGAGGCACGTCCAATGCGTCCGCGAGAGCGAGCGCGGCCAGCGCGTTGAGCGCGTTGTGCCGGCCCGGCAGCCGTGTTCTCAGCTCCACGCGCCCGCGTGGCGTTTCGGCCGAGAGCCAGCCCTCGCGCGCCGTCCAGCGGCAGCCGGCGAGGCGGTAATCGGCCCGCCGACCTTCGCCGAAGCACAGCACCGTACCCCCCCGATCACGGATCTCCTCTGCGATCCCGGTCCCGAAGCTGTCGTCAACGCTCACGACCGCGACGGGCGCGCGCCCGCGCCCGCGCACGAACATGCGGCGTTTGGCGGCACCGTAACGCCGCATCGTCAGGTGTCGGTCGAGGTGCTCGTGGCTGAGGTTAGTCAGCACCGCGACCTCGGGCAAGAACGCAGGGCATTCCTCCAGCTGAAAGCTCGAGACCTCGCATACGACGATGTCTCCGTCCTCGGGAGCGAGCGCCGTGAACGGCGGCCCGGGGTGAACATTGCCCGCTAGCGCGGGACGGGCACCATTGGCACGGAGCAGTGCAACGGCCAGCGAAGCGACGGTGGACTTGCCGTTTGTGCCAGTCACCGCGACAACTGGCCGACCGTCAACTCGCCAGCCCATTTCAACCTCGTCGATGATCGTTGATTCCCCGGCATCATGCCTGCATCAGCGGCGGCACGGTCGGCGGGTCCCCGGCTCTTGACGACACAGTTCAGTGACGCCGGTACTTCCAGGAGGCGCAGACCGTCCCGCCGAGCACCACCGTCGCTCCCTCACGCTCAGGGTGCGGCCGAAGACTTCGCCCCCATCGTGGCTGGAGCACCTCAGTCCCACGCGGCCGCCGCGTAGGCGGCGGCGAGCGCCGCAGACCGCCGCGCCGCCGCGCCGCGAGTTCTGCCCGAGCCGGTGACGAGGATGAGGCCCCGGTGGAAGATCCGGTCCCCATGAGGATGGGATCCCAGCGGCGAACACGTTTCCTTCCCGGCCTCTCGCATGATGCCACTCCACGTGCAGCTTCGCCAGATGCAGCCCCAAGGGCGCGCGCGGCGTGTGTGGAGGACGAGCTGCGCGCTGGAGCCGTCGGCGAACTCACGGAGATGGACGCCGAGTGGATCGTTGCCAACGCTGCGGAAACCTGTTTGCGGG
>CAVPFS010000033.1:0-9044 GCA_963703825.1 uncultured Solirubrobacterales bacterium | reverse complement strand
AACAGCGCGATCACCAGCCTGCGCGCGCTGGGGTCCTTCCAGCACAGCCACAGTCCGTAGGGCCCCCAGAACAGCCAGATCTCCGGCCGGTCGAGCGCGACGAAGAAGCCGACCGCAAACGCCTGCCGCGGGCGCCGTCGAGATGGCGCTCGACCGCGACCAGCATCAGTGCGGTCGCGAGCCCTTCCGAGTACCCGAGTGCGTTGTCGGAGATGTAGCCGCCCGAGAGCGCCAGACCGACGGCCGCGATCACGCCCGGCGAGCAGCGCCGGAACGATCGGCCAGCAGCCGGCTCGGATCAGCCGCATCGCGCGAGTGAAGTAGCTCCCGATCTCGCGCGTGTCAGCCGGAACGACAGCCGGAAGACCATCACCACGGCCGCGAACGCGCCGGCCCGCGCCACCAGCAGCCACAGGTCGGGCTCGGCCTTGCCGAGCAACGCGAACGGATCGGGTGAAGATCACGGGCAGCGGCTTCCATGTCGGCCCGCCCGTCGTGCTGCAGCTTGATGTGGATGATCTCCCGTCCCCAAACGATCCACGCCCACGGGTCGTAGCTGGGGGTCGACGGGACCAGCAGCGAGACGTCCCGATGATCAACGAGACCGCGATCAGCCCCCCGTAGAACTGCTTGGCGGTCAGCTGCCACCAGGCTCGGTCGCGCGCCGACGCGGGTGCGCGGCGGCCGGTGCCGCGGCGGCGGGGAAGTCCGTGGTCGAGGCAGAGAGCAGGTGCGCGAGCGGTCGTCGGGACACGGTCTGGAGTGCTGCGGGGCCGGTTCGGCCCGGCGAGTCTTGTGTGCTTGGCGAGTCCGACGAGCTGCGGCTCGCCGGTGTCTAGGCCGGGCGGAGCCGCGCGGGAGCGGACAGCGCGGCTGGCGATTGTAGAACGCCGGTCGGGCCTGGGCTCACCCGGCCCCGAGGGCGCGCTTGAGCGCGACGATCCTGCGATACGAGCTGCCGGCTTCGCGCGCGTGATCGTCCCGTGGCGCAGGGCCGTCTGTAGGGCGCCGAGCTCACCGGGCGCGCGTGTCGGTGAACAGCAGCATGTCGGAGCCCGCGGCGGCCGCCAGAACGCCGGCCGTGCGCTCGTCGTGGCCGGACGTGGGGCCGAGCGCATCGGTGATCGTGACGCCGCCGAAATGCAGCCGCCCGCGCAGCACGCCGTCGATGATCGGCTTCGACAGGGCGGCGGCCGCGCCCGTGTGGTCATAGGCCGGAAATCCCGCCACCGCCAGCATCACCGCGTCGACGCCGCCGCCGATCAACTGCCGGTAGGGCACCAGCGCCGCGTGCCGCTGGGCCAGCGTCGGAGTCAGCTCCTCACGCTCCAGGTCGGTGCTCACGGCCGCGGAGCCGAGTCCCGGGAAGTGCTTGCCGGTCGGCCGCCACGCCGCCTGCCTGCAGGCCTTCGGCGAAGGCGGTGGCATAGCTCGCCACGGTGGGCGCGGAGAACGAGAACGCCCGCCCCTGGCGCTCGATGAAGGCGCCGCCGAAGGTCGGAACGTCGGCCACCGGCGCGAGGTCCATATTGATCCCCCAGCGCTTCAGGTAGACGCCCGTGGCCCGCCCCTCGCCGGTGGCCGTAGACGACCTGGTGCGTGGCCACCATCTGGGGCGGAGACAAGATCGGTGGCCCGTTCGGCAGGCGCTTGACCTCCCCGCCTTCCTGGTCGGTGGCGATCAGCAGCCCGGGGTTGCCGCCCGCGCGCGCCGCCCGCTGCAGCTGGTTGGTCAGTCCGTCTGTCTGCCTGCGGGACGTCACGTTGGACGCAAACAGGATCACGGCGCCCACCTCGCCTCGGCGGAGGCTGCGCAGCAGGGCGGCGCTGGGCCTGGTTCCGGCTCATCCCCACCATGATCCGCTGGCCCAGCAGCTTCGCAGTCGAGCGGGGCAGGGGGATGCTCTGCTCGGCGCTGGTCAGGCCGGGCGCGCCGGCGCCGCCGGAGCGCTGATCGGGACTCGCCACCATGCCGGCCAGGCCGGCCACGGCGAGCACCACGGACAGCGCCAGGCGTCCTACCCCTGCACCCCTTCCGCGACGCAGTCCTCGACCTTCTGTAAGCAGCGCATCGGTGCCCGCGTCGGGATACAGCAGCGCGCTGCCGATGACCTCGGCGACTCTCGGTGCCCTGGATCTGCTCTCCTGGGCGACCCGGGCGTCGGCGCGAATACGACCGCGGGACCCTGTGGCTTGCTCGCGACCTGGATCCCGGGAGACCTTGACCGTGATTGGTGGCCGCGATGTGATCCTGCTGCAGGCACTGCAGGTGCTTAGTGCGGGGATCGTCGACCCCTTCTGGGTGTTGCTGGCCGCTTTCAGCGTGCCGGCCTCGGGCTTGGCCGTCGTCCCACACGCGGAGAGCGAGACCGCGGCCAGCCCGGCGGCCAGCGCGAGCTTCGCGGAGGGCATGACGCCAGAGGGTAGAGGATGATCTGCGCGTGATCGCCGTTCGCCGCCTCTGCCGGGCCGCTGCCCAAGCTTGGTGTCGTGGTCGTGGCGTGATCGCCGCGCTGTCGCTGGTGGCTCCCCGCCGCGCACCCGGGCGTTGGCGATGCTGGGTGCCTGGTGCTGACTCCGGTCCTGCTGCTGGCCGACATCTGGCATTCGTCACAGCTGCATCTCGTCCACCGCCATCCGCTCTTGGCGCTTGTGGCCGCGCTTTTCGGGCTGGCGGTGCTGGCCGCACCTCGCCGCCGCTCGCCGGCGGCCGACCGTGATCGGCCCCTTGGCGTTGCTGGCACTGCCGTTCCGGATCCCCATCCAGGCCGGCTCGAGGCGTCGAACCTGCTGGTGCCCCTGTACCTCGTGGTCGCGGCGGGGTCGCTGGCGTGGATCGTCCCGGTGCTGCGCGACGCTCACGCCGACCGTGCAGCCCGACTACGTGGAGGGGCGTGATCAGTCCGGGGGCTGGTCGGTGTGGGTCGAGCGGTTGCTGGCGCTGTACGTGGTCCTGTATGGGATCCAGGCGACCTACTCGCCCGACTTCCAGACGGCGCTGCAGCAGATGGTCTTCTTCTACGTGCCGTTCACGCTGCTCTACCGCCTCTGCGCGACCTGCGATGGACGCCGCGCTGATCCGCCGTTGCCTGCAGCTGCTCGCGGTCCTGGCGGTGATCTTCTCGCGGATCGGGTTTGTCGAGTACGCGACCAAGACGATCATCCTCAATCCCAGGCTGGTCGTCGCCAACGACCTGCACACCTACTTCACGGTCAACTCGGTGTTCTTCGATCCCGACATTTTCGGACGCTTTTTGGCGCTGGTGATGGTCCTGCTGGCCGTGCTGCTGCTCTACGAGCGGCCCCAGCGCGAGCAGCTGGCGCGTCACCGTCGCGCTCGCGGTCCTGTGGGCCGGCCTGCTGCTGACCCTTTCGCGCTCGAGCCTCGGCGCGCTGCTGGTAGGGCTCGCGGTGCTGGCCGCGCTGCGCTGGAAGCCCTCGCGCGCGCTGGTGGTGGCGGTCGTGGTGATCCTGCTCGGCGCGGCGGCGGTGGCCGCGTCGCCGGGTACGTTCGGGCTCAACCAGGGCGTCAACGGCGCCTCCAGCGGTCGTGGCGGCCTGGTCAGCGGCGGCCTGTCGCTGTTCGCCGAGCGGCCGATCTGGGGTTAGGGCTCGGGCTCGTTCGTCGACGAGTACCGCGCGCACCACAAGGCGGTGGCGACGACCCTGTCGGCATCGCACACGATCCCGATCACGATCGCCGCCGAGCAGGGGCTGATCGGCGAGCTCGTCTACATCGCGCTGGTCGTCGCGGCGATCGGCTGCCTCGTGCGCCGCGCGCGCGGCGACCCGGTCCGTTCGGCGATCGCGGCCGCGTTCGTGGCACTGGTCTTTCACACGATGCTGTACGCCGACTTCCTCGAAGACCCGGTCACGTGGGCGCTGCTGGGGGTCGGCGTGTCGCTCTCGGTGGCGTGGCGCGGTGATCCCATCCGGATGACAAAGGCGGGCGTTCGGGGTAGGATCCCATCGTCGTGACTTGGGGATTCCTGTGGATCATGCTGGCGCTCAAGTTGCCGCTGGCGGCGCTGATTTACATCGTCTGGTGGGCGATCAAGCAGGAGCCGGACGAGTCCACCTCCTCCGATGATGACGGCGGCATCAAGCGCACCCGCCCGCACCCGCCCAAGCCGTTCCCCCGCCGCCCGCGGCGCGGGCCCCATGGCGACCCGGCGCCACAGCCACCCGGGCGCGTGCGGACCGTGCGGGCGAAGGCGCGCACGTTCGGCCACTGAGCCGGTCCGCGATCGCTGCCAGACTGCAGTGCGATGAGTGACGCGCCCGTATCGGTCCTGTCGGACGGCACGATCGCGCGGCTGGTGCCAGGAGGGCCGGATCAGAATCGAGCCGTGGGACCCCGGGCTCGTCCAGCCGGCCAGCGTCGACCTGCGGCTCGGCGACTCGTTCCGTGTCTTTCACAACCACCGCGCGTCGGCGATCGATCTGCGCCGGCCGCCGGAGAACCTGACCGAGGAGGTGATCGTCCCCGAGGGCGAGTCGTTCGTGATTCACCCGGTGAGTTCTGCCTCGGGCGAACGCTCGAATGGGTCGAGCTGCCCGACGACATCGTCGCGAGGATCGAAGGCAAGAGCTCGCTGGGACGGCTCGGGCTGATCGTGCACGCGACCGCGGGCTTCTGCGACCCGGGCTGGAAGGGAACGCTGACGCTTGAGCTCAACAACCTCACGCGCATCCCGATCAAGCTCTATCCCGGGCTCGAGATCGCCCAGCTGTCGTTCATGATGCTCGATCGCCCGGCCCTGCGGCCGTACGGCAGCCCCGAGCTCGGCAGCCACTATCAGGGCCAGCGGGCGGCGACTGCGAGCCGCTACCGGGCGGCGCCGGCGACCCGGCAGATGAGTTAGGCTCGCGGCGTGCCGGTGCTGCTGCTCGCAGCCACATCGAAGGTTCCCTGGTTCATCGCCGGCGGGGTGCTGGCGATCTATGCCGTCGTGCTGGCCTGGGTGGGTCTGCACAGGCCCGACTTCCCGTACAGCGCCCGCGGCGAGCGCGGCGTGATCGCGCTGACCACGGCCCTGGCCGCCGTCGCGATCGCTATGGCGATCATCTCCGGGTAGCGCTCAGGCCGCCAGACTCGGGGTAATAGAGTTTTTAAGGGTCGCCCCGGCTTCACCGCCCGGCCGGGATGCCAGGCAACCGAGAGAAGACGACCGCCGAGCCGGGAGGCGCCGGCGACCGACAGGAGACGCCATGACCACCGAAACCCAGCAGCCAGCGGACGGCAGCGGCGTAGCGACGTCGGGAGACACGCTCACCGTCACTGACAACCGGACCGGCAAGCAGTACGAGATCCCGATCGAGGACGGGACGATCCGCGCCACCGAACTGCGCAACATCAAGACTGACGCCGACGACTTCGGCCTGATGACCTACGACCCCGCTTACATGGCGACCGCGTCGTGCCGGTCGGCGATCACTTTCATCGACGGCGAGAAGGGAATCCTCCAGTACCGCGGCTACCCGATCGAGCAGCTGGCCGAGAAGTCCACCTACCTGGAGGTCGCGTTCCTGCTGATCCACGGCCACCTCCCGAGCACCAGGGAGCTCGAGGACTGGGACCAGGAGATCACGATCCACACGTTCGTGCACGAGAACGTCAAGGAGTTCATGCAGGGGTTCCGCTACGACGCGCACCCGATGGGGATGCTGCTCGCCTCAGTCGGCGCGTTGTCGACCTTCTATCCCGAGGCCGCCGCGATCAAGGACGAGGGGCCCCGCTACCTGCAGATCATCCGGCTGCTGGCCAAGATGCCGACGCTCGCCGCGTTCTCCTACCGCCACAACCGCGGGATGCCCTATGTCTATCCGGACAACGACCTCAGCTACCCGGGCAACTTCCTGTCGATGATCTACAGGGTGGCCGAGCTCAAGTATCAGCCCGACCCGCGGCTCGAGCACGCGCTCGATGTGCTGTTCATCCTCCACGCCGACCACGAGCAGAACTGCTCCACCAGCGCCGTGCGGAGCGTCGGTTCCTCGCAGGTCGATCCCTATTCGGCGGTTGCCGCCGGCGTCGCGGCGCTCTACGGCCCGCTGCACGGGGGCGCCAACGAGGCCGTGCTGCGGATGCTGCGCCGGATCGAGACCAAGGAGAACATTCCGGACTTCATCCAGGGCGTCAAGGACGGCGACGAGCGGCTGATGGGCTTCGGCCACCGGGTCTACAAGAACTTCGACCCGCGGGCCAAGATCATCAAGAAGGCGACCGACGAGGTCTTTGAGGTCACGGGCAAGAACCCGCTGCTGGACATCGCAACCGAGCTCGAGAAGATCGCGCTCGAGGACGACTACTTCGTCTCGCGCAAGCTGTACCCGAACGTCGACTTCTACTCCGGTCTGATCTACGAGGCGCTCGGGATGCCGGTCGAGATGTTCCCGGTCCTGTTTGCGATCGGCCGCACAAGCGGTTGGATCGCCCAGTGGCTGGAGATGATCGAGGACCCCGAGCAGAAGATCTCGCGCCCGCGCCAGATCTACACCGGCGAGCGGGGGCTCGACTACGTCCCGATCAGCGAGCGCTGATCGACATATGTGATCGCCGGCACACTGAAACCGCGGTCGCCGTCCTACGTTGTTGGTGTGGATCTATATCGATTCAGTGACGGAACCCCGGTCGAGATCCGGCCAATCGCGGCCGCCGACGCGACGCGCCTGCGGGAGGCCCATCTGCGGCTGTCGCCGGAGTCGCGCTATCGCCGCTTCCTCGCTGCTAAGCCGGAGCTGAACGAGGCCGACGCGCACTACCTGGTCGATATCGACGGTTCCGACCACTACGCGCTGGTCGCGACCGCCGCGGTGCAAGACGACCCGAACGCGATCATCGCGGTGGCGCGGTTCGTGCGCGCGCCCGACGACCCGACTGCGGCCGAGTTCGCGATCGTCGTCGGCGACGCGTTTCAGCGCCAGGGCCTGGGCGGGGCGCTGCTCGAGCGGCTGGCTGCGGCCGCTTCCAGGCGCGGGGTCAAGCGCTTCCTCGCCACGATGATGTCGGACAACGTTGCGATCTTCCGCCTGATGGCGGAGTTGTCCGACGGCGAGCTGCAAGTCGTCAACAAGGGCGAGATCTCCGAGGCGGAGATAGAGCTCCCACAGGCCCCGATGCCACCCGGGGTCCGCGCCACCGACACGCGTGCGAAGATCGCCGCGTGCCCTGGAAGCTGACCGTCCGCTCCGGACCGAAGGTCAAGAGCAGCTCATTCGACGACCTCGACCGGGCGTTGACGGCGCTCGAGGATCGAGCCACAGGGCTGTCCGACGGGGCCGCCGGCAAGCCGGTCGATGTCAAGATCGCGCGCTTTGAACCCGCTGAGCAGGTGACCGCGCGGCTCGAGCTGGCCGGTCCTCAGCGGTTCTTCCCTAGCGTACGGGCGGGGATCGACGTGCACGGCGACGGCTCGGTGGAGGCTTACCGGGGGCGCCTGCGGCGCGAGGCGATCGAGCAACAGCGGGGCGAGTCCGCCTACGCGGCGCTGCGACGAGCGTTGTCCTGAGCCTCGTCGGGCAGCGCCAGCGTCGCTCCGTTGCGTCGCAGCCACGCCTTCGGCTCGCGGTAGTCCGGGCAGTGCGAGGCCAGCAACGCCCAGAAGCGGGGCGAGTGGTCCATCACCTGCAGATGGCAGACCTCGTGCCAGACGACGTAATCGAGCACCGCCTCCGGGGCGAGCAGCAGTCGCCAGTTGAAGCTCATCGCTCCCCCGCGCGAGCAGCTTGCCCAGCGGGTCCGCTGGCCGCGGATCGAGAGCTTGGAGTACCGGGACCCGGCCTGCGCACACGCCGCGTCGAGCCGGATCGCGATCTCGTCGCGCGCGGCGCGCTTGTACCAGCGCTCGAGCGCGGGCCCACGTTGCGCGCCGGCAGGGGTCAGCAGCAGGTCGCCGCGACGGTGCACGCGCGTGCGGCCCGGTTCGGGTGCCAGCAGCAGGAGCTCGCCGAGGTACGGGACCTGGTCGCCACGGGCGGCGACCGCAAGCCGCGCGCGGTTCACCTCCCGTAGGCGGCGCTCGATCCAGGGCCGCAGCTCACGGATCGCGGCGGCCGCCTCGCGCTCGTGGGCGCGCCGCGGCAGCACCACCTCGACTCCGCGGTGGGCGTCGACTGTCACCCGCACGCGATGCGCGCGCGGCGACCGTCTGATCCTGTAGGCGATCTCGTCCACGGCGCGACAGAGTACGGTCAGGGCCCGACATGCACACGTTTCCCGACCTCGAGCAGCCGCTGCGCTCGGAGCGCGTGGAGCTGCGCTTCGAGGCCGAGCGCGACATTCCGGAGATCCTGATCGCGCACCAGGACGACCCGACGCTCTACGTCCGACTCGGGCTCGCGCGCCCGCCCAGCGCCGCCCAGCTCGGCCGCCGCACCGAGCATGAGCCGCGTGAGCGCGCCGACGGGATCGGCGTCCGCTTGACGCTGCTCGAGCCCGGATCCGACATCTGCCGCGGGCAGCTCGACGTGCACCGGGTCGACTGGGACGACCTGCGCGCCGAGGCGGGGATCTGGGTCGCGCCCGCGTTCCGACGTCGCGGTCTCGCGGCCGCGGCCCTGCGGCTCGCGGGCGGCTGGCTGTTCGATGGCTGCGGGCTCGCCCGGCTCGAACTACTGACCGAGCCCGACAACGTCTCGATGCTCGCCGCCGCGCAGGCCGCCGGAATGGTCCACGAAGGGATTCTGCGCGCGTACGTCAACGAGCGCGGGCGGCGGCTGGATCTTGCGATTCTTTCACTGTTGCCGAGCGACCTGGAGCAATCGTGAAGGAGTGGCGGGTGCCGCTGCCCGATGGGGTCAGAACGCCGTTCGAGGTTTACATCAACGGCGTCCCGCAGGAGCTCGGGACCGACTTCCGCGTCTCGGGCGGCGAGCTTGTGTTCGGCCGCGAGCTCGTGTCCCAGAAGCTCGGCCTGCGTGCCTGGTTGATCGGATTCTGGGGGATCGGCACCTACAAGCGAAATGACGAGGTCGACGTCCGCTACGAGCTCGATGGACGGCCGATGCTCGCCCACGCGCTCGAGATCAAGCCCCCTGATTGA
>CAVPFS010000032.1:0-78889 GCA_963703825.1 uncultured Solirubrobacterales bacterium | reverse complement strand
GGGCCAGCGCGACCGTGCGATACATCGCGCCGGAGTCCAGATAGGTGAAGCCCAGCGCAGCTGCGACCGCCTTGGCGACGGTCGACTTCCCGGCTCCGGCGGGCCCGTCGATCGCGACGACCATCAGGACGCGAGCGCCTCGACGTCGGCCGCGAAGCCGGGGTAGGAGACCTCGGCCGCCTCGAAGCCGGCGACCTCCACGCCCTCCTCGGACGCCAGCCCGGCGACCGCGCCGAGCAGCGCCAGGCGGTGATCGCCGTGGGCGTCCAGGCGGCCGCCGCGCAGGGTCCCGGTGCCATCGACCGCGAAGCCGTCGTCAAGCGCCTCGATCTGGGCGCCGAGCCCGCGCAAGCCCTCGACGACCGTCGCGATCCGGTCTGACTCCTTGACGCGTAGCTCCTGTGCCCCCCGGACGACCGTCTGGCCCTCGGCGAAGCACCCGAGCAGCGCGACCAGCGGCAGTTCGTCGATCGCGAGCGGGACCTCGTCGGCCTCCACTGTCGTCGCTTCGATCGGGCCGCCGCGGACGTCGAGGTCGCAGACCGGCTCGCTTGCCTGAAAGCTCCCCTGTGGCTCGAGCTCGGAGACGACGATCGCCCCCATCCGCTGCAGGATCCGCACGAAGCCCGTGCGCGTCCAGTTGACACCCACCCCCTCGAGCAGCAGCCGCGAGCCCTTGGTCAGCACCCCGGCCGTGATCAGGAACGCGGCGCTCGACATATCCCCGGGGACCGTCACCGTCTCGATCTCGAGCTCGTCCGTGTTGCCGACCGCCGTCTGCAGCGCGCCGTTCGCGGTCCGCTGGCGCGTGACGGCCGCGCCGGCGCCGAACAGCATCCGCTCGGTGTGGTCACGGGTTGCGACCGGCTCGATCACGGTCGTGCGATCGGTCGCGAGTCCGGCCAGCAGAACGCAGGACTTGACTTGCGCGCTGGCGACCGGGAGCTCGTAGTCGATCCCGCTCAGCGCCTCGCCGTGGATCGTCAGCGGCGGCAGGCGGCCGTCGCGGGCATCGATCCTCGCCCCCATCCGCGCCAGCGGCTCGGCGATCCGGTCGACCGGCCGGCGGCGGATCGACTCGTCGCCGTCGAGCGTGAAGCTCGCACCCCGCTGGAAGGCCAGCCAGCCGGGCAGCAGGCGCATCAGGGTGCCCGCGTTGCCGACGTCGATCGGCGCGGCCGGCGGGTGGGCGTTGCGCATCCCGCAGCCCCTGATCACGACCGCGTCGGCGTCGCGCCCGACGATCGCGCCGACGGCCTGCACTGCCGCCAGCGTCGAGCGGGTGTCGGCGGCGTCCAGGTAGTTCGTGATCCTGACCGGCTCGGAGGCCATCGCGCCGACGATCGCCGCCCGGTGCGAGATCGACTTGTCCGCCGGCGGCACGATCCTCCCGCGCAGCCGCAAGCCGGGATCGAAGCGGATGTTCACGCGCGCGCCACCGGGAACCCGAGGCCGGCCACCAGCTGCTGCGCCCTGTCGGCCTGGTCCTCGCCCGCGATCCAAAACGCGACCAACCCCTCGCTCATGTCGCCGGCCGGGTACAGCGCCATGTCAGTGATGTTGACGCCTGCGCGCCCGAGCTCGAGCGCGAGTTGGGCGACGACGCCGGGCCGGTTGGGCACCGACGCTCGCAGCTCGAACACCGGACCGCCGGCGAGCTGGGCCTCGAGCAGTCGGCGCCGGTCGCCGGCCGCGGCCTCGTTCCATGCCTGAACGCCGGCCCGGTCGTGGGCCGCCAGCGTCTCGCGGATCGCGTGCAGCCGGGCGATTGTCGACTCCAGCTCCGCCGCCAGCACGTCGGCGTTGGAGATGTAGATGTCAGTCCAGATCGAGCTCGGCGCGCCGGCGACTCGGGTCGCGTCACGGAAGCTCGGGCCGGTCGCGGGCAGCTGCTCTCGGTCTCGCTCGAGCGTCCCGGCGGCCTGCGAGACGAGCACGTTGGCGAGCACGTGCGGCAGGTGCGAGACGGTCGCGAGGATCCGGTCGTGGGTCTGGGCGTCGATCGCCGTGGGTCGCGCACCGAGGCCGTGCAGCAAGCGGTGAAGGCGCTCGAACAGGATGCCCGAGGTCGATCGGCCCGGGGTCAGATACCAGGTGGCGCCGTCGAACAGGTCCGCGCGGGCGTGCTCGACGCCGGCGTTCTCGGCCCCCGCGAGCGGATGTCCGCCGACGAATCGGGGGTCTTGGTGCGAGGCGACGACCGCGCGTTTGGTCGAGCCGACGTCGGTAACGACGCAATCATCCGGCGCGTGCTTCAGTGCTTCCGTAATCAGGTCCGCGAGCGCACCGACTGGTACCGCGACGAACACGGCCTCTGCGCCGTCGACCGCTTCGGCGATCGTCGCCGCGGGGTTCTGCACGGCGCCGCGCGCCAGCGACGCCTCGATCGCACGCTCATACCGGTCGTAGCCGGTGACGGTCGCGCCCAGCCGCTCAATCGCCGCGAGCCCGATCGAGCCGCCGATCAGCCCGACTCCGAGGACCGCAACGCGCATGCCGCGCGGAGACTACGCGACCGCATTACGCCGGGCCCGGACCGCGGCCGCCAGCTCGTCCAGCATGACGACGGTCTCATCCCAGCCAATACAGCCGTCAGTGATCGACTGGCCATACACCAGCTCTCCGGGCTCGTCGAGGTCCTGACGGCCAGCGACCAAGAACGACTCGAGCATCACCCCGATCACGGCTCGGCTACCCGCCGCTAGCTGGTCGGAGACCGCGGCGGCGACCGCGTGCTGACGCTCCGGATCCTTGCCGCTGTTGTCGTGGCTGAGATCGATCATCACCCGTTCGGGCAGACCCGCGGCCCGCAGCAGCTCTAGCGTTCGGGCTACGGGCTCGGCGCCATAGTTCGGGGCGCCCTTGCCCCCGCGCAGGATCACGTGGCAATCGCGGTTGCCGCGCGTGTACAGGATCGCCGGCGTGCCGCTGACGTCAATCCCGGCGAACGCATGCGAGACGGCCGCTGCGTGCACCGCGTCGACCGCCACCTGGACGTTGCCGTCGGTCCGGTTCTTGAAGCCGACCGGCATCGAGAGGCCCGAGCCGAGCTGTCGATGAATCTGGCTTTCGACCGTGCGGGCGCCGATCGCGCCCCAGCACACCGCGTCGGAGATGTACTGCGGTGTGATCGGGTCCAGAAACTCACAGCCGACCGGTAGGCCCAGCGAGAGCACGTTCAGCAGCAGTCGCCGCGCCATCCGCAGGCCCGTGTTCACGTCGCTTGAGCCGTCGAGTCGGGGATCGTTGATCAGCCCCTTCCACCCAATCGTCGTCCGTGGCTTTTCGAAGTACACGCGCATCGCCACGACCAGATCGCCCGCAAGCTTGTCGACCTGACGGCTCAGCCGCTCGGCGTACTCCTGAGTCGCCTCGATGTCGTGAACGCTGCACGGCCCGACCACGGCCAGCAGGCGATCGTCGTGACCGTCGAGGATCGCCTGGACGTCCGAGCGGCCGCGCAGTAGGACGTCGGCGTGCTGCTCGGACAGCGGCAGCTCCTCGAGCAGCGCGCGCGGCGGAACGAGCGGTACCACCCGCTCGATCCGCTGGTCGCGAACCGCATCACTGCGCTCCGTGCCGGTGAGCGTCACGTCAGCGAGCGATCGACGGGGCCGAAAGTGTCTTGCCGGCGACGGCGGCCGCCGCCTGGACGCGGTCCAGGTACTCCGCGAACTGATCGCCCGCAAGCTGCTGAGCGGCGTCGCAGATCGCCTCGTCGGGGTTCGGGTGTACCTCGACGATGATCCCGTCCGCGCCCGCGGCCGCCGCCGCCAGCGACATCGGCGTCACGAGCGCCCGGCGGCCGGCCGCATGGCTGGGGTCGACGATCACCGGCAGGTGGGTCAACTCCTTGAGCACCGGGATCGCCATCAGGTCGAGCGTGAACCGGTAAGCGGTCTCGAACGTGCGGATCCCGCGCTCGCAGAGCATCACGGCCTCGTTGCCCTCCTTGAGGATGTACTCGGCCGCCATCAGCAGCTCCTCCAAGGTGCTGGACAGACCGCGCTTGATCAGCGCCGGGCAGCCGCAGCGGCCGACCTCCGACAACAGGCTGTAGTTCTGCATATTGCGAGCACCGATCTGGATCACGTCAGCGACCTCCAGCACCGCCTCGAGGTCCCGCACGTCCATCACCTCGGTGACGACCGGCAACCCGGTCTCCGCCTTGGCCTCGGCGAGCAGGCGCAGACCCTCCTGCCCGAGTCCCCCGAACGCGTATGGCGAGGTCCGCGGCTTGTAGGCGCCGCCACGAAACATTGTCGCGCCGGCGTCGGCGACGATCCGGGCCGTCTCAAGCGTCTGCGCGCGGGACTCGATCGTGCAGGGACCCGCGATCATCGCGAAGTGCTCGCCGCCGATCTTACGTCCCCCGATCTCCAGGACCGTGCGCCGGCCGTGCTTGATCTGGCTCGAGGCCAGCTTGTAAGGCTTGGAGATCGGCACCATGTGGTCGACCCCGGGCGACCCGTCCAGATCTAGCCGGGCCACGAGCTCAGAGTCGCCGATCGCCCCGATCACGGTCAGTTCGTCGCCGTTGATGACATGCGCGCGCGCGCCGACGCTCTGCACCCGATCGACGACGGCTTGCACCTCCTCCTCGGTGGCCGTCGGTTTCATCACGATCATCATCTAGTCGTCCTTTCTACGCGTCGAAATGTACGGAAACCCACTTTGGGGCTGTGTCGAGGTCGTGAAGCGACCTCGCGGGGAGTTCCGGCGCCCGACCTCCAGAGCTGTCCGCGCGCCACCGCGGGGCTGGGGGTATGTGGCCGAGCGCCTAGCTAAATCGCCAGCCGTACGGGCGCGCGTAGAAGGACCAACCGGTGGCGGCCTGGGTGCTGCGGGTCGCTGTGTGATCGTGGCTGATCATGCGCTGCCGGGCGGGGTTGTAGCAGACCAATCGCCCCGTGCCAAGGCGTTGTCGTGCCTATGCGGCGGTTTAGGCTGGGGAAGCAGCGATTGCAGCATGCAGTTCGTGACAAATCCGGGATCCGGCTTTGGATCTGTCACGAAATTGGGGTCCAGCCCGCGTGCGCGGACAAATCCAAGGCGCCCGTGCGGTTTTGTCGCAAACAGCAGGTCGACTCGCGGAAAGCAGGGCGACCGCCCCGCTCTCGGGCAGCATGCGGCCGGATATCGGTCCCTCCTGCCCCCTTCCCCAGCAAAAATGGAGTACACGGCGGCCCGAGCCGCCTAGACCAACTCCGACATAGCCGCGAGGAACCGAGCGTTCTCGGCCTCGGTCCCAACCGTGACCCGAAGCGACCCTTCGCGCCCGAGCGACCCACCAGCCCGGACCAGCACGCCACGCTGCACGAGCCCTGAGACTACGTCGGCCTCGACCGCACTTTCGGGCAGGTGCGTCCAGATGAAGTTGGCATCGGAGTCGGCCACCCACAGCCCAAGCTCGCGCAGCCCGTCGGCGAGCTCGATCCGCGCGGCGACGGTCCGTGTGATGCGGCGCTCGACCTCGTCCTGGTGGCGGAGCGCCTCCACGGCTGCCGCCTGCGCGGCCACGTTGAGGTAGAACGGCTGGCGTACCTGGTCGACCGCGGCGCGGAAGTCCTCGGAGCCGCAGAGGCCGTAGCCGACCCGCAGTCCGGCCAGGCCGTAGACCTTCGAGAACGTCCGCAGCAGGACGAGGTTCGGCCAGCGGCGCAGGAGGTCGAGCGAGGCGTATGTGTCGCCGAGCGCGAGCGCGTACTCGCAGTAGGCCTCGTCGAGGATCACGCAGACGTGGTGCGGGACTCGCTCGAGGAACTCCGCGACCGCGTCGAGGCCGAGCGAGGTCGAAGTCGGGTTGTTGGGGTTGCAGACCAGCACCAGCCGCGTCGCGACGGTGATCTCCGCGGCCATCGCGTCGAGGTCGTGGCGGTCGTCTGCGTCGAGCGGGACCTCGATCGCGCGGGCGCCCGACGCCGCCGCGAGGTGCGGGTAGACGCTGAACGCCGGCCACGAGTAGACGACCTCCGCCCCGGGCTCAAGCAGCGCCTCCCCGGCGGCCAGGAGGATGTCGCAGGAGCCGTTGCCGACCGCGATCCGCTGGCTCGGGAACGCCGTAGCGCGCCGACAGCGCGCCCCGCAGGGCAGCGTAGGACGGGTCCGGGTAGCGGTGGATGCCCGCCAGCGCCTGGAGGGCGGCGGCGATCACGTCCTCGCCGGGCGCCGCCCAGCACTCGTTGGAGGCGAGCATCGCGACGTCGGCGCCCAGGTCGTAGCCGGCCGCCAGCGGATAGGAGGGGATCCGCCTGATGCGCTCGCCGAATTCGATCGCCATCGAGCGCCCTATTGTGCCGATTCGAGGTCGCGCCGCAGCGCCCGGGCGGCCCCGAGGTAGACGTGGCTGGGGCCGTGGTCCTCGGGCGCGTAGTAGTGGACCAGGACCCGGATCACGCTCGGTAGCGAGCCCGGCACCGGCACCTCCCGGGCGCAGAGCAGCGGCACGCGATCCAGCCCGAGCCGCCGCGCGGCGACGGCCGGGAACTCGGCATCGAGATCGTCAGTCAGCGTGAAGATGCAGCTCACCATCGCCTCGGCGGTCAGCGAGTTGCGCTCCATCAGCGCGCGGATCAGAAGGTCTGTGGCCTCGAGGATCGCGCTCGCTTCGTTGCCCTCGACGCTATTGGCGCCTCGGAGCGCGAACAGCCGCATTGGGAGGTAATTCTGCCAGAGGCCCACGGGCCGTCTCGGGCGGGCGCAGTTCGTAGACCGCGGCGCAGCCGAACTGGTGCACGGAGACGATCAGCGGACCCAGGAGCCGTCTCATGTTCACGTGTCCGCGGCAGTCGGCGAGCAGGAACCGGGCCCCGGAATCGACGACGAAATCGCGCGCCTGAGAGCGAGTCATCGAGCCGTCGAACAGCGCGTCGGCCGCCAGCGAGCGCGGCATGCAGTTGGGCTCCGACCAGAGGCAGTCGCCGACCAGCGTCCGCCGGCCGGTGCGCCCGGGACCGCTTCGCCGAGGTAGAAGCGCGTCAGCACGCCGCCGTGGTCAGGATCGTCACGCAGGTAGTCGAGCGCGTCGCGCTCGTCGTCAGTGATGAAGTTCGCGTTGCCGCCGGTCGGCCGCGTGTAGCTGTGCGCGACCGCGATCGCGTAGGCGTTGGCCGGGATCGTCGCCGCGGCGAGCGCCGCGACCGCGACCAGACGCGCGCGCGGGACCCGGTGCCAGTCAAGGCGGCTGAGCCCGCTGACGGCGAGCACCGCGAGCGGGAACGTGATCCCGTTGAACGCGTGCAGCGGCGTCGCGCTCAACCCGGTCGCCGAGAGGATGTAGATCAGCACCGCCGCCAGTGGCCACAGGCGCGTCATCAGCTCGAGGAAGTCGCGCGGGCGCCCCCGGTAGCCGAGCACGGCGACGATTGCCAGCGGCGAGATCCCCAGCGCGATTGACCAGAACGAGAACGTGTGCTTGCTCGCGACCCGGGCGAGGCTCCAGGAGAGGTCGACGTGGCCAAGCGCCAGGTAGTAGACCAGCGGCAGGGCCGTGAGCGCAATCGTCAACGCCGGCAGCGCTAGGCTGCGGCCCCGGCCACGGAGATGCTCGGGACAGCGCACAAGCTCCGCGAGCACGATCACGACGATCAGCAGCTCGCCCTGCCAGGGATGCAGCGCGCTCGCGAGCGCGCCCAGCAAACCCGGCGCCCAGACCGCGTGCCCGGCGCTGCGGGCGCGTTCGTAGGAAAGCATTGCGAACACGATCAGCGCGGTCGCGATCAGCCCGAACGGGTAGCCCCACGAGAGCCAGCCGGGCATCATGTCGCCGACGATCCCGAAGGTCCCGTTGACGACGCTGAAGCAGCCGAAGAACAGCCCGAGGGCGATCACCGAGCGCCGCTGCCACGGGGTGCGCACGGTGCGGTACGCGTAGGCGCGGATCGCGAGGAACGTGCCGACCACGGCGACCGGCTTCCACAGCAGCAGTGACAGCCACGGCGCGACGCCGAGCGCCGTGATCACTCCCGAGATCACGACCGCCGGCTGGAAGTAGTCAGACGGCGTCGGCCGCAGCACGAACATGTTCGCCACCAGCAGGTGGTGTGAGGCCGACACGATCCAGGCCAGGTACTGCATCTGATCGACGATGTAGAAGCCGTCGGTCCCGGTCCAGACGCGGTGGTCGACGATCGCCGCCCAGACGTCGATCGCCACGACCCACATCGAAATCGCCGCGAACAGGGCCAGGAACACCAGCTCGAAGCCGTCGAGCCGAAGCCGCCGCCGAGGCTCAACAACGGCCGGCGCCGCTCCGTATGACGTCGACAGGGGAGTTTCGATTCGCACGGCCGCCGACGCTAACAAAGCGCCGTATTGCTGCCCAGTTTGCTAATTGGCGAGCTTATGCTGATGAGACTGGGAAGCCTGGCCGACCGAGCTGGCCAACGGGTTTATCCCGTGGGCCTGCATATAGAGCTCGGTGGCCGGCATGAAGGCGAGGATCAGAAACACGGTCATCGCCAGTGCGGTCCGGCGCAGGTTGACGCTGGTCGCCAGCGCCGCTAGCGGCAGCAGCCAGATCACGTACCAAGGGACCAGCCAGGCGAGGCTCGCCAGCAACGCGAACGTCGACCAGCCCGCGCCCGCCAGCCAGTCGCGCTCGCGGTAGACCTCGTAGGCGACGACCAGCACGACGCAGACGATCGCGACCTTCAGCAGCCCAGGCGCGCCGCCGCCGATCCCGATCAGCAGGCCAACGATGTTGGGGATGCTGAAGTCGGTCAGCAGCGAGCTCTGGTCAGAGAGGTTGGGGATCGACAAGCCGAACAGCGCCAGGCTGAGGGCGATCATCGGCACGGCGGCGATCGCGGCGCCGGCGATGAACCGCAGACGGCGCTGCCTGGTGGCGAGCGCAAGGAGCAGGAACGGCACCAGCAGCACGGCCGTGAACTTGACCGCGATCGCGAGCACCAGCGCGACACCGGCGAGCCGATCGCGACGGCCGAGCACGAACGAGATCGCGGCCATCGAGGGCACCAGCATCATGAAGTCGTTGTGGAAGCCACCGACCGCATACATCAGGTAGATCGGGTTCAGCGCCACGAACACAAGCGCGTAGCGCGGATCGCGGCCGAGCTGGCGCGCGCATTGCCAAACGAGGGCCAAGAAGCCTAGGCTGAGCAGCACCGCGCTGAGCTTCAGGCACCAGTAGGCGAGCGGGATCGAGACGAACGCCAGCGGGTAGGTGAGCGCCGTGAACAGCGAGCCGTACGGGCTCTTGAGGTTGTGCCAGGTCGTGAACCCGAAGATCGGATCGAAGAACTCCTGCTTGATCACGTGCGTGTAGGGGTTGAGCTCGTGCAGCCCTCCCAGGCGCGCATAGCCGAGGTAGTTGAAGACGTCATTGAGCTGCAGCGGCGCGCTCAGCAGCAGGATCACGTGCAGCGCGACGATCACCACGACGATCGTGCGCATCGAGAGCGCGCGCACCGCCGCGATCGCGACCAGGTAGGCCGCGATCATCACGATCAGCGCGGCGCTGAACGCGATTCCGACCGTCTGCGGGTTCTTGATCAGGCGCGGGATCAGCACGTGCAGCGGCCCCGCCTCCCAGGTCGGGAACAGGACCGCGCTGCGCGGCACCAGTACTGACGGCCCGGAGGTCGCCGCGAGCACAACGATGAACGTCGTCACCACCAGCGTGCCCAGCGCCAGCCGCCCGGCCACGGGCCCAAAGCGCAACCGCGGTCGCGGCAGCGAAGCGCTGACTCCGAACCGCGGGACGCGAGGTAGGGCTACCGAGCTCGGAGCCGGACCGGAGCCCGCCGCGGAGGCGAGCGTCAGGGCAGGATCGGCGTCGTCGTGCTGCTCGCGCATCGGTTGAAGATAGTGCCGTTCGGGCGATTTGCCGCGATCGCGTCAGGTGTTGCGATCTCGTTAAGCATTCCCTTAATCCACTCAACGTACCGCCTACGACCCGCACGCGCGGGCCGTGCGGTCAGCGCGACCGACTAGATTGGCGCCGTGAGCGTCGGCTCGCTCTCAACAGACGCACACCGGCCGGCCGGCGCGACCGACACTGGCCGCGCGCGGGTGTTCTCCGATCCTGCCTTCGTGGCGGTCGCGGCGCTGACGGCGCTGGCGGTCGTCCTTCGTTTCACGCTTCTCGGCCATCAGGGCTTCTGGTTCGACGAGGCCAACACGGCAGCCGACGTGCACTACTCGCCCGGGCAGATGCTCGGACTGCTGCCGCAGAACGAGACCACTCCCCCGCTCTTCTACTGCCTCGCGTGGCTCTGGGCACGGGTGTTCGGCTTCGGCGAGTTCGCGCTGCGCTCGCTGCCGGCGCTCGCGGGGGTCGCGACGGTCCCGGTGATGTACGCGGCGACCGCCAAGCTCGTCGGCCGCCGGGCGGGGGTCGTCGCCGCGGCGCTGACCGCGTGCAATCCGTTCCTGGTCTGGTACTCGCAGGAGTTCCGGCCCTACATGCCGATGGTGCTGTTGAGCGCGGCCAGTCTGCTCGCGTTCGCGTACGCACGCGAGCGTCCCAGCGGCAGGGCGCTGGCAGCCTGGGCGATCATCTCGGCGCTCGGAATCGCCGATCACTACTACGCCTTGCTTGTCGCCGTGCCGGAAGCGATCTGGCTGCTGGCGATTCACCGCCGCAACCGGGGGGTCTGGGCGGCGGTCGTCTTCGTCGGTGCTTGCGGGTTGGCGTTGCTGCCGCTTGCGATCAGCCAGAACCACACCGGCAACGCGAGCTGGATCGCGCCGATCCCGCTGGTGCCCCGCCTGGCGCAGATCGTGCCGCAGTTCCTGATCGGCTTCCAGGCCCCCGCCCAGGAGGTGCTGCTGCGAGTCGCCGAGCTGGTGGTTGTGGTCGCATTCGTGCTGCTCGCGCTGCGCGCCGATCGATCCGAGCGCCAGGGAGCGCTGATCGCGGGAGTGATCGCGGTCTCGGCCTTCGTACTCAACCTGCTGATGATCGTCGGCGGCGTCGACGACCTGATCACCCGCAACCTGCTCGCGCTGTGGCCGCCTGCGGCGGTTGTGGTCGCGGCCGGACTGGGGGCCAGGCGCTCGGGCGCGATCGGAATCATCGCGACGGCCGCCGTCTGCGCGACCGGGATCGTGGCCGTCGTCGGCGTCGACACAGACCGCGGCTTCCAGCGTCCTGACTGGCGCGCCGTGGGTCGCGTGCTCGGAGCGCACCCGAACCCGGGGGTCGGCGAACGGGCGGTGCTGGTCCAGGACTACCGCGACCGCCTGCCGCTTTCCCTCTACCTGCCCGGCCTCAACTTCCTCAACGCTCCATCGGCCCGCGTCACCGAGCTCGACGTCGTCTCGATCAAGGCTCCCCGTGTGCCTCTGTGCTGGTGGGGTGCGGCCTGCAACCTGTCGGGCTCGAGGATCCAGCGCAGCTACGCGATCCCCGGCTTCCACGTCGTCTGGCGCAAGCAGGCCTACCAGTTCACGGTCGTGCGGCTGCGGTCGTCCAAGCCGGTCGCGATCACGCCCGCGATTGTCGCCGCGGCGCTGCGGACGACGACCTTCCGTCGCGACGAGCTGCTGGTTCAGCCGCGCTCGTGAGTGAGCGAAGCTCGGCGGCCGTCAGCGGCCGGTAGGCGCCCAGCGGCAGATCACCGAGCGCGAGCGGACCGAACCGCACCCGCTCCAGCTCGCGGACCGGATGGCCGATCTGCTCGCACATCCGCTTGACCTGCCGGTTGCGCCCCTCGTGGATCGTGATCTCGATCGTGTCGGCCGACAGGCGCCGGACGCGCGCGGGCGCCGTGCGGCCGTCATCGAGCTCGACTCCGGCTCGCAGGGCCGCGAGCGCCGCGGCTGCGACCGGGGGTCGCGCGAGCCTGGCCCGGTAGGTCTTGGGGACCTCGAAGCTCGGATGGGTGAGGCGGTGGGCGAGCTCGCCGTCGTTGGTGAGCAGGATCAGGCCGGTGACGTCGATGTCGAGCCGGCCGACGGGATAGAGCCGTAGCGCGGATTGCACGAGCGAGACGACCGTCGGGCGCCGCTGGGGATCGGACGCCGTCGAGACGACTCCCGGCGGCTTGTTGAGCGCATAGACCACGCGCTCAGGATCGGCGTGCAGTGGCCGGCCATCGAGCGCCACGGCGTCATCGGCGCCGACGTCGCGGGCCGGATCGAGCACGGGCTCACCGCCCACGGTCACGCGCCCGGAGCGGATGATCTGCTCGGCGGCGCGGCGCGAGGCGACGCCGGCGGCGGCCAGGAACTTCGCTAGGCGCATCGCGATGCCACCATAGTCAGCATGGACACCATCCTGCTCGAGAGCACGCTCGCCGAACTCGGCGAGCCCGCCTACCGCCGCCGCCAGGTCTGGAAGTGGGTCGCCCAGGGCGCGCACGACTTCGACGCGATGACGGATCTGCCGCTGGCGCTGCGCGCTGCGCTCGCAGAGGCGGTCCCGTTCTCCAGCCTGACGCTCGAGCACGAGGCGCGCTCTCGCGACGGCACGATCAAGGCGCTGCTGCAGACCGCCGACGGGCGGCCGCTGGAGGCGGTGCTGATGGCGTTTCGCGACGGTAGGAGGTCCCTGTGCCTGTCCTCGCAGTCAGGTTGCCCGCTGACCTGCACCTTTTGCGCGACCGGGCAGATGCGCTTCGGGCGCAACCTGACCGCCTCGGAGATCCTCGACCAGGTGCTGCACTTCCGCCGCACCGGCCCGGTCGACCACGCGGTGTTCATGGGGATGGGCGAGCCGATGATGAACCTCGACGCGGTGCTCGAGGCGTGCGCGGCGCTGCCGGGCATCGGGATCACACACCGGCGGACCGCGATCTCGACCGTCGGCTGGATCCCAGGGATCGAGCGGCTGACGGCCGAGCCGATGCCGATCCGGCTGGCGCTTTCGCTCCACGCCGCCGACGAGCAGCTGCGCTCACAGCTGATGCCCGTCAACGACCGCTACCCGCTCTCAGAGGTGCTCGCCGCCTGCCGCAGGCACTACGAAGCAAAGCATCGGATGGTGTTCGTCGAGTACGTGATGCTGGCGGGCGTCAACGACTCCTACCTGCAGGCGCGCCAGCTCGCGCAGGCGCTCGAACCGCGGGCGTTCAAGGTCAACCTGATCCCGTACAACCCGACCGGGTCGCCGTATCAGGGCTCGAGCCCGAAGGCGATCGACGCGTTCCGCGCCGAGCTCGAGCGCAACGGGATCTCCGCGACCGTGCGCGTCAACCGCGGCCGCGATATTGACGCCGCCTGCGGTCAGCTGGCGGCCACTCGTGCCGCCTAGCGCGGGCCCCCGGACCGTCAGCGCGGCGCTGCAGGGGCGCCGCCCGCGCGCGCCTCGCCGGCACGCAGCAGCCGGTCGCGCAGCTCCTGCTCGAGCTCGGCCGGTGGGTCAAAGCCCTCGATCGCGGGCAGCTCGTCGAGCGAGCGCAGCCCGAACAGCTTCAGGAACAGCTCGGTCGTGCGGTACAGGACGGCGCCGAACTGCGACCGGCCCTGCCTCCTCGATCACCCCGCGCTCGAGCAGCGTCGCGGCGGCGGACTCGGCGCTGACGCCCCGGATGCGGGCGATCTCCGGCCGCGAGACCGGCTGCAGGTAGGCGACGATCGCCAGCGTCTCGGCCTGGGCCGGGGTCAGCGGCGGCGTCCGCGGCTTGGCCGAGCAGCCGGCGCGCGGCGGGCTCGGCGTCGGGATGGGTGCTGAGCGTGAAGCCGCCGGCCAGCTCGCGGAGCACCAGCCCCCGGCGCTCGAACTCGTAGTGCTCGCGCAGCCGCTCGAGCGCGGTCATGACCTCGTGCAGCTCGGCGCCGGTCGCCTCGGCCAGCGCCTGCGGCGCGACCGGGTCGGCTGCTGAGGAACAGCAGCCCCTCGAGCGTGCGCTCGAGCTCGACCGTGGCGCTCATGCTGTCAGCCTCTGGCGATCGCCGATCGTGCTTGCGCTCGCCGAGCGCCTCGATCGTGATCTCGGCGAACGGCTCCTCCTGGGTCCAGGTCGCCTCGCCCTGCTTGTAGAGCTCGAGCAGCGCGTAGAGGGTGACCGCGACCGTCACGCGGTCAGAGCGCGCCACGGCCTCGGAGAACGTGAACCGCCCGCGCCGCAGCAGCGCCCGCAGGTGGGCCAGCCGCTCGGCGACCGTCACCTTGGCGACGGTCACGTGGCGCAGGTCGACGGGCGGCGGGACCTCGAGCAGCGAGCCGATCGCGCCGACGAGCACCGCCGGGTCGTAGACCGCAGCGCGCGTCGGCCAGCGATGCCTTGCGCAGCTGCGCCGGCAGCGGCGCCGAGCGGAAGCGGTGCCGGCTCTTCGGCTTCCAGGCGCTCGCGCAGGTGGGCGGCGGCGGCGCGGTAGCGGTGCGCGGCAAGCAGTCGCGCGAGCAGCTCCTCGGCCGCCTCGCCGGGGTCGAGCTCGATCTCCTCGAGCTCCTCGCCGGGCAGCAGCAGCCGCGACTTCAGCTCCAGCAGCGCGGCGATCAGCACCAGGAACTCGGTCGCCGCCTCGAGGTCGAGCTCGCCGCGGCGCTCGAGATGATCGATGTAGGTGATCACGACGTCGGCGAGGTCGACCTCGAGCAGGTCGACCTCCTCGCGCAGGATCAGCGTCAGCAGCAGGTCAAACGGACCCGCGAACACGTCCAGGTCGAGCTCCAGGTCTACGAGCGCCACGGCGCAGACGTTAGCTGCGCGGCCGGACCGGTCCTACCCCCATCGCCTCGCGCACGTCGGCGACCGTCTCGGAGGCGATTGCCCGGGCCTTCTCGGCCCCGACGGCGAGCACCGCCTCCAGCTCGCGCCTCGTCGCTCGCGCAGCGCCGAGTAGCGCTCGCGCACCGGCGCTCAGATAGGCGATCACGGCGTCGGCGACGGCCTGCTTGAAGGCGCCGTAGCCGTGACCGTCGAACTCCTGCTCGATCTGCTCGGGCGCGCTGCCGCGGACCGCGGCCAGGATCTCGATCAGGTTCGAGATCCCCGGCTTGTCGGGCGCGCGCACGACCTCGCTGCCCGAATCGGTCACCGACGAGCGGAGCTTCTTGGCGATCGTGGCGGGCTCGTCGAGCACGTAGCACTGTGCCCTGCGGCGCTGCCGCCGGTCGTCGACATCTTGCGCTCGGGGATCTGCAGGTCCATGATCCGCGCCGCCGACCTCCGGGACCCGGACCTCGGGCACCACCAGCGTCTCGCCGAAGCGGGCGTTGAAGCGCTCGGCGACGTCGCGCATCAGCTCGACGTGCTGGCGCTGATCCTCGCCGACCGGCACCTCGTCGGCGCGGTAGGCGAGCACGTCGGCGGCCTGCAGCACCGGGTAGGTGAACAGCCCGGCCGAGACGAGCTCGCGCTGGCTCGCGGACTTCTCCTTGAATTGGGTCATGCGGTTGAGCTCGCCGAACGCGGTCACGCTCGACAGCAGCCAGCACAGCTCGGTGTGCTCGAGCACGTCGCTCTGGCGAAAGAAGATGCAGCGCTCGGGGTCCAGGCCCGCCGCCAGCAGCGTCGCGGCGGTGTCGTAGACGGCCTCGCGCAGCGCGGCCGGCTCGTAGGGGACCGTCGAGCGCGTGCAGGTCGACGATGCAGTAGATCGCCTCGCCGCGATCCTGACCGGCGACGTACTGGGTGATCGCGCCGATGTAGTTGCCGAGGTGCTTGCGCCCAGTCGGCTGGATGCCGGAGAAGATCCGCACCGGTGTCAGGCTACTGGCAGCCGCTGCGAGCGCGGGTCCGAGCGGCCGCTCGGGCTGCGCCCGGGCGATCGGATCGTTGCTCGGCCTGGGCCGGAGCTCGCGGGCGCGCCAGCAGCCAGGCGGCCACCACGCCGCCGACCGCGCCGCAGACGTGGCCCTGCCAGGAGATCCCGTGGTGGGGCACGACGCTGGACAGCAGCGCCCCGCCCCAGACCACGCCGACGACGACCCCGATCAGGATCTCGAGCACGCTGCGGTTGAACAGACGCCGCGGGTGAACAGGTAGGTCGCGTAGCCGAACACGACCCCGCTGGCGCCGACGGTGATCGGTGCCGCCGGGCGCGATCAGCCAGGTGCCGAGACCGCCGACGACGATCACGATCAGCGTCACCAGCGCGAGCCGGGCCGCCCCGCGCAGGGCGATGATCACGCCCATGAACACGAACGGGATCGTGTTGTCGATCAGGTGCGGTGAAGCTGACGTGCAGGAACGGCGCGGTGAAGATCGCCCACAGGTGGTCGACGTTGCGGGGGTAGATGCCCCGGCGCTGTCGAGCGCGTTGTGGTCGAGCGAGTTGATCACCTCGAGCACCCACATCAGCGCGACGATCGCCGGCCAGCAGCATCGAGCCCCTCGAACGAGTCGCGGCCGCGGACCGGCGAGGCGGCTGCCGCGTGGTGACCGTGGTGGCCATGCGGCTGCGTAGCGACTTGGAGCTGGTGCTCATCCGGTCAAAGGATGGCAGGTGCGCGAGCGCCTGCACGCGCCATCGCGAGCGCGACCTCGGCCCGCTGGCGCAGCGCCTGCCGCGAGGACGAACTCCTCCGGCGTGTGGGCGCCGCCGCCGCGCGGCCCGAGCCCGTCGACGGTCAGCGCGATCGTGCCGGCGAAGTGGCTGGCGTCGCTGGCGCCGCCGCGCGGCACCCCGGCGATCCGGCGTCCGAGGCGCAGCCGAGGCGGCGCCGATCAGCGCCGCGGTCGCGGCCTCGGAGTCCATCCCGGGCCACCGGCGCTCCATCCGCGCCTCGAGCGCGACCCCGTCGAGCTCGCGCCGGGACCGCGGCGAGCACCGCGTCGAACGCCTCCAGCCGCCGCGCGCGCAGATCGAAGATCAGCTCCCCGGCCGGCGGGCACGACGTTGAACGCATCGCCGGAGCGGATCACGGTCGGCACGGCGCTCAGCTGCTCGGCGCCGGCCGGGTCGTGCAGCGCGGCGACCATCTGGGCGGTGCTGGGCAAGCGCCAGCAGCGCGTTGCGGCCATCGTCGGGGGCGCTGCCCGAGTGCGCCGCGCGCCCGGTGGCGAACACCTTCAGCGTCCCGCCGCCTTGCGCCGCACGACTACCCCCTCGTCGCCGTCGGGGGTCCGCTCGCCGGCTTCGAAGCACAGACAGGCGTCGTAGCCCGCGAAGCGTCGGGGCGTGCACGAACGGCGCCACGCGCCACTCCTCGTCGGTCACCAGCAGCACCGCCAGCTCGGCGAAGCTCTCGGGCACCGCGCGCCAGCGCCCGCGCGACGCCCGAGCGCGAGCACGTCGCCTCCCTTCATGTCGGCGGTGCCGGTCCCGTAGAGCCGCTCGCCGTCGCGCCGCAGCGGCTGGTGGGCGTCGTGGCCGACCACGGTGTCGACGTGGCCGAGCAGCATCAGCCGCCCGCTGCCGGTGCCGGTCACGCGACCCACGCAGATCCGGCGCGCTCCCCGGTGTCGAGCATTGCGGGCGCTCGACGGCGCGCACCCTCGGGCAGCAGCGTCGCGCATAGCGTCGAGCGCCGCGCTCGGCCCCCGCGAACATCGCCCGACGGCGAGGAGATCCCGACCAGCTGCTCGAGCTCTGACTCCGCTCGGGCGGCGATCTCGGCCGCCCCGGCGGCGATCGTCTGATCGCTCATGCTGCGACGGCCAGGACTTCGTCGACGGACAGGCGGCCGGGCGGCTCGCCGCTGCGGGCGTAGCGCGCCGCGAGCTCGCAGAGCGCCGCGTTGACCGGCGTCGGAACCCCGTGCAGGCGGCCGAGCAGGGCGATCTCGCCGTTGAGATAGTCAGTCTCGATCGCACCGGTCCCGCGTGCGAGGCTCTGCCAGCTCGAAGAGCCGGCGCGCGGGCGGCCGCCGATCTCCTGCACCCCGAGCCGCTCCCAGCGGCCACGCAGGTCGCCCACCTCGTCGGCTTCGAACGCCATCCCGGCCGCGCTCAGCGCGGCGCGGCCCTCGGCTCGCGCGCGCTCGGTCAGCTCGTCGCTGTGCTCGCCGCGGCCGCACAGGGCGCCGACCGCGTTGCCCAGGTTGAGCAGCAGCTTGGCGTACTTGAAGCGCATCACGTCGGCGCGGGCCTGGGAGAGCAGGTTCGAATGCGCGAGCGCGGAGGTGATCTCGCTGCAGAACTCGTCAGTGCCTCCCGGATAGCGGCCGACGTCGATGATCCCGGTCAGCTTGGAGCCGTACGCCTCGACAACGCCAGGCTTCATGTGCGCGGCCGGCAGCATCACGATCGCGCCGTAGACACGCCGGTGAGTGCGCAGCGCGAGGCGCTCGTTCTCGACCCCGTTCTGGAGGCAGACGATCGGAACCTCGGCCGCGCCGGCGGCCCGCAGCGCTTGCAGCGCGCCGGCGGTGTCCTGGCTCTTGGTCGCCAGCAGGACGACGTCATCACGAGCGCCGACCCCGAGCTGCGCCGGGTCGGCGGCCGCGGGAAGCTCGAAGACCGCGCGCTGGACCGGGGTCTCGAGCGTCAGCCCGTGCTCGCGAATCGCCTCCAGGTGCTCGCCGCGGGCGATCAGCGCGACCTCGAAACCGCCCTGAGACAGCCGCGCCCCGACGACGCCGCCGATCGCCCCCGCTCCGAAGACTACGAACCGCATTCAGAGCGGCTGGCGCACGACTGGTCGGCGCGCGGCGGCGGCCTCGTCGAGCCGGCGGACGGGCGTCGTGTGCGGGGCGGTCCGCGCGACCTCGGGGTCCTCGCGCGCCTCGCGCAGGATCTCGGCCACGATCGCGGCGAAGCGGTCGAGCGTCTCCTTGGTCTCGGTCTCGGTGGGTTCGATCAGCAGCGCCTCCTCGACCAGCAGCGGGAAGTAGACGGTCGGCGGGTGGACGCCGTAGTCGAGCAGCCGCTTGGCGAGATCGAGCGTGCGGATCTCGAGCTCTCGCTTCATCGGCGCGCCGGAGAGGACGAACTCGTGCATGCAGATTCGGTCATAGGCGACCGGCAGGTACTCGAGCACTCCCTCGGCACGAAGCTTGGCGAGCAGGTAGTTGGCGTTCAGGACCGCGACCTCGGAGACTCCCTTCAGGCCGGCGCCGCCGAGCGAGCGGATGTACGCGTAGGAGCGCACGAAGACGCCGTAGTTGCCCTGGAAGCCCCGCAGCCGGCCGATCGACTTCGGGCGGTCGTAATCGAGGTCGTAGAACGCGTCGCCGCCGGCGCCGTCGCGCCGTACGACCTGCGGCCGTGGCAGGAACGGCTCGATCCGCTCCGAGACCGCGATCGGCCCGGCGCCCGGGCCGCCGCCGCCGTGGGGCTGGGTGAACGACTTGTGCAGGTTGAAGTGCACGATGTCGAAGCCCATGTCGCCCGGGCGGCTGATCCCCATGATCGCGTTCAGGTTGGCGCCGTCGTAGTAGAGGGTCGCGCCGACGTCATGGACGACCCGGGCGATCTCCTCGATCTGGGGCTCGAACAGCCCGAGCGTCGACGGATTGGTCAGCATCAGGCAGGCGACGTCCTCGTCGGCCTTGCTGCGCAGGTCCTCGAGGTCGACGTTGCCGTTGGGATCGGTTCCGATGTGGACGACCTCGTAGCCGGCCATCGTCACGGTCGCCGGGTTGGTCCCGTGGGCAGAGTCGGGCGTCAGCACCTTGCTGCGCTGCTCGCCGCGGTCCTCGTGGAAGGCCCGGGTCAGCAGCACGCCGGCGAGCTCGCCGTGCGAGCCGGCGCTCGGCTGCAGTGACACGTGCGGCAGGCCGGCGAGCTGCGCCAGCGCGTCCTGCAGGCGCCACATGAGCTCGAGCGCCCCCTGGGCGCGGTCGGGGTGCTGGAGCGGGTGCAGCTTCGCGTGACCGGGCAGCGCCGCGACCCGCTCGTGGAGCTTCGGGTTGTGCTTCATCGTGCACGACCCGAGCGGGTAGAAGCCGGTGTCGAGGTCGAAGTTGCGCTTCGACAGCCGGTTGAAGTGGCGCACGATCTCCGGCTCTGAGATCTCGGGCAATCGAGGCGGCTGCTCGCGACGCAGGCTCGGATCCAGCAGCTCATCGAGCGGGCGCTCGGGAACGTCGAGCGCCGGCGCCACGAATGCGCGGCGGCCGGGCTTGGAGCGCTCGAAGATCGTCAGCTCGTCGTCGGCAGCCGCGATCATGCGTGCACCTGCTCGTAGTCGCGGCTGCGTTCGGCGGCGACCGCGCCCTCGATCGCCTCCACCAGGCGGTCGATCTCGGCCCGCGTGCGGCGCTCGGTGATCGCGACCAGCAGCCCGTCCTCGTGCTCGGGGTAGTCGCGTCTGAGCGCGTAGCCGGGGTTGATCCCCTGCTCAAGGCAGCGCGCGATCACCTTCTCGACCGGCGCCTCGAGCACGAGCGCGAATTCCCGAACGACCGGCCGCTCGTGCAGCAGCGAGACGCCGTCGAGCTCGGCCAGCCGCTCGCGCGCGTAGGCGGTCCGCTGCACCATCAGCTCCGCGAGCTCGACGATCCCCCGCCGACCGAGCCAGCTCAGGTAGACCACGCCCGCGAGCGCGTTGAGCGCCTGGGCGGTGCAGATGTTCGAGGTCGCCTTCTCGCGGCGGATGTGCTGCTCGCGCGTCTGCAGCGTCAGCACGAAGCCCCGCTTGCCGTCCAGATCGCGGGTCTCGCCGGCGATCCGTCCCGGCAACCGCCGGATCAGCGCCTCGGTGGTGGCGAAGAACCCGAACGAAGGGCCGCCGAAGTCGAGCCGGTTGCCGAGCGTCTGGCCCTCGCCGACGGCGATGTCGACGCCACAGTCGCCGGGCGTGCGCAGCAGCGCCAGCGCCAGCGGGTCGCACGAGCAGATGCACAGCGCGCCGACCTCGTGCGCGGCCGCGCTCAGCGCCTCGAGCTCCTCGACCGCGCCGAGGAAGTTCGGTTGCGAGACGACGACCGCGCTGACGTCCTCGTCGAGCGCCGGCAGCGCCGTCGCGCCGTGCTCTAGCGGCGCCTCAACGATCTCCATCCCCCAGCCGTGGGCCAGCGTCGCCAGCGCTTCACGCGCGTGCGGATGGACGCCCCGGGAGACCACGAACCGCCGCCGCCCGTTGGTCAGCTTGGCGACGTAGCCGGCCGCGGCGACCGCGCTCGGGCCCTCGTAGACCGAGGCGTTGGAGACCGCCATCCCGGTCAGCTCGCAGATCGCGGTCTGATATTCGAACATCACCTGCAGCCCACCCTGCGAGACCTCGGGCTGGTAAGGCGTATAAGGGGTCAGGAACTCCGAGCGACTGATGATCGAGTCGATCAGTGCCGGCACGTAGTGGTCGTACATGCCGGCGCCGAGGAACGAGACCTCGTCCTCGGTGCTCGAGTTGCGCGCCGCGAGTGCCCGCAGCTCGTCGTAGACCTCCTGCTCGGAGAGCCCCTCGCCGAGCGCCAGCGGCTTTCGATAGCGGAGGCCGGCGGGGATGTCGGCAAATAGGTCCTCGATCCGCTGCACGCCGATTGTCGCCAGCATCTCGCCACGGTCTTCGTCGGTTACGGACGTGTACTCGGTCACTGCAGCGTCGCCTCGTAAGCCGCCGCGTCGAGCAGCGCCTCCTGCTCTGCCGGATCGGACAGCCTGACCTTGATCAGCCAGCCGTCGCCGTAGGGATCCTCGTTGATCGTCTCGGGCTTGTCAGCGAGCGTCTGGTTGACCTCGATGATCTCGCCCGAGAGCGGCGAGATCACGTCCGACACGGCCTTGACTGACTCGACCTCGGTGTAGGGCGAGTCCTTGCTGACCGTGTTGCCGACCGCCGGCGGGTCGAAGAACACGACCTCGCCGAGCGAGTCCTGGGCGTACCAGGTGATCCCGAACGTCGCCTCGTCGCCCGAGACGCGGGCCCAGTCGTGCTCGGGGTGGTAGAGCAGATCGCCGGGATAGCTGGGCTCGGCCAAGGTGCTCAGGCCTCCTTGTGGTAGATGGGCTTTGCGACCACGACCGCGGTGCGGCGCCGGCCGCGCACGTCGATCTCGAGCTCGGTGCCCGGCTCGGCGCGCCGAACGGGAACGTATGCCATCCCGATCCCGTTCTGCAGGCTGGGAGAGAAGGTGCCGCTGGTGACGACGCCGCCGCCTACGATCGGATTGCCCTGGCGCGCGATCCCCGAGCCCTCGATCGTGAACGCGACCAGCTTCTCCGACGGCCCGGCGGATCGTGCGCGCGCGACGCTCTCTGAGCCGATGAACCCCGTCTGCTCCTTGCAGCACCAGCCAAGGCCGGCCGCGATCGGCCCTCGCTCCTCGCTCAGATCGTTGCCGTACAGGTGGTAACAGACCTCGAGCCGGAGCGTGTCGCGCGCGCCGAGCCCGGACGGCGTCGCGCCGGCCTCCAGCAGCGCATCCCAGACGATCGCCGCCTCGGCCGGGTCAAGCACTAGCTCGGCCCCGTCCTCGCCCGTGTAGCCGGTGCCGCAGACGAGCATCGGCACGCCCGCAATCGTCCGCTCGCAGCAGTGGAAGCGCGGCGGCAGCGGGCCATCGGACAGCCTGCGCAACAGACCTCGCGCCGATGGGCCCTGGACGGCGAGCATCGCGAACTCGTTGATCCGGTCGACCACGTCGGCGTCGAGCGGCTCGGCGTGGCGCTGAAACCAGGCCAGGTCGCGAGCGTGATTGGCCGCGTTGGTGATCGTCACGAAGTGGCACTCGGCGAGCCGGTACGTGAACAGATCGTCGAGCACGCCGCCGTCCTCGCGGCACAGGACGCTGTACTGGGCGCCGCCCTCAGGCAGCCGGCGCACGTCGTTCGAGAGCAGTAGCTGCAAGAGCTCGGCGGCCTGCGGGCCCTTGACCTCTATCTGGCCCATGTGAGAGACGTCGAACACGCCCGCGTGGCGTCGCACGGCCAGGTGCTCGGGCTGGATGCCTTCGTATTGCAGGGGCATCTCCCATCCAGCGAAGCTGATCAGCTTTGCCCCTGCGGCGATGTGGCGCTCGTGCAGAGGGCTGCGCCGGAGGGTCTCGGCGGCGGACGTCACGAGAGACCAGGCTAGTACAACGGGCCAGCGCGCCGACGCGCTCGGGCAGTCGCCTCGCGCGTCCCGCGGCCGGTTCTCGCCGACGGCGCGGCTGACAGCCGGGCGCGGGCCCGCGGCGGGGTCTAGCGGTCCTTCAAGAACGAAGGGATGTCGATGTCGTCGTCGGAGATCTCCAGCGAGGAGCGCTGGCGATCGTCCATCGTCACGTCACGGTCACGGCGCTCACGCCGGGTCGCCTCGCGGGCGGTCCCGGGGTGGCGATGACCGTGGTCGAAGCCGGTGGCGATCACCGTCACCCGGACCTCGTCGCCGAGCGCATCGTCGATCACCGCGCCGAAAATGATGTTCGAGTCCGAGTCCGCGGCGCTCTGGACCATCTCCGCAGCCTCGTTGACCTCGAACAGACCGAGGTCGTGGCCGCCGGTGATGTTGAGCAGGATCCCCATCGCGCCCTCCACTGACTCCTCGAGCAGCGGCGACGAGATCGCGATCTTTGCCGCCTCAGCCGCGCGGTTCTCGCCCGACGCCGTGCCGATTCCCATCAGCGCGCTGCCGGCTTCGTACATGATCGTGCGCACGTCGGCGAAGTCGAGGTTGATCAGGCCGGGGATCGTGATCAGGTCCGTGATCCCCTGGACGCCCTGTCGCAGAACGTTGTCGGCCTCGCGGAACGCATCGAGCACGGTCGTGCGCCGCTCGACGATCGCCAGCAGCTTCTCGTTCGGGATCACGATCAGGGTGTCGACGTTCTCCCGCAGATGCTGGATTCCCTCGTGGGCCTGGCGGGCCCGCTGGGTGCCCTCGAACGTGAACGGCCGCGTGACGACGCCAACCGTCAGCGCGCCGATCTCGTTCTTGGCGATGTCGGCGATCACGGGCGCGGCGCCCGTCCCCGTACCGCCGCCTTCGCCGGCGGTCACGAACACCATGTCGGCGCCCTTCAGCGCCTCCTTGATGTCGTCGCGCGACTCGGCGGCGGCGCCGTGGCCGACGTCGGGGTTCGATCCGGCGCCGAGCCCTTTGGTCAGCTCGTGCCCGATGTTCAGCTTGATGTCGGCGTCGCACATCGCGAGCGCCTGCGCGTCCGTGTTGCAGGCGACGAACTCGACACCTCGCAGCCCGGCGTCGACCATCCGGTTGACGGCGTTGGTCCCGCCGCCGCCGACGCCGACGACCTTGATGACTGCCAGATAACTTCCGCTTTCCATGAGCTCCCGTCCGACCCTCGATATAGGGTTGAGCGTTTAAAGCATGCCTGCGTAAGACAAGCAGTTTGCCACGTTATGACCTAGCATCGCGAGAAGTCAACGCGACCTTCTGCTCCGCAACAATCGTTGCATAAGCACGAACTCTCGACAACGGCCCGAGACTGGCGGCTCGCACCGGGTAACCCTCAAGTAGAGGTTTAGCCTCCGCTCGAGGGGGTCGTCGAGCCCGTGGTGGCCGCCCCCGCGCCAGAGCTCGAACTCGTACCACTGGCGGTTGCACCCGCCGCGTTGACGTCTGCGCCGACGCCGGTCGCCGGCCTGTTGGGGTCTGTCACATCGACGTAATCGGAGCCCGCGGAGCCCGAGTTGGCGAGCACGGCGGTCGCCGCGTTCCACTTCGCCGTGAACTGCCCTGCGGAGCCGAAGTAGATGTTCGGGCCGTTGCGCAGCTCGGCCGCCAGCCCGTGCGCAGGCCCATCACTGACGCCGCGGATCCGGGCCAGCAGCTGATACGGAGCGGCGGCCAGCAGCTGCACCTCGGTCAACGGGTAGCCGGTCAGCCGCCGGCCACCGGGCGGGACCTGGAGCGCGATCATCGGCAGTGACGAGGACGGCGAGACGTCGTGCAGCAGCGTGCCGTCGCCGGCGACGTCCACCCGTTGGCCCGCCTCGCTGACGACCGCGACCGGGACCTGCTCGACCACCCGAATCGTCATCCCGTGCGGAAACTGTGTGCTGACCTGGAGGTTCTTGACATCCGGATATGGCTCGACCGCGGTCCGCAGCTGACTGACGCTGACATCGAGCGTGGTCATGTTGTGCGCCGCCGTCACCAGGGCGGTTCTGATCTGAGAGGTTTCCGGGCCGCTGACGCCTACCACACGCACCTTGTGCACCGAGACCAGCGACGAATCGCGCAGCCACAGATAGCCGGCCGCGATCACGATCGCGACCGCCGCGAGCGCGACCACTGCCCACTTCGCCCACGGGCGGCGGCCGGGGAGGCGCAGCGAGCGCGGCCGGCGCCCGGTTTGCGCGCTACGGCGCGCGGCGCGGGCGCGGGCTCCGGCACTCATGCGTGCTTCCAGTCGCTCGGGAGCGCAACCGGCCCCAAGGCCTGCACCTCGGGTTCGAGCTCGACCCCGAAGCGCTCCTTGACGCGCCGCCGGCCCTCTGCCATCAACGCGACGACGTCGGCGGTCGTAGCGTCGCCGAGGTTCTCGACGAAGTTCGCGTGCTTGTCCGAGAATCCGGCGCCGCCGACGCGCAGGCCCCGGCAGCCGGCCGCTTCGAGCAGCTGCCCGGCGCTGCGGCCCTCGGCCCGAGGATCGAAGGGATTCTTGAAAGTCGATCCGAACGTCTTGATGCCCGACGGCTGCGCCTCCTTGCGCCGGCGCCGCATGTCGGCGAGCGTCTCCTTGACCTCGTCCGGGGTGGCTCGATGCAGCGCGAAGGCGGCGCGGGCGACCACCTCCCCCGGGGCGAGCCCCGAGCGCCGGTAGGCGAAGCCGAGCTGCTCGGGTAAGCGCCGCTCGGTGCCCGCGGCGCTGACGACGTCCACCCACTCGAGCGCGCGCGCCAGCTCGCCGCCGTAGGCGTTGGCGTTCATCCGCACGGCGCCCCCGACGGTGCCCGGGATGTTGACCCCGAACTCGATCCCGCTCAGACCCGCTCTCGCGGCCTGCGCCGAGACGGCGGGCAGCCGTGCGCCGCCGCCGCAGTTGATCCGCGTGCCATCCAGTTTGATCTCGCTCAGTTCACCGTCAAGTTTCAACACCAGTCCGCGGACGCCTTCGTCCGCTATCAGCAGGTTCGACCCCGATCCGACTACCCCTACCTGGACCCCGGCGCTCCCCGCCCAGGCGAGCACGCGCTCGAGCTCTGCGACCGTGCCTGGGCGCGCGAACAGCTCTGCGCGCCCGCCGGTGCGGATCGTCGTCAGGCGCGCGAGCGGGTAATCGCGCTCGATTGCATCGGGGAGCTCGGGCATCCTGCACGGCAGCGTAGAAGCCGCGGCGGCGGGCACAGCCGGGTGCATCTTTAGGTGACGAGCGAGCGCGCCAGCCTGTCAACGTCGCCGGCCCCCATCACCAGGCAGACGTCGCCGTCGCGCAACTGCGCGCGCAACAGCGCGCCTGCCTGATCGAACCCCGGCATCCAGGCGACCGGCCGCCCGCCGGCCGCATCTGCGGTCGCGGCTGCGACCAGATACCCGTCGACCCCCGGGAAGTCGGCCGCATGCTCACGCGCAGGGTAGATCGGCAGCACGACCACCGAGTCGGCGCCCGCGAGGGCCGCGCCGAACTCGCGTGCCATCGCACGCGTGCGGGAATAGAGGTGCGGCTGAAACACCGCGACCAGCCGGGTCGGCGACAGCGTTCGGACGGCGGCGATCGCGGCCGCCACCTTGGTCGGGTTGTGGGAGTAGTCGTCGTAGATAGCGGCACCGGCGCTCGAGGTCCCGAGCAGCTCGAGCCGGCGCCGTGCGCCCTTGAAATCCGCGAGCGCGGCCGCGGCGCGCCGCGGATCGGCGCCCGCGAGCTCGCACGCGGTCAGCGCGCCGGCGGCGTTGACCGCGTTATGTGCACCGGGGACTGGCAGGCGAACCTCGATCCCGTGCCAATCGAAGTACGACCCGTCCGGTCCCAGCGACGGGTTGACGGCATCGAACGGGACGCCACCGCCCGGGCACAGGGCCCGCAGCCGGGGCCGGTCCCAGACGACCGCGCGCTCGCCGGCGCGGGCCATGAACGTGGACAGGGTCCGTTCGAGGTCCAGGCGCGACGAGTAGGTGGCATGGTGGTCAAGCTCGGCGTTGGTCAGCACCGCGATCTCGGGATCGAGCTTCAGCAGCGAGCGATCGGACTCGTCAGCCTCGACCACGATCCACTCGCCGCTTCCCCAGCCGGCGTTGGAGCCCGTCGCGCGGAGCTCGCCGCCGATCACATATGACGGATCCAGCCCGGCGCCGGTGAGCGCCTGCACCGCCATCGCCGACGTCGTCGTCTTTCCGTGCGTACCGGTGACCGCCAGGCAGCGGCGCAGCGCCGCGATCTCGGCCAGCAGGTCGGCGCGGTGCAGCTCGCGGGTGGCGACCCCGCGCTCGGGGTTGTCAGGCCCGATCGCGCTCGAGTACACGACCTCGGCGCCGGCCGGAACGTTGCGGGCGGCGTGCCCCAGCGCCGGCTCGATGCCAGCGGCGCGCAGTCTCGCGGTGTACGAGGACTCGGAGCGGTCAGAGCCGGTGACCGTCGCCCCGAGCGCCTTGGCGATCAGTGCCAGACCGCTCATCCCGGCACCGCCGACGCCGATGAAGTGAAGCCGGCGGCCCGACCAGTCCGGCTGTCCAAACTGCATCTCGGTCTCCAGGCTCGGTCTCGCCAGCTCGGCCGTGAGGCTATAGCAAGCGTCCGAGCCGGCCCTACTGAGCCGCGGCCAGTAGCTCGGCGGCGATCTCGCGCGCTGCGTCTGGCCTGGCGAGCGTCGCCGATGCCCGCGCCATTGCGGCCAGCCGCCCCGGGTCGGCCAGCAGCCGGCCCACCTCGCCCGCCAGCCGCGGTGCCGTCAGCTCGGCGTCGGCGATCACGATCGCGGCGCCGGCTCGCTCCATGTAGCGGGCGTTCTCGGTCTGGTGGTCGGCGGTCGCGTACGGGTACGGGATCAGCACCATCGGCCGGCCGTGGGCGGCGATCTCGAACACCGAGCCGCCGGCCCGCGATACAACCAGATCGCTCGCCAGCAGCGCCTCGCCGAAATCGGAGATGTAGCCCCGCAGGTCGTAGTGCTCGCCTGGGGCGGTCAGCCGGTCCAGGTCGCGCTCGCCGGCCGCGTGCAGGACCCGAAACCGCGCGCCGGCGAATGCCGCCACCGCTGCCTCGTTGATCGAGCGGGCGCCCTGCGAGCCGCCGAACACGAGCACGCACTGCTCGTCGGCCCCGATCGCGAAGCGGGCGCGGGCGCCATCGCGATCGCTCGCCGGCTCGGGGACCGGCCGGCCGGTCACCCGATAGCGGCTGCCGTCGCGGCCGCTGATCGGGAAGCCGAGGCAAACCCGGCGCGCAAGTGGCGCCAGCATCCGGTTAGTCAGACCCAGGTGGCTGTCTGCCTCCATCAGCACCAGCGGGATCCGCGCCGTCGCGGCGGCCAGACCCACAGGGCCGGCGACGTAACCGCCGGCACCGAGCACCGCCTGCGGCCCCAGCTTGCGCAGCAGCCGCCGCGCGTGCCGGAGAGCCCCGGCGTCGATCGCCGCCGCGCGCGCGGCCGCCGTGAGGCTCCGGCGCGCAAGCGGGGCGACGCGGAGCGTGTGGAGCTCGTAGCCGGCTGCCGGCACGAGCTGCTGTTCGGCGCGTTCGCCGCCCGCGAACACGACCCGCGCGCCGTCAGCTCGCAGCGCGTCGGCGACCGCCAGCGCCGGCACGACGTGCCCGGCGGTCCCGCCCGCGCCGATCACGATCAGCGGCGCCGTCACCTGAAGGCGCCTCGACCACTTTCAGTCGCCGGGCTGCTGGGCGCGAGATGTTGAGCAGCAGCCCGACGGCGGCCAACATCACGCAGAGGTTCGTGGGTGCGTAGGAGATGAACGGGAGCGGCACGCCGGTCAGCGGCGCAATCCCGAGCACGACGAAGATGTTGAGAATTCCCTGGCACAGGATCACCGACGTGAGGCCGGTCGCGAGCAGCTTCGCATAACGTCCCACGGCCCGGCGCGCTGTGCGCAGGCCCGCGTAGGCGATCATCCCGTAGAGCACGACGACGCCGGCGATCCCGAGGACCCCCAGCTCCTCGCCGATGACCGCGAGGATGAAGTCCGTCTGCGCCTCGGGCAGGTAGAAGATCTTCTGCACGGACTTGCCGAGGCCGACCCCGAGCAGGCCGCCCGAGCCGAGCGCGATCTGGCCCTGGACGGCCTGAAAGCCGGCGGTCGACTTCGACGCCCACGGGTTCAAAAACGCCGTCAGGCGCGCGCGCTGATAGGGCTGCGCGAGCGCCATCAGCGCCACCGCGCCGACCGCGAGCGCGGCCAGGATCGCCAGGTAGCGCCACGGCAGCCCGGCCGCGATCAGCAGCACGGTGATCGTGAACGCGACCACCAGCGTGGTACCGAGATCGGGCTCGACGTCGATCAGCAGGCACGCTGGCACGGCGACCGCCGCGATCGGCATCACCGCCTGGCGAAAGCCTCGCATCCGCCTGGGGTGGTCTGCGAGATACCGCGCCGCGTACAGGACCAGGGCGATCTTCATCAGCTCCGAAGGCTGGAACTGGATCGGCCCGAGCGCGAACCACCTGCGGGCGCCGTTGACCTGGACCCCGAACCCGGGGACCATCACCAGCACCAGCAGCACGAACGAGCCGAACAGCAGCAGCCTCGTGAACGTGCCGTCGAGCAGCTCGACGCCCCGGCGTTCGAGCACGTGCATCGCGACCAGGCCGAGCGCCCCGAAGGCCAGGTAGCGGACGAAGTCACCGGTGCCGTTGCCCCGGCCGTTGAGTACGCCGAGCGGAGACGAGGCGCTGTAGACCATGACCGCGCCGAACGCGAGCAGGCACAGCGTCGCCGTCATCAGGATCCGGTGCTCCAGCGGCGGCGCTACCCGCCGACGCCCCCCGGCGGCCATCAGAGCGCCTCTACAAGGATTCGGAAGTGCTCGCCGCGGGCCTCGAAGTCCGTGTACTGGTCATAGCTCGCGCAAGCGGGCGACAGCAGCACCGTGTCGCCCCAGCGCGCATCGTGCGCGGCCTCGGAGACCGCGCGCTCGAGATCGCCGCAGTCGAGGATCGTGACGCCGGCGCCCGCCAGTGCGCGATGCAGCTCCCCGCTCGCCTCGCCGATCAGATAGACGGCGGCGCAGCGCTGGGCGACCGCCGGCGCCAGCGGCGCGAAGTCCTGCTGCTTGCCGCGCCCGCCGGCGATCAGTCGCACGCCGTGCCCGTAGCTGCGCAGCGCGACGAGCGTACTGTCGACGTTGGTCGCTTTGGAATCGTTGACGAAGGCGACGCCGTCAACCGTCCTGATCGGCTCGAGCCGGTGAGCGACCCCGGCGAAACTGCGCAGCCCGGCAGCGACCGCGGCCGCGGGGATTCCCCGCGATAGGCAGGCCGCCGCGGCGGCCATCGCGTTGGCGCGGTTGTGCTCGCCGGGCAGCGAGATCTCGCCCGCGTCGATCAGCGGCTCGCCGCGCCACAGCAGCGTCTGGTCGCGGTAGCCGAGGTCGGCGCCCCCGTCGTCGCCGAACCGCACCCGCTGGGCGTCCCCGGGCAGAGCTCGCAGATCGTCGAATCCGACCGGTGTCACCGAGACATCCTGCGGCCCCTGGTTGGCGAAGATCCGCAGCTTCGCGGCCGCGTAGTCGTCGAAGGTGTCGTAGCGGTCGAGGTGGTCAGGCGCGAGGTTGAGCAGCGCCCCGACCTCGGGCGCGAACGCGTCGGTGTCCTCGAGCTGAAACGACGACACCTCGCAGATGACGCTCACGTCAGGCGCCGTGTGCCCGACAAGCGAGGTCGTGGCCGTACCGACGTTGCCGACGACCTCGACCGCGACCCCGGCCTCGCGATGGATGTGGCCGATCCACTCGGTCGTTGTCGTCTTGCCGTTGGTGCCGGTCACGGCGACGAACTCGTTGCAGAGCAGCCGCCAGGCGAGCTCGACCTCGCCGAGCACCGGAATCCCACGGGCTCGTGCCGCCGCGACGATCGGGGCGGTACCGGGTACGCCGGGGCTCTTGATGAGCGTCCCAGCGTCGGCAAGGGCGGCAATCGCGTCGCCTGACGCATTGAAATGAACTTCGACGCCTGCCTCCGAAAGCCTTCCGGCGGCCCGCCGCAGGGCCGGGTCCGTCGGCGCGCCCGCATCGCATCCGATCACCTCCTCCCCGCGGGCGCGTAGGACCAGTGCGGCGGCGACTCCGGACCGGGCCAGGCCGACGACCACGTATGGCCCGGGAGGGAGCGGCGGCCGCTCCTTCATCGTCAGTCCGCGGCCACGCGATCAGCCACGGATGCTCAGCTGGTAGACCACGAAGCCGATCGCCCCGCAGGCCGCCGCGACGATCCAGAAGCGGAGGATGATCTTCGTCTCAGACCACGCCAGAAGCTCGAAGTGGTGGTGGATCGGCGCCATCAAAAAGACGCGCTTGCGGAAGATCTGGAACGACAACACCTGGATCACGACTGACAGGACCTCGATCACGAAGATCCCGCCGAGCAGGATCAGAAGCACCTCGGTGTTGGTCATCACTGCCAGCCCGGCGACCGCGCCGCCGAGGCCGAGTGCGCCGGTGTCGCCCATGAAGATGCTCGCCGGGAAGCTGTTGAACCACAGAAACCCGATGCACGCGCCGACCAGGCAGGCGGACAGCAGCGTCAGGTCGTACTGGGCTGAGATGAACGTGATCCCGAGGTAGGCGAGCAGGACGATCGCCGCGCAGCCGGCGGCGAGCCCGTCTAGCCCGTCAGTGAAGTTGACCGCCGTGGTCGTACCGGCGACCACCAGGTAGATGAAGATCGGGAAGAACGGGCCAAGGTCGACGGTCACGTCGACGAACCGCAGCCTGACGGTCGGCGCGATTCCCGCCCGCTGGGTCGCGATCCACCAGAGGCCGAGCGAGATCGCGACCGTCACCACCAGCTTGGTCCGCGCCCGCAGGCCGAGCGAGCGGCGCTTGAGGATCTTCGTGTAGTCGTCGGCGAACCCGAGCAGCGCGCAGGCGATCGTCGCGCCGAACACGCCGACCGATTCCCAGTCGCGGTGCGACAGCGCCAGGAACGGGACCACGATCGCGGCGACGATGATGATCCCGCCCATCGTCGGGGTCCCGGCCTTGGTCTGATGGCCCTGCGGGCCCTCCTCGCGGATGTTCTGGCCGAACTCACGCCGGCGCAGGAAGTCGATGAACTTCGGGCTCAGGAACAGGCACATGAGCAGCGCCGCGGTGCCGGCGATCAGCACCCGTCCCGATACGGATCCGGTCAACAGCTCGGGCCCCTCGATCCGGATCCGGTCATTCGGCCGTGCCCCTCAGTACGGATCCGGTCATCCGGCCGCGCCCCTCAGTACGGATCCGGTCATCCGGCCGCGCCCCCGGCGGTCAGCGCGTCGCAGACCGCCTTGAGCCCGACCCCGAGCGACCCCTTGACCAGCACCACGTCGCCATCCTGCAGCAGCTCGGGCACGATCGCGGCCGCCTCTCCCGCGTCGGCGAGGAGCTGAGCCTCGCCGTCGAACTCGTCGGCGATCGCGGCCGCCAGCGGACCGACGGTCACAAGCAGGTCGACCCCGGCAGCGCTGACGAGCTCGCCGAGCTCGCTGTGGTAGGCGCGCGCTTCGGGTCCGAGCTCGAGCATGTCGCCGAGCACCGCCACCCTACGGGAGGCGCCGATCCGCGCCGCGGTGGCGTCGAGGTCGCTGAGGGCGGCGCGCATCGACATCGGGTTCGCGTTGTAGCAGCCATCGAGGACCGTAACCCCTCCGGGCAGCTCCACCGTCTCACCGCGGCCCGGCGTCAGGACCAGATCCACGCGCCCCGACGGCATGACGCCGACCGCCCGCGCGGCGGCGACCGCGGCCAGAAGGTCAGTTCGCAGATGGGCCTGGCGAAAGGGGACCTCGAGCTCGATCCACGCCCCTCGGGCGCTGATCGTGACGTGCTCGTTGGTCTCGCTGGTCTCGCTGGTGAAATGGACATCGCCGCCGGGGCCGAACGTGACGGTCTCCAGATCCGCGCGCATGTAGGGGTCCAGCAGCGGTTCGGAGGCCGGCACGACGGCGACTGAGCCGGGCGCCAGCCCCGCGATCAGCTCCGCCTTGGCGGCGGCGATGTTCTTGCACCGTGCCGAGCATCTCGAGGTGCACCGGCCCGACGCTGACGATCACGGCGACGTCCGGCTCGGCGATCGCGGTCAGCTCAGCGATCTGACCGGCGCCGCGCATCGCCATCTCGAGCACCAGGACCTCGGTCTGCGGCGGGGCGGAGAGGATCTCGAGCGGCAGCCCGATCTCGGTGTTGAAGTTTGCGCGTGAGGCGACGGTCGCGCGGTGCGGCGACAGCAGCGCGAACAGCAGGTCCTTGGTGGAGGTCTTGCCAGTCGAGCCGGTGACCCCGATCACCTCGGTGTTGAGCTCGCGCCGCCAGGCGGTCGCGAGCGCCTGCAGCGAGCGCAAGGGATCGTCGGTTCAGCACCGCGCCCGGCTCGCTCGCGGCAGCCTGGGCATGCTGTCCGCCGACCAGGGCTCCCCACGCCCCGGCTCGGAGCGCCTGCGGGGCGAACTTGCCGCCGTCGTGCGTCTCCCCCCGGCAGTCCAACGAACAGCGCTCCCGGGCCGGCGTCACGCGAGTCGATCGTGACGCGTTCGGGACCGCCTCGTTGCTGTGGTTCGCCGCGCAGCGTCGCGCCGGCCGCCTCGGCGACCCGCTCGGGAGTCCACGCCTTCATCGAGCTTGCGCCCCGGCGCGGGCCGGCGCACCGCCGAGGATCTCGCGCACGACCGTGACGTCGTCGAACGGGATCTTGAAGCCGTCCCTGAACTCCTGCCCCTGCTCGTGGCCCTTGCCGGCGACGACGATCACGTCGCCAGGACGAGCGGTTTCGATCGCGCGCTCGATCGCGGCGCGGCGGTCGACCTCGTGCTCGGTTCCCGGCCTGGAGCCGGCGAGGATCTCCTGCACGATCGCCTCGGGGTCCTCGGAGCGGGGGTTGTCGGAGGTGACGATCACGCGGTCGGCGAGCCGGCTGGCGATCTCGCCCATCAGCGGCCGTTTGCCGCGGTCCCGGTCGCCACCGCAACCGAACACCGCGATCAGCCGTCCCTGCGTCAGATCGCGGGCGGCCGTCAGCACGTTTTCCAACGAATCCGGCGTGTGCGCATAATCGACCAACACGGCAAACGGCTGCCCCTCATCGACTGTCTCGAACCGCCCCGGTACCTGACCGGCGGTCGCGATCGCCTCCGCGCAGGTGGCGGCCGGGATGCCGAGCGCCCGCGCGGCGGCGAGCGCGCCGAGCACGTTGTAGACGTTGAACTCGCCCCGCAGCGGTGAGCTCAAATCGAGCTCACCGTCCGGCGAGCTGACCGTGAACGTCGAGCCCGAGATGTCAGTCTGGACGTCGGTCGCGCGGTAGTCGGCGGCCGTGCGCAGCGCGAACGTGATCGGCTCGTCGAGCTCGGCTGCCAGCCGGCCGCCGTAGGGGTCGTCGAGGTTGACGATCGCGGTCGCCGGCCTGATCGCGGTGAACAGCCTCCGCTTGGCGTCGAAGTAGGCCTCCATCGTCGGATGGAAGTCGAGATGGTCCTGCGTCAGGTTGGTGAAAATCGCGGCCGCGAAGTGGATCGCGTCGGCGCGATGCAGCTCAAGCGCATGCGATGAGACCTCCATCGCGCAGGCGGCGTCACCACCGTCGAGCATCTCGCGAAACGTCCGCTGCAGGTCAATCGCCTCGGGGGTCGTTCGCTGCACCTCGTGCTCGAAGCCGCCGATCACGCTCTTGACGGTGCCCAGCAGGCCGGTCCTGCGCCCGCCGGCCTCGAGCAGCGCCCGCACCAGGAACGCGGTCGTCGTCTTGCCGTTGGTGCCCGTGACGCCGACCGTCTCGAGGGTCGAGGTCGGGTCACCGTAGAAGGCGGCCGCGGCGGGCGCCATCGCGGCGCGAACGTTCTGGACTCGAACCTGCGCGATGTCGAGCTCGAGCTTGTGGTCGACCACGAGCGCGACCGCCCCGCGGGCGACCGCATCTTGCGCGAAGTCGTGGCCGTCACGGGTGAACCCGGGAACACAGAAGAACAGCGCTCCGGGCACCACCGCTCGGGTGTCGTAGGCCAGAGCCGTGATCTCGAGCTCGCCGACCGCCGCGCCCAGGCCTGGGATCACACGCTGCAGGCGCATCGGGCGACGAGTCTATCCGCGAGATAAGCGGTCAAACAGGACGTCGGCGACCCGCTCGGCCGCATGGCCGTCCCAGCCGGGGGGTGATCGTGGGGCTGACTTGGCCGCGGCCAGCGCGGGCAGGATGTCTGCGATCCGCGCGGGGTTCAGGCCGAGCAGGGTGTTGGTGCCGAGGGTGATCGTGACCGGTCGCTCCGTGTTGTCACGCAGCGTGAAGCAGGGCACACCGAGGTGCGTCGTCTCCTCCTGCACTCCGCCGGAATCCGTCAGCACCGCAGCGGCGTCGGCCTGGAGCGAGAGGAACTCGAGATAGCCGACCGGCTCGAGCACGATCACTTGGGAGTCAAGCGACCGGCCGTTCATCATCTTGCGAGTTCTGGGGTGGGCGGGAAAGACCACCGGGAGCTCCCGCCCGATTGCCTCGAGCTGGTTCAGCACGTCATCGAGCAGCGGGCCATCGACGAGCGCAGGACGGTGAAGTGTGACCAGCACGTAGCCGCCGGGGCTGAGACCGAGCCGCGCAGCGGCCTCCAAGGCGCGGAACCGGCCTTCCATCGCCACCAGGCTGTCGATCATCGTGTTACCGACGAAGTGGATGCGGCTCTCGTCGATCCCCTCGGCCCGCAGGTTCGCGATCGCCTCCTCCGAGTGGATGAACAGGTATTCGCTGAACTGATCCGCGACGATCCGGTTGATCTCCTCCGGCATCGAGCGATCGAAGCTCCGCAGTCCCGCCTCGAGATGGGCCAGTGGCACCCCGGCCTTGACGGCGACGAGTGCCACCGCCAGCGTTGAGTTGACGTCGCCGGGGACGATCACCAGGTCTGGACGCTCGGACTCGATCACGGCTTCGATTCGCTCCATCACGCGGGCTGTCTGAACCGCGTGTGAGCCAGACCGCACATCGAGCATGTGGTCGGGCTCTGGAACGCCGAGCTCCTCGAGGAAGATCGTCGACATCCTGCGGTCGTAGTGCTGCCCGGTGTTGACGACGACGTGTCTCGCCTCCGGCAGCCGCCGGCGCACCGCCGCGATCACGGGCGCCATCTTGACGAAGTTCGGCCGCGCCCCCATGGCGTACAGAATCCGCATCGGCGGCAGGGACGTCCTAGACGACCGGGGTCATGGATGAACGCGGCGCACGTGGTGTCCGCTGCAGGTCAGCCCGAACTGCCGATACGGGTGCTCATGCGAGCTTGTGCAGTATTGACCAACGTGGTAAGGCGGCACCGCGCTGCGCTTGGCTGACTTCCCCGGCCGGCTGGCGGTTGCGCTGGGAGCGCTCGCGTTCGAGTTGCCGCCGCATCCGCAGACAAACAAGCATAGGAGGACGCAAGACGCTGTTCGCAGGACTGGCCACATTCGTGGACTCGGCCGCCGCCTAACCCACAGCAGGATCGACGAGAATCTGCCGCTCCTTCAGCGCGACGATCAGCATCTCGACGAGTTGAGTGAGCTGAAGGTCGGACGGCCTGAGCTCAACATCCGGACCGAGTGGCTCCTCGTACGGCGCGTCGACCCCCGTGAATCCCTTGATCGCGCCTTGCCTGGCCCGCGCATAGAGGCCCTTCGGGTCGCGCCGCTCGCACTCGGACAGTGGCGTGTTGACGTAGACCTCGAGAAACTCGATCTCCGCTTCCTCGTGAATTTGTCGCGCCAACTGGCGGTCGGCCCGGTACGGGCTGATCAGGCTGACGATCGCGATCGTCCCGGCGTCGGCGAACAGCCGTGCCACTTCCGCTACCCGTCTGACGTTCTCGGCCCGGTCTTCCGGGCTGAAGCCGAGATCGTTGTTGAGTCCGTGGCGAAGGTTGTCACCGTCGAGCAGGTAGGCCGGCTGGCCCTCGCGGGCAATCCGCTCCTCCAGAGCGGCGGCGACCGTCGACTTGCCCGAGGCCGACAGGCCCGTCAGCCAGACCGTCGCCCCGCGGTGCTTGATCAAGTCCCACCGCGTCGGACGTGTCAGCTGGTTCTGATGCCAAGTGACCTCGCTGGGGCGGGCGGCTTCGCCAATGTGCGCCTCGAGGATCATTCCGGCGCCGACCGTCCGGTTGTCCCCCTCGTCGATCAGGATGAAGCTGCCGGTCGCACGGTTGCGCCGGTACTCGTCGTAGATCAGCGGAGCGCTCGTGCGTAGCCTGACGCGGCCGATCTGGTTAAGGCCGAGCTCGTGCACCCCTTCGTTGCGGTGCAGAGTGTTGACGTCAATCTGGTATCGGACCTGCTCGACGACGCCGCGCACGGTGCGGGCCGTGTGTTTGATCACGTAGCGGCCGCCCTCGGTAATCGGTGTCTCGGACATCCAGCATACCGAGCGCCTCCACGTCCCGATCCATCGTCGGCCGGTTGTGGGGGCGGCAGATCATGTCGCCGCGAGAGACGTCGATGTCCTCCTCGAGCCGGAGCGTCACGGACATCGGCGCGAACGCCTCCGGAACGGGCCCATCCAACGTGTCAATCGAGGCGATGTGCGTCTCCTCGCCGCTTGGCAGGACCACGACCGGGTCGCCCGGTCGGAAGATCCCTGCCGCGATCTGCCCGGCGTAGCCCCGGTAGTCCGGGTCATCCGAGTCTGCGCCGGGGCGGATCACCCACTGCACCGGGAAACGACAGTCGATCAGGTTCCGGTCCGAGGTGATGTGCACGTGCTCGAGGTGGTAGAGGAGCGCCGAGCCTTCGTACCATGGCATCTCGAGGGAGCGCTCGACCACGTTGTCCCCGAGCAGCGCCGAGATCGGAATGAATGCGACGTCGGTGACCTCAAGCCGCGCGCAAAACTCGCGGAAGTCCCGTTCGATCTGGTTGAAGATGGCTTGGTCGTACCCGACCAGATCCATCTTGTTGACGCACACGGCCAGGTGTCGGATGCCCAGCAATGAAGCGATGAAAGCGTGCCGACGGGTCTGCTCAACGACGCCCAGGCGTGCATCGATCAGGATCACCGCGAGGTCTGCGGTCGACGCGCCCGTGACCATATTGCGGGTGTAGCGCTCGTGGCCGGGGGCGTCCGCGATGATGAACTTCCGCTGCGCCGTCTGGAAGTAGCGATAGGCGACATCGATCGTGATGCCCTGCTCGCGCTCGGCCCGCAGACCGTCAGTGAGGAGCGCGAGGTCGATCGAGCCCTCCCCACCACGACGCTCCGACGCCTGCCGCAGAGCGTCCAGCTGGTCGGCCAGGATCTGCTTTGAGTCGTACAGGAGCCGCCCGATCAGCGTGCTTTTGCCGTCATCGACCGAGCCGCTGATCACGAGCCGCAGGATCGCCCCATTTCGAGCCGCTGCCGCAGTAGCGTACCCGTCTCCGTGAGCGCTCACGACCGCCATCAGAAATACCCCATCCGCTTTCTGTCCTCCATCGCCGCTTCGGTCGCTCGATCGTCGGCGCGTGTTCCCCCTCGCTCCGGGTTTTCCGTGGCCGCGATCTCGGCGACGGCCGCCTCGATCGTCGCGGCGGTCGAGCGCACGGCCCCGGTGCAGGTCATGTCCCCCACGGTCCGGTATCGCACGGTCGCCGAGAACGAGTCCTCGCCCTCGAGCCGCTCGACAAACGGGTTGGAGGCATAGAGCATTCCGTCGCGAGCGAACACCTCGCGCTCGTGGGCGAAGTAGAGTCCTGGCAACTCCAGCCCCTCCTGTGCGATGTAGGCCCAGACGTCGAGCTCAGTCCAGTTGGATCGGGGAAACACGCGGACGTGCTCGCCTTTGCGGATCCGGCCGTTGTAGAGGTTCCAAAGCTCCGGCCGCTGCTCTTTTGGGTCCCATTGGCCGAAGTCATCGCGAAACGAGAAGATGCGTTCCTTGGCCCGAGCCCGTTCCTCATCGCGGCGGGCGCCACCGAACGCGGCGTCGAAGCCGTGTTCGGCGATTGCGTCAATCAGTGTCACGGTCTGTAGGCGATTGCGCGACGCGCGCGGCCCGGCTTCCTCGACCGCACGGCCGCCGTCAATCGACTCCTGCACCGAGGCGACGATCAGCCGCTCGCCGAGTTCCTTGACGCGCCGGTCCCGAAACTCGATCACCTCTGGGAAGTTGTGGCCCGTGTCGACGTGCATCACGGGGAACGGGAAGCGCGCTGGTCGGAAGGCCCTCTCGGCGAGCCTCAGGAGGACGATCGAGTCCTTGCCGCCAGAGAAAAGCAGGACAGGTCGCTCGAACTCCGAGGCGACCTCCCGCATGATGTGAACGGCCTCGGTCTCGAGAGCCTCCAGGTGGGTCAGCTCGTGGGTCGAGCTCAGGACTTCACACGAACGCATCGGTGTCTCCAAGGCGCAGACGCCTTCTCACGAACTCGCATACAACCAGCATCACGAACTGTGTGTTGGTGGTCACGTACCTTCTTCCCAGCCTCCGCGGCTCCTGCGCGACGCGGAACAGCCACTCGAGACCGAGGCGCTGCATGAGGACCGGCGCACGCTTGACGAGGCCGGCATAGACGTCGATCGAGCCGCCGACGCCCATCACGAATGGCACGTTGATCGCGCGTCCGTGGCGGGCCAGGAAGTACTCCTTACGCGGGGAGCTCATTGCCACGAAAAGGATGTCGGGCTTCGCGGCCTCGATAGCCCTGGCCACCGCCTGCTCCTCTTCATCCTGGTAGTAGCCGTCCCGGCAGCCAGCGATTTGGAGGCCCGGATGGTCTTCGCGGATGCGTTGGACGGCGCACTCGAGCTGTTCGAGCCTGCCCCCAAGGATGTACACCCGATAGCCCTTGTCAGCGGCGAGCGCGAGCAGGCCCTCCATCAGATCGATACCGGCGACTCGGCATGGCAGAGGGTCGCCGAGCAGGCGCGAAGTCCAAACGATCGCCTGACCGTCGGCCGTGATCAGTTCACAGCGCTCGATGCCCTCTCGGAGCGCTCCGTCCCGCCTCATCGCGACGAGTTTGGCGGCGTTGATCGCCATGTGTTGCGCAAATCCGCGTTCGCGAATGACCGCGTCACAATAGGCTAGGGCCTGATCGAAGTCGACCCGATCGAGCGTGCAACCCAAGACCTTGGCTCGCGTGCGACCCGGTTCGGCCCGCGCCCGGTGTTGGCTGGCGACTGGGACCGCCTGTTCTTCGAACGGAGCTGCTGTGGGCTCGCGAGCGGGCGCAGCCTCGGCCAGCTGCGCCGTTTCGCCAATCGTCGCTTCAAAACTCACTTGTTCCCCCTTGACGCCTCTTGCCCCGGCGTCCAATCTCACGTGGGCCCAAAAGGACCCGTTATCCGTTAAGCAGTATTTATCAGACGAGGCTGCGCGAGTCGAGTTTTCTTCGTAACGCCGTGTGGGCTCCGAAAGCTATCGTTGCCCGACGATGACTCCGAATGCGCTTGTTGACGCGGCGATGGCGCTGACAGAGCGGGCGGCCGCGGTCCGCTGGCGGGGAGCCGACGCGTACGACGGCCTCTGGTGGCCCTGGCCGCAACCGCTCGTGGCCGGTCGTCGGCGTCGCCAGGCGATCATGCAGCTGCACGTGCGCTCACCGTTGGATGTCCGGCGCCTCTACCGTCAAAATCACCCGCTCGTGCCCAAGGCGCTCGCTCTGTTTGGCTCCGCGGGCCTGCGAGTTCACCGTCTGACGGGAAATGAGCGCGCGAAGGAACCCGCGCTCGATGCACTCGGGGTGCTCGATGCTGACCGGCAGGCCGGAGCGGCGGGCTGGGGCTACCACTGGGACATGCAGACGCGCTGGAGCTTCTACCCAGCAGGGAGCCCGTCAGTCGTCCACACCGCATTCGCGGTGAGCGCCCTGCTGGAGGCCGAGCGCGACGCCGGCCGAACCGATCTTGGCGACCGCGCACGGGCGGCCGCCCGCTGGGTGCTGGACGCCCTATGGATCGAACGGGAGGGCTTCTTCGCCTATCACCCCCACACCCGCGCCAACATCCACAATGCCAACATGCTCGGCGCCTGGATGACTTGGGCCGCACTCGGCGATGAAGCAGCTGAGCAGGCGCGACGCGCTGCCGAGCGCACGATTGCCGATCAGCGCCCGGACGGCTCGTGGCCATACGGAGAAGGCGGTGGCAACGTGACCTGGGCGGACTCGTTTCATTCCGGCTACGTCCTGATCTGCCTGGAACGACTCCGTGAGCTCGATCCGCGCATTGACGAGGCCGTCAGCCGTGGCACCGTCTTCTACAGACGATTCTTCGGACCTGCTGGGGAGGCCCAGCTCTGGCCGAACCGCCGGTTCCCCGAGGACGCCCATTCCGCAGGCACAGGTCTCACCACGCTGGCAATCCTGATGCGTCGCGGTCTGATCGAACGAGAATGTCTGGAGACGGTGGCGCGGCGTATTCTCGAACACGGGATACGGGATGGCCATGCCGTGTTCCGCCGCTACCGTTGGGGCCTGAGAACGTTCGTGCACTACCTGCGATGGTGCGACGCTCACGTAGCGCTGGGACTGGCGGACGCCGCGCTGGTGTTGGCCGGCGCAGAGGACGGGGCACCGTCGCCTTTCCGCGCATCAACCCAGAGGTGCCAGCCCCAGCGGAGTCCTAGGCGCTGAGCGAGCCCTGTCTGCGCCAGCGCTTGCCCTCTCGGATAGCTCCTGAGATGCAGGAACCGCACGGCGATGCCGACCTCGTCGAACGGCGCGAAGAGCCGGCGCATCTCGGCTCGGCTGTAAGCCTTCGAGAGGGGGTTTCCCGGGCCGTCAGTGTTGTTGTTGAGAAACAGCTGACGGTCGCCCAGGTACGAAAGCCCATGCTCGCGGAGCAACTCGCGATGACCGAGCAGGACCTCCGGCTGCTCTCCGGTCAGCCGTCCCACCAGCTGAGCGGCACCCGGGACGACGAGCAGGAGGGCGAGGGCCCGCCGGAGGACCATGATCGTGAATCGGTAGTTGAAGGAGTTCCGGTGGTAGACCATCACGATCACACGGCCTCCTGGGCGAAGCACGCGATGGAACTCGGAGACAGCCCGCTCGGTCTCGGGGAGGTGGTGGATCACACCGACCGAATAGACGAGGTCAAACGACTCTGCTTCAAATGGAAGCTCGAGTATCGAGCCTTGAACAAAGCGGCCAGGAAGGCCTTCCATCTCAAAACGCGTGCTCGCATGACTGACGGCAGTTGGGCTGAAGTCAACCCCCGTATATCTCGCGCCCGATCTGGCGAACTGGACGCCATCGGTGCCGATGCCGCATCCGGCCTCGAGTACGTCGCGGTCGGCGCCATCCGCCGAAATTCGCGAACTCAGGGATGTCCGGCTCCAGCGCGTAGCGTTCACGCTCGACGGTGTTGTAGAAATCGGCCGATTCGGCCGGGCTCGCCACTCGAAAACCCGGCTGGTAGCCAGCCCAGAAATCGCGTCGAGCCCTGTCTCTGACGCCTTCACTCATCGTGCACCTTTGGGAGAACCTTACGTAGGGTGCCCCCTGTGCATCAAGGCGGCCTAACGAGCGGAGGTAGGGCGGGTTAACGAGCGGAGAGGGAGCGCGGTCCGGGCGCCACCGAGCTCGTACCAGGGGCGTCGGAGCCTCGCAGACAGTCGTCGTAGAGCAGGAGCCCATCGGCGAGAAACTTCGTCGCCCAGTTCGGGTATTGCAGCGGGGCATAGCGGCCCCAGATCGGAGCGGAACCGGCCAGCGCGCCACGAATCGCCGGCCAGCGGGCGGACTCCTGCCGGGCCGCCGCCTGCTCAACTGCCCTGAGTCCGGCATTGAGGCACATTTGGTCGCCCGTCTCCTGATAGAGGCGCAGCCACACTCCTCCCAGTTGCACCGTGCCCGTCAGGCATGAGTGGCTGGAGGCGGGTCGCCAATGCTCGTCGAAGTTCGCCGGTAGCAGCGCTCGATGGTCGAGCTTGGAGATCAGCGGCTCCGCAGTTCGCGTCACGGTCTGCAGCCAACTGTCCTCTCCCGTCAGGCAGTAGCTCTCCAGCAAGCCACGCAAGGTGTACGCGATCGCATGCGTGCTCGGAGTCGTGTTGAGTTTGAACGTGCACCGGTCAAACCAACCGTTGGCGCGTTGCTGCGAGCAAGCCCAGTCAAGATGGAGCCGGGCCGCATGCTCCGCGCGCTCGTCCCCGGAGAACCTCGCCCACCGGATCATCGCCCACGCGACCCTCGTGTTGTAGGTGTGTGGCAGTCCCGCGAACTCGAACTCCGGCCTCCACGTGCCGTCCTCACGAAGGTTGTCGATCAGGAACTGAGACGCCCGGCCGGCTGCCTCCTCAAAGCCGCCGTGGCCCGCCTGTGCCAGATCGATCCAACCATGGAGCACCATGCCGGTGTTGAACACGATCGAGCGCCGAGGGTTCGTCTTGACGTGGCCCTCCATGATGCCGCCGTCTGGCTCCTGCATCCGCGCCTCCCACGCTCCCATCTCGACGGCGCGCTCCACGAGATCCGATCGTCCACCCGACCGCCGCGCATGCTCGAGGAGCGTCCCGAGCACGTAGCCGGTCGTCTCCGGATATGCCGGCAGCCATCCGTGAAGGAGCGTGAATCCCTTCGACGATCCCTGGCGCTGGGTGACGTCATGGGTCTTGACAGAGCCACGAGATGGCGGCGTCCAGCGCACCGTCGGGCACGCCGACACTGGCGGGACGACGCCCCTCGAGCCAACGGGCCGAGTCTCGCAGCGTCAGTCCTGCGAGGAAGAGATTCCGAACTGGCCCCTGAGGCACCTGGCAGGAGCATAAGCGAATTGCCTTCGGCCTAGCTTCGCCGGCCGAACCGGCGCCGGCCGCTCTGCTGGCCGAGCGCGAAATCGACGGCGGCGAGGAACGCTCCCGCCATCCGCTCGTAGTTGAACGCGGCTGCGTCCTGGCGCCCGAGTTCGCCCATCCGTGCCGCGAGCACTGGATCTACGACGGCTTGCGCAGTGCCTCCGCAAGCGAGCTTGAATCGCGCTCGGGGACGATGAAGCCATTGCGCTGGTCACGAACAAGACCAGCCGCCGCCGCGCCGACGGCGTCAGTGACCACAACAGGCACTCCTGCGTGCAGAGCCTCGTTGACGACCAACCCCCATGGCTCGCGGTCCTCCCGCGTGGTGATTGATGGGAGGACGAGGCAGCGCGCGCGCGCGAACTCAGCGGGAAGCTCCTGTTGCGAGCGATACCCCACGAGCTCGATGTCATCCCGGCCGTTCACTCGGGAGCGAACCCAATCGATCTCCGCGCCGCCCCCAACCATCCGCAGGCCGAGCTCCGTTCCCCTGCAGGCGGTCAAACGCCTCAAGGAGGTATGGCAGTCCCTTGCGTTCCTCGAACTGCCCCACGTACAGGATCTCGGCGGCGTCGCTGCGGCGTGGCTTGACGGCCTCGAACGGCGTCGCATCAACCGCCAGGCTGCAGACGAAGACCTTCTCGGCATCGACGCCGGGGGTCTCGAGCACGAACCGGCGCACGTGCTCTCCCGAAACGACGATCGCTTCGGCGCCACGGTACGCGGTCTCCATGAACGGCTTGCTGAAGTGATGAAACGTGGTCCGGGGGTGCATCCACATCTCGGTCCACAGCACAAAGGCGGTCCCGCTGACCTTGGCTGCCGAGTAGGTCAACGGGAACATCAGCCTGCCATTTGGCAGCTTGATGACCGCGTCGTACTGACCAGCGAGGATCCGACGAAGGACTCCCGGGACGACCGGTTGACCAAGGATCCGGCGCTTTGAGAGCTCTACGTGCTTGAACTCTCCTTCCCAGACCGCAGGGACATTCGGATCTGACCATCGCTCCTGCTGATCCGAGAAAAAGCAGAAATCTGCCTCCACACGGCGGCTGATCTCCTCATACAGCCCTCGCCTGTAATGAGGCGGAAAGTAATCGATGAAAACGATCCTCCTCGGCACGCGGGCGGCTATCCTATCGGGATCGTCCCATGGACTGGGGCGATTTGAGGGTGCGATCATGATCATCTCGAGGACGCCGCTACGAATGAGCTTCGTCGGTGGGGGCACGGACCTCCCGGCGTTCTGCGACATCCACGGAGGCGCGGTCGTGTCGACCGCAATCGACAAGTGGATCCGAGTGATCGTCAACCGCCGTTTCGAAGGCGACGTTCGGGTCGGGTACTCCGAGATCGAGATCGTGACCGATGTCAACCAAGTCCGCCACGAACTCGTCCGCGAAACGATGCGCCGAGCCGGGATCCCTCGAGGAATCGACGTGCTCACGCTTGCGGACGTGCCGTCGCGCGGAACCGGGCTTGGGTCCTCGAGTGCAGTGACGGTCGGACTGCCGAACGCGCTGTATGCGTTTCAGGGCATCGCGAAGCCCGCGACGAAGCTGGCCGAGGAGGCCGCCGAGATCGAAATCGATGTGCTCGGGAAGCCGCTCGGCCGACAGGATCAGTACGCGGCGGCCGTCGGCGGCTTCAACATGATCGAATTCTTTCCCGCCGGCGGAGGTGTCCGGGTAAGTCCGCTGATCATGCCGCCTGGCACAACGGAACGCCTGCATGAGCATCTACAGCTTTTCCATACCGGCCTCGCGCGCGGCAGCGACGCGATTCTCCGCGAGCAGAGCAGAGCAGCCTCCAACGGGGGAGTCGTTGAGGCTATGCAGAAGCTACGGGACCTCGCATACGAGATGCGCGACCGCCTCAACGGCGGTGATGTCGACGCCGTGGGTGGCCTGATCCAGCGTGGCTGGGAACTCAAGAATGCTGCTTCTCCCAGCACCGCGAACGCACAGATCGAAGACCTGCTCGCGCGAGCCATGACAGCCGGAGCGGTTGGAGGAAAGCTGCTCGGGGCGGGCGGCGGCGGCTTTCTTCTTCTGTTCGTGCCGCCGGCGGCGCAGGCTACGGTACGCGAGGCGCTCGACGATCTCCGCGAGATCCCATTTCGGTTCGCCTCGCACGGAACTGAGATCCTTCTCTTGGAGCAGACATGAAGGACCACGTACGCGGCTACCTCAACCGCCTGGAGCGGGCACTTGGGTCGATTTCGCCCGATCTCGTCAACGAGGTGAGCGTGCGGCTCTACCGGGCGTACCAGGACGGCAAACAGGTGTTCGTCCTCGGCAACGGAGGTTCGGCCTCGACAGCCAGTCACATGGCGGCCGATCTCGGCAAGAACACGATCGGCGCCAACATGCGCCGTTTCCGAATCATGAGCCTGAATGACAACATCCCGCTGCTCACGGCGCTGGGCAACGATATGGGCTATCAGCGAGTCTTCGCCGAGCAATTGAAAAACCTGATCCGACCCGGCGATGTCCTCGTGGTGATTTCTGGCTCTGGTAACTCGCCTGAACGTGTTGCGGGCGATCGACTACGCCCGCAGCGAGTGCGCCCAAGTTGTGGGCCTCCTCGGCTTCTCCGGTGGCCGCGCCGCCGAGCTCTGCGATACCGCGATCGTCGTCGACTCCCACGACTACGGCGTGGTCGAGGATGCGCACCTGATTCTCAACCACATCTTGGTCGAGTACTTTCACGAGCGACTGCTCCGCGAACGGCCGACGCGCGTCTAGCCATTGAACCGCCCCGCAGTGTTCCTCGATCGCGACGGCACCATCAACGTGCGCCCGGCTGCGCACGACTACATCCGGGACAGCGAAGAGTTCAAGTGGCTGCCGGGAGCGTTACAAGGAATGCTCATGTTGGCGAAGGCAGGCCTACCGCTGGTCATCGTCTCGAATCAACGTGGGATCAGTCTCGGCGTGGTGACTCACACAACCTTGCACGAGATCGAATGCCGGATTCAGGCAGCGCTCGGAGCCCACGGTCACGAGGTAGCGGCCTTTCGCTACTGCCCACATGGCCTGGATGAGGCCTGCGACTGCCGCAAGCCACTTCCTGGCTTGCTGTGTGCTGCGGCGCGCGATCTGCGGCTCGATCTCAGCCAATCCTGGATGATCGGCGACGCCGATACCGACGTTGACGCCGGGCTGGCAGCGGGCTGCCGCACTATCCGCCTGACCACCGAAGCCCACCCCCCGCAACAAACAGCGACGTCGCTACTGGAAGCGGCCGAGATCATTCTCGAGCACGGGGGGGGCGGCTAGCATGGCTGCGGTGCGGGCGGTTGTCGTGACAGGCGGCGCAGGCTTCATCGGGTCACACGTCGTCGATGCGTTGGTGGCCGAAGGCCGACATGTCGTCGTCGTCGACGATCTCTCAACCGGCAACGCAGAGAACGTTGCCGATCGGGCGGACTTGCAGCAGGTCGACATTGCGGACGCCGCGGCCCTCGACGCGATCATCGACGCCGCGGCTCCCAGCGAGATCTTCCACCTCGGCGCCCAATCGTCGGTGACGGTGTCCGTAAGCGATCCGGCGCGAGACTGCGCCGTGAACGTGCTCGGCACATTGAATGTGCTGCAGGCCGCCAAGCGTCATCAGGCTCCGGTGGTGTTCAGCTCGACAGGCGGAGCGCTCTACGGCAACAACGCGCCACGGCCGACCGTTGAGACGCACCCACCAGCGCCGGTGGCGCCATACGGCGCCTCGAAGTGGGCGGCGGAGGCCTACCTGCGTACGTGGGCAAATGCGAACCGCATCGGGCACACGGTCTGCCGTTTTGCGAATGTATATGGGCCGCGACAAAGCCCCTACGGAGAAGCTGGCGTCGTATCGATTCTCTCCAACCTCCTGTGGCAGGGCAAGGCTCCGACCCTTTACGGTTACGGTCGGGCGACGCGGGACTACGTGCACGTCAGCGATGTCGCGGAGGCGATGTTGAGATCCGTCGGTGCGGACGACGTGTTCAACGTATCGACGGGACGGGAAGTCGAGGTACTGGAGATCTTCAACCTTCTCAGCAGGGAATGCGGCACGACGGTCGAGCCGCAACTCGTGGAGCTGCGCGAAGGCGAGCTTGAGCGGTCCTGCATGGACCCGGGGCACATTCTGCGGCGGCTCGGGTGGCGCGCGACTGTGCCCCTTGAGGATGGGGTCCCGGCGACCTACCGCGAGCTTGTCGCGAGCTTCGCGGCCGCATAAGCGCCGCGCCACCGCCTGCACTGATCTGGCCGCAGGAAAGACAACCGGGCTCGAGGAGCTAGGGAGCTCGGGAACCCGGATTCCCACATGTGACGAGCGGGAATGCGATATGTTATTGCCTCATTAGATGCGGAAGGCTCCGCGATCTAGGGGCAATGGAGGGCATTTTGACCGAGGCGCAATGGGATGTGGCGGTGATTGGTGGCGGGCCGGGGGGTGCGGCGGTTTCGGCGTACCTGTCGCGGGCTGGGTTGAGGTGTGTGGTGTTGGAGCGGGAGGTGTTTCCGCGTCCGCATGTGGGGGAGTCTTTGGTTCCGTCTTCGACGCGGGTGTTTCGGGAGCTGGAGTTTCTGGCGAAGATGGAAGCGGCGGGATTTCCGCATAAGTACGGCGCGGCGTGGACGGTGGCCGACGCGAGCAACGTCTATCAGATGGATTGGAAGGGTCTGGCGCCGGATTGCTTTGCTGCGGTGCGGTTTGAGGAGCGTGAGCAGCAGGGTGTGGCGCAGAACTACACCTACCACGTGGATCGCGGCCGGTTTGATCAGCTGCTGCTCGAGCATTCCGAGCAGCTGGGCACAGACGTCCGCTTTCAGACCACGGTGACCGACGTCGACTTCTCCGATCCGCAGCTGGTCCGGCTTTCGTACACCAACGGCGATGGGGCGGGCAAGCAGTCGCTGACGGCGCGGATGGTCGTTGACGCGAGCGGCCGGCGCACGTTTTTGGGCCACAAGCTCGATCTGCGGGTACGCGACCGGTATTTCGATCAGTACGCGCTGCACACCTGGTTTGAGGGCTATGACCGTTCGGTGATGGCGACCGGGCCCAACCAGGACAACTACATCTTCATCCACTTCTTGCCGCTCACCAACACCTGGGTATGGCAGATCCCGATCACCGACGAGATCACCAGCATCGGCGTCGTGACCCAAAAGCAGAACTTCACCGCAGCAGCCAAGGACCGCCCCGGATTCTTCTGGAACGCGCTCGAAAGCCGCCCAGCGCTGGCCGCCGCGCTGCGCGACGCGCAACAGCTGCGCCCGCTCAACGACGAAGGCGACTACAGCTACGCGATGCGCCAGATCGCCGGCGACCGCTACGTACTCGTCGGTGACGCCGCCCGGTTCGTGGACCCGATCTTCTCAACCGGAGTCAGCATCGCGCTCAACAGCGCCCGATTCGCCGCCCGCGACATCCTCGCCGCCGCAGACGCCGACGACTTCAGCCGCCAACGCTTCCAGACCTTCGAGACCACGATGACCCGCGGCGTACGCAACTGGTATCGCTTCATCGCGCTCTACTACCGCCTCAACGTCCTGTTCACCGCATTCGTGATCGACCAACGCTACCGCCTCGACGTCCTCAAACTCCTCCAAGGCGACGTCTACGACGAAGACGAACCCCCCGTACTCGACCGCATGCGCCAAATCGTCAAACAAGTCGAAGACAACCCCAACCACATCTGGCACCCCTACCTCGGAGAACTCCGCGCCGACGACCTCGCGCTAACGCTCTAGGAGAGCAAACATGAGCACCACGGATCTACTGCGCAACTTCATCGTCACCGTGCTGGGCTGGCTAGGCCCGGAGCTAACCGACGACTACCCACTGATCGAGAACCACGTAATCGACTCACTCGACCTGTTTCAGATCGTCGGCTTCCTCGAGACCGAGTTCGGCGTCCACATCGACGACGCCGAACTCGTACCGGAGAAGTTTGCGACGCTCACCTCAATCGCTCAACTCGCCGAACCCCAGGTCGTCGAACTCGCACAAGACACAAGGTAGGCCGCCGCCCTGATGGAGCTGCGCTGGCCTGCGAGCTCGTCCTCGGACCGTTGAAATACCTCATCAGCCATCTACTTGAAGCGTCCGCCGAGGCCAGACCGGACGCCCTAGCGGTCGTCGATCGCGAGCGCAAGCTCACATACTCCGAGCTTGACGCGGGTGCCAACCGGCTCGCCAACGCTCTGATCGACCTGGGCGTCAGCCGCGGCGAGCGCGTGGCGATCTACCTGGACAAGTCGATCGACTCGGTCCTGGCGATCTACGGGGTCCTAAAAGCGGGGGCCGCATACGTCCCGTTGGATCCGCAAGCGCCAGCTGCTCGCCTCGGATACATCGCCAAAGACGCCGGCGCGCGAGTGCTGCTCACCGGAGCCGAGAAGCGGGCAGCCTGGGAGCCGATCGGCGCTGCAGCCCCGGAGCTCCGAACGCTGGTAGTGCTCAACTCCGGTGACGTGGAGGCCCCCGGGTCAATGCAGTCGCTCAGCGCAGACGACGTCGGAACGTTCGATGACGCTCGGCCGCGGCGCCGAACGGTCGATTGCGACCTCGCCTACATCCTGTACACATCCGGCTCCACCGGCACGCCAAAGGGCGTCATGCTGACGCACCGTAATTGCCTCGCATTCGTGGAATGGGCCGCCGAAGAGTTCGGACTTACCGCGGAGGATCGCCTCTCGAGCCATGCCCCGCTTCATTTCGATCTCAGCACGTTCGACCTGTTCGCCGCGGCTCTCGCGGGCGCGCCGGTCGTGCTCGTGCCGCCGCAGGTGTCGGTCTTTCCGTCGCAGGTCAGGAGCTTCATCGAGAGCGCCCGAATAACCGTCTGGTACTCCGTGCCGTCGATCCTCGCAATGCTCGTCCTGCGCGGTGGCCTGGAGCGAGGAGAACTGCCCGAGCTGCGGACGATCCTGTTCGCGGGGGAGGTGTTCCCGACCGCCCACCTGAGGAGCCTGATGGAAATGCTCCCGCACGTGCGGTTTGCGAACCTGTATGGACCGACCGAAACGAATGTCTGCACTTGGTGGGACGTGGCACCGCTGTCCGAAGACGCGACCGAGATCCCGATCGGGCGCCCAATCCACAACGTCGAAGTGTTCGCGGTCACTGACGACGGGCACCCGGCGACCGTCGGCGAGGTTGGAGAGCTGTATGTCCGCGGTCCAACAGTCATGCAGGGATATCTCGGCGACCCCGAGAAGACATCTTCGCGGCTTGTATCGAACCCGTTCGGGGAGGTGCTCGACCAGCCTGTGTATCGGACCGGCGACCTGGTCCAGGAGTCCCCGGATGGGACCTATCGGTTCCTGGGAAGGCGTGATGACCAGATCAAGAGCCGCGGCTACCGGATCGAGCTGGGCGATATCGAAGCTGCGCTCTATAGCCATCCTTCGGTGCTCGAATGCGCCGTCGTGGCGATCCCTGACGACCTGATCACCAACCGGCTGGCGGCGTACGTCATCAGCCGCGAGGAGATCTCCAAGGCGGAGCTCCTGAGCTTCTGCGCCGACCGGATCCCCGCCTACATGATTCCCGGCGAGCTGACGTTCGCCGACGTGCTCCCGCGGACCTCGACAGGGAAGGTGGACCGCCGGACTCTGGCGGCGGAGTCGGTGGCCGGGGGATCGGCAACCAGATGAGCCGCTCCCGCGGTCAAGGCGCGATCGCACCCCGCCCAGAACCCTTGGACGAGGAGCAACGAGCGCTCAGACAGTCGATCATCACGTTTGCTCAAGGTGAGCTCAACAAGGGTCTGGACGAGCGCGATCGCGATGCCGTCTTCTCTCACGACTCGTGGCTCAAATGCGCGAGCATGGGGCTGATGGGCCTGTCAGTACCTCCCGAGTACGGGGGCGTCGGGGCGTCGGTTACGACAATCGCCGCAGTGCTGGAAGGACTTGGCTACGGCTGCGCGGACAACGGACTCATGTTCGCCCTCGGCGCGCAGACGTGGGCCTGCCAGCACCCGATCCTGCGGTTCGGAAGCGAGGAGCAAAAGCGCCGCCATCTCCCGCGTCTATGCGACGGATCGCTGATCGCGGCGCACGGGATGACCGAGCCTGGCTCGGGCTCGGACGCATTTTCCCTGACCACGACGGCGACAGCCGTCGACGACGGCTGGGTCCTGAACGGCTCAAAGACCTTCTCGACAAACGCGCCGGAGAGTGATCTATTCGTGGTTTTCGCGACGACCGACCGCAAGCTCGGCTTCGCCGGACTGACCGCCTTCCTGATCGAGCGCGACACTCCCGGCTTGGCGGTCGGCCGGCCGTTTTCGAAAATGGGCCTCCGGACTTCGCATCTCGCAGAGCTGTTCCTCTCAGACTGCAAGGTTCCGGCCGATGCATTGCTCGGTGCCGCCGGCGCGGGGATGGCGATGTTCACCTCCTCCATGCGCTGGGAGCGGAGCCTGATCCTGGCTCCCGCGGTTGGCACGATGCGCCGACAGCTCGAGCGTTGCGTCGCGTACGCGCGCGAACGGGTCCAGTTCGGCCAGCAGATCGGAGGCTTCCAAGCCGTCTCGCACCGGTTGGCCGAGATGAAGCTGCGGTTGGAGACCGCGCATTTGATGCTCTACCGGATCGCCGCGCTGCTGGACGCCGGAACCGCTACCGATCTCGACGCCGCGCTTACAAAGCTCCACCTCAGCGAGGCGCTTGTCCAGTCGAGCCTCGATGCCGTCCAGATCCACGGGGGCTCGGGCTACATGACCGAAACGGGTCTCGAACGGGATGTCCGCGACGCGCTCGCAAGCCGGATCTATTCCGGAACCTCAGAGATTCAGCGCAACGTGATCGCGCGCCACCTTGGCCTTTGAGTGGCCTTTGAGGTGCGTCCCTGGCCGCCGATTCTGGTTAATGCTCTCAAAATCTGCTGTTTGCCTGTAATTGACGCCGGGTATTCCCGGTAGCACGGGCGGGCAGGAGTTCGAACCCGTCAGCAACCTGCTTTTCGGCGGTGTGGATGCGTGCTCTCAGTCGTAGATCGGTGCGGAACTCGTCACTGATGGCGACAGTGGCGGCCGTGGTGTCGCTCGGAATTCCGGCGGCGCCAAGCCAAGCTACTACGGTGCCCGGGGTGACCGCACGGGTGGTCGCAGTCGTGCATCGAAGCGTCGCGGCTGTCGGGCAGCCGACCGGCCCGTCACTCGGGCAACCGACCGTCCCGTCACTCGGGCAGCCGACCGGCCCGTCACTCGGGCTGCCTACCCCCACCGCCATCACCACCCCGTCGACGGCGTTGCCAGCCGGACCGGCGCCCTCGGTGCCGGCATCGAAATCGATTGCCACGAACGCGCCGTCGGTGCCGGCGGTTTCTGTACAACACTCCTCAGCGCCGACCATCAGCCGTGCGGGCCAGTCTCCACCACCAAGCGCGTCTCAGTCACCGGCGTCGACAGGCGTCCTCGGCACGCCACCCTCTGCGCCGCCGCCGCCGAACAGCGCGCCGAGCAGCGGCGCACGAGGTGGCCGACCCGCAAATACCAGGCGCGCCCGCAGCGACCATCCGTCGACCGCCGCGCTGGTCCGGCGCTATCTCACGTGTCTACCGATCCTCCCGCAAACGACTCAGCGCCTTCTGCGTCTGCTCGCCGGCGTCGGGATCCGGCGGCGCTACGACCGGCGCCAAGCGGCCCGCGCGGTGGGCGTGAGCCTGACCCGCGAGGCGCACGTTGTGCGCACCGGGATCGCGACGCTCGAGCGAGCCTCTCGGAATGGCACCTGCGCACGGGCTCAGGTCATTGCGCGGTTGCGCGAGCCCGCGGCGTCCGGCCAGACCGCGTCTGGTGGCGGTGCCGCGGTATCCGGGGCGTTCGTATCCGGATCGACGGCATCATCGTCGGCAGGCCCGCACTCCGTCTCGGCAGCGACACGATCGAGACACGGGGCGCCGGGACGCCGGACTGCGAGCAGCGCCATTCGGCTCCTGCCGCTGCCGCAGGACGTGGCGACCCTGGTGTTCGGATTGCTGCTTGCCGCGGCCGCCGTTGGCGTCAGCGGGGCACTCGCGCTGCAGAGACGCCGTCGCTGAGGATCGACCTTACCCGCGGCCGAACCCTCCCCCCGGCTCGCCAGCTCGCGCCGCTCGATCACCCGATCCACGATGCCGTAGGCGAGCGCCGCGTCGCCGGTGAAGTAGCGGTCGCGCTCCATGTCAGCGTGCACGCGCTCGACTGACTGCCCGGTGTGCTTGGCGTAGATCTCGTCGACGCGCGCCCGGAGCGCCAGTATCTCCTTCGCGTGGATCTCGACGTCACTCGACTGGCCTTCGAAGCCGCCCGACGGCTGGTGGATCAGGATCCGGCTGTTGGGCAGCGCCATCCGCTTGCCCGGCGTGCCGCCGGCCAGCAGCAGCGAGCCCATCGACATCGCGATCCCGTAGCAGATCGTCTGCACCTCGGGGCCGATGAACTGCATCGTGTCGTAGATCGCAAGCCCGGCGTAGATCGAGCCGCCGGGTGAATTGATGTAGAGGTGAATGTCCTTGTCAGGGTCGTCGGACTCGAGGTGGACGAGCTGTGCGACGACCAAGTTGGCGGTCTCCTCGTCGACCTGCCCGCCGAGGAACACGACGCGGTCGTTGAGCAGCCTCGAGTAGATGTCGAACGAGCGCTCGCCGCGGGCGGTCTGCTCGACGACCATCGGGACCAGTGGCATGTGAACTCCTTGCTTGCTATCGTGCAACCCGAGGGTTGCGGTTCGCTCCAAGCTAGCACAACCCGCAACCATTCAGTTGCACATCTGAGACAGGAGGCCAGATGACTGACCTGATCGAACGCGAGCTGGACCTCAACGCCGACCCCGCCGATGTCTGGCGCGCGATCACCGATCCGAGCTGGCTCTCAGGCTGGCTGGCCGACGAGGTGACGCTCGAGCCCCGGCCCGGCGGCGAAGCGCGGTTCGTGCTCGGCGACGAGGTCCGCGACGGATGGGTCGAGGAGGTCACCGCCCCCGAGGGGGGCGCTGGCCGGCTCGCATTCTGGTGGGCGCACGACGACGAGCCGGCTTCCCGAGTCGAGCTGGTGCTGTCCGAGCTCGACGACGGCGGCACCCGGCTGCGAGTTGTCGAGACCCGGCCGCTCGAAATCCTCGACCTGGTCGGGATCCCGTTCGACGGTGGCGGCGCGACGAGGTTCGGGCCGGCGCTGGTGGCCGCATAGTGTCGGGGCGCTGGTGAGCTCCGAGGATCGCGCCGGCGCGGTGTTCGGCGCGCTCGCCGACCCGATGCGCAGGCGGCTGCTGAGCACGATCGCCGAGCACCCGGCGACCGCGACCGAGCTCGCGACGAGCCTGCCGATCTCGCGCCAGGCGGTCGCCAAGCATCTGAGCTCGCTGTCGGATGCGGGCCTGCTCGAGCGCGAGCGCGCCGGCCGCGACGTCCGCTACCACGTCACCCCGGAGCCGCTCTCGAGCGCCGTCTCCTGGATGGCCGAGGTCGGCGGTCAATGGGACCAGCGGCTGGCCCGGCTGGCGGGCGTGTTCGCCGAGCAGGGCGGGACGGTGCCGGGCGCGGGCGGGGGCGGGGGCGGGCGGGGGCTCGGGGGCGGGACCCGCTAGCTCGCTCGGCGGCAACTGGGGGGTTTGGAACGAACTCGTCCATAGCGGACGAAAACGTTCCGAGACACTGCTATGAGCCGGAGCTATCGGTGCTCGCGCTCCGACCGGCCGCTTCGTGCTTCCGGGGGCGCGTGGAACCGATTGCACGTTATACGTGCAAGATGGTCCAAAGGCCCCGCGACGAGGGTCTTGGAACGCTATATACCGCCACGGTGCATAACGTTCCGAGACGTGCGCAGCCTCGCGCGATCTTGAACGCGAGCGGTGGCGCTAGCGGGGCGAGATCCCTAAGTAAGGCACGGCCCAACCGACGATCTTCTGGAACGCCGGCGCCGCAACCGAGCCGCCGTAGATCGAGCCCTGCGGCTGATCGACGACCACCAGGCATTCCAGCTGCGGGTGGTTTGCCGGGACCATGCCGACGAACGAGGCGACGAACTCGCTGTTTGAGTAGTGGCCGTTGACGGCGATGTTCGCGGTTCCGGTCTTGCCGGCCATCTGATAGCCGGGGATCGCCGCGCCTGACGCGGTGCCGCCGTCGCCGAAGACGCCGACCAGCATCTGGCGAAGCTCGGCGGCGGTGGTCTGGGAGAGGATCCGGTGCCCGACTGGAAGCTTGACGGCCTTGTGCCCAATCGACTGGACGATGTGCGGCGAGCGCAGGATGCCGCCGTTGGCGATCGCGGCGTAGGCGGTGGCGATCTGCATCGGCGTCACTGACTCGCCCTGGCCGAACGGGAGGTTGCCCATCGAGGAACCCGAGTACTGCGAGACCGGCAGGATGATGCCGCCGTCCTCACCCGGGAGGTCGACTCCGGTCGGTGCGCCGAAGCCGAAGCGGTGCACCCAGGAGTTGAAGCGGTACTCACCGAGCTTGGCGCCGATCAGGTCGGCGCCGATGTTGCTCGAATACTTGAGGATCCCGGCGACCGACAGCGTCTCGAACCCGTGCGACTCGGCATCGTGAATCTGGCGGTCGGCGACCTGCAGGACGGGCGGGATGTTGAAGTCAGTGCTCGGTGTGACGAGGCCGTCCTGGAGCGCGCCGGCGACCGTGATCGCCTTGAACGTGGAGCCCGGCTCGTAGTTGAACATCACCGCCTGGTCCTGGTCGGCGTAGCCGGGCGAGGCCGAGGGATCGTTGGCGTTGACCCGCGGCCAGTTGGCGAGCGCCAGGATCGCGCCGGTATTGGGGTTCATCACGATCGCGGTCGCGCCCTTGGGCGAGTACTGGGCGCCGACCCCGGCGAGCACCTGCTCCACCTCATCCTGGAGCGCCGCGTCGATCGTCAGCCGCAGCGTATCGCCGGGCATCATCTGTCGCTCGTCGTCGATCGCGATCGGCTGCCCGATCGCGTCGTTGACGATCGTCCGCAGCCCATCAGTGCCCTGGAGCTGCTTGTTGTATTGGAACTCGAGCCCGCTGGCCCCCTGGCCGTCACGATGGGTGAAGCCCAGCAGCTGCGAGGCGAAGAAGTTGCGCGGGTAGACGCGCGTGACCGTCGGGACCTCAGAGATTCCGTTGATCTGCAGCTTCATTATCGCCGTCGCCTTGTCGGCCGGCAGCAGGTAGGCGAGCGGCACATAGCCATCGCGCTTGGACAGCTGCGCCTCGACTGTGGGCACCGGCTCGCCGAGCAGCGGCGCGAGCTTCTGGGCGACCGTGAGCGGGTGCTTGATCAAAAAATCGTCGGCGATGACCTTGTCGGCGGACTCGGAGATCGCCAGCTCGACACCGTTGCGATCGGTGATCGCCCCCCGCGTGGCCGGGATCACGTCACGGCTGATCTGCTGGCTGACCGCGGCCTGCTGCAGCGATCCTGCCTTGACGACCCCGAGGTCGAACGCGCGCAGCAGCGCGACTCCGAGGAGCGCCAGGAAAACCACGAAGATCCAGCCGATTCTGCGGTCCAGAGCGCCCATCGGTCCCGCCTAGCCGCCGCTGCTGGCGGCAGCTCCGGTGGGACTGGTCTGCTGCGTGGTGCCGACCGGGGCGACGGTCGCTCCGGTGCGGCCATCGGGGCGACGCTCGCTCCCGTGCCGCCGTTCGGGGCGACGGTCGTTCCCGTGCCGCCGACCGGCGTGCTGGTCGACGGCGTGCTCGTCACCGAGGTGCCAGTCACTCCCGTGCCGCCAACCGGAGTGACAGGCGCTCCCGTGCCGCCAACCGGAGTGACGGGCGCTACCGTGGCGCCGACCGGCGTGCTCGTCACCGAGGTGGCGGTCGTGGTCGCCGGAGTGACGGTGCTTCCGGGCGCTGGCGTGACGCCGGCCGAGCTGGCCGCGGCGGCTGCCCCGGCCGGCGTATCGATCGCCGGGAGCGCCGCGACGAACCCCGCAGCATCGGGCTGATGGATGTTTGCCAGCGCCCGGTGCAGGTCCTGGGCCGGGTGGGTGCCGAGGAAGTCGACCGCGGACGGCTGGGGCATCACCATCCCCATCGCCGCGGCGAGCCGCTCGATCCGTTGATCGTCGCTGAGCTGCGCGACGCTCGCGCGAAGCTGCTCGTTGCGGCTCTGCAGCGCCGTCCCGCGCTCGATCGAGCGTCCCATGCTGGCGCTCAGCTTCAGCACCTCGACCTGCATCGCGACGATCCCCGCGAGCAGGACGCCAAGGATCGGGATCCAGGCGCGGCCGCGAACGATCCGATCCAGCAGCGCATGATCGGGCAGCGCGACGACGAACGCGGCGGCGCGGCGCGGCAGCGAGCCGCGGACGGCGGGCGACGCCTTGCGGCGAGCGGTCCGGGGGACCTGCGTGCGAGCCGGTGCGGGCGCGCGCTGCGGGCGGACGATCCCGCCCTTGGGTCCCGATACCCGGCGCGGAAGCGGCGGCTTGCGGGTGGTGGACTGCTTGCGGACGGTGCCCCGGTGGCCCGTCGTGCGGCTGCTGCGCTTGTCGCGTCGTTCCCCGGCCGGCCGGGGTGAGCGCGGTTGGCGTCATGTCGGCGTGACCTCCAGCTTGCGGGCGGCGCGCAAGTGCGCTGACCTGGATCGCGGGTTGGCGGCTACCTCCCCCGGTGTCGGAGCCACTGCACGGCGGGTCAAGAGCTCGGCCTCGGGCTCGTGGCCGCAGACGCAGATGGGGAGCTCGGGCGGGCAGATGCAGCCGCGGGCACGGGCGGCGAGAAAGCGCTTGACGAGGCGGTCCTCGAGCGAGTGAAACGAGATCGCGGCGAGTCTGCCGCCAGGCGCGAGCAGCTCCCACGCTGCCGGAAGCGCTTGCTCGAGCTGCAAGAGCTCGTCGTTGACCGCGATTCGCAGCGCCTGGAAAGTGCGCCGGGCAGGATGGCCGCCGGCGAACTGCGCCGGGATCGGGACCGCGGACTTGATCGCGTCGACGAGCTCCTGCGTGCTGGACAACGGATCGCGGCGCCGAGCACGATTGATCGCGCGCGCGATCTGCCCGGCGTAGCGCTCCTCGCCGTACTCGCGCAACAGCCGCGCGAGGCGCCGTTCATCCCACGAGTTGACGATCTCCTCGGCGGTCAGCTCCTGGTCGGGGTCCATCCGCATGTCGAGCGGTGCGTCGTAGGCGTAGGAGAAGCCCCGCGCCCACGCGTCGACCTGCATCGACGACATTCCGAGGTCGAGGTACAGCATGTCGGCCCGCAGCCGCTCCTCGCGCAGCTCAGCCAGCGCAGTCACGAAGTCCGCGCGGATGAACCGGGTGTGACAGGTGACCTCGGCCGCCAGCTCGGCGAACCGCTCCTCGGCGAGCGGGTCACGATCGATCCCGATCAGCGTGCCCGCCGGACCGATCCGCTCGGCGATCAGCCGCGCGTGGCCGCCGCCGCCAACCGTGCAGTCGACCGCGGTCTCGCCGGGCAGCGGGTCGAGCACGTCCACCAGCTCGCCCGCGAGCACCGGGATGTGCGTCTTGGTCATGTCAAGCAGTGTGGCCAAGGCTCGCGGTGATGTCGGAGATGCGGTTGGTCATGCCCTCGAGGTTCTGGCGGTACTTCGCTCGGTCGAAGACCTCCAGGCACTCGCCCGAGCCGGTCACTACGACCTCCTTGTCGAGTCCGGCGTAGCGCATCAGCTCGGGCGGGATCATCACGCGGTTGGCGGCGTCGAGCTCGGAATCGAATGAGGTCGCGAAGTAGAAGCGCTTGAGCTCACGCGCGGTCCGCGACGCGGGGTTCAGCCCCTCGAGCATCAAGTTCATGTAGTCGTCGTAGCCCTGCTGGGTCCAGATCCCGATCGCTCGCGGCGCCCCGCTCTCGATCTCCGGCGAGGCGGCGAGGACGACGCCGCTGGCCAGCGACCCGCGGAACTTGGCGGGAATCGTCAGCCGGTGCTTGGCGTCGAGCGCGTGATCGAAGGTTCCGCGGAAGCTCAAGGGTTCTCATGTCGACTGGGAGAACTTTGAAACCCGGGTGGCTGGGTGGGAGGAGCCCTGCCACCCGGGTTCCGTATTGCGCGCCCACAGTATCCCACCATCTCCCACTTTGCAACCTAATTCTCACCCTGTGCCCCACAAAGTGGTCATTCCGACCGCTCGCGGACCAGAAAAGCCCCACCGGACGGGAGATCGGCGGTGGGAGAAGCCGTCGAAGACATCCGTCCAGGCGTGCACGGCGGGCTGCATCCGCGCGTTCTGAGAACCGGCTTGCAGCCGGCGGCCGGTTCCGTCCGGAGGGTGTGCCTGGCGTCCGGAGGGTGTGGTCTCGCCTCCGGCGGGCGTGCCTCGCGTCCGGGACAAGGTGCTGCCTGTCGCGTCTACCGCGGCAGCTCGAGCACCAGGCGGGCGCCGCGAGCAGCCGGCGCAGCCACCAGCCGCCCGCCGTGCACCGCGGCGACGCCGGTCGCGATCGCCAGCCCGCGGCCGTGGGCGCCGCGCCCGCGGCGCGCCCGTAGCGACCAGCTCGGCCAGCGGCGCCGGCAGCCCGGGCCCGTCGTCGGCGACCTCGATCCGGACCCCGCTGCTCGGTCCGCTCGACGACGACGTCCACTCGCACGGCGCCGTGCTCGATCGCGTTGGCGATCAGGTTGCCGGTCGCCTGGGCGAGCCGCAGCCGGTCGCCCCAGACCGCGGGCAACCGCCGCGCGCACTGCAGTCGCAGCTCGACGCCCGTCCGCGCCGCGACCGGCTGCCAGGCCTCGAACCGAGTCCGACAGCAGCGCGCGCAGGTCGACCGCTCGTCAGCTCACCGGGCGCCGAGCGCGCCTCGCCGGCGCAGGAGAGATCGTCGAGCGCCAGGCTCGCGCGCCCGAGCTCGACTCGATCGCCGCCAGCTGTGCCGGCGACAACGTGCTCCGCGCGCGAGCCGAGCTCGAGCCCGAGCCGGGCAGCCGTGAGCGGACCGCGCAGCTCGTGGCAGGCGCGGGCGACGGCCTCCATGCGCGTGTCGAGCGCGCGCTGGACGACCAGCCACAGCGCGGTCACGACCGCCGCCGCGACCCAGCCGGCCGACGCCGCCGCGGCGATCATCCGCTCGACCCCCCCGTCGATCAGCCGGTAGCCGACGCCCCAGACGTTGACCACGAACCCGCCCCCGGCGCCGCCGAGCTTCTTGCGCAGCCGCGAGGCGTGGGAGTCGAGCGTGCGCGTCGAGCCGAGTGACCTGAAGCCCCAGACGCCGCGCAACAGCTCCTCGCGCGTGAACACACGGGTCGGATCCTCGGCCAGCGCCCGCAGGAGCGCGAACTCCTTCTTGGACAGCTGGACCGGCTCGCCGTGCGAGCCGACCTCGCGGCGCGAGCGGATCGATCTCCAGCGGCCCGATCCGCAGCCTCCCCGACGCCGGGCGCCGGCGGGCGCGCCGCAGCAGCGCGCGCGATCCGGCCCCGCAGCTCCGGGTAGCTGAACGGCTTGACGAGGTAGTCGTCGGCGCCGCGCTCGAAGCCACGCACGCGGTCGAGCTCGCCCGCCGCGACCGGACAGCACGATCATCGGCAGGTCGGGATCGATCCGGCTGGCAGCTCGTCGGCTGCCCGCACCTCGCGCAGCAGCTCGAGCCCGTCGCGGTCCGGCAGCCCGAGATCGATGATCGCCAGGTCCGGGAACTTGGTCGCCATCAGGCGCAGCCCGTCCGCGGCGGTCTCGGCCTCGAGCGGCTCGTATCCGTCGGCCGCGAGGTTGTCGGCGAGGAACGTCCGGGTCGGCGCGTGGTCCTCGACGATCAGGACCGTCGGCTGGTTTGACTCCATGTCTGAGCAGAGCCCGCGACGACCCCGGCGCAGCCTCGCCCCCTGCAACATCGCTTTCAGTCCCTCGGCCGGGAAGGATTCCCACATATGATCCCGACGCCCATGTACCGACGCGGGAACTACAGCTCGGGCGACGACTTCGTCCTCGAGTACGGAGAGCTGCGCTTCACGTTCAACGAGCGCGACTTCCGCGAGCGCTGCGAGCAGGCGGCCCGGAAGCTCGGCTTCCTGCGCGGACGCCGTCGAGGAGGACGAGGCCGAGGACCTGATCAACCTGGTCGTCAACGGCGAGGTGACCGACCCGGCCTCGGCGCTCGGCGAGCACGTCAACGAGTGCTGGCCCGAGCTCGTCGGTCCCTCGGACCGCTCGCTGGTCCACTGGCTGCGGCGGCTGATCTTCCGCGGCGCCTGGCTCGACCAGCGGGTCAAGGAGGGCGAGCTCGACGTCGTCCTTCAACGAGGACATGAGCGCGTTCGTCTACGTCCAGCCCGACCGCGGCGGCGAGCCGATCGAGCTCGCGCCCGAGCCGAGCTGGAACCGCGTCGCCTACGTGCGGCGCTGAGCGCTCGCGCGAGCGGCTCAGGGCCAGCGGCCGCTAGCCGCCAGCGCCCTGCAGCGCTGCGACGTCCTGGTCGGCCGGCGCCGGGTTGTCGAGCAGCAGCCGCGGGACCGTGACCAGCTTGTAGCCGCGCGCGCGCAGGCCCGCGGATGATCAGCGGCAGCGCCGCGACCGTCTCGGCGCGGTCGCCGCCCGCGTCGTGCATGAGGATGATCGCGCCGGGCCTGGCGCCCGTCGAGCGCCCGGTCGACGATCGCGTCGACCCCGGGCATCTGGTAGTCGTCGGTGTCGACTGCCACAGGACCATCAGCATCCGGTACTTGCAGCAGCGCCAGGGTCGCCGAGTCCCAGAGCCCGTAGGGCGGGCGGAACAGGCGCGGGAACGGGGCGCCGTAGTCACCGATCGCCGCCGTCTGCTCGAGCAGCTGCTGCTGCTGGTGCTTGGCCGAGAGCTTCGACATCGGCGCGTGGTTCTCGGTGTGGTCCCCGATCGGATAGCCGGCGGCGACGATCGCCGCCGTCGAGGCGTGGAAGTACGCTCCTGCACCCCGACCTCGAAGAACGTCGCCGGCGACGTGCTCGCGCTCGAGCACCGTCAGCACCTGCGGGCGTGTATGGCCCGGGGCCGTCGTCGAAGGTCAGCGCGACCTCGCGGTGCTGCGAGCCCGCGATCCGGACGTACGGGCGTGTAGGCGAGGGTGCGGTCGATGGCCGCGTTCTCGGCCGCGCTGCTCGGCGGCCGCGAATGAGCCCGGCCCGCTGCCGGCCAGCGTCCGGATCCGGCCGAAGTATCCGCGTCGGCCGGCGACGGCATGGCGCGCGGCCGGCTGCCCGACCGCCGGCTCCGACCAGCAGCCCGACGAGCAGCGCGAGCGCCGCGACGCACCGCCAGCGCACCAGCGCGGCGCCGCGCGGTGGTGCGATGGCTCCGGCGCGAGCCGCGCGCGCCTGGGCGCGGCCGCACGGGCTGCGAGCGCGGCGGCGCTGTCTGGGCGATCTGCGCTGTCGTCGTCGTCCATCCGAGATCCCCGCGGGACATGATGGCGCCTCGAGCCGGCGCAGCTGCAGCGGCACGACCAGCGCCCGCAGCGCCGCGTCGCCGCCGCTCCGATCACTACGCTGCCGAGCCGATGGATGCGCGCGATCTGGCTGATCATCCCCACCTACAACGAGGCCGCCAACCTCGACCGGATCGTGCGCGCCGCGACGCGCCGAGCTCGAGCGCGCGGCGCCCGGGCGCCTATCGGATCCTGATCGTCGACGACAACTCGCCGGACGGGACCGGCGCGATCGCCGACTCGCTCGCGGGCGAGCTCGACGTCGTCGAGGTGCTGCACCGCCCCGGCAAGGACGGGCTCGGGCAGGCCTACCTGGCCGGCTTCGCGCATGCGCTGGCGGCGGGCGCCGAGCTGGTGATCGAGATGGACGCCGACTTCTCGCACGACCCCCGCTATCTGCCGGCGCTGATCGCCGCCGCCGACCACGCCGACCTCGTGCTCGGCTCGCGTTACGTCGACGGCGGGGGCGTGCGCGACTGGGGGCTGATGCGCCGCCTGATCAGCCGCGGCGGCGGCATCTACGCTCGGCTGATCCTGGGCGTCGACGTCCGCGACCTGACCGGCGGCTTCAAGTGCATCCGCCGCGAGGTGCTGGAGGCGATCGACCTCGCGACCGTGCGCGCCGAGGGCTACGTGTTCCAGATCGAGGTCACCTACCGGGCGCTCCTCGCCGGCTTCACGGTCCGCGAGATCCCGATCGTGTTCGCCGACCGGACTGCGGGCAAGAGCAAGATGTCGTCGCGGATCGCGCTTGAGGCGATGTGGCTGGTCCCGACGCTCAAGCGCGGCGCACGGCCGGCGCTGCGCCGCAGCTCGGTCGCCGCGTCAGGCCCGGATAAGCTCGAGTCCCGTTCCTAACGCAATCTCAACGTCGCCCAAACGGCTACCGGCACGGCCCTGGGCATCCTCTCATCGATGAGCGTTCGCGGCCCGCTGGGCGCCACCTCCCAGAGCGCCGGTTCGAGCTTGCCGGCGCCCTCGAGCCTCGACGCCGCGCGCGCCGGCAGCAGCGCGCCGCGGGCTGCTCGGCGTCGCCGGTCTGCTTGCTCAGCGGCTTGTTGATCGCGATCTCGGCCGCCAACACCGACGGCGCTGCTGCCGCTAGTCGATCCGCCCGGTGCCGCCGTCGCTGGCCGGGGCGTTCGGCGAGCTCGGCCTCAACCTCCACGCCGGCGGCACGATCGCCGTCGCTGGCGCTGATGTTCGTCTCCTACGTGGTCGTGGTCCAGCACGCGCCGAGCAGCTCTCGGCCGCGGACCGTGCTGATGGCATCGCCGCGCTGCTACGCGGTCGTGCTGCTCGCGCCGCCGCTGATCTCGACCGACGTGTTCAGCTACCAGGCCTACGCCCGGATGGGCGCCATGTACGGCGCCAACCCCTACCTCAACGGCCCGCACGCGATCGCGCTCGACTCCGGTGTTCCCCTACATCGGCGCCAAGTGGTCCTACATCCCGAGCGTCTACGGCCCGGTGTTCACGACCTTCAGCTACCTGCTGGCGCCGCTGTCGATCGCCGCCAGCGTGCTGCGCCTACAAGCTCGTCGCCGCGCTCGTCGAGCCTGGGGATCGTCGCCCTGGTCTGGAACGCCGCCCGCCTGCGCGGCGTCGATCCGGTCAAGGCGGTGGCGCTCGTCGGGCTCAACCCGCTGCTGGTCCTCTACGGGTCGGCGGCGGCCACAACGACCTGCTGATGCTGCTGGCGCTGGTCGGCGGCGGTCTACGCGTCCTGCTCTCGCGCGAGCGGCTCGGCGGCGGCCTGGCGGTGCTGGCGGTCGGGATCAAGCTGACCGCCGGGCTGCTGCTCCCGTTCGCGATCGCCGCCGGCGGGCCGCGGCGCGGGCGCGGCCGCCGGCGGGATCTCCTGCTCGGCGCCGGCGTCGCGCTGGCGCTGATCGCGGCGCTCAGCGTTCGCCCTGTTCGGCACCGGGATCCTGCACCTGTTCGTCACCGTCGCAGCGCAGCCAGAGCGAGGGCGACTGGCACAGCATCCCCGGGCTGATCGTCGACCGGCTCGGGCTCGCGACCGTCGGTCACGTCGTCGGTTACGTGCTCGCCGGCGGCGTTCGTGGCCGTGACCGTCTGGCTCCTGCGCCGGGTCTGGCGCGGCCAGATGGACTGGATCGACGGCGCCGGCTGGGCGACCGCGGCGATGCTGGTCGCCGCCAGCTCGCTGCTGCCCTGGTACGTGGCCTGGCTGCTGCCGCTCGCCGCGCTGGCGCCGACCGCCGGCTGCTGCGCGCGGCGCTGGTGCTCACCTGCGTCGTACTAGGTCGTCCAGCTGCTCGGGATACATTCCGCACGGCGCCGCGCTGTTCGGTTTCTGAGCGGCGGCATGGCGTCGCCGCCTACGATGTCGACCGATGACCGTCACCGCCCGACTGCCGCGCACGGCCCGCCGCGCCCTGAGTCTGGTCAGCGTCGTCGCCCCGGTCTACAACGAGGAGGCGACGATCGAGCGAGTTCTACGCGCGCGTCTGCGCGGCGCTCGAGGGCCTCCCGTTCGAGCTGGTGCTGGTCGACGACGGCTCCAGCGACGGCTCGCCGCTGATGCTCGAGCGGCTCGCCGCCAGCGACCCGCGGGTGCGGGTCGTCCACCTGTCGCGCAACTTCGGCCACCAGACGGCGCTGACCGCCGGGCTTGACCACGCCGCAGGGCGACGCCGTGGTGATGCTCGACGCCGACCTTCAGGACCCGCCCGAGCTGATCCCGACGATGCTCGACCACTGGCGGGCGGGCTGCGACGTCGTCTACGCCGTCCGCGAGCAGCGGGCGGGCGAGTCGCGCTTCAAGCTCAGCACCGCGCGCTGGTTCTACGCGCTGTTCGACAAGCTCGCCCAGGTCGAGCTGCAGCACAACTCGGGCGACTTCCGCCTGCTCGACCGCCGCGCGCTCGACGCGCTGCTGTCGATGCGCGAGCGCAACCGCTTCCTGCGCGGGATGACCGTGTGGGTCGGCTACACGCAGGCCGCGGTCCCCTACCAGCGCGACCCGCGCTACGCCGGCGAGACCAAGTACACGCTGTCGCAAGATGCTGCGGTTCTCCCTGGACGCGATCTCCTCGTTCTCGCACCGGCCGCTGCAGCTGGCCACGCTGCTCGGGTTCATGATCTCGACGCTGGCGTTCATCGCGATCCCGGTCGTGGTCGTGCTGCGCGTCCTCGGCTCCTACCTGCCGGGGTTCAGCGCGCTGACGATCGTCGTGCTGCTGCTGGGCGGGATCGAGCTGATCGCGATCGGGATCATCGGCGAGTACGTCGGACGGATCTACGACGAGGTCAAGGGCCGTCCCCTGTACCTGGTCAGGGCCCGGCGCGAACCTGCCCCGCATCCCGGCGGACGCGCAGAGCCGGACTCGACCCGGACGTCGGCTCCGGAGCTGTCACCTCGGCCGCGGCGCCGACTCCCGAGGCGCGGCATGGCCGTGGCCCCTGTTCGACACCGCCACGCCGCTGGCGCCGCTGCGCGAGGAGATGCGCGAGGCGATCGCCCGGGTCGTCGACTCGGGCGTGTTCGTGCTCGGACCCGAGGTGCGAGGCGTTCGAGCGCGAGCTCGCGCCTACGTCGGCAGCCGCGCACGGCGTCGGCGTCGCCAACGGCACCGACGCGCTGACGATCGCGCTGCGGGCGATGGGCGTCGGCCCCGGCGACGACGTGGTTGTGCCGTCGTTCACCTTCTACGCCAGCGCCGAGGCGATCCCCCCGACCGGCGCCCGGCCCGTGTTCTGCGACGTCGACCCCGACACCTTCTGCGTCACCGCCGAGACCGTCCGCGCGGCGCTGACGCCCCGCACCAAGGCCGTGATCGTCGTCCACCTGTTCGGCAACGTGGCGCCGGTTGCCGAGATCGAGGCGCTCGGGGTGCCGGTGCTCGAGGACGCGGCCCAGGCGCTCGGGTCGCAAGTGATCGCGGACGGCCGCCGGCTCGCTGGCAACCGCCGCGACGTTCAGCTTCTTCCCGTCCAAGAACCTCGGCGCGTTCGGCGACGGCGGGCGCGATCACGACCTCCGATCACAGCGCTCGCCGAGCGTGTCCGCAGCCTGCGCTTCCACGGCTCCCGCGACAAGGTCAGCGTTCGAGGAGATCGGCTACAACTCCCGCCTGGACGCGATCCAGGCCGCGATCCTCCGCGTCCAACTCCCCCACCTCGACCGCTGGTCAGACGCCCGCCGCGAAGCCGCCGCGCGCTACGAGCGCGCCGGCCTTGGCGACCTTGTGCAGCTACCACAGGCGCCGCCAGGCACGGCGCCGGCCTGGCATCTTTACGTGGTCCGCACCGCGGAGCCCGATGCGCTGGGCGCCGCGCTCGAACGCCGGGGCATCGGCGCCCGCGGCTACTACCGGGTGCCGACCCACGAGCAGCCGGCGATGCGCCAGTTCGCGCCTGGAGTAGCGCTGCCCGGGACCCAGCTCGCGAGCGAGACCAACCTCGCGATCCCGATCAGCCCGGTGCTTAGCTCCGAGCAGGTGGCGGAGGTCGTGCAGGCGGTGCACGACCACGTCTCCTCGCGCGCGGTCGCGAGCGGCCGCGTCTGACGCTCAGCCGCCGGCCGGGTTGGGCCCCAGCGTTGGGTTCGAGCGCCCCTCGCTGTCGCCGGCACTCTCGCTTGCGCTCGCGCCGCCCGCCGCGCGCCGCAGGGGGCGCACCTCGGCGCTCGGCGCGTCAGTGGACTGCTCGAGCGCCGCGATCCGGCTCGAGAGGCCCTTGATCGCGTCCGCGACCGGGTCGGGAAGGTGGATCCAGTCGGCGTCGGGGCCCTCGGGCTTGCGGCCCTCAACCCTGACCGGGTGGCCCGGGATTGCCGACGACCGTCGAGTTGGGCGGCACGTCGTGGATGACGACGCTATTGGCGCCGATCTTGGCGCCGTGGCCGATCGTGATCGGCCCGAGCAGCTTCGCGCCCGACCCGATCGTGACGTTGTCCTGCACGGTCGGATGGCGCTTGCCGGTCGCAAACCCGGTGCCGCCGAGCGTCACCCCCTGATAGAGCGTCACGTCGTCGCCGATCTCCGCCGTCTCGCCGATCACCACGCCCATCCCGTGATCGATGAAGAAGCCGTCGCCGATCTCGGCCGCGGGGTGGATCTCGATCCCGGTCACCGAGCGTGCGAGCGCCGCGATCACGCGCGGCAGCAGCGGCACGCCGGCCTCGTGCAGGGCGTGGGCGACGCGGTGCGCGAGCAGCGCGTGGACCCCCGGCCACGTCGCCAGGATCTCCAGCGAGCCGACGCCGCGCGCGGCGGGATCGCGGCTCTGGGCCGCGTCCACGTCTCGGCGGATCTCCGCCACCGTACGGCGGATCAGGCCGAGCATCGACTAAAGCGTAGCGAGCCGCGACGCCAAGCTCGGCACCCGGAGCGGGCGCTCAGGGCGCGAAGAACGGCGTCGAGACGTAGCGCTCGCCGGAGTCGGGCAGGATCGTGGCGATCCGCGCGCCGCGGGACTCAGGCCGCGCGGCGATCTCGAGCGCCGCCCAGACGGCCGCCCCGCACGAGATCCCGGCCAGCACGCCCTCGCGTCGGGCGAGCGAGCGCGCGGTCTCGATCGCGTCCTCGTCGTCGACCGCGATCACCTCGTCGAGCAGCTCGCGGTTGAGCACCTCGGGAACGAACCCGGCGCCGATCCCCTGGATCTTGTGCGGGCCCGGCCGGCCGCCCGACAGGACCGCCGAACTCCGCGGCTCGACGGCGACGATCCGGCAGCCGGGGTTGCGCTCCTTGAGCACCTCCCCGACCCCGGTCATCGTGCCGCCGGTCCCGACCCCGGCGACGAACACGTCGATCCGGCCGTCGAGCGCCTCCCAGCAGCTCGGGGCCGGTCGTGCGACGGTGGATCTCGGGATTGGCCGGGTTCGAGAACTGGTCGGGCAGGAAGACGTCGTCGCGGCGTCGCCATCGCCCGCGCCGCGTCGACCGCCTCGGTCATCCCGCCCAGCGACTCGGTCACCTCGACCCGCGCGCCGTAGAGCCGCAGCAGCCCTTCGCGCTCGCGGCTCATCCCCTGCGGTAGCGTCAGGATCAGCTCGTAGCCCTTGGCGGCGCACACGAACGCGAGCGCGATCCCGGTGTTACCGCTGGTCGCCTCGACGATCGTCGTCCGCCCGGGCTCGATCCGCCCCTCGCGCTCGGCCGCTTCGATCATCGCCACGCCGATACGGTCCTTGACGCTGCCGCCCGGGTTGAACGCCTCGAGCTTGGCGAACAGCTCGACCTCGTGGCCGTCGACGATCCGACCGAGACGGAGCACCGGCGTACGGCCCACCAGCTCTGACGGATCGGACGGGACCAGTTTCATCGCTCGGGCCAGCGTAGTAGGACCGGGCGGGCCGATGCGGATCCGATAGCTTGGCCGTGTGGCCGCCAAGGTCAAGCTGCCGCAGAAGATCGTCGTCGGTCATTGGACCGACCTTGACGGCCGCACCGGGTGCACCGTCGTGCTCGCTCCGGAAGGCGCCGTCGGCGGCGTCGACGTGCGTGGAGCGGCGCCGGCGACGCTCTGCACGGACACCCTGCGCCCGGCGACACTGGTCGACGTCGTCCATGGGTTGCTGCTGACCGGCGGCAGCGCGTTCGGTCTCGAGGCCGCCGGCGGCGTCATGCGCTACCTGGAGGAGCACGAGATCGGATACGAGCTGGCCGGTGTCCGGGTCCCGATCGTCGCCGGGGCGGTGATCTTCGACCTGCCGATCGGCGACCCGCACGCGCGCCCTGACCGCGAGGCCGGCTACGCGGCCTGCGCCGCCGCCACCGCAGAGCCGGAGGTCGGGGCGGTTGGAGCCGGCACCGGAGCCAGCGTCGCCAAGGGCGGGGACGGCTCGCAGATCCGCCCCGGTGGGCTCGGGATCGCGGGGGGCGCCGTCGATCGCGCGACAGTCGCCGCGGTGATGGTCGTCAACAGCGTCGGCGGGATCTGGGACGACGAGCGGCAGGAGTGGGTCGCCGAGTTCACCGCCTGGGACCGGACGGCGGCGCTGGTGCCGGGCGCCAACACGACGATCGGGGCGGTGGTGACGGACGCGATCCTGACCAAGGAGCAGGCCAACCGGGTCGCGACCGTTGCGCACGACGGGATCGCCCGCGCGATCCGCCCATCGCACACGATGTACGACGGCGACACGATCTTCTGCCTCGCCACCGGCGTCGTGCCGGCGGCCTACGACGCGATCGAAGCCGCGGCCACCGAGGCCGTAGCCCGGGCGATCGCCGACGGAGTGCGCGCCACCCAAGCGTCCGGCTGACGGCGCCGGCGTCGACGATTCTCCCCGAATCTGACGATGTCCTTTCGATTGGCCAAGTCGTAGGCTTCCCCACGACCCCGCCGGCGCCCGCGGCTGGGATCCCCCGTGTCCGGTGCGCCGGCGGGGACCGCGCATCCGAAGCAGGCCAGCATTTTGCGATTGCAACCAGGCCTGTGCCGGTAGCCGCGGCCGCGCCTCTGCGGCGATTCGGCGGGGGCAGAGGACGTCCAGCCGCCGCCGTGGGCCAGGCGGTCACGCCCGGCCCACGGCAAGCGCTGTCACTTGTGGCGCGCGACGAGCCCGGCTAACCCATGGGCACCGAGATCGGCGTGAGCGGCCCATTCGGTTCGGGGTTGGGTTGCAGCGCATTGAAGCCGCACTGCCCGGAGGCATTGCCCCCCACGACGTTGGAGAAGCCCTCCGAATCACCGAACTGCACGGCGGGGTTGTTGCCAGTGCACTTGATGTTCCGGGTGATCGTGTTCGACACGAGTTCGTTGCCGTCCGGATCGGCGGTCGCGTTGTTGTCCGCCGCGAAGCTCTTGCCCACGTTGTTGCGGAGCGCTCCGAGCCAGCAGGTGTGCAGCCCGCTGATGCTGACGTTCCCGCCAACCGTGTTGTCCTCGTAGTCGCTATATACGCCGAAAGCGAACGCGGGGTTGTTGCCCGGATTGCAGTTCAGACCACCTCCGCCACCGGACTCGGTCACGTTCCCGTCGATCGTGCTCGCATGAACCAGGACACCCAGCGGGCTATAGCTGGCCAGGTTGCCTTGGACCGTGCTGCTGCTTGTGAGGGTGTTGCTGGGGTCATCGAAGCAGGAGAAGAAGTTCGGCTCACACCCCATGATCAGGGTCCCGCGAGCGTAGACATTGAGGTTGCCGTCGACGACGAGCCTCGAGCCGCCCGAGGCGAACGCGGCGGCCAAACCCGATCCAGGCGTAATCGTCAGGTTGCCTTCAACCGTCGCCAGTCCGTTATCGACGAAGCAGATGCCGTTGACGGTGACGTTGTCATAGGTCCCTGCGAGCGTGCCGGGCGCGGCCAGTGTGCCCGAGCACACGCCATTCGCTGCCGCGCGGGCCGGTCCCGCCGTGGCGGCGCATGCCGCCCCCAGACAAGCGAGAAGGCCGAGCAGCCTCCAGGCCCTGATTCCGCGCGCCCGCTTGCTTACGAGCGCCCCAGTCCCTTGTGAATGCCACATGTTGGTGAACCTCCTGGTTCTCCTAGGCCGACAGAGAGGCGCCGCGAACGCCCGCCTGACGGTGTCCACGGCTTCGGCATCACCGTGCCTACACCCCGATCCAGAGCGCCGACCCTATGCCTCGGCGGACGACAAGTCAATAGACGGCCACACGATGAGTCGGCAGTGGCCGTTGGCCCCATACGCCGATGTGGACGAATCCGCACGCCAGGAAATCGTCGTCACCCGCGGCACGACGAAAGCCCTGCAAAACACTGCTTTCGTACTAGATGTGGTACATCGGCGCCGTCGCGGCGAGCATCTCTCGCTCGGCGATCGACGCGACCGTGGCCTGCGAGAGCACCGCTCCCGCGGCCTGCGCAGCCGCCAGGAAGATCCCGTCTGCGTCGCGCGCGAGTGGGCCGTCGAGCAGCTCCACAAGCTCGAGGACAGTGATCTCGTCGGCCGGGCGCGCGAAGCTGTAGCCGCCTTTCACGCCACGCTGGGAACGCAGCACGCCGGCCCGGCGCAGGGTCGCGAACAGCTGCTCGAGGAACTGGACCGGGATTTCGCGTCGGCGCGCGAGCTCGGCGATTGGAACCGGGCACGAGTCGCCGCAGCGATGCAGCTCGACCAGCGCGCTGAGTGCGTACGGGGACTTGCTCGTGATCGAGATCATGTCGATCACGATCCTAGCCCGCCACGCGGCCCACCAGATCCAGCCACGGTGGCGCCGGGCGGGCGCTAGTGGAGCCCCACTAGATCCAGCCGCGCTCGGTGGCCATCAGCACGGCCTGGGCGCGATCCATCGCGCCGAGCTTGCCGTACACGTTGTGTAGGTGGGTGCGGACGGTGCTCGTCGACAGCCCGAGCTCGGTCGCGATCTGCTTGTAGACCATCCCGCGGGCGAGCCGGCGCAGGACGTCGATTTCGCGCCCGGACATCGGGCACGGGTCGACCTGGCGCGGGCGCCCGGTGCCCGACGGAAGCGGCAGCTCGTACATCACCGTCCGCAGGCTGGCGGGGCTGACGCCGACCGCGCGCGCCGACGCGAGCAGCTCCGAGGGCGCGACCTGGCCGCCGAGCACGTAATGCGCGAGCATGTCCGCGAGCCTCACGATCGAGGCCTCGGGCTCGGCGCCGTCGTCGTGGTGGTGCTCGATCACGCTCGCGACGACGCGCGGCAGCCCCCACCGGCGGGCCAGCACGCCACCCACGAGTGCGTGATCGACCCCCAGCTCGCGCCGCTCGCGCTGGATGCGCTCCTCGGGCGTGCCCGCGTCGCCGTGGACCTGTGCGGGATAGCCCGGGTAGGCGTGGGTCAGCACCAGCTTGCCGATGTCGTGCAGCAGCGACGTGACCATCAGCCGGTCGCGCGCATCGAAGTTGATCTCGCGCGCGAGCCGGTCAGCAGCGCGCTGCGTCGCGACCGCGTGTAGGCGGAAGCGTTCGGGAATGCCCTGCCAGACAGAGGACCGCTCGAAGAAGTCAAACGTCCTGGCGCGGCTCGCGATCGCGTGCACGGTGCGCGCCGAGAGCGCCTCGACGCCCGCCACGACGCTGTCGATCTTGCCCGACTGCGGGCCCTCGACCTGATTCGCGAGCCTGACGACCGTGACCGTCAGCGAGACGTCGGCCTCGACCGCGGCGACGACGTCGCCCGTTTGCGGATCGCCGTCCTCGAACAGCCGCATAACGCGGTTTCGAGATTCGACCAGGACCGGATAGGCCTCGAGCGCCTCGAAGGCAGCGGTCAGCCGTCGGCCGTGGCCCTCGTTGTGATGCCGCTCCCGGGTCGTGTACGGATCGGCAGGTGTGACCTTCGCGGCTGAAACGGATGACACCGTTCGCTCACTCGTTCCTCTGCGCGCGCACATTCTTTGGCATCGGCTTCCCCAACCATTGACTCATCATCTATCGGCAGATGCGCACGACCGGTTTAGGGTTTAAGCCGGTGGGTGTTCGCGTTCGTCCTCGGCGCGGCGCAGCGCGCGATCGATCCGGGCGAGGCTCTCGTCTCGGCCGAGCAGCTCGAGCGTCTCGAAGATGCCGGGCGAGACGGTCCGCCCGGAGAGCGCGACACGGATCGGCTGAAACACTTTGCCCGGTTTGCTGTCGGCACGCTCGACGACGCCGCGCAGCGCGGTCTCGACGCTCGCGGCGTCGAACGGCTCGGCCTCGGCCAGCGCTTCGCGCGCGAGCGCAAGCAGCTCAGCGCCGCCGCCGCCGACGATCGTCTTCGCAAACGCCTGCGGATCGTCGACTGGCCCGTCGAAGACGAACGAGACCAGCGGCCAGAAATCGGCGAGCGTCTGAATCTTCTCGCGGGAGATCGCGACCGCGCCCTCGATCCCGGTCCGGCCCGTGTACGCCTCCAGCCGCCGCGTCAGCTCGGCGGTGTCGAGCTCGCGGAGGTGCTCCCCGTTGATGTGGCGCAGCTTGCGCTCGTCGAACACCGCCGGGTTCTTGGAGACCCGCTCGAGCCGGAAGCGCTCGGCCAGCTCGCCGAGCGTGAAGTGCTCCTCGTCGGCCGCGAAGCCCGCGCCGAGCAGCGCGATGTAGTTATCGACCGCCTCGGGCAGGTAGCCGGCGTCGCGCAGCTCCTGCACGGAAGCCGCTCCGTGGCGCTTTGACAGCTTGCGGCCGTCGGGGCCGTGGAGCAGCGGCAGGTGAGCGTAACGGGGCGCTGCCGCGCCGAGCGCCTCGACCACGAGCAGCTGCTTGGGCGTGTTCGAGAGGTGGTCCTCACCCCTGACGACGTGGGTGATGCCCGCATCGAGGTCGTCGACGGCGACCGCGAAGTTATAGAGCGCCGAGCCATCGGCGCGTGCGATCACCGGATCGTCCATGCTCGCGTTCGGGAACCGGGTCTCGCCCCGGATCACGTCGTCGACCAGCGTCTCGCCCGAGTCGGGCACCCGCAGTCTGACCGCGCCTTCGGTCTCGGGCTCGCCCCGGAAGCCGCGGTCGGCGCCGTGCCTGGCCTTGAACTCGCGAACGTCGTCGGCGGTCGCGCTCGAGCGATAGGCGTGGCCGCCCTCGAGCAGTTGCGTCAGCGCCTCCGCGTGGCGCTCGTGGCGCTGTGACTGGAAAATCGGCCCCTCGTCCCAACCGAGTCCGAGCCACTCGAGCACGTCGAGGATCTGGTCAGTGTTCTCAACTGTCGAGCGGGCCTTGTCTGTATCTTCGATCCGCAGCACGAGCGTGCCGGCACGCCCACCGGGCCCGTCGCCAGGGCCATGGGCCAGCAGCCAGTTGTAGAGCGCGGTACGCGCGCTGCCGATGTGTAGGGCGCCGGTCGGAGATGGAGCGAAGCGAACTCGGATGGACACTGCCAACGGATGCTAATCGGCGCCCACGTATCGCCGGCGGGCGGTCTGCCCAAAGCCGTAGCGCGCGGGACTGAGCTGGGCGCGCAGGCGATCCAGATCTTCAACCAGTCGCCACGGATGTGGCGCCCGACCGCCTACGGCGAGGATGACTTCGCCGCCTTCCGCGAGGCGTGCGAGAGCAGCCCGATCGAATCGGTGCTGATCCACGCCGTCTACCTGCTCAACTGCGCCTCGGAGGACCCCGAGATCGTCAAGAAGTCCCGTGCCTCGCTGATCCAGTCGCTGCGGGTCGGGCATGGGATCGGCGCCGCCGGCGTGGTCCTGCACCCCGGATCGGCCAAGCAGGGCGATGTCAGTCGCGCGATCAAGCGCGCCGGCAAGGTGATCGGCCAGGCGCTTGGCGAGTCCGAGGGATGCCAGCTGCACCTCGAGGACACCGCCGGCGCCGGCGGAACCCTCGGGCGCACGTTCGAGGAGCTCGCCGCGCTGCTCGATGCGGCCGGCGGCGGCCCGAGGCTGGGCGTCTGCCTGGATTCGTGCCACCTGCTGGCGTCCGGCTACGACGTGCGGACCGCGGCAGCCATCGGCGAAGCGCTGGACAAGTTCGACAGCGTCGTCGGCCTCAAACGGCTCGGCTCGCTGCATCTGAACGACTCCAAGACACCGCTGGGTTCCAACCGTGACCGTCACGCACGTATCGGCCAGGGCGAGATCGGCGAGCGCGGATGCGCCGCGTTCCTATCCGAGCCGCGCTTCGAGCGCCTGCCGGTGGTGCTGGAGACCGAACCGACGAAGGACGAGATCGAGCTCTGCTTCAAGCTCCGCAAGCGCGGCCAGGCGGCGCGCAGGCGGACCAGCGCGCGCGCCCGCGGCGGCGCTCGCAAACGCGCTGTCGGGTAGCGTGCGGGCGCGATGAGCACCGGCACCCGCAACGCGGACGCGCTGGTCGTGTTCGGGATCACCGGCGACCTGGCGCGCAAGATGACGCTGCGCTCGCTCTACCGGCTCGAACGCCGCCGACTCCTCGACTGCCCGGTGATCGGCGTCGCCTCTGGCGACTGGTCGATCCAGCGGTTGCGAGAGCACGCACGGAAAGCGATCGAGGATGCCGGCGAGAAGGTGAATGAGCGGGTCTTCAGCCGCTTCGCGCGCCGGCTTTCATACGTCAGCGGCGACTTCGGCGACGATCAGACGTATGAGCGTGTGGAGCAAGCGCTCGGCGAGGCGACATTTCCGGCGTTCTATCTCGAGATCCCGCCGGCGCTGTTCGAGACCGTGATCGCCGGACTCTCCAAGCGCGACCTCGTCTCCGGGCAGCGACGCGTGGTCGTCGAGAAGCCGTTTGGCCACGATCTGCGCTCAGCGCGGGCGCTGTCGGCCGACCTGCACAAATACATCGACGAGACTCAGCTCTACCGGATTGACCACTTCCTGGGCAAGATGGGGGTCGAGGAGATCGCCTACCTGCGGTTCGCCAACACGATCCTCGAGCCGATCTGGAACCGGAACTACATCGGCTCCGTGCAGATAACGATGGCCGAGGCGTTCGGGGTCGAGGGCAGAGGGCGTTTCTACGACCCTATCGGTGCGCTGCGCGACGTGGTCGTCAACCACCTGCTGCAGATGGTCGCCGCGGCGGCGATGGAGCCGCCGGGAGCCGGTGACCCGGAGGCGGTCAAGGACGCCAAGTACGACGTCTTCCGCGCGATGTCGGACGCCGAGCCCTCGCACTACGTCCGCGGCCAGTACCGCGGATACCGCAGCACCGAGGGCGTCAAGTCGCGCTCGACGACCGAGACCTACGCCGCGCTCAGGCTCGAGATCAACAACTGGCGCTGGGGCGGGGTGCCGTTCTTCATCCGCACCGGCAAGCACTTGCCGCTGAGCCAGACCGAGCTTCGGCTGATCTTCAGGAGCCCACCGAAGCTGTCATTCATCTCCGGCCGCCACCGCTCGCCGGCGCCCAACCAGGTCGTGTTCAGGATCGATCCCCACACGGGGATCCGGATCGGGCTGGACGCCCACCGGGCGGATCGCCCGGCGCCGGCGGAGATCGATTTCGACATGCAGTTCGACCGCCAGGGCGGCGAGGACCCGACCCCATACGAGGTGCTCCTGCACGCAGCGCTGATCGGCGACAGCAGCCACTTCACACGCGAGGACAGCGTCGAAGCGTGCTGGCGCGTGATCGCACCACTGCTTGACTCCCCTCCCCGTGCACTCGTACGCGAAGGGCTCGTGGGGGCCGCCGCAGGCCAACAAGCTGGTCGAGCGGTTCGGCGGCTGGCGCTCGCCTTGGCTGCCCGACGAAGCGTCACGCTGACTGGCAGCCGGCCGCCCCGGCGGCCCGGCTAGCGACCCCCCGGAGCGGGTAATAAGCATGCGAGAGCACGCTCGAAGTCGAGCGCCCGGACCCGACTGACCAAGAGGAGAGCACCGTGAGACTGCGCCTTGGAACCATCGTCTGGCTGGTGATCGGAGTGCTGCTCGCTGCCTCCCACCACTACTTCAACAACGTCAACGCGATCAAGCCTGTCCTCTCAGCGGCGCTCGCGATCCTGCTCTGGCCGCTGCTGCTGCTCGGGATCAATCTGCACGTCCACTGAGCCGCGGGGCGAGCGAAGCGCGGGGGCGAGCAGCGAGCCTGGACGCAAGCGGCCCGGCTACTTACGCGTCTCGGGCTAAGGCGTCGCGGGCGGGGGGTTAAGGGCGTCGCCGGCGGGTCGCCGTGCGGGTGCTCGCGCTCTTCCTTCTCGTGGTAGAGCTGGCGCTCGTGGTCCCAGACCGAGTCGGGAGCCTCGGGAGTGTCAGCGATGTACTCGGGCGCCGGCTCGTTAGTCGGCATCGACATCATCGAGATGTCCTGCTTCATCCCGGGTCTCGCGTACCCGGCCATCCGCTGCGAGCCCACCTGGCCGCCGAGGAACCCGAGCAGCCCAGCGCAGATCAGCACGATGCCGATCAGCTGGATGACGGTCGACCCGGCGAGGATCAGCAGCAGCAAACCGATGACGATGCTCAGCACGGCCACCGCCCCGAACGGCGTAAGTTTCCAGCGCCCCGTCATCGCGGGAACCAGCATAAACCTTCGACTTGGTTAAGCGACTCCTGCCACGGCCTGCTCGGGGGCGCGCTGCTCCTGGAGTAGCGCCGAGCCGAGCACCGCGTCGAGCTCGGCGTGCAGCCCCGCGCTGCGCTGCACGCGGAAGCTCGGTCCGAGCTTCAGGAAGCGCTGCCCGGCAGAGGTGCGCAACTCGATCACGACGTCGCAGTCGCCGGGGAACCCGGCCAGCACGTCCCTCAGCTCGCCGAGCGCGGTCGCGGGCAGCGCCGTCGCATCGAGCCGGAGTCGCAGCGAGCTCGGCTTTGCGATCGGCCGCGCCGCCTGCTCCTGGGCCTTGGCCACCTCCGCCTCAGACGGCTGGAAGCGCTCGACGCTCTGGGCGACGAGGCACGTCTTCTCGCGGTCCTTGTGGTCGACCTTGCCGCGGACGAGCACGATCGAGTCAGTCGCAAGCGCGTCCTCGCTGGCGCTCAGGGTCTTGTCGAAGACGATGATCTCGACCGATGCATCGAGGTCGTAGAGGGTCGCGAACATCATCCGGTCGCCCTTCTTGGTCTTGATCTGCTTGGCCTGGGTGACCATCCCGCCAACCGTCACCCAATCGCCGTCGCGGCGGTTGGCGAGCTCCGACAGCGTGCTGTCCGAGCGCGCTCTGAGCGCCGCCCCGATCTCCTTCAGCGGGTGCGCCGAGATGAACAGCCCGATCGACTCCTTCTCGGCGGCCAGCAGCTCCGAGCGGCTGAACTCCTCGCCGGGGATCGGCGCGTGGCTGGCCCGGCGAACGCCGGCTGTGCCGCGCTCCCCTGGTCGTCGGCCGGTCCGAGGTCGAAGATCGAGCCCTGTCCGATCAGCGCGTCCTGCTGGGCTTTCTGGCCCGCTGCCTGTGCCTGCTCGAGCACCACAGCATCCCCTTGCGCGAGGCGCCGGTGGACCCGAAGGCTCCGCACTTGATCAGCGCCTCGATCGCCTTCTTGTTGACCGCGCCGTTGTCGACGCGCTCCAGAAGTCGAACAGGCTCTGGAACGGGCCGTCTTCGTTTCGCGCCTGCTTGATCGCCTGCACCGCCCGAAAGCCGCCGCCCTTGACCGCATCGAGCCCAAAGCGGATGTTGCCATCGACGACTAGAACTCGTGGTCTGAGTGTTTACATCAGGGGGCAGGATCGCTATCTCCATCTGCTCGGCCTGCGACG
>CAVPFS010000031.1:0-42821 GCA_963703825.1 uncultured Solirubrobacterales bacterium | reverse complement strand
TTGTCACCGTCGGCCAGCGCCGCCGCCGCCGCTCTGCGGTGGGAAGAGGCGCACCCGGACGCCTGACGACGCGGCCGGCGTCACGACGTTGTCCGCACTGATCGGGCACCTCTCGAGCTTCGCGCGCTTCGCCGCCCATCGCGAGCGGCGCGAGCGCGAGGACGCGGCCGCCCTCGAGCAGCTCACAGACGCGCCGCTGCCGCTCGGCGACGGACTGCGGATCCGCTGGCTCGGCGTCGCCGGTTACGAGCTGAGCTACGAGGGCCACGTGCTCTACCTGGATCCCTACCTGTCGCGCGTGCCGCTCAAGGCGGTGCTCTCGAAGCGCCGAGCGCTGTCGGACCCGGAGCTGCTGGACCGGCTGCTGCCGGCCAGGGGTCAGACCGTCGACGGGATCCTGATCGGCCACACGCATTTCGATCATGCGATCGACGTGCCGGCGCTCGCCCAGCGCCACAACACGATCGCGTACGGCTCGAGCTCGCTGCGCAAGCTGATGGCGCTGTTCGGGCTCGCCGAGCGAGCCGTCGAGGTGACGCCCAGGCAGGCCTACGAGCTCGGGCCGTTCGCGGTCACCTTCTATCCGAGCCTGCACTCCAAGCTGCTGCTCGGCTACGCGGTCCCCTTCGACGGGGAGTTCAGCTGCGAGAACCTCGATGCGCTGGCGCCGAGGGAGTACCGCTGTGGAGACATCTACGGGATCAAGATCGAGGTCGGCGGCACGACGCTCTACCACCAGGGCAGCGCGAACCTGATCGATGACCAGGTCCCTGGTGGCGGCGTGGATGTGTTTCTCGCCGGGATCGCAGGTCGCAGCTTCACGCCCGACTACTGGGAGCGGATCCTCCCCCGCCTGCAGCCGCAGGTGATCGTCGCCAGCCACTTCGACGATTTCTTCCGACCCGCCGAGGCGCCGCTTGGCTTCTCGACCAACGTCAACCTGGCCGCGCTGCCGGACGAGATCGGGGTCGTCAGTCGCGACTTCGCGGTCGCTGCTATGAACCCGGAGTTGAGCCAGAAATGACTGCAGTCAACCTCTACAGCGACACCCAGACCCGACCGACCAAGGCCATGCGCCAGGCGATGGCCGACGCCGAGGTCGGCGACGAGCAGCGCGGCCTCGATCCGACCACCCGCCGGCTCGAGGAGCGCGTCGCGCAACTGCTCGGTCACGAGGCGGCCGTGTTTCTCCCCAGCGGCACGATGTGCAACCAGATCGCGCTGCGGCTGCACATCCGGCCCGGCGGCGACGAACTGATCCTCGACCGCACCGCGCACCCGGTCAACTTCGAGGCCGGCGGCCCGGCAACGCAGGCGGGAGCGATGATCAGAACCCTCGACGGCGAGGGCGGCATGTTCACAGCCGAGCAGCTCGAGGCGGCGATCCGCGTCCGGCCGACGCGGCACATGCCCCGCTCGCGGCTGGTCTCGGTCGAGCAGACGACCAACCTCGGCGGCGGCCGCGTCTGGACGCTGGCCGCGATCGACGGCGTGCTCGAGGTGGCGCGCCGGCACGAGCTGCGCGCGCACCTCGACGGTGCCCGGCTGCTGAACGCGGTCGTCGCGTCAGGTGTCGCGGCCGCCGACTACGCCGGGCGCTTCGACACCGCGTGGATCGACTTCACCAAGGGACTCGGCGCTCCCGTCGGTGCCGCGCTCGCGGGCCCGACAGAGCTGATCGACGAGGCATGGCGCTACAAGCACATGATGGGCGGCGCGATGCGCCAGTCGGGGATCATCGCCGCCGGCTGCCTGGTCGCGCTTGACCATCACGTCGAGCGGCTCGCCGACGACCACCGCAACGCAAAAAGGCTCGCGGACGGGCTCGCGCAGCTCCCCGAGATCGAGCTCGACCCGGCCACCGTGGAGACCAACATCGTCGTCTTCGGCGTGCCGGACGCGCGCGAACTGGTCAGCGCCGTCCAAAACGAGGTCGAGCTCAACCTGGTCGACGCTCACCACATCCGCGCGGTCACGCACATGGACGTCGACGAAGCGGGGATCGACCGAGCGCTCGCCGCGATCTCCCGCGCCGTCTGAGCAGGACTAGCCGAACTCGCGCGGACGACCGCTTCGCTCGATCATCACCGAGGTCGCCTTGACGACCGCCGTGGCGGCCACACCGGGCGCCAGCCCGAGCTCTTCGATCGCGTCGCGTGTGATCGCGGCGGTCACGAGGAACGGTCCGGCCTCCACCTCCACCAGCGCCATCACACCGTCAGCCTCCACCGATCGCACGACGCCGGAGAAGCGATTACGGGCCGAGCGCGCCGTCCCGGTCTGGTGGCGCTGTGGGCGCGAGCTGAGGCGCCGGACCTCCGAAGCGGGGACCAGCCGCCGGTTTCGCCCGTCGCGCTTGGTCTGCAGCTGGCCCTTGCGGTCCCAGCGCCTCAAGGTGTCGACGCTGACGCCAAGCGCCGATGCGGCCTCGCCGAGCGACAGGTCTTGGGTCATGTGCCGAACCTACACGCTTCGCGCCCGGCGTGCCAAAGCGTCATAACTAGGGTTTCGCCCGAGGCCTCGGGTGCGGCGTACGATCACACGGCCACCAGGATGAGCGCGACCGAAGATCAACTTGACCAGCTCCTGACCGAGCAGGTGGCCTACTACCGCGCCCGCGCCGGCGAGTACGACGCGACAGCCGGGCTCGACGGGGACACGGAGGCGGAGCTCAAAGCCGCGCTGCGGGTGTTCGGGGCTCGCGGAAAGGTACTCGAACTCGCCTGCGGCACCGGCAAATGGACCGCCGAACTCGCCAGCACGGCCGACGAGCTCACCGCGATCGACGCATCGCCCGAGATGCTCGAGCTCAACCGTCGCCGGCTCGACCGCGGCGATGTCCGCTATCACGAAGCAGATCTGTTTGCCTGGGAGCCCAGCGAGCGCTACGACGTTGTGTTCTTCGCGGCGTGGCTCTCGCACGTTCCCCCACAGCGCTTTGCGCGGTTCTGGGGGCTCGTCGATGCAGCGCTGACCGACCGCGGGCGGGTATTCGCGATCGACGAGCTGCCAGCGGTCGACGCGTTCGAGCACCGGACTCGAGGTCCGACGAGCGCGGTGGGCAGGCGACTGCGCAGCGGCCAGAGCTTCCGCGCCGTAAAGGTGCTCTACGAGCCGGCCGAGCTCGAGCGCCGGCTGCTCGAGCTCGGATGGCGCCTGCGGGTCACGACCGTCGACTGGCGCGTGTTCTACGCGACCGGCCAGCGTGCTTGCGCGCCGGCGCCGGGCGGGAGTACTGTCCGCTCGCGGAGCGGCTGACTGAAGGGGGTCCAGCGATGACGACGATGATTGGGCCGCTGCGCCGCGCGGTGCAGATCGGCGGTGATCGTCAGGCGATCTGCTGCGGTGGGCACAGGCTGACGTATGCCGAGACGTGGGAGCGCTGCCGCCGGCTAGTGGGTGCGTTGCGGGCGCTCGGCGTGCACGAGGGCGACCGCGTCGCGGTTGTGAGCCGCAACTGCCACCGCTATGTCGAGCTCTACCAGGCGGTCCCCGGCGCCGGGATGGCGCTGGTGCCGCTCAACCAGCGCCACACGCAGGCCGAGCTGCGCTACGCGCTCGAGGACTCCGACACCAAGGCCCTGTTCGTCAGCGGCGGGGTGGATTATCCGGCCGGCGTCACCGAACACGTGATCTCGCTCGACGACGACTACGAGGCGTTGATCGCAAACGCCCCCGCGGTGGACTTCCCGGATCAGCTCGGTCCCGACACGATGGCGGGACTGTTCTACACCGGCGGCACCACCGGCGCCGCCAAGGGCGTGATCCTGACCCATCGCAACTTGGTCGCCAACGCACATCATTTCCTGGCCTCGAACGCGTTCAGGACTGAAACGAGCTGGCTGCTGGCGGCGCCGCTGTTTCACGCCGCAGGCTCGGTCGCGGTGCTCGCGACCGTCTGGCAGGGCGGCACCCACGTCGTGCTGCCGGCGTTCGACCCGGCCGCGGCGCTTGACCTGATCGAGCGCGAGCGCGTGACTGCGACGCTCCTGGTACCGACGATGCTCGCGGCCCTCAGCGAAGAGCAGCTGGCGACGCGGCGGGACGTGACGAGCCTGAAGCTCCTGAGTCACGGCGGCTCGCCCGTGGCAACCGAGACCGTGCGCCGGGCGCACCAGGCGTTCCCCGGCGCGGAGCTGATGCATCTCTACGGCGCGACCGAGACCGCCCCGATCGCGACCGTGCTGCCGCACGAGGAGCGTCACCTCGACTCGCCCGAGATCCGCTCGTGCGGGCAGCCCGCGGTCGGGGTCGAGATCAGGATCGTGAGTCCGCTCGGCGGTACCGAGTGCGCCACCGGCGAAGTCGGCGAGGTCGCGATCCGTGGCGAGAACGTGATGTTGGGCTACTGGGGCAAGCCCGATGCAACCGCGACGGCGCTGCGCGACGGCTGGTACCACAGCGGCGACCTCGGATTCATGGACGAGCGCGGTTACGTGTACCTGGTCGATCGCGCCAAGGACATGATCGTCTCCGGCGGCGAGAACGTCTACAGCACAGAGGTCGAGGACGCGCTCTACCGCCACCAGGGCGTGCTCGAGGCGGCCGTGTTCGGCGTCCCGGACGCGCAATGGGGCGAGGCCGTGTACGCGGTCGTCGTGCCGAGGGGCGACGTCACCGAGGACGAGCTCGAGAGCCACTGCCGGACGCTGATCGCCGGCTACAAGGTGCCCAAGCGGATCGAGCTGCGCGCCGAGCCGCTGCCGAAGTCAGGCGCCGGCAAGGTGCTCAAGCGCGAGCTCCGCGCGCCCCACTGGGAGGGTCGCACCGAGATGGTCGCCGGCTCTTGACTGCGGGGCCGCGGCTATCGTGGGCCGGGATGCGGCGCGCGCTGTCCGGGGCTGAGCACAACGCACACAACGCGATGTACGAGCGCGACGAGATCGCGCGCTTTCACGATCGCTGCAGCGACCTGATGCGCGAGCTGCTCGCCGGCCTCGCTGCCGCTCCGGATCCCGCGCGCCCGTTTCCGGAGATCGAGGACGCGATCGGCTGGCCGCGCCGGCGGATCGCGTCAGTTCTGGGGGGCGTCTTTCACTTGCGCCAGACCGAGTTCGGTGGCCGCCGCCCGTATCGGATCAACGACGCCCGCCTGTCCGAGTCCGGCCGCTGGGAGATCTGGATGGACGAGGAGCAGGCCGACGCGGTGCGGGCAGCGCAGGCGGACCTCCGCTAACTCGCGTAGCCGGGCAGCCAGCGGGTCGCCTCGATCGCAGCGTCGATCTGGTCGGCGCTGAGCGCCGGCGCGACCCCGTCGGCGACGGCGGCAGCCGCGACCGCGCGCGCCACCGACGTGGCCGTCTGCACCAGCTCCGTTCGAGCCGGGAGCAGCGGCACCCGCGGATCGTGGTGGACCGGGGCGGCCGCTCCGACCGCGGTCGCGGCGGCGGTCAGCATCGCGTCCGTGATCCGGGTCGCTCTGACGGCCACGACCGCCAGCCCGATGCCCGGGAACGCGTACACGTTGTTGCACTGAGCCACTGGGATCGCCCGGTCTCCCACCTGCATCGGCGGAAATGGCGACCCGCTGGCGACCAGCACACGGCCGTTGGTCCAGTCGGCGAGATCCTGCGGGCGGGCCTCGCTGCGGTTGGTCGGATTGGAGAGCGGCATGATGATCGGGCGATCGGCATGCGCCGCCATGCTGCGCACGATCTCCTCGGTGAACGCCCCGGTCGCGCTTGAGAGCCCGAGCAGCGCCGTCGGCCGCACCGCGTTGACGACGTCGAGCAGCCCCGCCGCGCCCCCGTCGGAGACGGGCACCGAGTCCGGCGGTTGGGCGAGGCGCCGCTGGGCCTCGTCGAGGTCACGCCGGTCCGTGGTCAGCAGGCCGTTGACGTCGATCACATACACGCGCGCCCGGGCGGCGGCCTCGGTGAGGCCGTCGGCGACCATCGCGCGCACGATCTGCTCCGACACCCCCACTCCCGCCGAGCCGGCACCAAGCATCACCACGGTCTGGTCGCGCATCCTCGAACCGGCCGCGGCGGCGGCCGCCGAAAGGGCTCCGAGTGCGACCGCGGCCGTCCCCTGGATGTCGTCATTGAACGTCAGCAGCCGCTCGCGGAAGCGTTCGAGGATCGGCAGCGCGTGCGGGGTCGCGAAGTCCTCCCAGTGCAGCAGAACCTGAGGCAGCTCGGCCTGGACGGCATCGACGAAGTGATCGACGAACTCGAAGTAGGCGGCGTCCTCGACGCGGCGATGGCGCCAGCCGAGGTACATCGGGTCGTCGAGCAGCTCGGCGTTGTCAGTGCCGACGTCGAGCATCACCGGCAGCGTTCGCGCGGGATCTATCCCCGCCAGCGCGGTGTAGAGCGACAGCTTGCCGATCGGGATCCCCATCCCGCCGAAGCCCTGATCGCCGAGCCCGAGCACGCGCTGGCCGTCGGTGACGACGATGATGTCGACGTCCGAGTGGGGACGGTTGCGCAGCACCTCGCGGATCCGGTCGCGGTCCGGGTAGGCGACGAACAGCCCCCGCGGCCGGCGGTAGATCTCGCTGAATCGCTGGCAGGCGACCCCGACCGTCGGCGTATACACGATCGGGAGCATCTCCTCGATGTGGGTCCGCAACAGCTCGTAGAACAGGACCTCGTTGATGTCCTGCAACGCCCGCAGGTTAATGTGCTTGGCGATCTCGGTCGGCTGCTCGGCGAACGCGCCGTAGGCGCGCATGACCTGCTGGTCGAGCGTCTCGATCGCCGCCGGCAGCAGGCCGCGCAGCCCGAGCCGCGTGCGGTCCTCGTCAGTGAATGCCGTGCCGCGGTTGTTGAGCGGGTCGACGAGGACCCTGACCGCGTCGTGCAGAAGCTCGGCCATCGCTCACTCCGGTGGCGGTAGGAATTCGACGCCGTGCTCGCCGGCGAGCGCGACGACCGCTTCGGGAGTCTGCTCCTCGAGTGCGTCGATCGCGACGAACAGGTCGTAGAGGCGGGCCGTCGGGGTGACCCAGAACAGGCACATGGCCGTCGCGCGCGAGCGGTTGAAGAGCCCGTGCGGCATGCCCATCGGCAGCCGGATCAGGTCACCGGGGCCGGCAGCCCGATCGGCGGCGCCGACCGCCAGCGTCAACTCGCCTTCGAGCACGTACACGTATTCGTCCTGAGTCGGGTGGACGTGCGGCGGTACGAATGTGTCAGGCGGGAAGACCGCGTGCCAGGCGAACGATCGCTCGGTCAGCTGTTTGGGGCGGTAGGTCTGTCCGAGGATGTTCCACTTGATGTCGTCGATCGACGCGGTCGCGCCGAGCACATCAGGGCCAGTTACTTCCTCCATGCCTGTCCTCCTTGTGGTGTTGTGCTGTCGGTGCTTGACGGGGGCGCCGGGCGCGCCCGCCGCCACCGGGCCGCGGAGCGGTTCGCCCCCGCGCCGCGCGGCGGTCTGCCCCCCGGTCCTAAAGGCATGCTCAGCGCGACAGATCCGCAGGCCGGGCTTGGATTTGTCACAGGATGCACGCCCAGCCCACGGTTTGCGACAAATCCGGCGGGCGCGTGTGGATTTGTCGCCTTCGGCAGGTCCAGCGCGACGCCGACTGCAGCGCGCGTCACGGATTTTCCTCATTCGTCCCGCCCACGCCACGGTTCGCGGACAAACCGCGCGCGCCTCCGGCGCCGGGCACCGCAAAGCCCGCCTTCTGCGCGTAGCCGCGCACGATCGCCTCGCGCTCGGAGTGCGCGAGCACCGTCTCGACGTCGTCGAAGCCTTCCGGTGCGAGCGCCTCGACCGCATCGATCACGCCTTCGGGGCCGCCGCTGCGGTTCGAACGCACGATCTCCGCGGTCGGCTCCAGGCGCTCGCGCTCGTAGCGAGCCAGCGCGTCGGTCACCCGGTCGCAGTCCGTCAGCGCCGCAGCCAGCGATCGCGCATCGAGAATCGCCTGGCTGGCGCCATTGGAACCGACCGGGTACATCGGGTGCGCCGCATCCCCCAGCAACGTCACGCGCCCGTAGGACCAGCGCGCGATCGGATCGCGGTCACAGACCGGGTACTCGTAGAACGGGGTCGTCGACTCGATCAGCGTTGGCACGTCAACCTCGCCGATCGCGAACCGTTGCACGTGCGGGAGCACGTCGTCGAGCCGCCCCTGGCGGGACCAGTCCTCCCCCCGCGGCGGCGGCTCGTCCAGAGCCCCGATTCGCGCCATCACGGCCCAGTTGGTCAGCCGGCGATCGGCCGTCGTTCCTGCCGCGATCGGGTAGAGCACGACCTTCGCCTCCATGCCGCCGGCGATGATCATCGAGCGGCCGGTCAGAAACGCCGGCCAGTCAGTCGCGCCGCGCCACAGCATTGTCCCGTTCCAGCGCGGGGGCCCTTCGCCCGCGACCAGCAGCGCCCTGACCGTCGAGTGGATGCCGTCGGCGCCCACGAGCGCCTGCGCCTGGACGGGCTCAGCCGGCGCGCCGGAACCATCGACGAACTCCGCGCTGACGACATCAGGCCCATCATCGAAGGCGACCAGCCGGCGACCGGTGACGATCGAGTTGGGACCGAGCCGCTCGATCACCGCGTCCTTGAGTACGCCTTGCAGCGCGCCGCGGTGGATCGAGAACTGCGGCATCGGATGCCCGGCGTCGAGGCCCCTCAACTCGCGCCAGACCTCCTGGCCGAAGCGGTTCATGTAGATCAACTCGTAGGTACGCAGGCCGGCGCCGTCGAGGCGGTCCAACAGCCCTAGCTCGGCGAGCTCGGCGATCGCATGCGGCAGCGTGTTGATCCCCACGCCGAGCTCGCGGATCTCCGGCGACTGCTCGTACACGCGGCACTCGATTCCGCAGCGATCGAGCATCAGGGCGGTCGCCAGGCCACCGATTCCCCCGCCGACAACGAGCACGGTCGTCCGCACCCGCCCAGCTTACGTAGTGCGCTCAGCCCTGTGGCAGTAGTTGGTCGAGGTGCTCCGCGACCGCCTGCCAGGCCGCAGTCCTCGGATCGATCAGCGCGAAGTGGTCGACTCCGGCGAGCTCCAGCAATTTGCAGCGGTCGCCGGCGGCCCGCGCGGCGCGGAGGTACTCACGGCTCTGCTGCACCGGGACGCGATCGTCGGCGTCTCCGTGCACGAGCAGAACCTCGGCCTGAGTCGGAAGCAGGCGCAGGGGATCGGCGATCGCATACTCGTCTGGCCGCTGCTCGGGCGTCCCGCCGAGGAATTCGAGCACCGCGCCGTCGCCGATCAGTTCGCGTGCGCCGCCGACGAGGTCACACACGCCGGCGAGCGAGACGACCGCCGGCACACCGCGCAGACAAAAGGCGAGCTGACCGCCGGCCGAGTGGCCGATCGCGACCACGCGCTCGGGGTCGATCGCTGCGTCCATGTCGGCCAGCGCGCCGACTGCGGCCCGAACGTCGTCGATCGTCTGGGGCACGCCGCCGCCGGCTCCGACGCGCCGGTATTCGACGTTCCAGGCCGCCCACCCACGGCGGGCGAGATCGACGGCAAGCGCGGACATGATCTCGCGCTTGAACGGCGCGCGCCAGAAGCCCCCGTGCAGCAGCACCGCGACCTTGTGCGGCCCGTCGCCGGGCGGCAGGGAAAGGTCGGCCTCGTGATCGGGACCGTCGCCGTAGCCGTACGTCCGCGGCGCATACCCGTTGGCCTGCGCCCAAGTCGAGAGCTCGGCCAGAAACGCCTGCAGGTCGCGCCGGGCCATGCCGACTCAGCCGGCGAGGCGCACCAGCTGCGCGCGGACGCTCCCGGGAGCCTCGAGCCACGGGAAGTGGCCGCTCGCCGGGACCACACTCAGGAACGCGCTCGGCGACAGCTCGGCGGTCGCTCGGGCCGCGAGACCCCACGGCATCGGGCTGCCGGCGCCGGCGACGATCCCGTAACGCACTTCGCCGGTCGCGAGTGCGGCCGCGACCTCGTCGGTGCCGGAGCCGACGTCGTTGATGACCCCGGCATAGGCCTCGACTGACATCCGGATCGGCGGCATCGGCGGCGCAGCGTCCGGATCTGCGAAGTAAGACGGCCACACGAGCGCCAGCCCCTCGAGCCCATCCTCAGAGGTCCCATCGCCCGCCATCGCCCGGTCGTCGAGCTCTCTCGCGCGCTCGCGCGCCTCGACCGGGGTCCGCGCCCTGATCTCCGCCTCGAACGCCGCCATCCCACCGTCCCCGGCGATCCCGAGCGGATCGACCGCGAGCACCGCGATCAGCCGCTCGGGATGCGCAGCCGCGACGCGAAACGCCAGGTGCCCGCCCCACGAGTGCCCGACGAGCAGCGCTCGCTCCCATCCGAGCTCGTCGAGCACCGCGACGACATCGTCAATCGCCTGCGGGATCGTGAACGGCCCTTCGAGCGTCGAGGGCTCGAGCCCTCGCTGCTGGAAGGCGGCGATCTCGAAGCCATCCCCGAGCTCGGCGCCTAGCTCATCCAGATACTCGTAGCTCAGGCCGGGGCCGCCGTGCAGCAGCAGCACCGGGGTGCCTTCACCGGCTCTCCAGCCGCCGAGCGTTCCGCCCACCGCCGCGGCCGAGAACGATTCGCGTCCCTCCACGGACCGGAGCCTACAGTCGGCTTGACCGTCCGTGCAGCCGCGAACGATCCCGGTCGACGGCGGTTCCTAGTGGCAGGCCGAACAGCTACTGCGAGCCGCTAACGGCTCGCTCGACATCGGCCAAGGTGATCGCGCCTTGGGTCACTCCGACGCACGCCCGGGCCGCCGGCAGGACCGACGGTGCCTGCAGGTCGACACCGGCGCTGTGCACCATCTCGAGCGTCAGCTGGCCTTGGGCGGTCGGGTCAGGGAAGTTCGCCACCCCATGTGTGCGCAGGCACCGCGCGAACGCGAGCAGGTCCTTCTTGCGGGCCTGCTGGGCTGCCGCCAGCGACACCGGATTGCCGCCACCCGGCGCGGGAAGGATCGCCCGGCACGCGCTGCTGGCCGCCGCGAAGTGGGGAGTCTTGGCAAACGTGGAGGGCACCACCATGCTGATCCTGGTTTGACCCGAGCCGCTGGACCCGCCCGAGGCGCTCGGCCCGCCGGAGGATGAGACCTTCGGGTCAGGGAAGTTGGTGACGCCGTGGTCACGCATGCAGGCCGCGTACTTGAACGCCGCGGTGGCCAGGTCCTGTGGCGGCGTGGAGCTCGAGCTTTGGTGGGAGCTCGATCCGCAGGCGGCGGCGAGCAGCGCGAGTGCCATCGCGACGATCGCGCGTGATCTGAGCCGGTCGTGACGGTCTGAACGTGGCATCGCGTGCGACCGGTTGTACGCCGTCGGGCATAACACGACGGTGACAGCCGCCGTGGGATCGCCCGCACGCGATCTGATCGTGCTTTTGTTCTGGGGGATGCCGACAGCGAGGAACGTTGCCGGACGCACCGGACGCGCGACGATCAGCGCGACGCGCTGGGCCGGGCGCTTTGTCCGCGGCGAGGTCGTCAAGCGCGTCGGCGGCCCGGCTCGCGCGCGCGTGATCACGCTGTTCGGCGCGGTGCTGGCGCTAAACGGCGCCGACAACGCGACCGTCGGTGCGGTCGCCCCGCAGCTCGAGCACGCGCTGCACATCGGCAACACCAAGATCGGCCTGCTGAGCGCGGTCTCGCTACTGGTTGGCGCGATCTTCACGATCCCTATGGGCCTGCTCGTCGACCGGATCAAGCGGGTGCCGATGCTCGCGATCAGCATCGTGCTTTGGAGCGTCGCGTCGCTGATGAGCGCGTTCGCGGGCAGCTACTCGACCCTGCTGCTGACGCGATTGCTGCTCGGCGCCGTGATCGCGACCGCCGGCCCGGCGATCGCCTCGCTGACCGGCGACTACTTCCCGGCTCGCGAGCGAGGGCGCGTCTACGCCTACATCCTCGGCGGCGAGATCGCGGGCACCGCCGCCGGCTTCATCATCTGCGGCACGATCGCGAGCCTGACCTCCTGGCGCGCGGCGTTCCTGCTGCTCGCGATCCCCGGCTTCTTTCTCGCCCGCGAGCTGTACCGCACCGTGCCGGAGCCGCTGCGCGGGGGCCAGAGCCGGCTCGAGCCCGGAGTCGTCGACCTCCACCAGGCCGCCGCCGCGGCGCACTCGAGGGCGCGATCCGGAGCGGATGCAACGGATGAATTCGAGGCCCCTGCGGAGGACGACTACGTCCAGGAGGCGATCCGTCAGCGCGGCGTCGAACCCGATCCCAAGCTGGTGCTGCACGAGGATCCACGCGACCTGGGCGTGGTGGCGGCGCTTCGCTACATCCTCTCGATCCCCACCAACGTCCTGATGATCATCAGCTCCTCGCTGGGCTACTTCTACTTCTCGGGACTGTCGACGTTCGCGCTGCTGTTCGTGCGCGGCCACTACCACGTCGGGCAGGCGAGCGCCGAGCTGGTGCTCGCGCTGCTGGTGGCGGGAGCGATGGTCGGCACGCTCGCGAGCGGCCGCCTGACTGACCTGATGCTGCGCCGGGGCTTTCTCGAGGTTCGCGTCTGGGTCCCAGCGATCTGCTACATCGCCGCGGCGGCCGCGCTGCTGCCCGGCGTGATCTCCAGCCACATGACGCCGGCGGTGTGGTTCGACGTCCTCGGCGCCGCGCTGCTGTCAGCCGCCAACCCGCCGCTCAACGCCGCCCGGCTCGACATCATGCCGGCCGGCCTGTGGGGGCGCGCCGAGGCCACGCGAACGGTCCTGCGGTCGCTGGCTCAGGCGCTGGCGCCGCTCGTCTTCGGAGGCCTAGCCGACCTGATCGCCGGCATCGCTCCCGAGCAGGCCCCGATCGGAACCCACCCGGGTGTCATCTCCCCGGGAGCGGCACGGGGGCTCGAGATCAGCTTCATCGTCCTGCTGAGCACGCTCGCCGCTGCCGGTCTCGTGCTGCTGCGGGCTCGCTACACCTACCCGCGTGACGTCGCCAGCGCGTCCGCATCACAGCAGGGAGTTGACCCACGGTCGCGGGCCGACCTCCAGGTCGCCGGGGATCAGCCCGAGCCGCTCAAGTGACCGCGATCCTGAGGATCGTCCGCGCGGCGCTGATCGCCGCGGTCTTCGCACTTGCAACGCCGCCCGCGGTGCGCGCGGCGATCGGCTCCCGGTTCGAGGTCCCGGGGAACGCCCGGCAGCTGATCGTCGTCTCCAGTCGCGGTTATGACCCGCCGGGCAACATCGCCACGCTGCGCGCGTTCGAGCGTACGTCGGGCTCATCTCGCTGGCGACAGGTGTTCGGCCCGTGGCCGGCGGAGACCGGCTACGGCCACCTGCGCGACGTCCGCCATGAGGGCGACGGATCAACACCGACCGGCGTGTTCGGGATCGGACGCACGATGTATGGCGTCGAGCCCGATCCGGGCCGGCTCCACTACGCCTACCACCGTCTGGCCTGCGGGGACTGGTGGGACGAGGATCCCTACTCGGCGCGCTATAACGACTTCGTCCACGTCCGCTGCCGCGTTCGGCCAGCCTTCGCCTCCTGGTCGGAGCCACTGTGGACCGAGACGGTTGCCTACCCGTACTTCGCCGTCGTCGACTTCAACACCGATCCGGTTCGCGGCGGGCCGGACGCGCCCGGCTCTGGGATCTTCCTCCACAGCTGGGTGGGTGGGGCGACCGCGGGTTGCGTCGCCCTGCACGCTTCAGAGCTACTGACGGTCCTGCGCTGGCTGCGGCCATCGCTGCGCCCGGTGATCGCGATCGGCACGACCGCCGAGGTCGGCAACCTGGCGCGACGGTAGCTACCGCCGGCGCTCCTCCTCCTCGACCGTGCGCTCGGCCAGCGGTCGCGCTTCGAGCCGGCCGTCGGGGATCGGCTCGCCACTATCGACCGAGAGGCCGTAGGTCCCGTCCGCGAGCCTCGCCTCGGCCCGCTCGAGCGCGGCCAGTTCCCGCCGGAAGTCCTCGGCCCGGCCCTGGTTGAACTCGTCCTGATAGAGGTCCTCGGAATCGAGGTCGCCGGGCTCGACGCGCTGGTCTCCCTCAAGTGGCCCGTCACCCTCGACCGCGGCCAGGGCCTGTTCGATTCGGGTCCGCTCACGTGCGAGCAGCTCTTGGGCGCGCGCTGGCTCCATCCGTCAAGACTAGTGGTTGTCGGGACTGGATACCGTGAGCGTGTGAGCGCGCTTGCAACCGCCGACGTGATCGTCGTTGGCCTGGGTGCAATGGGCAGCGCCACCTGCAACGCGCTCGCGGCCCGCGGCGCGACGGTGATCGGCATCGATCAGCACCAGCCGCCGCACGAGCTCGGCTCGACCCACGGCGACACGCGGATCACCCGCCTGGCGATCGGCGAGGGAGCGGACTACGTGCCGCTCGTACGCCGCTCGCACGAGCTCTGGCGGGAGATCGAGCAGCAGGCAGGCGTCAGCCTGCTGGTCCAGCAGGGCGGGATCGTCCTGGGGCGGCCCGACAGCGCCTTCCTCGCCGAGACCGGCGAAGCGGCGCGCCGGTTCGGGATCGGGCACGAGAACCTGAGCAGGTCCGAGATCGCGGAGCGCTTTCCGATGTTCGAGCCGACTGACGAGATCGAGGCCTACTACGAGCCCGAAGCCGGCTACGTCCGTGTTGAGGAAGCGGTCAGCGCCCAGCTCTCGCTCGGCCGGCGCAACGGAGCACGGCTACAGCTCGGCGAGCGCGTGGACGGCTGGTCGGCCTCCGAGCGGGGGGTGACAGTCCGCACCGCCGCCGGCACGTACGCCGGGGCCGAGCTGGTGCTCTGCGCGGGCGCATGGATCGGCGCCCTGTTCGACGAAGGGCGCGAGCTGTTCAACGTCTACCGCCAGCTCCTGTGCTGGTTCGAGATCGATCGCGGTTTCGAGCAGCTGCGCGAGATGCCGGTGTTCGTCTGGGACCTCGGTGGCGAGCAGGGCGACTTCGTCCACCTCGACGTGCTCTACGGCTTCCCCGCGCTCGACGGTCCGGGCGGCGGGCTCAAGGTCGGCGCCGAGTCCTACGATCACCTCACGAGCGCCGACGAACCACGCGCCCCTGCGACCGCGGACGAGATCGCGCAGATGCACGCGCGCCACGTCGCGCCCCGCTTCCCGTGGCTGACCGACCGGGCGCTGCGCACCGTCACCTGCCTGTACACCTGCACCCGATCGACGCGGTTCGTGATCGATCGCCACCCCGAGCACGAGCGGGTCTGGATCGTTTCGCCGTGCTCGGGTCACGGGTTCAAGCACTCGCCCGCGATCGGCGAGGCGATCGCCCAGCACCTGACCGAGGGCGCCAGCGAGGTGGACCTGGAGCCGTTCAGCCTCGCGCGTGCGAGATCTTAACCTTCGTCCAGCGCTTGCAGGGCGCGAGGCGCATCGCGGGGAGCGGGACCGGAGCCTGCTTGCTGATGGCGACCTTCAGATGGCCGGGGACGACCCGCTGATCGTGGGCAACCATCGCGCGCGCCAGTCGCAGGGCGCGGATCTCGCCGGCGCGGTGCTTGGCGCCTGGGCCAGATGGCTTCGGCAGCGGGGGTAGCGCGCCCCCACACGGAGGCGGTAGAAGCGGGACCGGCAGGCAGGCGGGGATCTGTGTCGTGGTCCAATGCGCTGGGGCCAGGTGGATACGCGAGCCCTTCCGCCACGCGGCCAGAACGAGCATCTTGCCGACCGGGATCTTGCCCGGGTCAACCCTGGTCTGGGCCACCGCTCGAGCTTGGGCCAGCGCACGCGGAATCGGAGCGAGTGCGTGACCGGAGGCGCAGGTCGCCTTCACCTGAACGACCGCGACGCGCAAACCCATCCGCTTCAACGTCTGGTTGGCGCCAGCGATCGCGCCGATCGATTTGATCGCCACTGATACCGAGCCGTCTTGGTTTCGCGTCACCGCAAACGCCGGTGAGCTGCTCGCGGCGCCGAGGATCAGAGCGATCACGGTTCCGATTCCGGCCAGGCCGAGCGTCGTGCCGGCGAGCACCCGAGGCCCTCGCCGGCTGCGCTTTGATGCCGGCCTGGCTGCTTGTGAAAGCTCGGCCCCGTGGTCGCGGACGAGTTGGCGCCAGAGCCGGTCTTCGAACTTACCCATCGCTTTGATGCTCCTTTCTGAGCCGGCTCCGCGCGCGTGACAGCCGCTTGCGAAGCACGACCCGCGACACGCCGAGCGAAGCCGCGGCCTCCTTCGGCGTCAGCCCTGACAAGTCCACAAGCTCGATTGCGGCACGCTCGAGCTGTGGCAGCTCGCGGCAGCGGGCGATCAGCTCGCGTCCAGCACGCTCGGCGTCGATCCTGCCCGCGAGCTCTTCGATCTCGTCGCGATCGAGCGCTCGATGCGCTGCGAGTCGCTCGGCCGCCGCGCGACCGTTGGCGGCGCGCTCGCAATGGCGCGCATAGACGTGGGCAGCGATCCCGAATAGCCACGCGCGTGGTGAGCCCTTGGCCGGATCGAAGCTCGCGAACGTGCTTGCGGCGCCGACGAATCTCCGAGGTAAGGTCGGCCACCGTCTGCGGCTCCGGACAGCGCCGTGCGAAGTACGCCATCACCACCTCGACGTTGGCGCGGTAGACGGTTTCGAACTCGTCGAGCGCCGAGCCGCCGCGGGGTCCCACGATCCTGACCGTCATCGCCGTCGCGCGTCCCCGCATCGCGACCTTCGCGCCCGCTGTTGTACTCATACCCCTAGTTGCGGAGTTCGCGCGGCGCTGTGACATCTGTGCTCCGATCGTCGCCCGGCTTGAGTCAGGCGCCGGCGAGCGCGCGCAGCACCTCCAGGTGCTCGTCAGGCGCTGTCAGGTGGCCGCCGCCTTTGTCGACCGTCACCTCGGCGTGCGCGATGTTGCGCGCCAGCCAATCGCCGTGCCCGCGTGGCACCAGCACGTCAGCCGCGCCGTAGCGGATCTGCACCGGCACGCGGAGCTCCGAGACGTCGAACCCCCACGGCCAGGTGAATGCGAGGTCGTCGTCGACCCAACCCCAGACGCCGTTGAAGAACTCCTCGCGAGTCGACGCTCGCAGCGACTCGCGAACGCCGGGATCCTCGAGAATCGCCAGATCGGTGGCGGGCAGGTTCATCTCGCTCAGGACCGCCGTCGGATCTTCGTCGATCTTCTCGAGCGCCGTGTCGGCTTCGCGTTGCAGCTCGCGGGCGAGTGTCTCCTCGCCGGCCAGCGCCCATTCAAACTCCCGCACGTTGGCCGGGTCCATGCCCTCGAACCAGTCAAGGTCCGGCACGTGGAAGGGCGCTGCCCCAACCTCGCAACCAACGACGATCACGCGCTCCGGCATCCGCGCCCCGACCGCGAGCGCGTGCGGGCCGCCACCAGAGCCGCCGCTGACCACGAACCGCTCGATCCCGAGGTGGTCGGCGATCGCAGCCACGTCGCCGACGCAGTCGACGACCTTGCGTCCCCGATGACGGCTCGAGCGCCCGTAGCCGGGGCGGTCATAGGTGATCAGCCGGATTCCCGCTTCGCGGATCCGGGTCAGATCGGGATGGCGCCCGCCGAGCCTCGAGCCGGGCGTTCCATGCAGCCAGAAGACCGCTGGTCCGTTCAGGTCACCGGCTTGCTCGTAGGCGAGCGCAAGCCCGTCGGCGGTCTCGACACTTGCGACGGTCAAGCGGCAGAACCTCTCACATCGCGCAGCCTAACCGGAGCGCGGGCAGACCCCAAGCACCGCCTGCACGGCCGCCGGCAGTGACCTGACCGGGCACGAATAGCGAGTCGTGTCGAGCACGAGCCGGAACTCGCGGTTTACCTGGCGGTAGATCGCAGTCTCCTCGCCCCGGAATCGGGCGCAGCGACTCGTGTCGTCCGGTCGGGCACGGAAATAGGCGGGATCGCGGGCGGCGAACGTGAGGCTCATGCAGCGAAATGCGCCGCGGAACGCGGCGGCCAGCTCATCGGGACCCGCGATGCCCGGCGCCACCGCGCCGACCGTCGGCAGTGTGGCCTGCGGTCTGCGCGTCGCGACTCCCGACTGCAGCACGCCGCCGAACACGACTGCGGCCACCAAGAAAGCCGCGAGCGCCAGCATCACCCCAATCCTCACTGGCGCGCTAGTGCGCCGCGGCTCCCACTCGACCGTCGATTGTCCGAGCTGCGATTCGCGACGCGCCATCGCAAGCCCCAGTATCGCGCTTCGGTCTCAGTCCGGCACGGACTGCTGCGCCGGGGCGGGCTCGTCGGGTTCGAATGACGGCCGCCGATCGCCATCCGCGCCGGCCCAGAACATCAGGCTCGGCTCGGGATACCAGCGGTGCGTGACGCCGAGCAGGCGTAACCCGATTCGCCGGCAGACCGCGACAGAGCGGTCGTTGTCGAGGTGCGTGACCGCCCAGACTTCACCCAGGCCGCCCGCGAACCCCCGCGCCAGGATCGCGCCAGCCGCTTCGCTGGCGAGCCCGCGCCCCCAGCTGTCGGGGTGCAGATGCCAGCCGATCTCGATCTCGCCGTCGCCGTTGGGCAGCGGCTTGAGTAGCACTGAACCGGCGGGGACGCCGGTGGCTCGCTCGACCACCGCCCAGGAGCCGAAGCGTGGGTCGGCTGCGAGCCGGGCGGCCATCTGCTCGAGCAGCGCGACCGCCTCGGCTCGCTCCCGCATCGGCCTGCCGCCGATCCATCGAGCCACCTCCATCCGGCGGTGGATGTCGTACAGGCGGTCGGCCTCGCTCGGGTGCCAAGGGCGGATCACGACCCGCTCGGTCGCGGCGACGACGTCACTGGCGTCGGTATCGCCGACGCGTCGCGATGGTCCCGCCGCCTCACCCGCTGCCATCTCGAGCGAGAATGCTAGCCCAGCGCTCGTCAGCGGGCCAGCAGGCGCCGGCTCGCGCCAGCGCTTGACTTTGACACCGTGTCAGGGGAGCTGCAGATGCCGATCTCCCGCTGATGCGCCCCCGGATCGAGGCTCAGGGCCACATGTAATCATGCGATCGGCATGGATTACGGCTTGCAGGAGCGCGTAGCGCTCGTAACAGGGGCTGCGTCGGGTATCGGCCGGGCGACCGCCGAGCAGTTGGCGGCGATGGGCGCCCACATCGTCGCCTCCGACGTCGATGCCGATCGTGGCGCGGCGACGGTCGCGGCAATCACCGAGTCCGGACACGACGCGGTCTTCAGAGCGGCCGACGTGACTGACGGGGACGCCGTCGCGGCGCTGGTCGCGTTCGCGGTCCAGACCTACGGCCGGCTGGATTGCGCCGCCAACTGCGCCGGCGTGGGTGGCGGTCACGCCGCGACGCACGAGTACCCGGACGAGGTCTGGGACCGGATCGTCGAGATCAACATGCGTGGCACCTGGCTCGCGATGCGCCACCAGGTCGCCGCGCTGCTCGCCGGCGGTAGGGGCGGCGCGATCGTCAACGTCGCTTCGACGCTCGGGCTGCGCGGCTCGCCGTTCGCATCGGCGTACAGTGCCAGCAAGCACGGAGTAATCGGTCTTACCCGCACCGCCGCGATCGAGTACGCCCAGGCGGGCGTCCGTATCAATGCCGTCTGCCCGGGCGCGATCGACACCCCGATGATGGACGAGACATTCGATCGCTTCCCGGGCTTTCGCGAGAGCCTCGTGGCCTTCGTGCCGATGGGTCGACTCGGCCGGCCCGGCGAGGTCGCAAGCGCGATCGCGTGGCTCCTGTCCGATGCGGCGTCGTTCGTCACCGGCGAGTGCCTCGCGGTCGAGGGCGGCCTGCTCTCGCGGTAGGCCGTAGGCTATCGGCGGATGCTTGCCGACCAGTTTCGAAGCGCCGTCGAGCAGGGAAACGTCGACGATACAGCGCTGCTCTTTCGCGAGGACGCGGTCTTTCGCAGCCCGGTGGTGTTCAAGCCGTATCAGGGACGCGCCCAGATCGCCAAGGTGCTGCAGGCGGCGGGCCGCGTGCTCGATGCGGGTGGCTCCTTCCGCTACCTGCACCAGCTCGAGGACTCCAACGATCGCGTCGCGATCCTCGAGTTCGCGACCGAGGTCGACGGCAAGCAGGTCGAGGGCATCGACAAGCTGACGTTCGACGAACACGGAATGATCGTCGAGCTCAAGGTGATGCTCCGGCCGGCATCCGCCCTGCAGGCAGTCGGCGCAGCGATGGCCGCCGAGTTCTCGCGGCTCGGCCTGCCGCTACCGGGCTGACCGGTCCGGACCCTGATGTCGCCGCTGTTTCGCAAGAGCGCCGAGAAGCAGGCCCAGGCAGCCGCCGCGCAGGAGGAGATTGATCGCCTCAAGGCGCTTCCGATCCCCGATCTCGCGGTCCAGCTGTTGCCCGCGCTCGGCTCTGACGGCCCGGGCGCCGGTCGCAGCATGCGCGTCCAGGAGCTGTGCGAATACCTGTTGCGTGACGTTCTGCGGCCTAGGCAGCTTCAGGCGCTGCAGCTGATGGCCCGGACGAACGACGGGCTCTACAAGCTCGAGGAATCCGGCCTCGTGTCGTCGACCTCGGTGCAGCGCTCTCCGGTCTGGCGGATCACGACCGACGGTGAAGCCGCGCTTGCCGCGGGGACAGTCCGCGAGCAGCTCGGGCCGCGCCCGTAGTTCCCTACAACTTGCTCAGGCCGATGCCCGCACTCGTCAAACGCATGCCGCTGCGGCTCCCGCCGCTGGCGCTGATCGCCATCGGCTGTGCGTTCGCGATCGCCGCCTGCGGCTCCTCGAGCAAGCCGAGCCACAGCGCGGGCGCCGGCAGCGGCGCCGGCGCGGCGGTCCAGTTCGCCGACTGCATGCGCTCGCACGGCGTGACGAGCTTTCCTGACGCCGGCAGTGGCGGCGGCATCCAGGTCCCGTCGACGATCAACACGCAGTCGCCCGTGTATCTGACTGCTCAGCGCGCTTGCGCCTCGCTGCTGCCGGCTCCGATCGCGCCGCCCAAGCCCTCCGAGCACAAGAAGCTTTTCGCGGTCGCCTTCTCCAGGTGCGTGCGGATACACGGCCTCCCTGACTTCCCCGATCCATCGCTGAACCTCCCGCCACCGGGCGCGGGGACGGGCATCATCCGCGGCGGTCTGTACTGGGCGATGCCCGCGAACACCGTCGTCTCGCCGGCGTTCCGGACGGCAGCCAGCGACTGCGGCTGGCGGATCTCCAACGGCGTGACGGCCGCGCGATAGCGCGCCGACCGCAGCTCTACCGCGTCCCGGCTCGCCCTGGGCTCCACGAGCCGCTGCAGCGATCGGCCTGGTACGTCAGAGTGCGGATTATGAGATTCGCGCTGCGGCGGTCTCCGGAGCCTGCGACGAGCACGTCAGTCGGAACGCCCGAGCTTGGCGGCTCCGTGAACGGCCGCGGCGCTCCGCCGCGATTCCGTCGAGCCGGGTCGGGTCGTGGTCGTGATGGCTCAGCTGGCGAGCACGGGCAGTTTCGGCCAGATGTCGAGGGGTTACGCGCGGTCGCAATCGTGCTCGTCGTGCTCTACCACGTCCACGCCGGTCTGGCCCCCGGCGGTTACGTCGGGGTCGACGTGTTCTTTGTGATCTCGGGCTTTCTGATCACGGGCCAGCTCGTGCGCGAGCTCCAGACGGATGGCCGGATCTCGTTTCTCGCGTTCTACGCCCGCAGGGCGCGGCGGATTCTGCCCGCGGCTATGTTGACCGTGATTGTGATCGCGGTGGCGTCGGCGTTGCTGCTCAATCCCCTCGCCGCCAGACGCGCCCTGGACGACCTTCTGCCGGCCATCTACTTCGGGGCCAACGTTCACTTTGCGGCTCAGGGCGCCGACTACTTCAACGCCGGGCTTTCTCCCTCGCCGATCCAGCACTTCTGGTCCTTGGCGGTCGAGGAGCAGTTCTACCTCCTCTGGCCGCCGCTGCTAGTCGCCTCGTCCTTGGTTTGGCTTCGAGTACGGCGTCGGAGCACACGCGAGCGGTTGCAACGACCCATGATCGGAGCCGTGGTGGTCGTCCTTGGCACCCTCGCCGCCATCTCTCTAATGGCCTCGATCCGACAGACGGCGACTTCTCCCTCGTGGGCGTATTTCTCGATCGTCACCCGGGCATGGGAGCTGGCGGTGGGAGCTGTGGTCGCGTTGGCGCTACCGCTCGTGGCTCGTCTCGACCGGCGGCTGGCGATCCCGCTCAGCTGGGTGGGGCTGAGCTGTATCGCGCTCGCCGCCGCGTTGTTCTCCGATACCACGCCCTACCCGGGTGATTCGGCGTTGCTTCCTGTCCTCGGCACCGCGGCTGTGATCTGCGGCGGCAGCGCGCTGGCAAGCCGCCGCTTCGGTGCCGAAGTGTTGCTCGGCAGACCGCCGTTTCAGCGTGTCGGCGCTTGGTCATATTCTTGGTATCTGTGGCATTGGCCGGCGCTCGTGCTCGCCTCGGCCGCGCTTGGGCACTCACTGTCTGAGATACAGGCGCTTGCCGTAGCTGCCGCGTCTTTGGTGATCGCGGCGATGTCGTTTGTCCTGTTGGAGCGGCCGATTCGTCACATCGAGATCGTCGTTCGTCGGCCGGCGCTTGGCCTTGGGGCGGGCGGCGTGTTGGCTGCGATCGCGATTGCGGTCGTGACCCTGTCTGGATCGCTGGTCGGTCCGCTCGGTTCCACGGCCGCCGCCCCGGCAACGCTAACCGCCGAGCACAAGCTGTCGTCGTCGTTGCGGGCAGATCTGATCGCCGGTGCACGAACGAGCAAAGTGCCGTCGAATCTCCGCCCGCCACTCAGCGCCATGGCGTCGGGACTCCCACGCATCATCCCCGACGGCTGTGAGTTGGGATTCGGACGGGACCAAATCAAGCCCTGCACCTACGGAGACCGGGGGTCACACACCACCGTTGTGCTGTTTGGCGACTCGCATGCCGGGCATTGGTTTGACGCCCTCGATTGGATTAGTGATCGACGCCACTGGCGCCTGGTTGTCATGACCAAGGAGGGGTGCACTCCAGCGGAGGTCACCTTCCGTGACGACCCGGACAGTCTGTGTGCCCGTTGGAGGGAGAAAGCCAAGGCCCGCATCGGCAGGCTTCACCCAGCGCTCGTGGTCGTGTCCTGGGCACGATGGACGGAGCCGTTGGCGAGCCAGAAGGCCGGAGTGCCAACGGGGTACGGCGGTCCGTGGCAAGACGGACTGGCAGCGATCTTTCAGTTCCTGCGGCGCTCGGCGGAGCACGTCATCTTCATTTCCGACACGCCGTATCTCCCGCAGCCGGCGCCGGACTGCGTGTCCGATCATGTGTCCGACGTGCGCGCGTGCACCACGAAACGAAGCGACGCAACGATCCTTCCGGCGATCAAAGCGGCAGAACTTCGGATCGCCAAGCAGGAGCGGATCGACAGCATCGACCCCACTTCATGGTTCTGCACGCCCAGAGTCTGCCCAGTGATCGTGGGCAATATTCTCGTTTATCACGATAAGTCACACATGACAACGCAGTGGTCGAGGTTCATTGCCCCAGTGCTCGGCAACGCGATGCTACGGGCGATGCCGCCCCGCCGCCGGCGCAACACATCGTCGGCGTAGATTGACAGCGACCGTCAGGTCTCGCCTGGTGACGCGCGTCTGGCTCAAGTCGAGGCTCCTTCGTCGGCGAATATCGACAGCGGCAGGGTGAATCCGACGTTCCACATTCCGGCGTCGACGACCTCGAGGATCTTGAGGTCGCCGGCGAGGCTGCAGAGCATGTACGCGTCCTGTCTGGTCAGCCCGTGCTCGGTGACGATCCACTCGACCATCGCCAGCACTGACTTACGGGTGCCCTCCATCAGGTCGGGTGCGATTCCCATCGCGCCGTGGTGACCGCGGGCGTCCACGCCGGGTGTCAGCGCGCCAGCGGTGCGGAAGTACGGCGCCGGGATAGTGCGCTTTTCGACGGTGAAGCGCAGGCTGGCGTGCATGTCGCACTCCATCGCGGCGACACACACCTCGCCGTCACCCTGCATGGCGTGCGGATCTCCGCACGAGAACAGGGCCCCCTCGCACCACACCGGTAGCCACAGCGTCGAGCCCACGGTCAGGTGGCGCGTGTCGATGTTCCCGGCTCCCTTGTGGGGCGGGAACGCCGAGGCGGTGGCGGGCTCGTCGGGGTGATTTCCCATCGTCCCCAGAAACGGCGCGACCGGGATTCTGATCCCGGGTGCGAACTCCACGTGCGCCCCGCTGCGCAGATCGAAGGTGCGCAGATACGGATCCGGGAAGTGGTCGGGCAGGGTGCCGAGCTCCGGGAGCTGCACGCACCACCCCCATTCGCCGGGCGTCAGATCGACGACCTCGATGCGCAGCGTGTCACCCGGCCGCGCCCCCTCTACGTACAGCGGACCGAGCAGGTTGTAGAGGGTGTCGAAGTCAAAGCTGGTCTTCTCGTACGTGTCGCCCTCGTGCACCTGGCCATGTCCGGCCATCAGGATCTCGTAGTGCACGACGTCGCCCGAGTCGACCCGTAGCGTCGGTTCGAGCGTGTTGTCCCACGCGTGGTGGATTCGGCTGGGATCGATCTGGTGGTCCATCTGTGGCTGCGCTCCTCCTGGTCTCCCTTGATCTCAGGTCTGCGGCGCGGCGATCCGGGGTCGCTCGCCAACGCCGCGATCGGGGCTCCACCCCCGTGCCTCCACTGGCCAGGAGTCGACGATCGCCTCGCCGTCCACGACCAGCAGCTGCGTGTGCAGATTCGCGGCGGCACAGGCGTGATTCGGCACCACCCGCAGCCGGGCTCCAACGGGAATCGCGCACGGCCCGTCGCTGTGCACGATCGCCTGCTCCTCGTATAGGCGCTCGACCCTCAGCTCGGGATGCCCCTCGATCATCCCGAACCCCGGGGTGAGGGTGGTGAGACGCTCGGCGGCGAGCGCCTTGGACCCGGAGTCGAGGATCAGCCGGCCCGCCGCGGGGCGCGAGACGACGGTCGCCATCACGGACAGCGCACAGCGCTCGAGCCCGACGAGTCCGAGGGCGACCTGCGTAGCGTCGTAGAAGACGTAGTTGCCGGGGCGGATCTCCGTGATCCCTTTGGCCGTCTGCATGACGCGAGACGTGGGCGTTGTGCCGACGCTTCGGACCTTCACCTCCACGCCGCGAGCGAGCAACTCGTCTGCGGTGCGCACGATCGCGTCGCGCTCGTCGTCGGCGGCCGCGCTGATCTGGCCTCGGTCAGTGGCGGCGTAGGCGTGACCGCCGAACGCGAGCAGGCCGTCGAACGAGCAGTGTTTCGCGGTGTCTGCGGCACGAGCCACCAGCTCGGCGGTGGGTCGGCCCGGCGGCGTCCCGAAGCGCCCGACCCCGCAGTCGACTTCCCACAAAAAGCCGATCTCGACGCCGCCGCGCCGGCAGGCACGTTCCAATGCGTCGACGACCTCGAGGTCGTCGAGCGCGACCCGGAGCCGGGCTTGGCGCGCCAGGGCGCCCAGGCGCTCGAGGCGCCAATCCCCTACCGGCGGGGTCGTGATCAGCAGATCGTCGTGACCGTGGGCGGCGAAGTGCTCCGCCTCGGCCACCGTCGCCACGGTCAGCCCCGTCGCGCCATGCTCGCGCTGGAGGGCGGCGATCGCCGGGGACTTGTGCGTCTTGGCGTGCGGGCGCAGGGCCACGCCGAGCGAGCTGGCGCGAGCGGCCATCTCCTCGAGGTTCGCGAGCAGGCGGGCTCGCTCGACCGTCAGCGCCGGCGTCGGCACAGCGTCGAGCTGCGCCGGCCCTTCCACGGCTGGAGTGTGCACCCCGGAGACGCTACCCACACCACGACCCGCGGGGAAGGAGGAGAGCGCTCGAGCGACTCTCCCGCTCGGCGTGCGACGATCGCCGTGTGAGTACCACGACTCCGGAGACGTTCGCCGCGACCGCGCTCGAGCGGCTGCGCACGCTGACGGCCGACGATCGCTCGCGGTTTCGGCCGGGGCAGCTCGAGGCGATTCGGGATGTCGTCGAGGATCGCGCGCGTGTCTTGTGCGTGCAGCGCACCGGCTGGGGAAAGTCGGCCGTGTACTTCGTCGCGACCGCGCTGCTGCGCGAGGCCGGCGCCGGCCCGACGCTGATCATCAGTCCGCTGCTGGCGTTGATGCGTAACCAGATCGCCGCCGCGCAACGGTTGGGGCTGCGTGCGCACACGATCAACAGCACCAATCGCGACGACTGGGACGAGGTTCGCGATCAGCTCGCGTCAGACACGGTCGACCTATTGCTGATCAGTCCAGAGCGCTTGAACAATCCGCAGTTTCGGATGCACATGCTGCCGCTGTTCGCGGCCTCGGTCGGGCTGCTGGTGATCGACGAGGCACATTGCATCTCCGACTGGGGGCACGATTTTCGCCCGGACTATCGGCGCGTGAAGGAGATGCTCGACGCTCTGGCACCGCAGGTCGCGGTGCTGGGCACGACGGCCACGGCCAACGATCGCGTCGTCGGCGATGTGCTCGAGCAGCTCGCTGTTTCCGGCGGTGAACCGTTGCGCTCGTATCGCGGACCGCTGGCCCGGACCAGCCTCCGCCTGGAAGTTCTCGAGCTGTCGCGGCCCGCCGAGCGGCTCGCGTGGCTGGTCGAGCATCTGCCCACGCTCCCGGGCTCAGGGATCGTCTACACGCTGACCAAACGCGACGCCGAGCAGGTGGCGGCGTTCCTGACCGCCAACGGGATTGAAGCGCTCGCCTATAGCGGCGAACAGGAGACCACGGATCGGATCGCAACCGAGGAGCGTCTGCTGCGCAACGAGATCAAGGCCGTCGTCGCGACCAGCGCGCTGGGGATGGGCTATGACAAAGCCGATCTGACCTTTGTCGTGCACTACCAGGCGCCTGGCTCGGTGGTGTCCTACTACCAGCAGGTCGGGCGCGCGGGGCGGGGCGTCGACCATGCCGACGTCGTGTTGCTGCGCGGCGGCGAGGATCGCCGTATCCAGGACTTCTTCATCGAGCAGGCGTTCCCGGCCCGCGAGCGCGTGGCGGCGGTGCTCGGCGAGCTCGAGGCGGCCGGTGAGCCGGGCCGCAGCACGCGCGAGCTGATGGCCGTTGTGAACCTCGGGATGGGGCGGATCGAGGCGATGCTGAAGATTCTCGATGTCGAAGGTGCGGTCCGCCGGGACGGCACGCGCTGGCAGCTGGTTGCAGGCGCGCAGTGGACCTACGACGCTGAGCGCTACGCGCAGGTCACGGCGCTACGTCGTGCCGAGCAGGAGGCAATGGCTTCGTTCGGTACCGACGGGCGGTGCCTGATGCGCGTTCTGCAAGAGGAGCTCGATGACCCAGACCCGCGCGACTGCGGGCGCTGCTCGGTCTGCACCGCACCACGCTTCGCCCAGCCGCCGGACCAGGCGCTGGTCGAGCTGGCCGGGCGCCATCTCCGCTCGCGACCAATCGAGCTGGAGGTCAAGAAGATGGCGCCTGACTCCGCGGGCGCGATGCGAAAGATCGCAGACAACGCTCGTACCGAGCCCGGCTGGGCACTGGCGCGCTTTGGTGACGGTGGCTGGTGGCCGGCAGTCGAGCGCGGTCTGCGGCAGGGCTCGTTCGAAGACGGGGTTGTCGAAGGGCTCGCAGACGTCTTGCGAAATGCTGGCGTGGCTGTCGCCTGGGTCACCACCGTGCCGTCCGCGTCCCTGGGCGACGTGATCGGGCGGCTCGGCGAGCGCCTTGCCGCCGATCTTGGAGTCCCGCATCTGCGGCTCGTGTCGCGCACCGAAGATCGTCCCCCACAGCGCGAGATGGCCAACGCCGTGCAGCAGGCCGCCAACGTCCGCGGCGCGTTCGCGATCAGCGCGACGCCACCCCGGGGCACCGGGGTCCTGCTCGACGATCGTCGCCACTCGGGTTGGACGATGGCGATGGTCGGCGGTCAGCTCCGCCTGGCCGGCGCCGAGCGGGTCGTGCCACTCGCGCTCGGGACGCTGACATAGGTACGAGCAGCGCGCTTCGCCGGCCAAGGCGGGCGCATTTCAGCTTCCGTGCTGCGGCATCGTCCCCGAAGTGCACGCCTGGCGTGCTGATCGATGGGAGCGCGACGTCGATCCTCGCCTCGTTACGGCCGTGGCGCCAACGGCTCGTTCGACAATTTCACAACGCTGACGATCCCCGCGAGCGCCCGAACCGCAGGTCCGGCAGAGATCGTGAGCGCGCTCGCCGCGGCGCGTCGGCGAGTAGCCTTGGCTACGTGAATCGCCGTATCTCGGTGATCGTCAGGATCCATTCCGCATCAGCAGGAGCTGCGTCGCGGCAGTGAGTTCGCCCGGGTCCCGTCCGCGGTCGTTCGAGTCCTTGCGGCGCCTTCCGCTCGTCGGTCGTGCGATGGACATGGGGCTCGGCCCGAGCGCGGCGTCAGACCGAACGCTCAGCGCAAGTGCCCGGATCGCAGGGCTGAAGGTGACCGAGTCGGTGTGCCCGTTCTGTGCCGTCGGCTGTGGCCAGCTGGTCTACACGCGAGACGGCGAGCTGGTCGACATCGAGGGTAATCCCCGCTCGCCGATCAACCAGGGGACGTTGTGCCCGAAGGGCGCGTCATCGCGCCAGCTCGTGCAGCAGCCGGGTCGGCTGACGAAGGTCAGATACCGCCCACCGGGCGGCACCGAGTGGGTGCAACTGGAGCTCGACCAGGCGATGGACATGATCGCCGAGCGGGTGATCGCTGCACGCGAAACCGGCTGGCAGGACACCGACCGCCACGGCTGGCGGGTGGACCGCACGCTGGGGTTCGCTCACCTGGGCGGGGCGACGCTGGACAACGAGGAGAACTATCTGATCAAGAAGCTGTTCACCGCGATGGGGGCGATCCAGATCGAGAATCAGGCGCGGATATGACACAGCTCCACGGTCCCCGGTCTGGGGAGCTCGTTCGGGCGCGGCGGCGCCACAAACTTCCAGCAGGACCTCCAGAACTCCGATTGCATCGTGATCGAGGGCGGGAACATGGCCGAGGCGCACCCGGTTGGGTTCCGTTGGGTGATGAAGGCCAAGGAGCGGGGGGCGCGAGTCATTCACGTCGATCCGCGCTATGGCCGCACGAGCCAGATGGCCGACCTGTACGTCCCGATCCGGGCGGGGACCGACATCGCCTTCCTCGGCGGAATCATCCGCCACGTGATCGAGACTGAGTCGTACTTCAAGGAGTACGTCGTCAACTACACGAACGCGAGCGCGATCGTCGACGAGAGCTTTCGGGACACCGAGGACCTCGAAGGCGTGTTCTCGGGCTACGACCCCGAGAGCGGCGCCTATGACCCGACGTCGTGGATGTATGGGGGCTCCAGCGTCAACTTCTCGGCTGGGCCGCATGAGCACGCCTCACAGGCGTTCAGCGAGCACACCGGCGCGGGGATGTCAGTAGACGGTCTCGAGCACGACGAGACGCTCGAGGACCCACGGTGCGTCTTTCAGATCCTGCGCCGGCACTTCGCCCGCTACACGCCGGAGATGGTGCAGCGCATCTGTGGGATCTCCCGTGAGGAGTTCATGGCGGTGGCCGATGCGCTGATCGCCAACTCGGGGCGCGAGCGCACGAGCGCGTTCTGCTACGCGAACGGGTGGACGCAACATTCCGAGGCCGTGCAGATGGTCCGCAGCGCGGCGATCCTCCAGTTGCTGCTGGGCAATGTAGGCCGGCCGGGCGGCGGCATCATGGCGATGCGCGGGCATGCGTCAATCCAAGGCTCGACCGACATCCCGACCTTGTATGACCTGCTGCCAGGCTATCTGCACATGCCGAGGACTCGCGAGGGTCACTTGACGCTCGCGGAGTACATCGGCGCCGGCAAGGCGGATCGCGGCTGGTGGTCTCACTTTGACGCCTACATCGTCTCGCTGCTTAAGGCGTGGTTCGGCGAGGCGGCAACGCAGGAGAACGATTACGGCTTCGGCTCGCTACCGAAACTGACCGGCAACCACTCCCACTTCTCGACAATGCTCCGCGCCCTGGACGGCGGGCTGGAGGGCCTGTTCGTGATGGGTCAGAACCCGGCGGTCGGCTCTCCGCACGCCGGGCTTCAGCGGCGCGCACTGGCCAGGCTCAAGTGGCTGGTCGTGCGCGATCTGGCCGAGATCGAGACCGCTACTTTCTGGCGCGACTCGCCGGAGGTGCAGTCAGGCGAGCTGCGTCCCGAGGCGATTCAGACCGAGGTGTTCCTGATGCCCGCCGCCTCGCACATCGAGAAGGAGGGGACGTTCACCAACACTCAGCGCCTGGTGCAGTTCCGGGACAAGGCGCTGCATCCGCCTGGTGACGCGCGTTCGGAGCTGTGGTTCATGCACCATCTGGCCAAACGGGTCAAAGCGCACTACGCCGGGTCGGAGCGCGAGCGGGATTGGCCGATCGTGAATGTGAAGTGGGATTACCCGGAGCGCGGCGAAGAGCGCGAGCCCGACGTGGAGGCCGTGATCAAGGAGATCAATGGCTACGACGTCGCGTCGGGTAGGCCTGTTAGCTCGTTCGACGAGTTGCGCAGCGATGGCTCGACTGCCTGCGGCTGCTGGATCTACTCCGGTATTTACAAGGATGGCGTCAATCAGGCGCGCCGGCGCAACCCCGGTGACATCAGCGCCGAGGGCGGGATCGTCTCGCCAGAGTGGGCGTGGGCGTGGCCCGCGAACCGCCGGATCCTCTACAACCGCGCCAGCGCCGATCCGCAGGGCAGGCCATGGTCTGAGCGCAAGCGCTACGTGTGGTGGGACGAGGGGCAGCGTCGCTGGGCGGGATACGACGTCCCAGACTTTCCCGTCGACAAGCAACCGGACTATCGCCCCGCGCCGGACGCTCTAGGTATGGACGCCATCGGCGGGACGGACCCGTTCATCATGATGGGCGACGGCCGCGGCTGGCTGTACTCGCCCAGCGGTCTGCTCGACGGGCCGCTGCCCACGTACTACGAGCCGCTCGAGTCGCCGATCGCCAACCTCCTCTACCCGAAGCTGGATGGCAACCCGGCTGCGATCCGCTGGCACCGCCCCGAGAACCCATACCACGCGGCTGGGGACCCGCGCTACCCGCTGGTGGCGACGACCTTCCGGCTCACCGAGCACCACACGGCGGGCGGAATGAGCCGCACGGTCCCGTGGCTGGTGGAACTGCAGCCTGAGATGTTTGCCGAGATCGATCCGCAGCTCGCCGCCGACCGGGGGATCGAGGACGGCGAATGGATGACGATCATCACCGCGCGGGCAGAGATCGAGGCACGGGCCAAGGTGACTGACCGCATCCGGCCGCTGCGGGTGGACGGGCGGGTGATTCACCAGATAGCGCTGCCGTGGCACTGGGGCTACAGCGGACTCTCACGCGGTGACACGGCCAACGAGCTTGTCTCCCTGTCGGGCGACCCGAACGTGTCGATCCAGGACGACAAGGCGTTCACGTGCGACGTACGGGCCGGCCGCAGGCAGGGCGCGAGCACCGCGCGGCTGGCCGGCGCCGCACTCGAGGGACATCACGTCCGGCCAAACGAGGACGACCCGGTGGCCGAGAATCCCAAGGAGGCGAGCCAGTGAGCACCAGCGTCCCGGACACCGAGATCGCCGTCCATCGCCCTGGCGCGCAGCGGATGGGCTTCTTCACTGACACAACGGTGTGCATCGGCTGCAAGGCCTGCGAGGTCGCCTGCAAGCAGTGGAATGATCTGCCGGCGGACGGCTCGCAGTCCGGCAAGGGCGTCTCCTACGACCACACGGGGGATCTCTCCGCGTCGACGTGGCGCCACGTCCGGTTCGTCGAGCTGTTCGAGCCCTCGCCGCAGCTCAAGCAAGAGGCGCAGCGCGCGCTCGATGCCGGAGACGGGGGCAAGTTGCCGGCGATCCCGGCCGCCGGCGCAATCGACCTCGTGGAAGCTGCTCAGCCCGCGTCGGGCGTCGTTGACGTCGCCGAGGCGGTACGCAAGATGGGCGATTGGGTGTTCATGTCCGACGTCTGCAAGCACTGCACCAACGCGGGCTGTCTCGATGCCTGCCCCACCGGCGCGCTGATCCGCACCGAGCATCAGACGGTGGTGCTGCAGCCCGACGTGTGTAACGGGTGCGGCTACTGCGTGCCGGCGTGCCCGTTCGGCGTGGTCGATCGCGACCCCGAGGACGGGCGCGCCGGCAAGTGCACGCTCTGTTATGACCGCCTCGAGGACGGACTGGAGCCCGCGTGCGCGAAGTCCTGCCCGACTGACTCGATCCAGTTCGGCCCCCACGAGGAGCTTGTGGAGATCGCCTCTCGCCGGGTCGCCGAGCTGCATTTGCGCGGCATCGAAGGCGCCTACCTGTACGGAGCTGGCGACGAGCCCGAAGAGCAGCTGGCCGGCGGTCTTGGCGCCTTCTTCCTGTTGACCGAACCGCCCGAGCGCTACGGACTGCCGGCAAACGCGGACTCGCCTGTGCAGGAGAACGTGGTCCCGGCCACAGTGGCCGCGGTCGCCGCCGGTCTCCTCGCGAGCGCGGGCGCGGTCCTCGCGTTCGTCACGGCCGCACGGCGCGCCCGCAGGACTCCTGGAGGGGGGACCTGGTGAACACCGAGCACCGCTGGGAGGGAACGCTCGAGCACCGCGGCGAGGCGGCGAAGCTGGCTTCAGAGCACGAGCCTCCGGACACGACCCGTGGCCGCGAGACCGAGTGGGTGGCCGACCACGACACCGAGACCCGCGACATCCAGCCGGCGCTGGGCGCGCGCGGCGGGCCGGCCTCGTGGAACGCCGCCAAGCCCGGCGCGCCAGTCGCGCTCGCGCGTTCTAACTTTGGCGACGCTAGGTGGTCGTTTCTGTACAGGCGCGCGACACTGGCTACGCCCGTGCCCAGCCAGCTCCCGGGGAGGTCGCGGAGGCGAACCGGAGGATGCGCGGCGCGCCGGTCTCGGAGATCCACGGGCCGTTCATTCATGCACCGGTATGGAGCTGGGAAGTGGCGGCCTACTTCTGGGTCGGCGGGATGGCATCCGGCTCGGCGTTCGTCGCGCTCGCGTGCGACACGGCAGGCGACCACCGCTCCGCCGCGATCGCGCGCAAGGTCGCCCTCGGCGCCGTCGCACCCGCGCCCGTCCTCTTGATCGCCGATCTCGGACGCCCCGAGCGGTTCCTGAACATGATGAGGATCTTCAAGCCGCGCTCGCCGATGAACACCGGCGCCTGGTGCCTGGTCGCGTTCAGCGGCTCGGGTGCACTCGCGGTGGGTTGCGACCTGATCGGGCGGCCGAAGGCCGCGCGCTCGCTGGGGGCGCTCACGTCGTTGTTCGGCAGCTACCTGGGCTCCTACACCGGCGTGCTGCTCGCCTGTACGGCGGTCCCGGTGTGGGCGCGCAGCCGCACGATCCTCGGACCGGCATTCGTCGCCACCGCGACTGCCACAGGGGCGGCCGCGACCCGCCTCGTGCTCGTCGCAAGCGGCCTCCCACACGGACACCCGACCCGCAGGGCGCTCGGCGCGATAGAGACCGCCTCGATGCTGACCGAGCTCTCGATCTCGGCGCTCGGCGAGCGGCGGCTGGGAGATGCCGCCCAAGCGCTCAGCCGCGGGCGTCCGGGGCTCTACTTTCGTACCGCCAAGAGCCTCGTCGCGCTCGGCCTCTCGCTCCGGTTAGTCGCGCGCCGCACTGGGGCGCGTGAGCACGAACTCGCGAGCTTCATGTACCTCGCGGCCGGTCTCGCGTTCCGCCTCGCCTGGGTCTCCGCAGGGAAAGCGTCCGCGATGGACGACGCGGCCGTGGCCGCGATGGGCCGCGACCGAAGCGCGTCGCACGACGACCACCAGCCGGCATGGCGAAAGCGCGCCCTGTCGGCCGGGCGCTCCCCGCTGCCGCTGCCAGAAACCGCGAGCAGAGCCTACGGCGAAGCCGTCAGGCGCGTCAGCCTCGCAATCGAGCGGCGGCTACAGCGCTGACGACCGCTGGCGGCGACTGCTCGCCGTGGCGGGTCATCCGCGGATGTGCCGGTGTGGCGTCCGCTCGTGCCGTCCGTTGTAGCGGACCGGATCACCGCCTCAATTCAGGCACTACTGACGGCCACCACAACCTACGCGGAGCCAGCGGCTCTCGGACATGCCTAGGTCGTCCCCGAAACATCCGGAGCGGCATCGCCACGGGTAGGATCTCCGACAGTGTCGGAGGACACTGCCGGGTCCGCGGGAAGGACTGAGTCCACCTCCACCGCAGTTGTGGACAAATTCGGTTGACGATCTCTTTCGGCCCGACGCGGACCACGGGCGCTTCGAAGGAGTCGTCAGGACATATCTCCCCGCCCGGCCTGATCTCGAGCAGCTGCGCCACCAGGCCAAGGACCTGCTCCGCGAAGCGACCCGCGGAGACGCGGAGGCCCAGGCTCGCATCCACGCCGTATCGGATCGACTGATCCTGGCCTCGGCGCAGCTGGCGATCGCCCGCGAGTACGGGTTTGAGAGCTGGCCCAAGCTCAAGCGCGAGGTCGAGCGCCTGACGGTTTTCAACAGCCGGGATCTCGATCGGCTCTCGTCACTGCTGGCCGAGGACCCAGACCTGGCGGTCAGCCCAATGGTCAACTGGGCCGACCATCGGCTCGGCGCCAACCCGCTCAACTACATCGCCATGATCGGCTTTGACCACGAGCGACTCGGGCTACCAGCGGACCTACCCGGGACCGGCCGGGTCGCCGCGGCACTGATCGACGCCGGCGCGCCGGCCGATGGGCTGCCCGGCGACTTCGAAACGCCGCTGATAACCGCGGCCAGCTACGGCGACGCCGAGATAGCGCAAGTGCTGATCGACGCTGGAGCGGACATCGAAGCGCGGGCGACCGACGCAGGCGCTGTACCCGGCGGGACCGCGCTCATGCACGCCGCGGTGTTCGGGATGACCGAGGTTCTGGATCTGCTGGTCAAGGCCGGCGCTCAGCCGCACGGCATCGAGAGTGCCGCCGCCATCGGCGACATCACTGGCTGGCTTACCCCCGACACTCCCCTGCAAGCTCGGATTCGTGCGCTCGGCTTCGCCGCCGACCACCAGCGCCTCCCGGTGATCGACCAGCTCATCGAGGCCCAGACCCCCGTCGACGCTGCCGATGAGCGGTTCGGCCGGCAGGCACTTCGACTCGCGGCCCAGAACGGGCGGCCGCAAAGCGTCCGCCGGCTACTCGAGCACGGAGCCGATCCCAAGCTTCGCGACGAGCACGGCCGGACCGCTCTGGATCTCTGCCAATCCGCTCACCGGTACCTCAACAACCCGGGGCATGACGAGGTCGAGGCAATCCTCCGACCACTTACAGCCGGGTAACGACTGTCGGACAGTCCGCCCGCGGGTAAGGTCAGATGCGTGATTGTCGTCGTGCTCACGGGAGCCACTCGTGGCATCGGGCGAGCGGCCGCGATCGAGCTCGCCCGACGAGGAGCCGAGGTCGTCCTCGTGGGACGCGATCCCGAGCGCGTCCGGTTGGTCGCTGAACAAGCCACGACAGCCGGAGGCGGCGGACGGGTCCACGGGCACGTGTCCGACCTATCGCTGATGTCCAACGTCCGGGCGCTGGCCGACGAGATCCGTGGGCGCTACGAGCACATCGACGTCCTTGCCAACAACGCGGGGGCACTGTTCGCCTCGCGCAAGGAGACCGCTGAGGGCTTGGAGCAGACCTTCGCGCTCAACCATCTCGCACCGTTCCTGCTCACGAACCTGCTGCGAGACCGCCTTGCCGGCGGCCGCGTCGTGACCACCGCTTCCGGCGCCCACCGGTCCGGGCGCCTGGATCTTGACGACCTGCAGTCGGAGAAGTCCTACTCGCCACGCGTTTACGGCACCTCGAAGCTGTGCAACATCCTGTTCACGCGCGAGCTGGCCAGGCGCGCGCCGGAGCTGAACGCCAACTGCTTTCACCCCGGCGTCGTGCGAACCGGCTTCGCCAAGAACGAAAACGGAATCTGGAGAGTCATCGCCACGCTGGGTGCGCCCTTCCTCCGCTCCCCGGAGCGCGGCGCCCGCTCGCTGGTGTGGCTCGCCCTATCGGGCGACGCCGCTGCCCTCACCGGGAAGTACATCGAGGACGAGAAGGTGGTCGCTCCGAGCGCCCAGGCCCAGGACGACAACCTCGCACGGAGCCTATGGGAACAAAGCGCCCAGCTTCTCAGCCTGCCAGCCGACGCGCGCGCCTAACGCCCCCGCCGCATGTCGTCGAGCCGGAAGCGGTCGAGCACGGTGGTCATGTCTGGCCTCTTGTTGAGCGGAGTTCGAGTGCGAGCTTGCCGGTGTTCTGCCCGCTGAAGAGTCGCGCGAGCATGCCGGGGAACATCTCGATATCGCCCGGCACGGTGTCCTCGACGCTCCGCAACGGTCCTTCGAGAACCCAGCGGGCCATCTCAGCGGCTGGTTCACGGCTGGTTCACGACCGTCGCGCCCGGATGAGCGCTCGTGACGGCGAGCAGGGCGTCGTTGGCCGGGGTCGCGGGGAGGTACTGGTAGGCCGAGAACACGACTTTCCCGCCGGGATGCGCGGCGGAGTCGAGCTCGAGCGGCCGGTAGTCGCTCCGGGCGACGTACGCGGTGCCGTTCAGGAGCGTGTCACTGGACGAGTTCACGCTGAGCTTGTACGCCGGCGGTCCCGTTGTACGTGGTCGGCGTCGCGGTGGCCTGGCCCGACTCGACCATCCGCTTCAGTTCGGCCGCCGGGTCGCCCCCCTTTGAGACCTCGAGCTGGTGGATCGCCGGCGGGAGCGGCGAGACCGTGACCGTGTTCGTCGACGCGTCGTAGATCTCGTTCTTGGTGTCCGAGAGGCTGACCTCCTGCCCGAACTTGATCACGCGGTAGACGCCCGTCCCGCCGGTCTGCACCCAGAGCTCGAACGGCATCGAGGAACCATCGGGGAGCGTGACGGTGGCGGACTCGTGCAGGATCTGGCCGGGCGGGGCGGTCAGCTCGGCACGGACGTGGCGGATGATCGCGGCGCTCGCCGAGCTCGGCCCGGAGGCACCGCCGGCGGTCAGGAGCACGGTCGCGGTGATGGCGGCCACCGCTGTGGCCGGCACGCTCAGCGCCAGCGCCCGGCGCTTCAAGCGGCCGGTGCGGGTGCCGCGGGCGAGATCGCGCTCGATCGCGGCGTGGAGTTGGTTGCGGTAGGTGTCGAGGATGTCGGGGATATCGGTTCTCATTGGTTTCCTCCGATTGCGATGTTCAGACGGCGTAGTGCGCGTGAGACCCGGAGGCGCGCGGCGACCTGGGTGCAGCTCAGCTCCGCCGCTATCTCGTTGTAGGGCCGTCCCTCGACGACGCGCAGGTCGAGCACCTGGCGGTCGGCCTCGGGCAGGTCGGCGATCGCCTTCAGCGCGGCCTCGGGCAGCGACAGCCGCTCCTCCACGAGCTCGTAGCCCGCATCGGTCGCAAGCTCTCGCGGCAGCCCGAGCCGTGCCCTCGCCCTGTCCTCGATCCGCTGTCTGCGCAGCGAGTCGCGCAGCAGGTTTTGCGCGATGCCCAGCAGCCACGGAAACGCGGAGCCCTCGGCACCGTCCCTGAACGAGCCCCGGGAGAGCCAGGCGCGGGCGAACGTCTCGGCGGTGAGATCGGCGGCGTGGTCGCCGACCCTCGACCGGGCCCAGTTGTAGATCGCCGCGGCATGCCGGTCGTAGACCACCGCAAATGCATCAGCGCGGCCTGCGCCGATCAGCTCTGCGTCTGGTGCGTTGGCGTAATTGGGTCCCACTGCTGATAAATCGCACTCGCGGGCGAAAGTGTGTCAACGGATTGAGCGACGACAAGAACGGCCTCGCGCTGACGCTTTGGCGCGAGCAGCGCCGAGTCGGTCACGATCGCCATCGCAAGCGACATCGCGTCCGGGAGCCGCAGCGACTGATGTTCGGCTCGTAGCTCTGCCGCGCGTCGAGCGACCGCGCGATCGATCGGGGCGATCGAGATCCCGGCTGCTTCGAAGAACTCATCGAGAGTCGCTTCGGTGCCTTGTTGCAGGCGGCCGCACGATGCTCTCGGCGTACACCGTCGCTGCCACCAGCAGCTCGTCGCCGACCGCTAATCGTGGCCGCAGCTCCGCGACTGGTGGGCACTTGACAGCGGCACGTATCATCTGTTGCAACCGCGTTAGGCGCGGCGATCCGACTTGCGGCCGCGGGATTCAGGGAAATCAGCCGCATCGATCCAACTCGGCCCCAACGGTCAGTTTTGGTGGGGCCAGAAGGGAGGCCATTACATGGCCGATATTCGTACCAGCGCCGAAGTGAACGGAGGCGCCGAGTCAGGATCATCGCTAGTGGAAAGAGACTGTCCTGGGCGGCTGGTCTTGGAACGTGCCGAGGAGCTCGCACAAACTGGTAGCTGGGACTGGAATCTGGAAACCGACGAGCTCCTGTGGTCGGACAACATGTTCCGCCTACTGGGCTTGAAGCCGGGCGAGGTCACGCCCACGCCGGCGTACGTTGCTGGACGAATACATCCCGATGACCGCGAGCGTGTGCAGCGGGAGCTCGATTCAGCCAGGCAACGCGGAACTCTGCCCGACGTCTCATATCGAATTTCGTGGCCTGATGGGACCGTGCACGTGTTGCGTTCCCTCTCGGACGTCGCGGTGGAGGGCGATGGTCGGCCATCGCGGCTGGTTGGCTCTGTCCAGGACGTGACCGAGCTCTCCGAGGCGCTGAGGCAGACAGCCGAGTCACTCGATCTGGTGGAGACGCTTCAGTCTGCGGCGCCGGTGGGTTTTGCATTCGTGGACCGTGCGTTTCGCATCGTGCGCGTGAACGCGACTCTCGCTGAGGTCAGCGGTTGTGGCCCTGAGGAGCTAATCGGCCGGACGGTCGCGGAGGTGATTCCGGACCTCTGGTCGCAGATGGAAGGCGTTTATCGCCAAGTGTTAGAGACCGGGGAGCCGGTCGTCAACGTCGAGGTGGAGCGCGAGCTGTCCTCCGCCGGCGGTCACCGCTTTTGGCTGGCGAGCTGCTACCCAGTCCGGATCGAGGACCAGGTGATCGGGATCGGGGTCGTCGTGGTCGACATCACCGAGCGTGAGGAGGCCGATCGTCTTCGCGCGGCCGTGATGGACACGATGGTGGAGGGCCTTTATGTACTAGACGGCGATGGGCGCCTGACGCTCATGAACTCGGCAGCTTCACAGATGCTCGGCTGGAGTGAGCAGGAATTGCTGGGCAAACCGATGCACGCCGCCATCCATTTCCAGCATGCGGACGGGTCGCCGCACCCGGAGGCTGAGTGCGCTCTGTTGAGGGTCAGGACCGACGGTCGGGACGTTCGCATGGCTCATGAAGCGTTTACGCGCAAGGACGGCACGATCTGTCCGGTCGCCTATTCGGCAGCGCCGCTGCGGGCAGGGGCGGCGATAGGGGGTGCAGTCGTTGTGTTTCGCGACACGAGCGCAGAGAACTCCGAGGCGGAGCGACGCCAGCGCGAGTTGGACAAGATCGCTTGGGTAGGTCGCATCCGGGACGCGCTCGACGAAGACAGGATGACGTTGTACTCACAACCGATCTTTCCCCTCACCGGCGGCGAGCCAAGTCAGGAGCTGCTATTGCGCATGGTGGGACGAAGCGGCGAGATCATCTTGCCCGGGAGCTTTCTGCCGGTCGCTGAGCAGTACGGACTGATATCTGAGATCGACCGTTGGGTCGTCGTTCAAGCAATCCGCCTCGCCGCCTGCGGCCAGCGCTTCGAAGTGAACCTCTCGGCGGCCACACTCGGCCACCTCGACCTGCTTCCGGTGATCGAGCGAGAACTGCGCGAGGCGCACACGGATCCGGCGAACATTGTGTTCGAGATCACCGAGACAGCGCTGATGCAGAACATTGAGGCGGGAGAGGTCCTTGCGCGCGGACTAACCTGCGATCGGCTGCCAGCTCGCGCTCGACGACTTTGGCACCGGGTTTGGCAGCTTCACGTACCTGAAGAGGCTGCCCATCACCTACCTGAAGGTCGACGTTGATTTCGTGCGCGACCTCGCGACCAATCGGGATAACCAACATCTCGTCAGGGCGATCGTTGGACTGGCCCGGGACTTCGGCTACGAAACGATCGCCGAGGGCGTCGAGGACGCCGAAACATTGGCGCTCGTGAAGGAATACGGCGTGAACTTCGCTCAAGGCTTCCACCTCGGCCGCCCAGCACCGATCGACCGCTAGCTCGACACCCAAGCACAAATCGGAGGTCAAGCCGATCGTACCTGCACGGCACGCGACGACCAAACCGACTGCAGGCGAGAGCAGCTGTCAAATGCCATCTCCGCCGTTACGCTGCGGGGCATTGCCTACCGTCACCTCCTTGTGGCCTACGACGGAACGTCGGAGGGAGATCAGGCGATCGTCGCCGCCGATCTGCTGGCCGAGCAAGACCGGTGCCGCCTGACGATCGTGGTCGTGGTCGAGTTGGAAGCACCGTTGCGGTGGGTCACGCGCTGGCCCCGAGGAACGAGCGTCTGGAATGACGTCCTGCTCGACCGCGCGCGTGCCGATCTCGAACGGGCGGCGTGCCTCGTGGAAGCGCCGGCGGACCTCACGGTGCTCTTCGGTGCGCCCCATCGGGCGATCCCCGACGGCGCGAAGGAGTTTGACTGCGACGCGATCATGCTCCCCGGCCCGCCCGCGGCGCCGTCTCGCGAGGCTGATGTCGTCGGCACCAGACGGCCGCGATACGGCGGCGCGCATCCTGCGCGGTTCTCCAACCTCGCTGACGTCCGCCAGCGCCCGCCAATCCGTATGCGCGGATCCGACAAGCAGCGAGCCACTGGTGCGCTGGTTCCCGGCCGCCCGTCTCGGGTCGAGATGGAGGTCGAACCCGGGGACCGACAGAGCACGGTCGACCGCGGCTACGATGATAAGCCGACATGTCCGAGAACCCCGCCGCGCGCAGCGTGAAGATCTCCGCCGACGAGCGGACTGGCTGGTCTCGGAGCGCCCGCGCGCTGATGGCGCCCCGCCGCGCCCGGTCGACGTGTCCGTTCGCTGCCGCGTTCTCGCTCCGTCGGCTCGGATGCGCTACTCCCCGGGGAGTCTTCTCTCTGGTCGGCGCCGCCGCTTCGGATCCCGCCGGGTTCGCCGACGAGTCGTCGAGGAGCGCGGCGCGGTGCTCGCACCCGCTCGGTACGGGCACTGTTCGCCGGCCGGGTCGCGGAACCCGAATCGAGGCCCGTGCAAACGAACTGCTGGCTGCCGCTGTTCTCAAGCGACTGCAGGCCAGCAGTCGGTCGTTGCCGCTCGAGGTTCGACGCCCGAGCGCGAACGTTATGTCCGTCTCGCCCATGGCCTTCAGCGCCCGCGGCACCTGTCCTCCTCGACGCTCCGCGCGACCAGGCGCTCGACGGGGAGCGACCGCACTCAACGAACTCCGGCGGTCGCTCGACGCCGGCGAACTCGGCCTGGAGGGCTTTCAGACCGCACTGCGTCTCGGAGGCCACGCGCTGGTCGAGCTCAAACGGATCGTGTTTCAGTCCCCGCCCCGCGACGACTGGGCCCAGCGCGTCGACCCGTACAGTTCGCCGGTCTGTGGTGATCGCTGTTGGGGCTGGTGGCGGCTGAGATGGCAGTCAAGGCTTGCTTGAATGGCGGGCGCGCCCGTCGGAGCCCAGGCGGTACCGCAGACGCCAGCCGAACTCGCCAGCGACGCGGTCGCCGTTCGCCAGGCTGGTGCGTTCGCCGTCCACCTGCATCCGCGCGATAACGGTGGGATTGAGACGATGAACGCGCGCGCCTGTGACGCCGCGGTCGCTGCGATCCGTGCCGCGGTTCACGGGGATGCCGGTGGGGCTTTCGACCTCGGAGGCAATCGATCCTGACCCGTTCGCGCGCGCGGCCGCGATCCAGACGTGGCGGCGAGCACCCGACTTCGTCTCAGTGAATGTCTCGGAGCTTGGCTGGGGTGGGATCGTGCGGGCGGCGTTGCACGCCGACATCGCCGTGGAGGCAGGTCTCGCGACACCGGGCGACGCCGAAGAGTTCGCCCGCAGCCCATTCGCACACCGAGCGCTGCGAGCGCTCGTGGAGGTCGTCGGCGGCGTGGAGGAGGCGGTTGCCACCGCGCAGCTCATCCCCGAGGGCGTCCCACAGCTTAGGCACGGCTCCGGTGAGCGGACATGGGAGGTGGTGTCGGCCGGCGCCGCGGTAGGAGTGGACGTTCGGGTCGGCCTCGAGGACACACTCGTGTTGCCCAACGGTCGCGTCGCCGCTGACAATGCTGAGCTTGTCGCCGCAGCTGTAGAGCTGATTGGTCGTCGCGCATAGCCTCGTCCTGGTTGTCATCTACCGTCCGCGCATGTCACGGGCAGCTCAGGCGGGTCGCCACGGCGGGGTCTTCAACGAGGTCGCTGAGGAGTATCGCCGTCACCGGCGCCGCGAGAACCAAAACCTCCACCATAGGCTCGGCCGGCCGATCCGCTCTAGCACCGTCGCTTGCCTGGTCACGGCCCGACGTGTCCAGCGCATCTGAGCGCCTCACCTCGGATCCGGGGGGTGAGCTGGGTGACGTGCGTATGCTCCTCTCGCCCTTACGGCGCATCGCCGCTGATACCGTGCGGGGCGTGCCAGAACGGCGCGCAAGCTGCAGCTGTGGACAGCTTCAGGCGGTGGTCACCGGCGATCCCGTGCGCGTGTCGATCTGCCACTGTCTCGCCTGCCAGCGCCGGACCGGCAGCTCCTATGGCTACCAGTCGCGCTTCCCGGCGCAGAGCGTCACCATCAGCGGCCAATCGAAGCAGTTCATCCGCCACTCGGATGAGGACGCCGAGATCCCGGTCGGGGCCTTCGCCGACCCGGCTTTTCCGCGGCCGCAGGTCTCGGTCTGGGAGGAGCGCAAGCACGGTTGGGTCGTGGTCCCGGACGAGGCTGAGCACATCCACTGAGGTACGCCGTGCGCACGACGCGCCGAAAACGAAGGCCCAGAGGCTTTCCCGGCGCCCGCTGTAACGATCTGGGCTGAAATCGACAGTAGGGGTCATGGCGAGGGATTACCGAGGGCGATCGCAACGCTGTTGAGGCCCGGTTTGCCGAGATTTTCGCGCACCTGGACTTCATATCCACGTACGCGCGTCGTCGGGGCGCACGTGATCCGGACGGCATCGCGGCCGAGGCGATGGCAATTGCCTGGCGTCGGCTCGCGGATGTCCCAACCGCCGATGCCCGGCCGTGGCTGATCGTCACCGCTCGTAACTTGCTCCTTGCTGA
>CAVPFS010000030.1:0-8746 GCA_963703825.1 uncultured Solirubrobacterales bacterium | reverse complement strand
CCGCTGTCATTCGACCAGCGCGGTCACGGCGAGAGCGCAGCACCGATGGACGGCCGCGCGGTGCAGGACGTCGTCTCGATGGTTGGCCTGCTGCGCGCCGAGCTCGGCGACCCGGCCGCGCCGTGGGACTGCGCGGCTCGAGCATGGGCGGCCACCTCGCGCTACGGGCGGCCGGCGAGGCGCGCGCGGGCGCCGTGGTCGCGATCTGCCCGGCGAGCACCGGCACGCTGCGCCGCGGGCTGGAGCGTGGGAGCCTTGGCTTCGAGGCCGACGTGCCGGCGCTGAGCGAGCTGCTCGACTCCGGCGAACTGCAGGAGGTGGTGAAGTCCCTCGAGGTGCCGATCCTGTTACTGCACGCCCGCGGCGACGAGCGGGTGCCGGTACAGCACTCGCGCGAGTTGGCCAAGACGCTGCGCTCGGGCTCGAGCCGGCTGATCGAGGTCCCGGGCGGTCACCACCGGTCGGTCCAGCATGACGAGGAGCTGCAGGCGGTCAGCCTGCGCTTCTGTCGCGCGAGCTCGCGCGGAGCTGATCAGCCGCCGAAGCAGCTTGCCGACGCCGGCGCCGATCTGCGAGACCGCATTGCCGGCGCTGTTCGTCGCGCTCTCAGCGTCGCGCCGGTGCTGCCGCCGACGGCGGAGCCAGCGGCTGCACCGGTGGAAGACACCACCTGGCCGGCCGTGTTGCTGACGCTGCCGACGGCGCCACCCGCGGTGCCGGTGGGTGCGGTGACCGTGACCGGAGGGCTCGTGGGTGTGGTGACGGTGATGCCGCCGGACGAGCCGCCGGATGAACCACTGCCGCCCGACGAGCTGCCGCCGCCCGAGCCAGAGCCGCTGCCTCCGCCAGCGGCCGGAGCACCGCCCGGCGCCGACCCGCCGCCTCCGGTTGAACCGCTCCCCGACCCCTGACCGGAGGAGCTCGGCGCCTGCGGGCGTGACCGGGAAGCGTGACGGGCCGTCCGCCTGGCTGCCGTATGGCGGCTGAGCCGCCTGTCGGTGGCCGCCGGCAAGACGACGAACGCGACCGCTGCCCGCACGCTGCGTGCGGCGTGCGAGCTCTTGTTGGCACCGGTGCTGATCGAGACCGCGGACGGCGACGGCTGACCGGCGATCTTCGGCCAGCCGCGGAGCGCGACAACCGCGCTGGCGATCACGAACAGCACGGCGGCGCATGCCAGCAGCGACCCTGCGGTACCAAAACCGGCGATGTATGCCTTCGTGGCGCGCACCTTTAGTCCGAGATATCGACCGCCTGCGCAGGTACTTTAGGGCGCGCGAAGGCTTTCGTCCACCGGAATCAGTTAGATCAATGCCGGTTCCGGGTAAGTGCTCGATCGCGGCGATCAGTTCGGAGACGTCGTAGGCCGTGGGTCACGCCGAAGGTCGTCATCGTCGATCTGCCTTGGGCGACCAGACCGCGGGGCGTCGACCAAACCATCCAGACCGCGTTCACAGAAATTGCGTCGCCACAACCCACCGTCGGCAATGACACACCCACCTCAGCGGCGATCTGCGTGTTCGACGCGCCCTCTGACGCGCGCAACACGATCCGCCCGTATCGCCTGCTGCTGCGTCGCCGACGGCGTCCCCAACACCATCCGCAACTCGCGCTCTTCCTCCCCAGACAGCTCGATCGCCACAGCACCACGCCGCCAGCAACCACCGGTACCGCAACTCATTCACCAATACAAGGAACTACCGGGACTCCGCGGCGGCTTGGGGGTTAGTTCTAGGGAAGGTCGCAGGCTGAAGGTGAGGTTGTGGCATAGTTGCCCTCGGCAGGTTCCCGGTCCCCGCAGCGATCGCCCCAATTGCAGCGGGGGAATGATGCAATGAGAAAGCTCATCGCCGTGTCTGCAGCCGTGTCTGCGCTGCTGGCAGCTGTGGCTGCCAGCGGTTCGCAGGGTGCGACGACGCCGTCGAGCTTAACCGCGACTGGTGCCAACTGCTCGAACACCTCGGTGGGATTTACGCCGCTGGATGATCTCGGGCAAGGCACCTATCAGGGCTACGAGGGCGGTCTTTACCCGGGCGGAACCAACACGCCGCCGAGCAGCTATCTGAGCCTGGGGCTGGCAGCCTCCTCGCAGGTGCAACCGCTGGCTGCCAATGGTGCGCCCAGCCCCTCTGGGCGGATCGTGCTGATGTCAGTTGGGATGTCCAACGCGTACCTCGAATTCGCGAGCCTCATCGACGATACCTCCACCGACGAGGTGCAAGCTGGCGATCTCGAGGTCGGCGGCACGCTAACGAGCAATCCGCAGGTGGAACTGGTAAACGGCGCGACTCCCAAGTGGGATGCCCCCAAGATCATCGACAACGAGTCCTCCTACCTCGGGATCCTCAAATCGGATCTCGCCGACTCGGGCGTGACCGGCGATCAGGTGCAGGCGGTGTGGCTCTATGACGCGATCGGCAACGAGAATAACCCGTTCCCGACTGACTCCCAGGATCTGGAGTCAGACCTGGACACGATCATCTCGATGCTGAGCGCAAACTTCCCCAACCTCCGGATGGTGTACCTCTCGAGTCGCGAGTACGCAGGCTATGCGGTCACGTCGCTGAACCCCGAGCCCTACGCGTACGAGAGCGGCTTTGCGGTCAAGTGGACTGTGGCGGAGAGGATCGACGATGGTTCAACAGCGCTTCCGTGGGTCGCATGGGGCCCTTATCTCTGGGCCGATGGGACGATCCCTCGCAGCGACGGCCTTGTGTGGCTGTGCTCCGACTTCGAATCAGACGGCACGCACCCGTCGCTCCAGGGGCGGGAAAAGGCTGCTGGCCTGCTGGACAGCTTCTTCACGACCGATCCGACGGCGGACCCCTGGTTCGACCACGCCGTCACAGTCCTACCCGGGCCGCTGGCGACGACATCAACGACGCCAAATCCAACGACGGTGACGACGCCAAACAGTGGGCTCGCCACCGTCAGGTGGATCAGGGTCAAGCGACGCACGGTAACCATCTTGCTCTCGTGCTCGGGCCCCGCTGGCGGTACATGTTCAGTCGCCGCAAAGCTGACAAAGACCTCAAAGCATCGGACCGTGACTTTGGCGAAGGCTCACAAGACGATCGCGAACGGTTCGCGTGGGAGGATCCGCCTCGTTCTCGACGGGACCGGAAAGCGAATGCTCGCTCGCATGCACTCGCTCAAGGCCAAGCTGACGATCACCAAGGGCTTGCGGCACATCAAGCGCAAGCGACTGACCTTCAGATAACCCCGGTTCGGTCTCGGAACCCTGGCCTAGGAGCTGGGTCGGCTTCAGCCGTGGCCGTTGCCGTTGTCGTTCCCGTTCCCGTTCCCGTTCGCGTGGCCGTCGCCGCTCCCGCTGCCCACGCCGTTGCCGTCGCCGTGACCGTTTCCGTCACCTTGCGACGAGGGACCGGCCCCCTGGCTGCCGGACGGCTGGCTCGGGGTTGTGGTGGTGCCCGGAGACTGCTGAGGCGACGCGGCCCCGCCGCCGTTGCCATTGCCGTGGCCGGCGGCGTTCGCATTGCCATTGCCATTGCCATTGCCTTGGCCGTTCCCGTGCCCGTTCCTTCGCGTGCCCGTTCCCATTGCCGTGGCCGCTGGTCCTGTTCCCGCTGCCATTAGCGTGGCCGCTGTTCCCGTGCCCGTCGCCATTGCCGTTGCCATTGGCGTGGGCATCGCGGCCATGGAGCGCTCCGCGGATGATGGTTCTGTCGTGGCTGTGGCCACCGCCTGTGCCGTTGGCGTGGCCGCTGCCGTTGACGACCTTCCTGCCGCCGCCGTGGCCACTTCGGTTACTGCTGCTGCCGGCTGCGCCGCCGCCGGTGCTGCCAGTGCCGCCGCCGGTGCTGCCAGTGCCACCGCCGGTGCTGCCAGTGCCACCGCCGGTGCTGCCAGTGCCAGAGCCGGTGCCCGAGCCACTCGAACCCGAGCCCTGGCCGGCGCCGCGATGGCCGCCGGGAACCGCGCGGCCGCTGCCGCCGCCGTTGCCTGACCGCGACCCAGACCCGCTCGATCCATGTTTCGAACCGCCGCCGCGCGAGCCAGCGCGCCCTGCCCCGGTGGTGCCCGTGCCAGCGCCGCCACGGGCGCCTCTGGTGCCCGTCGACGCGACGAGGATCGCCGTCGCTGATCCCGCCCCGCCGGCCTTGGCGCTCTTGGAGCTGCCCGCGTGCTGGCTAGGCGAAGCCTGGGTAATCCGAACCGCGGCGGGGGAGGTCAGCTGCGCCAGCTTTGGCCATCCGTTCAGCGCGATCACCGTGCTCGCGATCACGAATAAAACCGCGGCGCACGCGAGAATGGATCCGGCGGTGCCGAAACCGGCAATGTAGGCGCGAGTGGCTCGCAACTTCCCCCTATCGACAGCAGACTTAGCCTAGTGTACGACCTCGACCCGCCGTAATTCAAAGCAATCGCGCCGCACTGGCCGAACGTTCTAGGCGGACGTTTGGAACAGTAGGCACTTCCTAGAAGACCCTTATGAACAGCGTGAGCTGTTCTGGCAACATCCGACGGGCCATGGCCGCACCAAAGTCCTTCGGTCGCGACTCCGGACTTCAAGCTCGGATGCTGTTGACGATGTTCTTGCTCGGACTCGTCTACGTGATCCTGATTGGTGTTCTGATCGCTGCCGGGGCGGGCGCGATCACGGTCGCCGTGATTGCGGCCGTTCTGTTCCTGGTCCAGTACTTCACCTCGGACAAGATCGCGCTGTTCTCGATGGGGGCCCGCGAGGTGACGCCCGAAGAGCAGCCGCAGCTGCACGCGACGATCGAGCGCCTATGCATCCAGGCCGACCTCCCGAAGCCCCGAGTGGCGGTCGCCGACACCGCGATGCCGAACGCGTTCGCGGTCGGGCGCTCGCCTTCGACGGCGACCGTCTGCGCGACCAGCGGGTTGCTGAGCCTGCTCTCGCCGGGCGAGCTCGAGGGCGTCCTCGCGCACGAGCTGACCCACATCGCCAACCGCGATGTGCTGCTGATGACGGTCGCGAGCTTCTTTGCCTCGATCGCCGCGTTCATCGTCCAGATGGGCTTCTGGTTCGGCATCGGATTCGACGATCGCGAGGACAACGGTCCCGGGTTCCTCGTCGTGATGCTCGTCTCGGCCGTCGTCTACCTGGTCTCCTTCGTCCTGATCCAGACGCTTTCGCGCTATCGCGAGTTCGCCGCCGATCGCGGTTCGGCGATCATCACCGGCCGTCCCAGCGAGCTGATGGTCGCGCTCCAGAAGATCAGCGGCTCGATGGACCAGATCCCCCAGCGCGACCTGCGAGCCGCTTCGGGCGAGCTGGCCGCGTTCTACATCTTCCCCCCGAAGGCCAAGCAGAGCATCGCCAACGTGTTCTCGACCCACCCGCCGCTGCAAGCCCGGCTCGAGGCGCTGGCGCGCTACGAGGCCCAGCTGCAGGGCACCGCGTAGAACAGGATTCGTGGCATGGGCCTCCTTGACGTACTCACCGGTAAGCGCAAGCTGGCCAAGCCTGCCGCGGACCGGTTGTTCGCGATCAGCACCGCCTACGTGACGCTCGAGACGACGCTTGAGATCGTCAGCCGCGGGGCCGCGGCGATCGTCTTCCAGGCGCTCTCGACCGCCGACTTCCGGTCAATCGTGCGCGACATGGAGGAGGTGGTTACCGCGACCGCCAGTGACAGCGGCACGAAGGTCGAGACCTCGGCCGACAGCTACGGCTTCAGCTGGCTGGTCTTGCGCGGGCCGGACTTCGACGATCTCGTCGTGGGCATCAACGCCGTGTCGACCGCGCTTGAAGCGGGCGGCTACGGCGAGCGCGTGCTGTGCGCGGTGTTCGCCTTTGAGGACTCCGACAAGCAGCGGATCTACTGGATCTACAACTACAAGCGTGGGGCCTTCTACCCCTTTGTCCCCGCCGGCGGACCACAGCAGCGAGACAACGAGCGGGAGCTCGTGCTGAGAGCCCAGATCGGCGCCGAGCTCCCGGTCGAGGCCGAGCTCCAACGGTGGTTTCCGCTCTGGGGGATCCCGATCTGAGCGGCGACCGGGCCGGCAACCGCCCGATCCTTCTCAACCGCCGCGCCGCGACCCGCGCCACGATCACCGGCGTCGAACGCTGGGCCGCGGAGCTGCTGCCGCGCCTGCAAGCGCTCGCTCCGGAGCGCTACCGCCTTGTCCAGCCGCCGCCGTGGGCGGTCGGCCGCGGCCTCGGCCAGGCGTGGGAGCAGCTCGTGCTGCCCGCGCAGGCGCGCCGGCTGCGCGCATCGATCGTCTTCTCCCCCGCTAACCTCGCGCCGCTTGCCTGGCCACGCAATGTTGTGATGGTGCACGATGCCGCCGTGCTTCGAGCGCCGGCTGCATACTCGCGGGCGTACGCGCTGTGGCACCAAACCGCCGGCTTGAGGTCAGCGCGGCAGGCGCTGCGGGTGTTGACGGTCTCGGAGTTCTCAAGGCGCGAGCTGATCGAGCTCGCCGGCCTAGATCCCGAACGCGTGATCGTGATCCGCGGCGGTGTCGACGAGCGCTTTACACCGAACGCCGATCGTGATCGCGCCGCGGCCGCCCTCGGTCTCGCCCGCCCCTACGTGCTGACGGTCTCGACCGCGGATCGACGAAAGAACCTGGCCGTCCTCTCGCACGCCGCCGGCGTCCTCGATGCGGTCGGAGTCGATCTCGTCTGGGCCGGCGAGTCGCGCTCCTACTTCGCTCGCGCGACCCCCCCGAACGGCGTTCGCATGCTCGGCTACGTACGCGACGATCTGCTTCCGGGCCTGTACGCGGGCGCGCGCGCATTCGTGCTCCCATCACGATACGAGGGCCTCGGGCTCACCTGTCTGGAGTCGATGGCCTGCGGCACCCCGGTCGTCGCAGCCGACATCGATGCCCTGCGTGAGACCTGTGGCGACGCCGCGCTGCTCGTCGACCCCGATGATCCCCCGGCGGTCGCCGACGCGGTCCTCCGTGCGCTCACTGACGAGGCCCTGCGCACCGAGCTGACCGCCGCTGGGCTGGGCCGCGCCCGGGGGCTCGGCTGGGAGCGGGCAGCCCGCGAGACCGATGCAGTGCTCGCACAGATCGCTCCGACGGTGTCAGCCTGAGGCGTCTATGCACGTTCCCCTTATTGGTGCTCATTCATGATCCAGCGCGCACTGCGACCAGGACCTGCTTCCGGGCCTGTACGCAGCTCGGCCGATCGCTGCGTCAACTGCGGCTAGTCTCGTCAGCGAGGCGCGAGACAGACGCGTTGCTTCGCGGTCTGGCCGGCCCACGATGAGCGGCTACGTCGACATCCACGCGCATGTCCTTCACGGGATCGACGACGGTCCGTCCGAGCTGCCCGACGCGCTCGCGATGCTCCGTGCCGCCGCCCTCAGCGGCACGGCAACGATCGTCGCGACCCCTCATGTGCGCTCAGACTTCCCCGATGTCGGCGTTCATCAGCTCGCCGATCGGTGCGCTGAACTGCGGGCTAATCTCGTCCGCGAGGGGATCGACATCGAGCTCGTCTGTGGCGCCGAGGTTGCGCTGTCGTGGGCAATCGATGCCGACGACGACGAGCTCCGGCTCGCAGGCTATGGGCAGCGCGGCACCGACCTCCTGATCGAGACGCCGCCTACTGTGACCGCCGGTCTGGAGACCTTGCTGTATGAGCTGCGGATGCGCGGTTTTCGGATCACGCTCGCCCATCCCGAGCGGAGCCGTCAATTTCAGGCCGACGACCGTCCACTGCGAGAGCTGGTGGCCGAGGGCGTGCTGCTCCAGATAAACGCCAGCTCGTTGCTCGCTTCTGACCGCGCCTCGCGCTCGCGGCGCCTGGGCAGGAGCTGTGCTCGGAAGGGCTCGTCCACGCCCTTGCCTCAGACGGGCACCGCGCCGACGGCTGGCGGCCGGTGACCCAGTTGTCCCGGGCGATCCCCGCCGCGACTGAGCTCGTCGGCGCCGAGCGAGCACGTTGGATGGCCGAGCTCGCGCCCGCGGCCATCATCGAGGCTGCGCAGCTCCCGGATCCGCCGCCCCTCGCCCCGCCGCGCCGACGCTCGGGGCTGTTCGGGCGCTTCTAAATGGCCCGGGCGTGAAGACCGTGCCGGCTTGATACTCGACCTGCCCGCAGCGACCTCGGCGAGTAGTTATGGCCATAAAGGGAAGAGCGGTCGGCAGTCCCCGGATATGCTCTGCTCCCGCGGAGCAGGCGTTCCATCCCATCGGAACGTGAGAGCGAGAGCATGCTCGGCCTCCCCGGATTGATCTTCGCTTGTCCAATACGACTACCTCCCGAGCCCCCAAGGTCGCGCGTATGGGCTGGAACCGCGCTCGTCTGGGCGTATATCGGACCACTGCAAAATCACAGAGCCTCAGCCGCACCGCGCTTGCGATCCGCCGTGCGGCCACGCTCCAGCGGTACAGCGGAGGCTCGTCCGGGAATGGATCCCCGAACCAACGGTGAGGCGTGGCTCCTCGGTGCGGTAGGGGAGCACATTCGCGTCGCACTCGATGTTGGCGCAAATGTCGGTGACTGGGGTCTTGAGGCCCTGCGCCAATGCCCCAACCTGCGGCTGCTTGTCTGCTACGAGCCATCCGCCAATGCAGCGGGGACGCTACGGCGACGACTTCCACAGGGGCCGCCACTCCAGTGCATCGAGGCAGCGGTCTCAGACACCGCCGGAGCCGCGGCGTTCTACGAGCCGCTCGCCGCCGCTCCGACCGCTTCGCTCCTCTCGAGCTGTGCCAACGGCGCCACCGGACGCCCCGTTCCGCTTGTCACCATCGACGACGAGATGCAACGTCTCGGATTGACCCATGT
>CAVPFS010000029.1:0-40669 GCA_963703825.1 uncultured Solirubrobacterales bacterium | reverse complement strand
ATGCCTTGGTCGCGTCCGCGCGCGCCGCCGCGCTGACCAGGCTCCCGCCGTAGAAGACGCCATCGGCTGCCGCCGGGCTCGCGGCGCGCGAGATCCCGGCCGCCTTGGCGGCCTGCGAGACCTCCTGCGCCACCGCCGCTCCGTACAGCGAGCCGTCGTCTGAGACGTATAGGCGCGAGACCCCCTCGGACTGCATGACGGACACCAGCGCCTTGGCCTCGCTGCCGGAGTTCGGGACCACCCGCGCGAAGGTCTTGTGGTAGGTGGAGTTCCCCGGATCGACGACGACACCGAATCGGACACCGGGCGGAATCGGCTGGGTCAGGTAGATGGCCGTGTCGGCGGGGCTGATCTCGAGCAGACCCTGCTGGTTGACGATCTCGACAGACACCTGCGAGGTCCCCGGCTGGAGTTCGCCCAGATAGGCGATCGCGGTCGGATCCTCGATCGCGGCGCGCGCGTTGTCAGACAGCTCGCGGCCGTCGAGCCTGACGAGCTTGACCGTGTACCTGCCGGCCTTGCCGCCGGCCTGCTGGAGCGCGAGCTGCTCGGCGTCAAGCGTGTCGGTCGCCCGCTGGCCGCCCGAGCCCGACGGCGGCTGGCTGGCGTAGACGGTCAGCTTGTTGCCGCTGACGATCACCGCCGAGGTCCCCGCGGTCGCGTTCGACGAGCATCCGGCGAGCGCCAGGGCGGCCCCTGCGCACAGCCAGAAGGCGCGCGTTCTCGCCAGCAACCAGCTACGCATCTGAGTGACCGGTTAGTCCCGCCGGCCGGGCAGGAACGGAAGCAGGTTCCGGACGCCGATCGCGATCAGGACCATCACGATGGCGAGCAGGATCGCGTCGAGACCGCTGACGTTCAAAGACCAGATAACGATCCAGATGCACAGACCGGCTGTGGCGGTGAGAATCAGGCCCATCGCCGGGGGATCTTACTCTCGCCGACAGCGCCGCCGCGAAGCTCCCGACCAGTTCGAGGACCGCCGGCGCCGGCTCCAGCGCCTCGCCGGCGGCGCGGACGAGGCGGCTGCCGACGATCACCCCGTCGGCCCCGCAGCCGGCGGCCGCGGCGGCCTGCTCGGGCGTCCCGATCCCGAACCCGACGGCGACCGGGACCGGTGCTGCGCGCCCGTACGCGGGCGATCAGCGCCTCGAGGCCGCCGTCGACGCCGCTGCGCTCGCCGGTCGTCCCTGTGACGCTGACCGTGTAAAGAAAGCCGCGTGCCAGCGCCCCGATCTTCGCCAGTCTTGCGTCGGGGGTCGTAGGCGCGACCAGCGGCACGAGCGCCAGCCCACGGGCGTCGCAGGCGGCGCGCGCCTGCTCGGCCTCCTCGAGCGGCAGGTCGGGAACGATCACCCCGCTGGCGCCGGCCTGCACGAGCGCGTCGAGGAACCGCTCGAGGCCGCGCGCGAAGATCGGGTTCGCGTAGCACATGACGATCACCGGCACGAGCTCTGCGATCGCGGCGCCGACCTCGAGCACTGCCGGCAGCGTCGCCCCGGCGGCGAGCGCGGCCGTCCCGGCGCCGTGGATCAAGGGGCCGTCGGCCAGCGGGTCCGAGAACGGGACCCCGAGCTCCACCAGATCGGCGCCCGCGCGTGCGTAGGCGAGGCCGATCTCGCGCGAGGCGCGCAGGTCGGGAAGCCACCCATCAAGTAGGGCATCAGCGCCGCGCGGCGGCCGTTCGGCGCGGGCGCGCGCGAACGCCTCAGCTATGCTCAGCCGTTCAATGCCGTCCATCGAGCGAGCGCCTCGGCGAGGTCCTTGTCGCCGCGCCCCGAGAGGCACACCAGGTCGAGCTCTGAGCCGGGGTTCTCGAGCACCCAGGCGATCGCGTGCGCGCTCTCGAGCGCCGGGATGATCCCCTCCAGGCGGGCGGTCTGCTCGAACGCCCGCAGCGCCTGACCGTCGGTGATCGCGAAATAGTGCGCCCGCCCCTGGTCGCGAAGCCACGCGTGCTCGGGGCCGCTGCCAGGGTAGTCAAGGCCGGCCGAGATCGAGTGCGCCTCGAGGATCTGCCCGTCCTCGTCCTGCATGATCGCCGAGTAGGCGCCGTGCAGGACGCCGGCCCGGCCGCCGGCGGTCAGCGGCGCGCCGTGCCGGCCGGACTCGATCCCCTCCCCCGCCGCCTCGACGCCGATCAGCTGCGACCTCGGCGTCGTCGACGAACGGCGTGAACATGCCGATCGAGTTCGAGCCGCCGCCGACGCAGCCCACGACCCGTTCGGGCAGCCGCCCGGCGCGCTCGAGAACCTGCGCCCGCGCCTCGTCGCCGATCACGCGCTGCAGCTCACGGACGAGCACCGGATACGGCGCCGGCCCGACGCACGAGCCGATGATGTAGTGGGTGTCTGTGCACGTTGGCAACCCAGTCGCGAATCGCCGCCGATACCGCCTCCTTGAGCGTCCGCGCGCCGTCCTGCACCGGCTCCACCCGCGCGCCGAGCAGCCCCATCCGCTCGACGTTCGGCTGCTGGCGGCGCATGTCCTCGGTCCCCATGTAGACGATGCACTCGAGGTCGAGCAGCGCGCACGCGGTCGCCGACGCGACCCCGTGCTGGCCGGCGCCGGTCTCGGCGATGATCCGGCGCTTGCCCATACGCTGTGCAAGTAGCGCCTGGCCGAGCGCGTTGTTGATCTTGTGCGCGCCGGTGTGGTTGAGGTCCTCGCGCTTGAGATAGACGGGGTGGCCCGCGGCGTCGCTCAGCCGCCGAGCGAGGTACAGCGGCGAGGGCCGGCCGACGTAGTCGCGCAGCAGCGCGTCGAGCTCTGCCTAAAGCCGGGATCGTCGCGGGCCTGCAGCCAGGCAAGTTCGAGCTCGGCCAGCGCCGGCATCAGCGTCTCCGGCACGTACTGGCCGCCGTAGGGGCCGAAGCGGTGCTCGACCGCGCTCACGGTCGGCGCTCGGCGCCGCGGCCGCTTGCGGTCGCGCGTCACCGCCGCGCGAACGCCTCCAGCTTGGCCGCGTCCTTGACGCCCGGGCTCGCACTCGACGCCGCTGGCGACGTCGACCGCGTAGGGCCGCACGGCGGCGATCGCCTCGGCGACGTTGTCGGCGTTCAGCCGCCGGACAGGATCATCGGGACCCTCGCGCGGTGCGCCGCGGCGCGAGCTCCCAGGCGAACGTCTCGCCCGTGCCGCCGGGGACGCCCGGCCACGTAGCTGTCGAGCAGGTGGAAGTCGGTGTGGAAGGCAGCCAGCGCCTGGATGTCGGCGCGGCTGCGCACGCGCGCGGCCTTGATCACCTTGCAGCCGGTGCGACGCGCCGCCTCGGCGCAGAACGCCGGGCCCTCGTCGCCGTGGAGCTGCAGCATCGTCAGGCCCGACGTCGTCGGCGGCGCGGGTCACCTCGTCGAGCGTCGGGTTGACGAACACGCCCACGATCTCGGCCCGCCGCCGGAGGTGGCGCCGATCTCGGCCGCGACGTCCAGGCGGGCAATGGCGCGGCGAGCCGCGGCCACAGGATCATGCCCAGCGCCCAGGCGCCCAGCCGCACCGCCGCGCTCGGCGTCCGGCCGGGCGCGTGATGCCACAGAACTTGATCTTCGGTGCACGGTCACGCACATCGTACGAACGCGGCTCAGCGCTGAGCGCACGCCGGCAGCGCGGCAGGCGGCCTCGATGTCGGCCGCGCGCATCAGCGCCTCCCCCACGAGCACCGCGTCGACCCCGGCGCGCGTCGAGCCGCTCGAGGTCGGCGCGCGTCGCGAATCCCCGACTCGGCGACCACGAGCGCGCCGTCGGGACCGCGGGCGCAGCTCGAAGGTGCGCTCGATGTCGACCTCGAGCGTGGTCAGGTCGCGGTTGTTGATGCCGATGATCGGCGCGCCCGAGCTCGGCCGCGGCCTCGAGCTCGCGCTCGTCGTGGACCTCGACCAGCGTCCCAGCCCCAGCGCGCCGCGCCGCGCGTGCAGCGCGGCTCGAGCGTGGCGGCGTCGAGCGCGGCGACGATCAGCAGGATCGCGTCGGCGCCGGCGGCCAGCGCCTCGGTGCACCTGGTAGGCATCGACGATGAAGTCCTTGCGCAGGATCGGCAGGTCGCGGCGCCGCGCGCGGCGCCGAGGTCCGCGAGCGAGCCGCCGAAGCTCGCGCTCCTCGGTCAGGACCGAGAGCGCGGCGGCGCCGCCCGCGCTCGTAGGCGCCGACGACGTCCGCCAGCTCGAGGTCCGTCGCGGATCACGCCCGCCGAGGGCGAGCGGCGCTTGTGCTCGGCGATCACGCGAGAGCCCGGGCGCGCCAGCGCCGCGCGCGAAGGCCGCGGCGGATCGTCGCGCCGGCGCGCGGCGGCGGCCGCTGCGAGCTCGGCCAGCGGCGTGGCCGCGCGCCGGCGCTCGACCTCGGCCCGGGTGCGCTCGACGATCGGGGTCAGCGCGTTCACGACGACCCACGGCGCCAGCTCGCTGCGTGCGCAGCGACGAACCGCTCGAGCGCCGCGGCCGCGGCGCCGGTGTCGATCGCCGCCTCGGCCGCCCGCACGCCCTCGGCCAGCGACCGGCGCGCCGCCGCCGGCGTAGATCGCGGCGCCGGCGTTGAGCACGCGCCAGGTCGCGCGCCGGCGCCGGGCTCGCCGGCGAAGATCCGCCGCGCGATGTCGGCGTTCTGGGCCGGATCGCCGCCGGGGATCGCCTCGGCCGGCGCCGCGCGCGAGCCCGAACTCCTCGGGGGTCACCGTGTAGCTCGGAGATCTCGCCGTCGCGCACCTCGACCACCCGGGTCGGCGCCGAGATGCTGAGCTCGTCGAGGCCGTCCTCGCTGGAGACCAGCAGCGCGTGCTCGGTGCCGAGCAGCGCCAGCGCGCCGGCCATCGTCTCCAGATAGGCCGCGATCGGAGACGCCGATCAGCTGGCGGCGCGCGCCGGCCGGATTGGTCAGCGGGCCGAGGAAGTTGAAGATCGTGCGCACCGCGAGCTCCCGGCGCACCGGGACGACGTAGCGGGTCGCCTGATGGTGGGCGGGCGCGAACATGAACCCGAAGCCGACCTCCTCGATGCAGCGCGCCGACCGCCTGCGGCGTCGAGGTCGATGCGGGCGCCCAGCGCCTCGAGCACGTCGGCCGAGCCCGAGAGCCCGGTCGCCGAGCGGTTGCCGTGCTTGGCCACGCGTGCAGCCCGCGCCGGCGGCGATCAGCGCGGCGGTCGTCGAGACGTTGAAGGTGCTGCGCGGCCGCCGCCGGTGCCGGCGGTGTCGAGCAGGTCGTCGCCGGCGACGTCGGCACGGGCGCGGCGCAGCGCGCGCATCGTGCGCGCCAGGCCCGGCGAGCTCGTCGACGGTCTCGCCCTTGGTCCGCAGCGCGATCAGGAAGCCGGCGATCTGGATCTCGGATCGCCTCGCCGGCCATGATCTCGGCGAGCGCCGCCGCGCGTCTGGTCTCGCGTCAGGTCCTGGCCGCTCGGCGAGCGCGTCGATCGCGCGGGTCAGCAGCTCGCGTCATCGCACGTCCGCTGCAGGAAGTTCGCCAGCAGCTCCCTGCCCGTGCTCGGTGAGCACCGACTCGGGATGGAACTGCACGCCTTCGGCGGGCAGCTCGCGGTGGCGCACCGCCATCACGACGCTCGCCGCCGAAGGCGCTGCGCTCGAGCACGTCGGGCAGCTCGGGGTCGGCGACCAGCGAGTGGTAGCGCCCGACCTCGAGCGGAGCCTTGAGGCCGGCGAAGATCGTCTTGCCGTCATGCTCGATCACGGTCGTCTTGCCGTGCACGGGCACGTGGGTGATCACCTTGCCACCCCACGCCTGCACGAGCGCCTGATGGCCGAGGCAGACGCCGAGCGTCGGGATCCCGGCGAGCGGGAAGCGCCTGACCGCCTCGAGTGAGATCCCGGCCTCGTTAGGAGTGCACGGGCCGGGCGAGACGATCAGCCGGTCGTAGCCACGAATCAGCAGTTCATCGACAGTCGCGTGGTCGTTGCGGACCACCTCGAGCTCGGCACCCGAGCTCCCCCAGGTACTGGACGAGGTTGTAGGTAAAGCTGTCGTAGTTGTCGATGCAGAGGACCCGCATGCGGCCGGCAGGCTCAGCGAATGTAGCCGTGTCGCTTCAGAAAGGCACGCAGGCGCTTGACGAACCGGGCCGAGATGTGATGCTCGGAAGCCTGCTTGGCGAGCGTCGCGGCAGCGGCATGGCCACGGCCGAGGTTGTACTCGTCGCCGGCCCAGGCGGCGACCAGCCCGACGCGGCCGCTGTCGTTGTCAGACAGATACGCGCGCCACCAGAGCCGCGCGTCGTTGCGGATCAGCTTCGGGTATCGCCGTGTGACGTTGTCGAACGCGAGACCCGAGAAGTTGAGGATCTGGAGCGGCATGCCGGACTCCGCGAAGTCCGTGAACTCGTATGCGAACGCGTTGTCGCTGGTCACGAACTCGGTCCGCCCATTGTGGTCGAGGTCTCGCAGGGCGGCGGCGGAGTTGAGGAAATCGTGCTGGGTGAGCACGTAGCCACCAAGGGCGGCCGAAGGGCTGATACACCTGATCGGTGAAGCAGCAGTGCGCCCCCTCGCTGTAGAGCTCGAGCACGACCTCGAGCTGGCCGTTGGCGTCGAGGTCTCGCACTTGCACCGAGTCGCCGCCGGTCGCGCCCGGCCCGCACAAATTTGCGCAGCTCAGCGCCGTCACCGGCTGGTCGTAGACGACCGTGCTCGACTGCGCGATCGAGAGGCGCATGTCCGTGACCTGCGGAGGCTGCCCCAGCCAGCTGAGCGTCGCGGTCACGTTGCCGGCGCTCGCGGTCTGGGTCGTGGTGCCGGCTGCGCTCGCGGCCGGCACCGCGAGCGAGAGGGCGGCGATCGCGGCGATCAAGGCTGTTCGCATGGCAACCATCGTACGCGACGCTAGTCCCAGTCAGGCTGAGCGACCGCGAGCTCAATCGCCTGCAGGACCGCCCGCGCCTTGGCCTCTGACTCGCGAAACTCGTAGTCGGGCTTGGCGTCGGCGACCGTGCCGCCGCCCGCCTGCACGTGCGCGACTCCGTCCTTGACGACCACCGTCCGGATGTGGATGCAGGTGTCGAGCTCGCCCGTGTAGCTGACCCAACCGATCGCGCCGCCGTAGCCGCCCCGCTTGACCGGTTCGAGCTCGTCGATGATCTGCATCGCGCGGACCTTGGGGGCGCCAGAGAGCGTGCCCGCCGGAAGCACCGAGCGCAGCGCGTCGAGCGCTCCGATCCCATCCCGCAGCCGGCCCGCGACGCTCGAGACGATGTGCATCACGTGGCTGTAGTTCTCGACCGCCATGAAGTTCTCCACCTGCACCGAGCCGTACTCGCAGACGCGGCCGAGGTCGTTGCGCCCGAGGTCGACGAGCATCACGTGCTCGGCGCGCTCCTTCTCGTCGGCGAGCAGCTCGTCGGCCATCCGGCGATCCTCCTCGGCGTCGGAGCCGCGCGGCCGGGTGCCTGCGATCGGCCTGGTGCGTCGACGCGACGACCGTTGACCGTGATCAGCGGCTCGGGGCTCGCGCCGGCGATCTCGAAGTCCCCGAAGTCCAGGAAGTACATGTAGGGGCTGGGGTTGACCGCCCGCAGCCCGCGATAGATCGAGAACGCCTCGACCGGCACCGGCGCCGACCAGCGCTGCGAGGGCACGACCTGGAAGGCGTCGCCGGCGTAGATGTACTCGATGATCCGCGCGACGATCGCCTCGAAGCGCTCACGGGTCATATTGGACTCAAAGCTCGGTGGGCTGCGATCGGCGGCGGCGGCGGCGCTTGGACGCGGCACCGGTCCGCCGAGGCGCCAGCGGATCTCCTCGATCGTCTCCAGCGCGCGCGCGTAGGAGGCCTCGAGGTCGCTCGTCGGGGTAGACGTTCGCGATCACGGTCACGGTTCGCTTCAGGTGGTCGAACACGACGAGCGCGTCGGTCAGCATCAGCGCCAGATCGGGGACCCCGATCGGATCCGGGTTGGGCTCCCCGAGCGGCTCGACCGTTCGGACCAGGTCGTAGGCGAACACGCCCACCGCGCCGCCGGCGAAGGGCGGCAGACCGGGAGGCTGCGCGACGCGGTAGCGGGCGAGCTCCGCGGCGGCGAGCGCGTAGGGGTCGCCGGGGTCGCCGAGTGACCACCGCAGCACCTTGCGCGGCCGGAAGCCGATGAACGAGTAGCGCCCGACGCGGCCCTGTTCGGCCGACTCGAGCAGGAACCCAGGCTCGCGCGCGTTGAACGGCAGTTCGCGGAGCTTTAGGAAGGCCGACACCGGCGTCTGGCAGTCGTCGATGAACGTCTCGTGGACCGGGACCAGATTGTGGTCGCGAGCCAGCTCGCGGACCTCCTGGAGCGAAGGCGACGGCCGTGCCGTCTGCTGGTCAGCCCCGGCGACGGCCATCGAGCACGCGCTCGGCGTCGGCCAGCGACAGGTCCCGTCCGCGCAGCAGCACGGCCAGGTGGTAGAGCAGGTCGGCGGCCTCCTCGGCGACCCGGGCGTCTGACTCCTCGCGCGCGGCGCGGACGACCTCCTCGGCCTCCTCCTCCACCTTTGCGCCGGCCTGCGCGGGGTCCGAGAGCAGCTGCGCGGTGTACGAGCCTGCGGGCCGCTGCGCGTCGCGCGCGACGATCGTCCGCTCGAGGACTGGCAGGGTGGCGAATGGCGCTTCGGGCTCGAGCTCTCCGCGGTAAAAGCAGCTGCGCTCGCCGGTGTGGCACGCCGGTCCGGCCGGCTCGACCAGCGCCACCAGCGCGTCGCCGTCGCAGTCGTAGCGGATCGCCTTGACCGCCTGCGTGTTGCCAGAGGTCGCGCCCTTGTGCCACAGCTCCTTGCGCGAGCGGCTGAAGAAGTGCGTCTCGCCGGTCTCGCGCGTGCGGCGCAGGGCCTCGGCATTCATATACGCGAGCGTCAGCACCTCCCCGGTCCGCCAGTCCTGGACGATGCACGGAACGAGTCCGCGCTCGTCGAATGCGACCTCGGCGTCGTCCACGCCCAGGATTCTAGGTGGGGCGTGAGCGCGGACCCGTTCCACGTTCTGCAGGGGGCTTCGTGAGCGCGGGCAGGTTTTGGGCTGGGGAAGGGGTAGCTGCGGCGTGCAGTTCGCGACAAATCCGCACTCGGGCTTTGGATTTGCCACGGAATCGGGGTCCAGCCCGCGCCTGGCGACAAATCCAAGGCGGCCCTGCAGATTTTTCCAAATAGCAGGTCGATTCGCGCGACGCAGGGCGATCGCCGCGATGTTGGGCAGCACACAGTGGGACACCAGCCTCTCCTACCCCCTTCCCAAGCCAAAAACGGCTCAGACCGCCAGTCGGCCAGTCAGTTGCGGCGCTGGCCGCGGACCGCGCCGTTCGGGATCTGGACGATCTCGAACCAGTACTGGGTCCAACTGCGCATCACGTCGACCAGCGCCCCGAACGTCACCGGCTTGGTGATGAACGAACTGACGCCGAGGTCATAGCTGGAGAGGATGTCGGCCTCGTCATTGGAGGTCGTCAGCACGACGATCGGGATCCGGCGCAACGACTCGTCGGCCTTGATCTCCGCCAGAGCCTCGCGGCCGTCCTTCTTTGGCATGTTGAGGTCGAGCAGGATGATGCCGGGGCGCGGCGCGTCGACGTCGGGACCCGCCCAGCGGCCCTGGTGGCGCAGGTAGTCGAGCAGGTCCTGGCCGTCGACGACGAACTTCATCTCGTTGGCCAGCCGGGAGTCCTGGAGCGCGTCACGAGCGAGCTCCCGGTCCTCCTCGTCGTCATCGGCGAGCAGGATCGTGAACGGCCTTCCGTGGTCAGACTGCGACATATGGCTCCTCCTGCTCGGCCTGCTCGCCGCTCGCGTCCGCCGGCGGCCCCTCGCCGTCAGTCACTCTACCGTCGACCGGCAGCGTGACCGTGAACATCGAGCCGGCGCCCGGCGCACTGTCGGCGCTCACCGTCCCACCATGGCGCTCGGCGATCTTGCGGCACAGCGCCAGGCCGATCCCCGTACCCGGATAGGTGCCGCGTCCGTGCAGGCGCTCGAAGACGCGGAAGATCCGCCGTGCGTACTGGGGATCGAACCCGATCCCGTTGTCGCGCACGACCAGCGTCATGGTCCCGGCGCTGACGATCGCGCTGATCTCGACCGCGGGCGGGACCCCTTCACGGCGGAACTTGAGCGCGTTGGAGATCAGGTTCTGCATCAGCTGGCGCATCTGCGGCGGGTCGGCGGTGATCGTCGGCAGCTCGCCGACCTTGACCGTCGCCTCCGAGCGCCGCACCAGATCGTCGAGGTCCTCGAGCACCTCGCCGACCACCTGGTCGAGATCCACGGGCGCAAACGGTCGCGTCTGTGTGGCGACCCGCGAGAACACGAGCAGGTCCTCGATCAGCCGCTGCATTCGCTCGGCCGATGCCTCCGCGCGGCGCAGGTAGTCGACGCCGCGCTCCGACAGCGACGCGCCCTCGGTCTCCCTCACGCGCGCGGCGAAGGTCCGCACCTTGCGCAGCGGCTCCTGCAGGTCGTGGGACGCGATCGACGCGAACTGCTCGAGCTCGGCGTTGGAGCGCCCCAGCTCTCGCGCGCGCCGCTCGAGCTCCGTGTTCGAGACCGCGAGCTTCTCATTCGCCTCGATCACGAGGTCGTTTGAGCGCAACGCCCGCAGCGCGAGCATCAGCGCGAGCAAGGCGACCAGCGCAAAGGCGCCGAAGATCACCCACGGCAGCCAGTGGCTTGCGCCCGAGACGCTCGCGAAGAACGGTCCCTCGGGCGCCGCGAGCAGCACCTTCCAAGTCGTGTTGTCGAGCGACACCTGGTCGAAGTAATGACCGCTGACCGTGCCCGAGTGGTGGTGCAGGACTTCGATCTGGGTCGGCGTGTGGAAGTGGTATCCCGGCGGACGCGCCGGGTTGGTGGATGCGATCACGACCCCGTTGCCATCGAGCAGGTAGTGGTGGGCGCCCCTGACGCCCGGCACCTTCTCGAGCTCGGCCCCGGTGAAGTTGCTCAGCAGCGTCGGGTTGAAACCGCTGACCACGATCCGCGGGCCGTAGCGGGTCGGGATCCGGGTGGCGAAGTTGATCACCCCGGTGCGGCCGTACGGCAGCACGTCGCCCAGCGCCCACAGCTTCCCGCCCTGGACCATCTGAACGGCGTCCTCGTCGCCGGGAGCGAGGCTCGCGCGCGCCTGCGCGGTGAAGCCCGGTGACGCGGCGAGCACGTGGCCGTCGGCGCTGAGCACCGCTACGTACTCGTTGGCGCCACGGTTTCGTTTCAGCACTCGCTCGTGGATGTGCTTCATCCCGTACTCGGCCAGCAGCTGCGGGTTGGGCTGGCTGACCGCTCCGAAGACGCTGTCGATCAGCCCCGCTACCAGGAGAGCGTTCTGGTGGGCTTGGCTCTCGATGTTGCTGCGCGACCGAGCTTGGTTGTTTGACAGGTCGACAGCGAACACGGCGAGCAGCGCTAGGATGATCGACGCGCCCGCAACCAGCGCTGCAACGGCCTCTCTACGTTTCATCGTGGAACGGTGTCCTAGCAGAAGCGCTATTCGATGCCAAGTCGATCCAGGATCCGCTCGTCCGCGCGCCAGTGGCGGCGCACGCGGACCGAGAGCTCAAGGTGGACCTTGGTTTGCAGCTCGCGCTCGATGGCGCGGCGCGCCGCGATCCCGATTTCCTTGATCATCCGTCCGCCGGAACCGATCAGGATCCCCTTCTGGGACTCGGTCTCGGTCAGCACGACGGCCTCGATCAGCACCAGGTCCGGGCGGGGGCGGCGGATCTCCTGGACCTCGATCTCGACCGCGTGCGGAACCTCCTCCCGCGTGCGGGCGAGGACCTGCTCGCGCACCAGCTCGGCAAGCACGACCGCCTGCACCTGGTCAGAGCGCTCGGCGCCCGAGAAGTAGAACGGCCCCGGCGGCAGAAGCCTCACGAGGTGCTCGACCAGCGTCTGCACCCCGGCACCGGTCCGCGCCGAGATCGGGAAGATCTCGTCGGCGACGTCGAGCTGCTCGGCCGCGTGCAGCGTAGCTGCGGTCCGCGCCTGGTTTGCGCGGTCGACCTTGTTGGCTGCGATCGTCACCGGCACCGGCGCCGCGCGCAGCAGTTCGGCGATGAACCTGTCGCCAGGCCCGACCCCCTGTTCGGCGTTGATCACCAGCAGGCAGCCGTCGGCGTCGGCGAGCTCGCGCTCGACGCGGTGCTGCATGCGCTCGGTGAGCGCGTCGCGCGGGCGCTGCACGCCGGGCAGATCCACCAGCACCAGCTGCCAGTCGGGACCGCTCGCAACGCCGCGGATCGCGCGACGGGTCGTCTGCGGCTTGTCGGACACGATCGCGATCTTGGCGCCGACGATCGCGTTGACGAGCGTCGATTTGCCGACGTTCGGGCGCCCGGCGAGCGCGACGAAGCCAGACCGCGTCGCCGGCGGCCGGTCATCGCTCAATTGACCCACCGCATCAGTTCTGCTTGCAGCGCGAGCATCTCGCCGTGGTCAGTCTCGTGGTCCATGCCGCTGAGGTGCAACGCGCCGTGGACGACGGCCTCGCGCAGGTCCTCGGTCTGAGGCGGGCAGATGACGATGTCGCCGAGCTCGCGCGGGCCGAGGCTGACGCCGTCCTCGTCGACGCCGAACGACAGCACGTCAGTGGGCTCGTCGATCTGGCGATGCTCGCGATTGAGCTCGCGGCTGCGGTCCTCGTCGACGAACTCGATCGCGATGTGGCCCTCGTCGATTCCTGCCGACGAAAGCGCCAGCGCGCACAGCTCCTCGAGCTCGACCGCCGACGGGCCGGTCGAGGCGACCGAGTCGATTCCGATCACCTCGACGTCGAGCATCTACGCCCGGCGTCTGGGTCGTAGCTCGGGCGCCAGCCGCTGCGAGTGCTCGTCGTAGGCGGCGACGATCCGCCGCACCAGCTTGTGCCGGACCACGTCCTGCTCGTCGAAGCGCACGAACTCGATCCCCTCGACGTCGGTGAGGACCTCGCTGACGACCACCAGACCAGAGTCCTGCTCGCGCGGCAGGTCGATCTGGGTGATGTCGCCGGTGACCACCATCTTGGAGTTGAAGCCGAGCCGGGTGAGGAACATCTTCATCTGCTCGGGGCTGGTGTTCTGGGCCTCGTCGAGGATGATGAAGCTGTCGTTGAGCGTGTTGTGGGTGACGAGGAAGTCGTCTGTGATGTACAGCGAGTCGGCCGCCGCCACCTGGATGCAGACGGTCTCGGTCTCCCCCGCCGGTTCGATCGCCTCGATGTGGCGCATCGGCCGCCCGCCGCCGTCTCGGTCATACAGCTGGCGCTTTCGCGCCAACCGGAAGGGCTGCACGCCGGCCGGCAGGCGGATGTCGATCACGAACGCGTCATGCCGGTTACGGGATCGGACGCCCGTTCGCGAACCCCGGGCCCGCCCAGCCGCGGCTCGGCGCCGGCCATATGCGACTCCGCCCAGCGAGCGGACGAGGTAGGTCACGTCGTCGCTCAGCGTTTCGGAGCATGTCGCGTACTGGATCCGGCAGCTTCGACCGGCCTGGGTGACCGGTCCCCCCTCGCTGTCGAGCAGCCCCTGCAGCAGCGCGATACGGACCTCGGCCGAGTTGTGCAGATAGGAGTCCGGGACGAACTTGGTGTGCGACCGGTGCCGGCGAGCCCGAGCTCGCGCAGGGCGACCGTCACCGGGTTGGCGACTATCACGCCGCCCCGGTGCCCATCGGCGTTGCGCAGGACGTAGTTGTAGCCCCCTTGTGCCGGACCTCGATCCCGGGGAGAGACTGCGTCGAGTGCGACGCCAGCTCGAGGTCTCGCTCGCGAACGTCGGCGTCGTCGACAGCGTCAGGCAGCCGTCACCGAGCAGCAGACCGAGCGCGTACGGATCGAGCGGCACGTCCCGCTATCGAGCAGTTGCGCCGGGGCCGACAGCAGCGGGAGCTCGTACCGATGCTGGTGAAACGCCGCAAATGACCGGCCATCTGCTGCGTCTCGAGCACGCGCCCCGGCTTGCCACGCCGCCGATCGGGGCCGTGTACACGCGCCAGAGGTGTTCGCCGCAGCCGAGTGTGACGCGCCATCCTGCGTCGTCACCCGGAACATCGGCTTCCGCCCCTGGGGATAGACGCCGAGCACCGGTGTCGGCGCCCGTTCGAGCCGATCACCAAATCGCCCACCCGGAGATTCCGATCGGTCGAAATCCTCCCGGTGTCGAGACTGCACCGGAAAGTGGCTGCCCCGACCCCGCATGAATGCCAGTGGCGCCACCTCGATCATGCCGCGCTCCATGTAGCGCGTTGCGCGCTCGGGGTCGAGCATGTCGTAGAGCGCGTCGAACAGCGGCCGCAGGTAGGGGTCGACCTTGGCCATCAGGTCGCCTGGCAGGAACCCGAGCCGCTCCCCGGCCTCGACCGCGGGACGGGTGAGGATGATCCGGTCGATCTCGCGCGGCTGAGCGCGGCGGCGGCGAGCGCGACCGCGAGGTAGGTCTTGCCGGTGCCGGCGGGGCCGATCCCGAACGTGATCGTGTTGGCGCGGATCGAGTCGACGTAGCGCTTCTGGTTGACCGTCTTGGGGGCGACCTTGGTCGCGCGGTGGCGCCAGACGACGTCCTCGAGGATCTCCGACGGGGACTCGTGCTGGTCGAGCGCCTGGCTGCACCGCCTCGATCGTCCCGGGAGCGATCTCGTGGCCCTGCTCGATCAGCTCCGAGAGCTCGCGGACGACGGCGCTTGCCGCCTGGACCGCGGGCTCGTCGCCTTCGAGCGTCAGCACGTTGCCGCGTAGACAGATGTCGCAGTCGAGGTGACTCTCGAGCGTTCGCAGCACGCTGTCCTCGCTCCCGCGAGCTCGGCGGCGACCGCGTTTTCAGCTCGATCGCCTTGCGCATTCTCAGCCGGAGAGGGCCTCTCTGACGAACGTCGAAGCGCGCTTGCCGTCGGCCGCTCCGCCGGATTCGCCATCACAGCCTTCATCACCTGGCCCATGTCGCGCGGGCCGCTGGCGCCGGTCTGCGCGATCGCGGCGGTGACGATCGCCCGCAGCTTCGCGTCGTCGAGCTCGGCCGGGAGATAGCCGGCGATCAGCTGCGCCTCGGACTCCTCGCCGTCGGCAAGCTCGGGGCGACCGCCTTCACGGAACTGCGAGGCGGCCTCGAGCCGGCGCTTGCGCTCGCGGCGCAGGACGGCGAGCTCGTCGGCGTCTCCCTCCTTGGCGGCCTTCTGGAGCTCTGACAGGACCAGCCGGAGCGCGCCGACGCGATCCTTCTCTCCCGCCTTCATGGCGCTCGTAATGTCAGCCCTGACCTGTTCGGCAACCGTCACTGACTCTGAGGATAGCTTCCGCGCCCCGAGAATCGAGCCGCTGCCACGCCTCCGATCGGCTCGCACCTGATCCCGTCCGCCTGTAGCTCGGAGCAGCGCACCTGCACGAGCGAACCGCGCGCGGCGGCGCCGGCCGGCAGGTAGCAGCGCGTGTAGTCGGCCGTGTAGCCCGAGCACTGGCGGTCGGCGACTTTGTCGACCAGCACGATCTCGCACCGGCCGAGCTTGGCGCTGCGGTGCAGCCGTGAGCGAACCTCCGAGCGGGCTCGCAGCAGCTGCGAGCGGCGCTTCTTCTCCGGCGGCGCGACCCGGTCGCCGAGCTCGGCGGCGACCGTCCCCGGCCGCGGGGAGTAGGAGAACGCGTGGACGCGCGTGATTCCGGCGGCGTCGACCGCGGCCAGCGTGTGCTCGAACGCGGCCTCGTCCTCGGTGGGGAAACCAACGATCACATCGGTCGTCACGTTGACCTCAGGGGCCGCCTCGCGCACGCGCGCGATGTGTTCTAGGTACTCGGCGGACGTGTAATGGCGTCCCATCGCGCGCAGCACGCCGTCGTCGCCGGACTGCATCGGCACGTGAAGATGGGGACAAACCTTGGGCTCGCTCGCGAGCGCCTGCAGCAGCGAGTCGCGGACATGGATCACCTCGACGCTCGACAGCCTGACCCGTTCGACGCCCGGGACCGTCGCGACGGCGACCATCAGCTCGCCGAGCTCCAGCCCCTGCTCGGGGTCCCGGTAGTCACCCACGCTGATCCCGGTCATCACCATCTCGGGCTGGCCGCCGGCGACCCGCTGGGCGGCCTCGCGGAGGATCGCGCTCGCGGGGCGCGAGCGGGCGACGCCGCGGACCGTCGGGATGATGCAGTACGCGCAGTGGCAGTCGCAGCCGTCCTGGATCTTGATGAACCCGCGTGTCCGTCCTGCGTGGGTGGGGGGCTGGCGTGCGAGCACGTCATGTTCGAGGTCGGTGCAGCCGCCGAGCGCGGCGGCGACCTCGTCGGCGGTCCCGACGAACGGCGTCACGCGCTCGCTGATGTCAGCGAACTGCGTCGGGTTGAGGTTGACCGCGCAGCCGGCGACGTGGACCTGGCTCGCGCTCCGAAGCGAGCGGCGGACCGACTGGCGGGACTTGGCCTCGGCCTCGCTCGTGATGCAGCAGGTGTTGATGACGTGCAGCTGCGCGTCGGATTCCGGCGCCTCGACATGGCCGCCGGCTAGCAGCGCGCGACGAGCCAGCATCGCGTCTGCCTGCGAGACCTTGCAGCCGAGGAACTTGACGGCGAACGTGGTCATGCAGCGCGCACGGTAGCGCTGCGCGGCGTCTAGGTCACCCGACCTCGACACCTACCCGAAGGTCCCATTCCCAACCTAGACATACGTCCGTTGCCACATCGGGCCGACAGGCGCAGAATCACGGTCAGGTTCAAACAGCAGTCACAGCAACGATTTGCTGTGGGGGGTACTAACCATGATGATCGAACAACACCGATTTCAGACACCGCGCGTCGAGGAGCTCGTTGTCGCACGCGAGGACGTCGAGCAGCCGGCGGTGGTGCTGAGCGTCGCTCCCGCTGACGCAGAGCGCATCCTGCGCGCGCTCGACGACGCAAGTCTCTCGTTCGTCTCGACCTCGAACGGGGCGAATGGCGCCACCGCCTACCGGCGGCTGGCCGCCGAAGTCCGCAACCAGGCCCGGCTCGCGCCCGCCGCCTGGCAGCAGGCCTTCGGCCACGTGACCTGAGCAGCGCTCAGCCGAGAGCTGACCGCAAACCGGCCGCGCGCTTTGACAGCAGCGCGCGATGCCACGGGGGCCACGCGCCTTGACAGCAGCGCGTGGCCCCCGGCTGGCTTCGATAGCCACTCCCTACCGGCAGACCGTCGTACGCCTCGATCGCGGCGTCGCGTTGCGGTGTCCTCGGGACAGTTCGCTCGGACAGGAGACACAGCTCCGGCGGGTGTCCAGCCCGAGGCTTGGGCCGCGGCGCGATCACGTCGAGGAGTAGGCCACCGAGAGTCACACCGATCGCGAGTGGGTTTGGCAACCGTTCACCTCCTCGTGGGGATTGCAGATTCGACACCCAGCAGCATGCGCCCCTTCGGGCGCGAGGGCATCGGCCGCGTGGACAAGATTCGCCCGCCGGCGCTTAGCCAGAGGCGCGCTGCAGTCGCAGTGCCGTCCACTCGCCGCGCAGTCGTCGCTCGCACTCGCGAAGACCGCGGGCGGCGAACGCGGCGCTGACCGCGTCGGCCTCCTCGCGCAGCAGCCCGCTGAGGATCAGGGCCGGCGGCAGCTCACGCTGGGACGCGGCCCACGCAGCCAGTGGGCCGGCGAGTACGTTTGCCGCCAGAAAATCGCAATCGGGCACCTGCTCGGTCCGCAGGTCCAAGCGCCGCACGTCGAGCGTGACGCCGTTGGCGGTCGCGTTGGCAACGGTCGCCTCGAGCGCCACCGGGTCGTAGTCGAGCGCGAGCACCGGCCGCCAGCCGAGCTTCGCCGCGACGATCGCCAGCACGCCCGATCCGCAGCCGACGTCGACGAACGAGCCGGCCGGCGCGCCGGCGTCGAGCATCAGCTCCAGGCACAGGCTCGTGGTCGCGTGGGCCCCGGTGCCGAACGCCTGCCCGGGATCGATCACGACGTCGAGCTCGGTGGCCGGCCGGCGACTCCCACGGCGGGCGCACGGCGAGCCGGTCGCCGAGCAGCAGCGGCTTGTGGAAGGCGCGCCAGCGCTGGGCCCAGTCGTCGGCCACCTCGGTGGTCGAGATCTGGACCAGCGCCCCGCCCGCGGCCGCCTCCAGATCGGGCAGCGCCGGCAGCTCGCCGGGCGCGCCGTAGACGGCGTACTCGACGACGCCATCTGAGATGTCGCGCTCCTCGACGCCGCTCGGCGCGAGCTCGAGCAGCTCGGCGAGCACAAGCTCGGACTGCTCGCGCGCGACCCGAACCGCGAGCCGGATCAACCGCCGAAGGCGCGCCGAAGCTTGCCGAACACGCCCTCCTCGGTCGGAGGTTCTCCTCGGTGAGGCTGTCGGCCAGCCGCTCAGCAGCTCGCGCTGTTCGCGCTTGAGCCGTTCGGGATCACGACGTTGACGACCACCCGCAGGTCACCGTGGCGGCGGCTGCGCAGCGATGGCATCCCCGCGCCGCGGATCGAGAACGTCTCGTTGGGCTGTGTGCCCGCGGGGATCTCGAGCTCGCTCGTGCCGTCGATCGTCGGCACCTCCACGGTCGTCCCGAGCGCGGCCAGCGGCGCGGAACGTCGACACGGTCACGAGGTTGTCGCCGTCGCGCACGAAGCGCCGATCCTCCGCGACGCGGATCTGGACGTAGAGGTCGCCGCTGGGGCCGCCGTGCTCGCCGGCGTGGCCGCGCCCGCTGACCCGGATCCGCTGGCCGTCGTCGATGCCGGCGGGCACGTCGACAGTCAGCTTGACCCGCTTGGGCTTGCGCCCGCGGCCGTGGCAGACCTTGCACGGGGTCTGCGGGACCTTGCCGTCGCCGTCGCACTGGTCACAATAACGGCGCCGCACGACCTGACCGAACGGCGTCCTCGTCACCGCCCGCAGCTGCCCCTGGCCCTGGCACTTGGGGCAGGTCTCGATCGGAGTGCCCGGCTCGGCGCCGTTGCCGTGGCAGTTCTCGCACCGTTCGACCACCTCGAAGGCGACGTCGAGTTCGGTGCCGTGGGCGGCCTCTGTGAGGGTGATCTCCGATCCGATCACGACGTCGCCGCCCGGCCGCCGGTCCGCCGGATCGCGCGCCGGCGAAGCCGCTGAACGCACCGCCGAGGCCACTGCTGCCGAAGAACGCCTCGAAGATGTCCCCGACCGAGCCGAACGCATCGAAGTTCGGCGCGTAGCCGCCGCTGCGCAGACCCTCGTGGCCGTAGCGGTCGTAGGTCGCGCGGCGGTCGGCGTCCGACAGCACCTCGTAGGCCTCGGCTGCCTCCTTGAACTTCTCCTCGGCGTCTGGGTCGTGGCTGTTGACGTCGGGGTGCAGCTCGCGCGCGAGCCTGCGAAACGCCTTCTTGATCTCGGCTTCACCGGCGTCGCGGGGGACGCCGAGCACCTCGTAGTAGTCGCGCGTGGCATCTGTGATCATCGGTGTCGTAGACGTCGGAGACGAACGTCGACAGCTGATCGGCAGCCTCGCGCACGGCGCGGATCGCGCGCCGTAGTCCATCCGCAGCGGCCCGATCACCGAGACGGTGCCCAGGCTGCGCTGCGGCAGTCCGTAGCTGGCGGCGACGAGCGCCAGCGAGCGCAGCGCCGGCGCCTCGTTCTCGGCTCCGATCCGGACCGCGACGTCATGTGGCGCGCCGAGCGCCGAGCGCAGCACGCCGAGCAGCGCGACGCGGCGCTCGAGCATGTCCATCAGCAGGTTGAGCTCCGAGACTCGGTGAAGCGATCCACGGTCAGCAGCCGCGCGGCCCCGTCGACGTACAGCGTCGCCTGCGCGGACTCCTCGAGCTCCGTGAACACCGGCGACAGCGCGTCGAGGAACGCCCGCTCGGTCTCGGGCAGCGTCACGTCGTGGAGGCGCTGGTGGAGCATCCGCGCCCCCAGCCCCAGGCCGACGAGCCGCTCGTTGAGGTAGCTTGCGGCCCAGTCGCAGAGGCCCGATGTCGACCGGCCGAGCGAACGTGAACAGGCGCTTGGAAACGCCGCCGGTCGAGGTGATCACGACCACCATCAGCACCTGTGGCTGCAGCGCCAGCACCTCGACGTGCTTGATCGTCGAGGTCTCGATCGGCGGCGCGGTGACGATCGCGAGCAGGTTGGTGACCTGCGAGAGGGTCTCGGTCGTGACCCGCATCGCCTCGTCGACCTCGCGACGCACGAGCGACAGTGACAGCGCCGGTCCGGTCGGCTCGGCCGGCAGCAGGCGGTCGACGAAGTAGCGGTAGCCCGCCTCGGTCGGTATGCGGCCGGCCGACGTGTGGGGATGGGCGAGCAGCCCGAGCTCCTCGAGGTTAGCGAGCTCGTGGCGGATCGTCGACGGCCCCCATTCGAACGCGGCGCTGAGCGCCTTGCTGCCCACGGGCGCGCCCTCGTCGAGGTACTCCTCAACGAGGCGGCGCAGCACCAGCTCCTGACGGTCAGTGAGCATTGGCTTTGATTGTAGGTAGGGCGCTGGCGCTGTCCAGGGAAGCCGGATCTCGGCGACACCGTTGCGGATGATCCGCTTGCCGTCCTGGCTCGCCTCGGAGTCGACGGTCGCGATCCCGTCCTGCACAGCGCGAACGGTCCCGTGGACGACGAGCTCGCGTTCGAGCCCGCCCATGCCGCGGAACTGGACCTCGAGACTGCGCAGCGTCTGCGGGCCACCGAAATGCTCGGTGTGCGCACGGGCCACCTGGGCCATCGTCCACAGGCCATGCAGGATTCGCCCCGGCAGCCCGACCTGCTTGGCGAACTCCTCGTCGATGTGAATCGGGTTGAAGTCGCCAGAGGCGCCCGCGTAGCGGACGGTCAGGTAGCGGTCGGGCGTGACCCTGAGCTCGAACTCGTCACTCACTCTGGGGCCCCCGCACGATGTTGGTCCAGCTGGCCGTGCAGACGGTCTCGTGGCGCTGGTTGACAGACACGGTCTCGAACACGAAGAACTCCAGGCCGGCGCGTTCGGCGACGTCCTTGACGCTCGCCGTCGTCGTGATCTCGTCGCCGGCGACGACCAGCTCGCCCCAGCGGAACTCCTGTGCCCCGTGGACCATGTGCGCGAAGTCGACGCCGACCTCGGGATCGAACAGCGGCTTGGTCATGGCCAGGCCCGCGTAGACGACCGCGAACATCGGGGGCGCGACGACGTCGCCGTAGCCGGCAGCGCGGGCCGCCTCGTGGTCGACGTGCAGCGGGTTGGTCTCCCCGACCGCGTAGGCGTACTCCTTGACCTTCTCGCGTCCAACCGCGTACGTGACCGGTTCATAGGTCTTGCCGACTGCGGACATCGCCGCGGAAGTCTATGCCCGGGCAAACGGCTGCGCCCCGGCCCAAGCTGCGCATTTCTCGCAAAAGCTCACCACTAGACGTTTGTCGAGCGGAAGCTAGACGTTCGGTGGCTGTGGCAGCTCTCACAGACGCCGACACATGAAGCAAAGGAATTCGCTGGGGGGATCGGGGGATGGTCCGGTGGCTTACTGGACCTCATCTCGGCACTTGAACCCTGGCACCTGAGCATCCGCTCCAGAATCAACTACAGGGGGATACCCAATGCGACGTTTCACGAAAAAGCGCCTGATCGGCGTTCTCGCAGTAATCGGGCTGCTGGCCGTGACGGGCAGCGCGATCGCTTACTTCACCTGACCGGAAACGGCACCGGCTCGGCCACGGTCGGCAGTTCAACGCACTGGACGGTCGCTGAGAGCGGCAGCCCGAGCGGCGGGCCGCTGTACCCCGATCACGCGATCGGCGGTAGCAACATCCAGACTGACAACTACACCGTGACCAACCCAGGCTCCGGCAGCCAGAACCTGAGCCAGGTCGTGGTCTCGGTCGCCACCTTCGACCGGCTCTGCCTGGTCGTCGCAGGCGAACACCGGTAAGCCGGCGTGCACCGCGGCCGACTTCTCCGTCGGCGGCAACGCCGTCGGTACTCCGTGGACCGACACCAGCCTGGCGGGCGACTATCAGGCCAGCGTGTCCCGGTCCGGCACCGTGACCGTCGAGATGATCGACAGCGGCGCCAACCAGGACAACTGCCAGGGCGTCACCGTCCCGCTCTACTTCAGCGCAAGCTAGGACGAGGGTTAACCGAGATGAAGCGGGGGCGGCTGCCTGATGGCGGTCGCCCCGCTTCGCATTTCCCTGGCACCGAGCGCATCACCGGAGGGGCGCTGCCATGTCTTCACTGCATAGATCCAGCACGGCAAAGAGACTCCCGATGCTCGTGGCTCTGCTTGGCGTGCTTGGCGTCGCAGCCGGCCTGGCGCTGGCGAGCGGAGCGCCGCCCGCACCACGGATCGCTGGTCACCCACCGGCTCGAACCCGGAATCGACGGGTAAACGTGTTCCGTTTCTCGGATTCGCAGTCCAACGTGAGCTTCTCCTGCTCGCTGAACGGATCGCCGTATGCCCGTTGCACGTCTCCGAAGCACTATGCGGTCAGCCGTCGGGGCCGCAACATCTTCCGCGTTCGCGCGCGCGACGCCTCGGGGACCGTCAGCCGGTCCGCGTCGTACTCGTGGACGGTCGACCCCGTCGCGCCTCAGATCACGGTCCGTTCCCAGTCAATGGTGGCACCGCTGACCCCGCGAGCTGGGTCAGCGGCTGCGCCGGCGGCGCGGGCGTGTGCGGGACCGTGCGCTCCCCGAACGGGATCAAGTCAGTGATCGTCTCGATTCAGGGCGACTCGACCGGCCGTTACTGGGACGGCCGCGGTTCTCGTCGCCCCATGCGATCTTCCAGCACGCCACCGTGACGCCGCGGGCATCAAAGCGCAGGCGCCTAAAGCGGGCAGGCTGGCTCTACGCGCTGCCGTTCCCGGTGACGGCGGGCTCGTACACGGTCAGGGTCCGCGCGACCGACCAGATCGGCAACGTCACCCGGCGGCGCACCCAGCGGACGATCTCGTTCTCGATCTCGACGACCCAGCCGCCGGCACCGGCGATCACCGCCGCGCCGTCCGATCCGAGCAGCTCCGCGGCCGCGACCTTCGCCTTCACCGACGGCTGGGGAGACGCGACGTTCGAATGCTCGCTCGACAACCAGGGGTGGACTCCGTGCCAGGCCGCGATCACCTACACCGGCCTACAGCCGGGGGCGCACATGTTCGCGGTCCGCGCGATCGACCCGGCCGGCGACGTCTCGCAGGCGACGCAGTTCGCGTGGACGATCACCGCCGCCAGCAGCGGGCTGCCGTCGACGATCCTCGGTGATGCGGTTGGACACCTGTACCCGGGCGCTTCGGCGCAGCAGGTACCGCTGACGATCAAAAACCCCAACAGCGCGGCGATCGACGTCACCGGCCTGACTGCCGTGATCGACGAGTCGAGCCTGCCGGCCGGGTGCAGCTTGAGCGGCTATGAGCTCGAACAGGCCAGCATCCCGAGCGCCGGGATCGCGGTCCCCGCCGGCGGCTCGGTGACGCTCCCGGCGCAGGGTGCGACGACCGCCTCGATCCGGATGCTCGACCTGCCGATTGACCAGGACGCGTGCCAGAACGCGCAGCTGACGCTGAGTTACAGCGGGAGCGCGAGCTCGTGAGCCGCTGGCTTTCAAGTCTCGGAACTCGGCGGCTGAGGATCATCGTGACGGCGGTGGTGATGCTCGCAGCCGCCGGCAGCGCCTGGGCGTTCTTCAGCTCGACGGGGTCGGGCACCGCGGCAGCAAGCGTCGGTGCGCTGGGCACCCCGAGCGGGTTGACTGGTACCCCCGGCACCGGCACCGTCGCGCTCAGCTGGACCGGGGTCTCGGCACCGGGATCGGGGAGCGGTGTCCTACTACGTCACCCGTAACGGCGGCGCGCCGGGCGGTAACTGTCCGACCTCGGCGGCGCCCGCGGCGGTGACCAGCTGCACGGACAGCAGCCTCGATGCGGGCACCTACCAGTACACCGTGACCGCGGTCTGGAATTCGTGGACGAGCACCACCAGCACGACCTCGGTCACGGTCGCGACCGGCGCGCTCAACGACTTCCTCGTCAGCGCGCCGACCAGCGCGACCGCCGGCAGCCCGTTCAACGTCACGCTCACAGCGCAGGATGACCGCGGCAACACCGTGACCAGCTACACGGGGACCCAGACGCTGACCTTCAGCGGCGCCGACAACTCCCCGAGCGGCGCCGCGCCGACGTTCCCGGCGACGGTTACGTTCACGAATGGCGTCGGTACAGCGTCGGTAGATCTGGTCGACGCCGAGACAGCGAAGATCACGGTCGCGCAGAGCGGGATCCAGGGTCAATCGGGGGCGATCGTGGTCGGCCCGGCGACGGCGGCGGGGCTTAGCCTTTCGGCGCCTGCCTCGCAGACGGCCGGCACGGCGTTCAACGAGACGATCACCGCGATCGACGGGTACGGCAACACCGCGACCAACTACGCGGGCTCGAAGACGATCACGTTCACCGGACCGGCAAACTCCCCAGGTGCCAACGCCCCCAGCTACCCCGCCAGCGTCACGTTCACCAGCGGCGTCGGGACCGCCTCGATCACCCTCTACGACGCCCAGACCACAACGCTGACCGCAACCCAGGGCGCCCTGACCGGAAGCTCGGCCTCGTTCACGGTCAACCCTGCGAGCAGCGCGACCTTCAGCCTCTCGACCCCCGCCACCCAGACCGCCGGCACCGCCTTCAACGACACGATCACCGCTCTAGACACCTACCGCAACACCGCCACCAGCTACGCGGGCTCGAAGACGATCACGTTCACCGGACCCGCGAACTCGCCCAACAGCACGATCCCAAGCTACCCCGCAAGCGTCACCTTCACCAGCGGCACCGGGACCGCATCGATCACCCTCTACGACGCGCAGACCACAACGCTGACCGCGACGCAGGGCTCGCTGACCGGCAGCTCCGCGAGCTTCGCCGTCAATCCCGCGAGCGCCGCTGTGTTCAGCCTCTCGACCCCCGCCACCCAGACCGCGGGCACGGCGTTCAACGACACGATCACCGCAATCGACGGCTACGGCAACACCGCGACCGGCTACGCGGGCTCGAAGACAATCACGTTCACCGGCCCCGCGAACTCCCCCGGCGCCAACGCACCCAGCTACCCCGCCAGCGTCAGCTTCACCGCCGGCGCCGGGACCGCATCGATCACGCTCTACGACGCGCAGACCACAGCGCTCACGGCGACCCAGGGGTCGGTGACCGGAAGCTCGGCCTCGTTCACGGTCAACCCTGCGAGCAGCGGAACGTTCAAGCTCTCTGCACCCGGCACCCAGACCGCGGGCACGGCCTTCAACGACACGATCACGGCTGTCGACGGCTACGGCAACACCACGACCAGCTACACCGGCTCCAAGACGATCACCTTCACAGGCCCCGCCAACTCCCCTAACAGCACGATCCCAAGCTACCCGGCCAGCGTCACCTTCACCAGCGGCGCCGGGACCGCCTCGATCAGCCTCTACGACGCGCAGACCACCGCGCTGACCGCGACCCAGGGGTCGCTGACCGGCAGCTCCGCGAGCTTCACCGTCAACCCCGCTGGCGCTGCGGCCTTCACCCTCTCGACGCCCGCGACGCAGACCGCGGGCACGCCGTTCAACGACACGATCACCGCTGTCGACGGCTACGGCAACACCGCGACCAGCTACAGCGGAAGCCAGACGATCACCTTCACCGGACCCGCCAACTCCCCCAACGCCACCGCGCCCGGCTACCCCGCCAATGTCACCTTCACCACCGGCGCCGGGACCGCATCGATCACCCTCTACGACGCGCAGACGACGGTCCTGACCGCGACCCAGGGGTCGCTGACCGGCAGCTCGGCGAGCTTTACGGTCAACCCGCTCGCGGCGGCCAAGTTCTCGCTCTCGGCGCCCGGAGCACAGACGGCGGGGACCGCCTTCAACGAGACGATCACCGCTCTGGACACCTACGGCAACACCGCCACCAGCTACGCAGGCGCCAAGACGATCACCTTCACCGGCCCCGCCAACTCGCCCAACAGCACCGCGCCCAGCTACCCCGCCAGCGTCACCTTCACCAGCGGCGCCGGAACCGCCTCGATCACGCTGAGCGACGTCCAGGCCTCGACCACGCTGACCGCGACCCAGGGCACCATCACCGGCACCAGCGCCAGCTTCGCCGTCAGCGCCGGCGCTGCGGCCACGTTCACGCTGCCGACCCCCGCCACCCAGACCGCCGGGACCGCGTTCAACGAGACGATCACCGCGCACGACGCATACGGCAACACCGCGACCGGCTACACCGGCAGCCAGACGATCACCTTCACCGGACCCGCCAACTCGCCCAACGCCACCGCCCCCAGCTACCCCGCCAGCGTCACCTTCACCAGCGGCGCCGGCACCGCCTCGATCACCCTCTACGACGCCCAGACGACGACGCTGACCGCCACCCAGAGCACCGTCACCGGCGCCAGTGGCAGCTTCGCCGTCAACGCCGGCGCCAACCACGCGATCGCGGCGAGCGCCGCGACCCCGCAGACCGCGGGCACGGCGTTCAACGTGACGCTGACGGCACAGGACAGCTGGGGCAACCTCACGGGCTCACTGTCGGGCACCAAGAACGTCAGCTTCTCGGGGCCGGCGAGTTCCCCGAACAGCAACGCTCCGAGCTACCCGACGAGCGTCGCGTTCAGCGCCGGCGTCGCGACCGCCTCGGTCACGCTCTACGACGCCCAGACGACCGCGATCACCGCCACGGACACGACTGACGGCTACGGCGGCGTGGCGAGCTCCAACATCGTCGTCAACCCGGCAAGCGCCGCCAGCTTCAAGGCTCCAGCGCCCGGGGCGCAGACGGCAGGGATCGCCTTCAACGAGACGATCACCGCTCTGGACACCTACGGCAACACCGCCACCAGCTACGCAGGCGCCAAGACGATCACCTTCACCGGCCCCGCCAACTCCCCCAACGCCACCGCGCCCACCTACCCCGCCAGCGTCACCTTCACCAGCGGCGCCGGCACCGCCTCGATCACGCTCACAGACGCCCAGACCACGACGCTGACCGCCACCCAGGGCACCATCACCGGCACCAGCGCCAGCTTCGCCGTCAGCGCCGGCGCTGCGGCCACGTTCACCCTGCCGACCCCCGCCACCCAGACCGCCGGGACCGCGTTCAACGAGACGATCACCGCGCACGACGCATACGGCAACACCGCCACCGGCTACACCGGCAGCCAGACGATCACCTTCACCGGACCCGCCAACTCGCCCAACGCCACCGCCCCCAGCTACCCCGCCAGCGTCACCTTCACCAGCGGCGCCGGCACCGCCTCGATCACCCTCTACGACGCCCAGACGACGACGCTGACCGCCACCCAGGGCACCGTCACCGGCACCAGCGGCAGCTTCGCGGTGATCGCCGGAGCTGCGGCCACGTTCACCCTGCCGACCCCCGCCACCAAGACCGCCGGCACGGCGTTCAATGAGACGATTACCGCACACGACGCCTACGGCAACACGGCCACCAGCTACGCAGGCGCCAAGACGATCACGTTCACCGGACCCGCCAACTCCCCCGGCGGCACCCCCCCCACCTACCCGGGGTCGGTCACCTTCACCAGCGGCGCCGGCACCGCCTCGATCACGCTCTACGACGCCCAGACCACCACGCTGACCGCGACCCAGGGCACCATCACCGGCACCAGCGGCAGCTTCACCGTCAAAGTGGGCGCCGCCAAGAAGCTGGCGATCACCTCGGCGGCTCTGACCGGCCCGACCTCGACAACCGCGACGATGGGCCCGATCACGGTCCAGATACAGGATGCGGGCGGCAACCCTGTCAACGCCGGGGCCGGCGGCGAGAGCGTCACGCTGTCCTCGAACACCACCGGGACCGGAGTCTTCTCGGCGACCTCCGGCGGTAGCTCGACGACGACTGTCACGATCCCGAACGGCTCCTCGTCGACGACCTTCTACTACGGCGACACGGCGGCCGGCACCCCGACGATCACCGTCGCCCACGCGGCCGCGCCGGTACTGACCAGCGGCACCCAGCAGGAGACCGTCGCGACCCCGGCCGGGCTCGGGATCGTGGTCACCGGCGGCACCGGCACCCCGGTAGCGGCCTGCGGCACGCCGAGCGCCAGCTACACGTGCGCGATCACGGGCGTCGGGGTCGCCGGCAACGCCACCTTCTACGTCACGTTCGTCAACGCGGCCGGCGTCCAGACCGTGTACAGCGCGACTCTGAGCTCGACGGTCACCGAGGCCGGCCAGAACTCCGGCACGGTGTCGATCGCCGCCGGGGCGTCGAGCTCGAGCCCGAACACGCTGACCGCCTCGCATTCGGGCAACGCAACGAAGACCTCCACGTTGACGTTCGGCAGCTTCACGCTGACGATCACCGTCGCCTCCTGAGATCGATTGCGCACGTCGCCGCCTCGCGCTAGCCTGGCTGGCGTGAGCAAGCGGGGCAGTCTGAGAGCATCCGACAGCGATCGTGATCAGATCGTCGATCGTCTGCACAAGGCCTTGACCGAGGGGCGGATCGCCGCCGATGAGCTCGAGCAGCGCGTGAGCTCGGCGCTCAAGGCGCGCACGTACGACGAGCTCGACGCGACCGTCGCCGATCTGCCACGGCCCGGCTCGCCCCGCACCCCGGCCCACCGTGGCCGCTCGGCGAGAGGCTGGGCGCTGGCGACCGTGCGCGCGAACCCTTGGCTGCTGCTGTTCGCGATTCCCGTGCTCGCGGTGACGATGGCGATGCTGGTCGCGGCGACGATCGTCTGGATGGTGCTGATGATCGTCGTGATGGTCCTCGGCGACCGGCGCCACGTGCCCAGAGGCCCGTGGGTCTACGCCTGGCAGACCGATTCACGGCGCTCGCGCGGCCAGCGCCGCAGCGGCCCTGGCCGCTACTGGGCCTGAAGGCGCCAGACGACGCCGTCCATCTCGAAGGGCCGTCCCGAGACGGTGTAGCGGTGCAGGTAGCGGCGGCGCTCGAGAAGCTCGGGCCGCCGCTCGCTCCCGAGTTCGGCCGCCCACAGTTCGGCGCTCACCTCGTCCTCGTCGCCGAACATCGGGTCGTGCATGTAGGCGACGAGCGCGTCGTCCGACAGCAGCCGGGCGGCGGCCGCCAGCGCGCGGGCGGGCAGCTGTGCGGGCCCGCTGCCGACCGGCGCCACGCACGCGAGCGCGTTGGCCCGGAGCGAGCGGACCGCAGCTTCCTGCTCGGGCGACAGCGCGAGCAGATCTAGTGTCAGGTAGCGGCCGTAGACCTCCGGGCGGTCGCGCAGCGCCGCCGCCCGAGCCTCGGGGGCGATGTCGGTGCCGAGCACCGGTGCCAGCCCGCGGAGCTTCAGCGCCTCGCCCGACACCCCATTGCCGGCCGCAACGTCGATCACCCGCACCGTGTCGCGCACCCATCCAGCCTCGTCGGCCGCGTCGGCCAGCATCGACGCGATCTGGTCCGGGAGCGGCACCCGAGCCGGCCCTGAACGATCAGCTCATAGAGGCCGGGGATCGAGTAGACGCGGCCGTACTCGTGCAGCCGAAGCTCCTCGGAGCGGCCGTCGGCGTAGCTGACCCGGATCAGCTCCTGGCCGATGCCGGGATCCTCGCGGTCGACGAGCTGCGCGGAGTAGCCCACGACTGGTCTCACCGCCTAGCCCTTGTCCCCCAGCTCCAGCACCGCGAGGAACGCCTCCTGAGGGACCTCGATCCGCCCCACCTGCTTCATCCGCTGCTTGCCGCGCTTTTGCTGCTCGAGCAGCTTGCGCTTGCGGGTGATGTCGCCGCCGTAGCACTTGGCGATCACGTCCTTTCGGTAGGCCTTGATCGTCTCGCGCGCGATGATCCGCGAGCCGATCGCCGCCTGGATCGGGACGTCGTACTGCTGGCGCGGGATCTTCTCGCGCAGCTTCTCGACCAGCGTCCGCCCGGCCACCTGGGCCTTGCTGCGGTGGACCAGCATCGAGAGCGCGTCAATCGGGTCGCCGCCGAGCAGGATGTCGAGCTTCACCAGGTCTGACTCGCGCAGGCCGATTAGCTCGTAGTCGAGCGATGCGTAGCCACGCGTGCGCGACTTGAGCTGGTCGAAGAAGTCGAGCACGATCTCGGCCAACGGCAGGTCATAGGTGATCTGCAGGCGCTCGGCCGACAGGTAGTGCATCCCGGAGTGGTCGCCACGGCGCTCCTGGCAGAGCTCCATGATCTGACCGACGAACTCCTTCGGCGTCAGGATCGAAGCCCTGATGTATGGCTCGCGGACCTCGGCGACGGTCGATGGGTCAGGAAAGTCATTCGGCGAGTGGACCGGGAGAATCGAGCCGTCGGTCAGGGTCACCTCGTACTCGACGCTCGGCATCGTCGCCAGCAGCTCGAGGTCGTACTCGCGCTCGAGCCGCTCGCGGACGATGTCCATGTGCAGCAGGCCGAGGAAGCCGCAGCGGAATCCGAAGCCGAGCGCGTCACTGGTCTCGGGCTCCCAGCTCAGGGCGGCGTCGTTGAGCGTCAGCTTCTCGAGCGCGTCACGGAGGTCCGGGTACTGATCTGAGTCGATCGGGAACAGCCCACAGAAGACCATCGGCTTTACCTCTCGGTAGCCGGGCAGCGGCTCGGTGGCGCCGTCGCGGCGGGCGGTCAGGGTGTCGCCGACGCGCAGCTTGGTGACGTCCTTGACGCCGGTGATCAGATAGCCGACCTCGCCGGCGTGCAGCGCCTCGGCCGATGTCATCTGCGGGGTGAAGAAGCCGATGTCGTCGATCTCGGCCTCGGTCCCGGCCTGCATCGCGCGGATCGCCTCGCCCTTGGTGAAGGTGCCGTCGACAACGCGGATGTACGCGATCACGCCCCGGTACTGGTCGAACTCGGAGTCGAAGATCAGCGCCCGCGGCGGTGCGTCGGGGTCGCCGGCGGGCGGCGGCACCCGCTCGATCAGCTCGTCGAGCACCTCAATGACCCCCTCCCCGGTCTTGGCGCTGATTCGGCGCACCGTGCCGGCCGGCTCGCCGAGCAGGTCGGCAACCTCCTCGGCGACGCGCTCGGGCTCGGCGCCGGGCAGGTCCACCTTGTTCAGGCACGGGATCAGCTCGAGCCCGGACTCGACCGCCAGGTAGGTGTTGGCGACCGTCTGCGCCTCGACTCCCTGCGAGGCGTCGACGACCAGCAGCGCTCCCTCGCAGGCCGCCAGCGACCGCGACACCTCGTAGGTGAAGTCGACATGGCCCGGCGTGTCGATCAGCTGCAGCTGGTAGGTCTGCCCGTCGCGCGCGGACTTGTAGAAGACGCGTACTGCCTGGGCCTTTATCGTGATCCCGCGCTCGCGCTCGAGATCCATCGAATCGAGCACCTGCGCCCGCATCGCGCGCGGGTCGACCGTATGGGTCAGCTCGAGGATCCGGTCTGCGAGCGTCGACTTGCCGTGGTCGATGTGGGCGATGATCGAGAAGTTGCGGATATGTGCCTGGTCGGCCATGGCACTGACAAGGGTACGAAGCCCGACGTTCGGCGCTTCAGCGCTCGAGGCCGCGCCGGGCGCGATCGCGCCTGACCAGCTCGTCGAGCGCGTGCGGCAGCAGGCCGAGCTCGTGCAGCGCGTCGCGGCCCGCGAAGCTCATCCCGAGGAGGCCGCCGAAGATCGTGACCGCATCGATCGACTTCCGCCCCTTGCTGTCCCAGTAGTCGTCGTGCAGGTCGAGCCACAGGGCGAACTCGTCAAGCGTCAGCGCGCAGGCGACGCCGTATAGCGCGGCGCTCGTCCGCGAGCCCCAGCGGTTACAGGTGCCGACGCCGGTCCCCCATTGGCGCGTCCAAACGTAGCCGATCCCGATCAGGCCGAAGATCCCAAACGTGCTGTGGTGGATGTGGGTGCCGCCGGCGCTGATGTTTCGAAACGGTCCTCGGCCGGCGCGGATCGCGTGCGTTACCCCGCGCGCGACCGCGAACGCCCCGGTGAACCCGGCGGCGCTGAGGAAGGCGCGCTCCTGGCGGGGATCGCTGAAGTGGCGCGCGTAGAAACGTTCCCGGCTCATCTCATTGCGGAGGCTACCCGTCCCGGTATCCGCGACAGCACGAGCGCCTGAATCTGGCGCGCCTCGGGGATCCGCATCGCGAGCGCCAGCCACCCGTACAGCACCACCGCGACCGTCAGCGCGACCCCGAGTGACAGGATCTGGGCGATCAGCGACAGCCCGAGCAGCGTCTCGAGCCCTTTCCAGATCGGGTAGGCGACGGCGGTCATGATCGCCGTCGCGACCAGGATCCGGACCGTGATCATCATCGTCTGCGCGCCCTCGAGCCGGCCGTTGAACCCGGCCCGCAGGCGCCGCAACTGCAACCACGTCATCACCACGTTGGCCGCCACTGTTCCGATCACCAGGCCGGCGATCCCCAACGGCTTGTAGAGGGCAAACGAGACGACGATGTCGACGGCCATGTTCATCGCCGCGAGCTTGGTCGGGATCCACGGCCGCTTGAGCGCGAAGAACGTGCGCCCGAGTAGCAGGTTGACGCCCGCAAACGGCAGGCTGAACGCAAACCAGAAGAGCGCCGTCGCGACGAGGCTCGTCGAGTGGACGTTGAATGCTCCGCGCTGATAGACAAGCCGGACGATCGGGGTCGCGAGCGCGGCCATCAGCGCCGCCGAGGGAATCAGCAGCAGGTTGATCTGGCGGATGCCGTTGCCCACGGTGCGGCGCATGCCGCCGACGTTTCGCGCGATCGCGAGGCGGCTCAAGGTCGGGAACAGGACCGTCGCGACCGCGACGCTGAAGATCCCCTGGGGCAGCATGTAGATCCGAAACGCGTCGTTGATCGCGGCCGGGGCGTGGGGCGAGACCAGCGCGCCGAGGCCGGCATTGATGAACACGTCGAGGTTGATGATCCCGATGCTGAGGGTCACCGGTAGGAACAGGATCAGCACCTCGCGTACGTCGGGGTCCTTGTAGTCGATGACGAACGAGAATCGGAAGTCGATCTGCCTCACCGCCCACCAGATCAGCCCCAGCTGGACGACGGTCGCAACCAACCAGGCGATCGCGTAGGCGTAGACCGCGTTTTGGCCGTGGAAGCGGCCGTGAAGGATCACCATGCCGACGACGATCACCACGTTCCAGAGCGCGGGCGCCAGCGCCGGGATCGTGAAGTGGTCGTAGGACTGCAGAATCCCGACCAGCAGTCCGGTCAGGCTCAGCAAAAGCACGACCGGGAACAGCACCCGCGAGAGGCCCACCGTGAGCGTCGTCGCTGAGGCGCTCAGGGTCCCGGTGAATAGCGGCATCACAAGGTCCGCGACGGCGAACCAGAGCACGGTCAGCGTTCCGAGCACTACCAGGATCAGCCAGAACAGCGAGGACGCCAGACGCAGCGCCTCGCGCCGGCGCCCCTGCTGCATCAACTCGGTGAACACCGGCACGAACGCCGCCGACAGCGCGGCTTGGGAGAATAGGTTGCTGAACAGGTTCGGCACCTGCGAGGCGATCGTGAACGCCGAGAACGCCTGGCTGGTGCCGAAGAAACTGGCCTGCACGACCTCGCGCGCAAGCCCGGCGATCCGCGAGAGCGCGGTCGCCAGCGCGAAGATCGCGGTGCTGATCGCCAGCCGCCGTCGCGTTTCGGGTGGTGGTGTCGACGGGGGTTCTTCGCCGGCCGCGGTGCTCTTCACTGACACGAGCGCGCTATAGTACGCGCGCCGCGGCATCCGCGGCTGCGTGCTTTATGGCCAACATTCATTCACAGAAAAAGCGGATCGTTCGCGCCGAGCGCGAGCGGCTCGAGAATCGCCGCTACACGTCCTCGATCAAGACCTACTTCCGGCGCCTCGAGCGCGCGCTGGCCGCCGGCGACTCCGACGTGGCCGACAGCGAGCACCAGGCGCTTGTCAAGACGATCGACAAGGCGGTCAAGCGCGGTGCCCTGCACCGCAACAACGGCGCACGCAAGAAGTCACGGGCCGCTCGGCTGCGGCGCGGCGCTTAGCCCCACTGGGTCTGGCGCTCAGTTTGCATCCGCGCGCCCTGCGGCGTGGGAACATGGCGGCTTCGGGTAGGAAGCAGCGATGGCGAGCCAGACCTCTGACCAGAAAACGGGTGGCGCCGAACGGGTCTCGTTCGAAGTCGAGCGGGTTGCGTTCGACGATCAGGGACGGCTGCTCGTCAGCGGCCGCTGGTTCGGGGTCCGCGGCCGCCGGTTCGTCCGTCCGACGCTGACGCTGACCGTCGGCCCCGACGGTGCCGAGCAGCGCTCGCTCGCCGATCTCGAGCACAAGCCGTGGGCGGCCGAGGACGGCGAGCCCTGGCTGGCCGCGTTCCCGCTCGACATCAAGCTCGAGGACGCCGAGCAGCTCGAGCTCTCGGTGGCGCCCGACATCGCGGTCGAACTGGCGGCCGGGAAGGGCACTCGCCGCACGCGCGGCCGCGCCCGACCCGAGGCCGCCGATGCGCGCGCGCCCGCGTGCGCACCGACCGCGTCAGGGCGCGGCCGTCGACGGCCGACCAGGGCTACGAGCTCGAACGCCTGCGGACGAGGCTCGCGGCGGCCGACCGCGCCGGCGAACGCGAGCGCGTCAAGCGCGAGGAGGCCGACCGCGCGCTCGAGGACGAGCGCTCCGAGGCTCGGCGCCTGCGCTCCGAGCTTGGCCGCGTGCGATCCGAGCTGGACCTCGCGGCGGCCACGCGCGGCGAGCTTGCCGAGACCGCGAACGAACTCGATGCGGCACGCACCACGTCGCGGGACGCCGACCGGCGCCTGCAGGCGACGACCCGTGCGCTCGACCAGCAGCGCGCGGAGTCCGAGCGGCTGCGGATGCGCCTGACCGCGGCCGAGGCGACGGTCGACCGACTGACGCGGGCAAGCCGGGCGTCCGAGCGCGAGGCGGCCAGCGCCGCCCGGCCGCCCGGGAGCCTCCCGCTCCGCCCCGGGCGCCTCCCGCGCCGCCCCGGGCGCCTCCCGCTCCGCCCCGGCGCCTCCCGCGCCGCCCCGGGCGCCTCCGCTCCGCCCCGGGCGCATCGCCATCGGGGGCGCAGACGCGCGTGCTCGGCTCAATCGGGAACGCCCGGTCGCGCGAGCTCCGAGCTCGTTCATTCCGGCGCCGGACGACTGCCGGCGCCGTCACGGGCCAGGCCGACGAGCGCCGCGCACCGCAGCCATGCCCGCAGCGATCTGCAGTACGTCAGACCGATCAATCCGGCCCTCTCGCGCGCGCCCGAACTGGGCGTTGCGGATGCTGACGCTGATCGTGCTGCTGGGCGTGATCGCCGCGATCATCCTCGTGATTCACTCGACGATCGCGTGAAGCTGCATGTCGACGACCCCGAGCCGCGCTATGCGGCGGTCCGGCTGTGCTCGGACCGGCCGCTGCCCGAGCGCGAGTTCGTGCGCCCACCGGCATGGCTCGAGGGTGGCGCAGTCCAGGGAGTGTTCGGACAGCTCTCGGTCCCCGTGCTCGGCCGCCAGCTGGACGTCCGTATCTGGTCTCCGGGAGCAGGGCCGCTGCCGCTGCTTGTCGCACACGATGGCCCCGAATACGACGAGCTGTCGGCGCTGACGCGGTTCGCCGCCGCGATCATCGCGCGCGGCGCGGTGGCGCCGTTCCGGGTCGCGCTGCTGGCGCCCGGCGACCGCGACGAGTGGTACTCGGTCAGGCTGCGATTCGCTGCAGCGCGGTCAGCGCAGCCGTGTCCTCGCCGGCCCCGCCCTTGCCTCCCCCGCGTGAGGCGAGCTCCAGGTCGGCGATCTCGCAGATCGCCTCGCGCAGCTGCTCGGAGCCAGTTCGCCGCGCGTCGGCGATCAGCTTGTCGGCGGCCCGCGACGGCATCCGCAGCCGCTTCTTGACCTGCGCCGGTGGCTCCCCGGCGTCGAGCGCGGCGGCGATCTCGTGCGCGGTCCGCAGCCGCTGCGAGATCCAGTAGAGCAGCCCTGATACGCGCTCGCCGTGCTCGCGCAGCGACAGGTAGGCGCGGACCGCCGCCTCGCGGTCGCCGGCCACGAGCGCGTCGGCGACCGCCCACGCCTTGCGCTCGGCAGACGAGGCGGTCAGCTCGATGATCTGGGCGGCGTCGAGGATCGTGACCGAGCTCGGGTCCTCGATTCCGAGCGCCAGCTTCTCGAGCTCGCGCTGCAGCCGCTGCTGGCGCTCACCCACGTGCCGGATCAGCGCCCGTGCCGCCTCCGGGTCAAGTGCAAGCCCGAGCTCGCGCGCGTGGGCGGTGACCCACTTCGGAAGCTCCCATGGTTTGACGCTCTGCTCGGCGCTGATGTCGCCGTCGGCGTGCTTGACGATCGCGTGCAGCCGGTCCGGCGCCCGGTTGCGGCTGTCCTCGCGGGCGAAGAACGCGACCGTGGTCTCAGGTGCGATCGCCCTGACGGCCCGCTCGAGCGCGTCGAGGTCCTTGTCGCGCCAGCGCTCGGTGCCGTCGACGATGATGAATCGCCGCGCGAGCACCAGCGTCATCGCGTTGAGCGCCCCGGCGACCGTGTCCGGGGCGGCGTCGTCGGCCTCGAACAGCTCGATCCCCTGGGCGCCGCTGATCGACTCGGCCAACTCTCGCAGCCGGGCACGGCGCTCGGCGATCCTGCCGTGATCGTCACCGTGGATCAGATATGCGTCTTTGAACGTCGGCATCGTTGCCGAGTTTAGGCGTGGCGGTCGACGTCGCCGGCCTCCGCTCAGCGCGCGCCGGACAGCCTGCTCGGGGGACTGGGCCTGCTCGACCCCGTCGATCTGCCACGTGTTCAGGCCGACCACCGGGACTCCGGCTGCGAGTGCCAGCGCGACCTCTGAAAGCGTGCCGTAGGCACCACCGACGGCCACCACCGCTTCGGCGGCGCGCACGATCAAGCCGTTGCGCAGCTCGCCGATCCCGGTTGGCAGGGCGATCGTCACCCACTCGTTTGCGTCAGCCCGGCTGGCGCCGGGGAGCAGGCCGATCACGATCCCGCCGGCTTGGTTGGCGCCGCGCGAGGCGGCCGCCATCACGCCGCCGCGTCCGCCGGTGATCACGATCGCGCCGGCGCGGGCGAGGAGCGTCCCCACCTGCTCGGCGTCGCGCTCGTGCGCTTCTGTCGCCTGCGAGGCGCCGACCACGGCCACGTAGCGCGAGCGCGCCGGCATCGGTTCAGCGGACGACGACGTTGACCAGCTTGTCGGGGACGACGATCACCTTCGCGACCTCGCTGCCGTCGAGCCGCGCCTTGACGCCGCGTGCGTCCATGCACAGCTCGATCAGCTGCTCGCGGCTGGCGCCCGTGTCGGCGGTGACACGGTCGCGGACCTTGCCGTTGACCTGGCACACAAGCTCGAACGTGTCCGCCTGGAGCATCTCCGGGTCGGGGTCCGGCCAGCGCTGCTCCCAGATCCGGCGGCCGGTCAGCAGCTCATAGACCTCGGCGCCGAGGTGGGGCGCGAACGGGAAGATCAGCGACGCGGCGGTCGCAGTTGCGAACCGCCTTGCCTCGCGGCTGGCGCCGGTCTGGCGATAGATCTCGTTGACAAGCTCCATCACCGCCGCGATCGCGGTGTTGAACGCGAAGCGCCGGCCGTGCATGTCACTCGTGACCTTGTCGATCGCCCAGTTGGCCTTGCGCGCCAGCGTCAGGTCGGCGCCCTCGGGATCGGGCGGTCGGTCGGCTGGATCCTTCGCAGCCCCCGCGAGATCGTCGCCGAGCCGCCAGAGGCGGTTCAGGAACCGGTGCACACCCTCGAGCCCGGTGTCTGACCAGGCCGCGTCCTGGTCCGCCGGCCCGATGAACAGCACGTAGCAGCGCGCGGCATCGGCCCCGAAGCGCTCGACGATCTCGCTTGGCGCGATCACGTTGCCCTTCGAGCTCGACATCTTGTTGCCGTCGCCGCCAAGGATCATCCCCTGCGTGAACAGCGCCTTGAACGGCTCCTGGACGTCGAGCAGCTCCATGTCCGCGAGCGCCTTGACGAAGAACCGCGCGTACATCAGGTGCAGGATCGCGTGCTCGACGCCACCGATGTACTGGTCGACCGGCCGCGGCTCGAAGACATCGGCTTGCCGCAACAGCTGGAACTGTTCGAGTGGGTGCGGCGTCGCAGCGGTGGCATTCCGCCGGTGATCGACGCCCGCGACTTCTTGCAGAACCCGGAGGGCATGTTGCGTCAACTCTGCGACCGCCTTGATGTGCCGTTTCTGTCAGCCATGCTTTCATGGCCGGCCGGCCCGCGCGAAACTGACGGTATTTGGGCCAAGCATTGGTACGACGCCGTCTGGCACTCGACGGGCTTTCGCCGTATCGGCCCAAGCAAGTGGAGGTTCCGGCTCATCTAACGGACGTGGTGAAGCGCACGGAGGAGATTTATCAGACGCTTTATGCGCATAGGATGGTGGTGTAGGGCGAGGCCTATTCTGCAGTCCTGGCGCTGGGGACGGTGAATCGCTCGCTGACGCGAACCCCGGAAGCCGGGCACAACATCCTCGCCGCTCAGTTCGTCCGCTTCGCGAGATTTGTAATCGTGCCGTGGCTCGGTGGACGCGCACGCTTCGCTTCGGCGGATTGACGACCCATACCAGTCGGACGCCTGCCGTCAGGTATTCCTCAACCTTATCTTCGACTTTCCTCGTACAGTTCATTCGGCGAGATCGCTTCCACCGCCAAGTCCGGCGCGATGCGGCAATGGCCTTCCGGCTCCTCATCTGGCAGGCATCCGATCCAGTCGAATGAAATGAGGCGTCAGGCCTACCGACTTTTTTGGGCATTTCGGGTTATTATTGGTAACTCGCTCCCCCGTCGACGACCCAGCCTAAGCCGTGGGCGTCAGCAGTGGTTGGATGAGAGAAGTTGAACACACGCCCCCCCCGATGCGACTAGATTTCCATCCCGTGTCACGCTCCGCAAGTTCACCGTCGACCAATTCGTAGCTAACGGTCCGGCATCGTTAGCAGGTCTTCAGGCGTGTACTGTTGTTTGTCGCCACGGTACTCATGTCCTTGTCCTCCTTCCCGCTGGTTTAATCGCATCCTACAGTTTACCACTCCAAGCTCGCCATCGACATAGCGTCACTCTTCCGGTTTCATCAACCGCAATCCGATCGGCAGCGAATCGCCTAACATTTGTCCCTTTTCTTCCTGTTCCAACTCCGATATTTCCTCTACCATGCGCACCCAATGCGCCGGTACTTGCTGTCCCTTCAACGCCGTCAAGCACGGTGCGCCGATGGCTGTCGTCAACGTCCAGAGCGCGTTGGCCGGTGCGGCGAGCGAGTTGCGAGAGGCAGAACGCCCAGCCTAGCCGTTCGCTCGGTTGCCCGGCTCGAACGCTAGGATCGCGTCCAGCCAGCGTCCGCCGTCTGCGGATGGACCACCGCGTTGAGCGGGCCATAGATCGCGCCCGCGTCCGAGGCGCGTCAGCGACCAGAAGCCGTAGGTCGGCGTTGGACTTCGCTTCAGCGATTGCAACAGGGCGTCGCCCAGCCCTTCTTTCGCTTTCACGTCCAGCCGTTCCAGGCTGGCGACGGCAGCGCACATTTCCGCCAATTCGTTCGCGTTCGGCTTCGCCGCGGCCTTGCCCTTGCCGGGCGTCAGCACCGACCGTAATCGCTCATATAGAGATCGCTGAAGGACGGGATTGAGGCCGCCGGCGTGCGGCGCCACAAAATCCAGTAATCGGCGCCGCCTTCCGGCATGCGCGGCGAGTCCGCTCACAGCGCCGCCGTCGTCATTTTCCAAAGTTGCTCGATGCGAAATCGGTCCAGCGGATCGCCGAAGCCGGGACGCAGACGGTAACCAACCAGGTTCGACCAGCGCCCGATGGGCGGCGACCGCCGCCGTTCGTCCGCGACTTCCGCACAAGAACTCCCACAAGCCGCCGGCACAATCCGGTCGGCCATTCGTGCCGCGGCACGTCGAGGCGCCCCTCCAGCACTTTGGTCAAGTCTCGCGGCTCACCTTCGCCCTGATAAACCGCGCGGATCAGCCGGGCCGCTTCCTGCACCTGCATTCCGGCCATACATCGGTCACGCCCGCGGCGCGTCCGCTCGTCCGTCGCCATCTCTTTAGGGGCGGCGGCTTTACCAGGTCGCGAATGTTAAATTCCAAACGCCAACGATTGCCGCCTTCCTTCGCCACGCAGAACAACTCCAACGTGCCGATGGCCGTGGACTGCGCCGCCAGCGTGACCGGGACGTGCTTGGGCAGTTGCGCTGCCGCCGCGCAAGACCGTATGCAATGGCGGCATCTGCAACAGCCGATCAGGGCGCCACCGTTAACACGTCGCCGGCTTTGTCGTCGGCCCGCACTGTGGAAGTGTAGAGCGGGAACGTCACCGGCTGACCTAATCCCAATTCCAGCTCGGTTTGTCCAGAACTACATCCTGTCCTTCTTCCATGTGCTGCGGCACGACGCAAACAACGGTCCAGCGTTCTTATCCGCGTCGCCGGCCGCCGACCGCAGATGTAATCAACCGCGGATGCCGCCGCCGATGCGTCGGCCGCCGGTGTGGCGCGGCCAGGCGAAGTACGGGGCGCCCCCGCCACGGCCAGATCGAGCGATGGATTCGTTAGCACCAACGGCTGCCATGTCGCTGCCCGGCTCGTAGTACCAGGGCCGCATCACCTCCAGCAGCCGTTCGCGCAGGACGCCGGTTGAAAGACGCCGCCGTTGAAGAGGATGGCGGCCGGCCCGCCGGCGTCGCCGTCTTGTATTGGCTCTTGAGGAACGCGGCCAAGTGGCGAGTCACGGCCGGATCGCTCACGTAGGGAAGGCCCATTTCGTGCAAGCCGGTTTCGCGCTCCGCGTCCGGCTCGGCATCGCGCGCGTCCGCGGGAAAAACCCTTCAAAGACGACTTGACGGACCTCTTCCGGCGACAAGGTGGTATACAGCGTCCCGCCGATGACGGCCCGGCCGCGACCGACCACCGTGACCGGAACC
>CAVPFS010000028.1:0-9726 GCA_963703825.1 uncultured Solirubrobacterales bacterium | reverse complement strand
CGCATTATCGGCGTCCCCGGCGACCGCATTCATCTTCGCAACGGAGTGGTTTATCGTAACGGCGAGGCGCTGAACGAGCCTTATATCGACCACGATCAGGACAATCAGGAGGATTTTTATCGCAATAATTTTCCCGCAGTGCCTCCATCGTTTGAGAACGGCGTGTATCCGAACTGGATTATCGACCTGGCGTCGCACGTTCAGGGAGACGACCTGGCGGGTGCCTCCCGGCGATTATTTCGCCATGGTGACCATCGCGGGGTCAGCCTCGACAGCCGCTACTGGGGCTTGATTCCGCAGGAAAACGTGATTGGACGTCCCATGTTTATTTATTGGTCGTTTGAGACGCCCGCCGATCAATACCGCAAAACCGAGATCGGGGACCGCATCGGCTTCCTGGCCCATGTAGTCCTGGACTTCTTCGACGAGACGCGGTGGCGGCGAACTCTGCGAAGTCGTGCGGTGAAGCCATTCTCGTCCAGGCGGCGAGTTGTGGTCGCGGCAGTTGCGGTTGTGCTGGTTCTTTTCCTGCTGCGTCCCGGAGCCTCGCGCCTCAAGACGCGAATTACCAACTCTATTAGCCGTGCCGTGGCGCGCCCCGTAGAAGTTGGCTCCGTCCATCTGCGATTTCTGCCGCGGCCCGGTTTCGATCTCGAAAATCTGATCGTTTATGAAGACCCCGCCTTTGGCGGCCCAACCATGTTGCGCGCGCCCGATCGAGGACGAGATCGCAAAGCTCCCGCAGGAGGAGGTCTCGGTCAAGGTGATCCGCCGCGCAGTCGGCGCCGTGACCGAGTCAGACGTGATGCTGGCCGCGGCCTCCGACGCCGTGATCCTCTCGTTCAATGTGCGCCCGGTCGGCGACGCGCGCGCCGCGGCCGACCGCGAGGGCGTCGAGATCCGCCACTACGCGGTCATCTACCGCGCGATCGACGAGCTGCGCTCGGCGATGCAGGGAATGCTCACGCCCGAGGAGGTCGAGGAGGCGCTGGCTCGGCCGAGGTGCGCCAGATCTTCCGCGCTTCGCGGGTCGGGGACGATCGCCGGCTCGCACGTCACCGAGGGGAAGATCACGCGCGGGGTCGCAAGGTCCGCCTGGTGCGCGACGGCACCGTCGTCTACGACGGCGAGATCGCGAGCCTGCGGCGCTTCAACGAGGATGTCCGCGAGTCGCGAGCGGCTTTGACTGCGGGATCGTGCTGCGCGACTACGCGGACGTCAAGGAAGGTGACGTGCTCGAGACCTACGCGACCCGGCAGGTCGAGCGCGAGCTAGCGTCTCCCGGCGATCGTGCCCGGATTTGTTGCCGTGATGGTGATCGAGCTTCACTTCCCGGATGCGGGCAGCCTGAAGGCCAAGCGCAAGGAGCTGTCGTCGATCAAGGCCCAGCTCCACGGCCGCCTCGGCGCGGCGGTGTCCGAGACCGCGCACCAGGATCTGTGGCAGCGCGCGACGCTGACCGCGGCGCTGACCGGCGGCTCACTGACCAGGCTGACCGCCGCCGCCGACGAGCTCGAGCGGTGGGTGATCGCCCGCTGTCCCGACGGCGCCCGCGTCGAGCGGCTCGTCGCGTCCGTCGAGGATCTGCGGCAATGAGGTCGCAGCGCGAACAGCCGTGCGGAGGATAGGATGCGAGGTGGCCGGATGCGTCGCGTGGATGAGGCGATGAAAGCCGTTCTCAGTGGCGCCATTTCGAAGGACCTGAAGGACCCACGGGTAGGTTTCGTGACCGTTACCGGAGTCAAGACAAGCCCAGATCTGCGACACGCGCGCGTCTACGTCAGCGTGCTTGGCGACGAGCCGACCCGCGAAGCGAGCCTCGAGGGCTTGCGCTCGGCTCATGGCTTTCTGCAAAAGCACGTCGCCGACGAGCTGAAGCTCAAGCACACCCCGTCGCTGGCATTCGAGTACGACCCGTCAGTCGACCGCGGGATGCGGATCACGCAACTGCTCGGCCGGGAGCCCGATGGTCACTAACGGAGACCGCTCCGACCGTGACCTGGTGCTGGCCGAGCTGCGCGACGCTCGCAAGCTAATCGTCGTCACGCATGAGAACCCTGATGGCGATGCGGTCGGCTCGCTGGTCGCGATGCAGCGGATCCTGACCGCGATCGGCAAGGACTGCCTGATGTTCATCGACGAGCACGAGTTCCCGCTGCCGCAGGAGTACCAATTCTTCCCGCTCGAGGGGCTGGTTTCCGAACCGCCCCACGACCTCGACCAGCGCACGGTCGTGTTCCTGGACTGCGGCAACCTCGATCGCAACCCCGCCGAGGCCTTTCGCCGGCACGGGATCCACCTGGTCAACATCGACCACCATCACGACAACACGCGCTTCGGGACCGTCAACCTGGTCGTCGACGACGCTTCCTGCACGGCCGAGATCATCTGGGACCTGATGGCCGGGCTCGGGGTGGTGCCGACGCAGACCGTCGCCGAGGCGCTGTATGTCGGGCTGATCACCGACACCGGGCGGTTCATGTACGAGAACACCGGTCGCCGTGCGCACCTGATGGCCGCCGACCTGATCGACGCGGGCGTCGACGTGCACGAGATGTACCGCCGCGTCTACGAGGGCGTCCCGTACGGCAAGCTGGCGCTACTGGCCCGGGGGTTGGCCAACGTCGAGCGATACGACGACGGGCGGCTGACGATGACCGCGCTGACCGCGTCGGATTTCCGCGACTCGGGCGCCGAGGAGAGCTACTCCGAGGGCGTCGTCGACCACCTCCGCGCGGTCCAGGGGACCGCCGTCGCGGCACTCATCCGCGACCGGCTCAACGGCGACGCCGGTCTGCGCAAGGTCTCGCTGCGTGCCTCCGACGAGCGCGTCGACGTCTCGGCGATCGCGCGGGCGCAGGGGGGAGGGGGCCACCGGCAGGCGGCCGGCTTCACGACCGGCCTCTCCCACGACGAGCTGGTCGCCTTCCTACGCGATCAGCTCGCCGCCCAGCTCTGAGGCGCCCGCTGTGGATAGTTGGACCGGTGTAGGGGTGTCGAATCAGTCGGTTGAGAGGGCTGAGGTGTGGTGTTGTGGGGCGCGGTCCGGGAGCTGGATTGTTGATGATGATGCGGAGACGCGCTCCGTCTTCGCTTTGAGGTGTGCTCGACCGACTGATGCGAGCGCACGGGGGGGGAAGGGGGCAGCCGCGGAGGTGTGAAAGGACGCCGGGTGGTTTCGCCGGGGGGTTTTGCGCCAGGGCCCCCGCGTTTTTAAAAAACAGGATTTTAGGGGGAAAGGGGGATGAGCACGAGTCGGGCCGGGGCCCGCTCCAGAGGAAAGGGGGAAGGCGGGGGGCCTCGGACAGACTCACGAGGACTATGCGACAGCCTGTATAGGTGCAAATGGACTACGTCCTGCTGATCGACAAGCCGGCCGGCATCACCTCGCACGATGTCGTCGCCCGCGTGCGCCGGGCGCTGCCGCGCAAGACGAAGGTCGGTCACGCGGGGACGCTCGATCCGTTTGCGACCGGCCTGCTGCTGGTGCTCGTGGGCCGCGCGACTCGCACGCAGCGCTTCCTGATGGCGCTGCCCAAGCGCTACGAGGCGGTGGCGCGCTTCGGCGCCGTGTCGAGCACCGGCGACCCCGAGGGCGAGATCAATGAAACCGGCGTTGTCCCAGACGGCGACATCGAGCTTCAGGACCGGCCAGATCATGCAGCGGCCGCCCGCATATTCAGCGGTCAAGGTCAGGGACGCCGCGCGTACCAGCTGGCCCGCGAGGGCGCGCGCGTTCAGCTCGCCGAGCGTGCAGTCGAGGTCTACGAGTTCGCCGAGCTGTGGCGCGAGGCCGACCGGCGCGCTTCGCGATCGAATGCTCGTCGGGAACCTACGTCCGCAGCCTGATCGCCGAGCTCGGCGACGCCTACTGCGAGCAGCTGCGGCGCACGCGGATCGGGAGCTTCGACATCGCCGATGCCGACGCCGAGCGGCCGGTGGCGCTGATCGAGGCGCTGCGCTTCCTGCCCGCGCTCGAGCTCGACGCGGCCGAGGCGACCGCGGTCGGGCATGGCCGCGCGATCCAGCCCGCGACTGAGCCGCCGCCTGGCACCGTGCGCCTGACCCACGAGGGCGAGCTTGTGGCGCTCGCCGAGCCCGGGCCGGGGCCGGGGCAGCTGCGGCCCGTTGTCGGCTTGCGATAGCTGTCGGCTTCCGCCGCACATGCAGGTCACAAAGCTGCAAGACGCCGAGCCACGGCCGCGGCGAGTCGCGGTCGGCGAGTTCGACGGCGTTCACCTCGGCCACCGCGCGGTGATCGCCGGCAGCGACACGGTCCTGACCTTCGACCCGCATCCGCTGGCGGTGATCCGCCCGGAGGCGGCGCCGAAGCTGCTGATGAGCCTCGACGCGAAGATCGAGCGGATCGAGGCGCTCGGGGTCGCGAGCTGGTCGTGATCGGGTTCGACGACAGGTTCGCCGCTCAGAGCCCGCAGGAGTTCATCGACGACGTGCTGGTCGACAAGCTCTCGGCGACGCACGTATCGGTCGGCGAGAACTTCCGCTTCGGTCACCGGGCGAGCGGCGACACCCAGTTGCTGGCCGCAGACGCGCGATTTGCGACCCGGGTCGTGATGCTGGTCGAAGTCGACGGCGAGGTCGTCTCCTCGAGCCACATCCGGGCGCTGGTCGCTGGCCGGCGACGTCGAGCACGCCGCGCGCTTTTTGGGCTCGCCGTTCGAGCTCCGGGGCGAGGTGGTGACCGGCGACCGCCGCGGTCGCACGCTCGGCTTCCCGACCGCCAACATCGTCCCCGACGAGGATCTCGTGTGCCCCGGCCACGGGGTCTATGCGGCCCGCGCCGGCGGCGTCTGCGCCGCCGTCTCGGTAGGTGTGCGCCCGACCTTCGGGACCGGCCGCGGGGTGCTCGTAGAGGCGTACCTGCTCGACACCGATGTCGACCTCTACGGGCGGATGCTCGGCGTGCAGTTCGTCGCGCGGCTGCGCGGTGAGCGGCGCTTTGACACCGTCGAGGCGCTGATCGAGCAGATGAAGCTCGACGTCGAGGCCCCCACGCAGGCTCTGCTAGCCTCACCGCCCGCATGCCCTTGACGCAAGAACGTAAGCAGGAGCTCGTCTCGAAGTTCGGCGACAGCGCCACTGACACCGGCAAGACCGAGGTCCAGATCGCGATGCTCACCGAGCGGATCAACATGCTCACCGAGCACCTGCGCGATCATCGCAAGGACCACCACTCGCGCCGCGGGCTGCTGATGCTCGTCGGTCGCCGGCGCCGGTTTTTGAACTACCTCCAGCACTCCGATCTGGAGCGCTACCGAAGCCTGATCGCGGAGCTCGGCCTGCGCAGGTGATCGCGGCCGGGGCCCCAGCACCGGATTTCACGCTCAAGCGCGCCGACGGCAGCGACTTCACGCGCGCGGACCTGGCGGGCAAGACGACCGTGCTGGTCTTCTACCCGTTCGCGTTCAGCCCCGTCTGCACCGATCAGCTCAACCTCTACGAGGAGATCCTCGGGGACCTGCACGAGCGTGGCGCGACGATGTACGCCGTCTCCTGCGACGCCACCTACGCGCAGACCGCGTTCAAGGACAAGCTCGGTATCTCGATCGAGCAGCTGTCGGACTTCGAGCCCAAGGGCGCGACCTGCAGGGCGTTCGGGGTCTACCACGAGGGCGGCTTCCCGCAGCGGGCGCTGATCATCACCGGGCCCGACGCCGGCGTGCGCTGGAGCTACCAGGCCGCCTCGCCGGGCGACCTCCCCGGCGCCAACCTGATCTTCGACGCGCTCGCCGCCTGAACCTGGCGGGGCGCAGTGGCCGAGCTGGGCTCAGCGCCGGTACCCGCGCCCGGCGCCGGGGACCACGTCCGGGGTCCCGACGACGGCCCTCTGCTGATCGAGTACGCCGACTTCGAGTGCCCGTTCTGCGCGGTGCTGCACGGCCGCCTGCACGAATCGTCGGCGCGGATCGTGTTTCGCCACTTCCCGGTCCGCTCGAGCCATCCGCGCGCCTGGGCGGCTGCCCGGGCGGCCGAGGCGGCGGCGCTGCAGGGGCGCTTCTGGGAGATGCACGACTCGCTGATGGACGATCAGGCCAGGCTCGAGGACCCGCACCTGTGGGCACGAGCCGAGCAGCTGGGGCTCGATCTCGAGCGCTTCGAGCGCGACCGCCGCGCCGAGGCGGTGCTCGAGCGGGTGCAGCGCGACTTTCGCGCCGGGATCCGCGCCGGGGTTGTCACGACCCCGACCGTGTTCATGTTCGAGGCCGAGGAGGCCCGGCGCCTGGACGCAGCTGAGCTAAACGGTTTCGGCCGTCTGTGAGACTGGCGCCGGCGGGCGCTCGAGGTCCTCGAACGTCGGCTGGCGCCCGCGCAGCGGCCGCGGCGCGCCGGTCGAGAGCGCAGCCCGGACGAGATCCAGCTGCCGGAGCGGATCTCCGGGTCGATGTGCTGGAACGACCGCGATGCTTCGCATACGCCCTTGACCATCATCATCACGTCGACCGCGCTGACGTCGGCGCGGATCGCGCCGACCTCCTGCGCGCGGCGCACGAGCGCGTCGATCATCTCCATCAGCTCGGTGTGGGCGGCATGGATCTCGTCGTTGGCCAGCCACTCGTCGTCGAGCGCGTCGAACAGCGCCATGTCAGTCTGCTTTGAACCGACTGACTGCTCGATTGACGCAAACAGGGCCTCCCCGGGCTCGTCTGACTCCAGCGCCAGGCGCCCGCGCGCGACCGATTCGCGCATCCGCTCGACGACGATCGCCGCGATCAGATGCTCCTTGGAGGGGAAGTTGCGAAACAGCGTCCCACGGCCGACACCCGCCCGTTCGGCGATCTCTCCGACTCCGACCTCGAGTCCGCGCTCGCAGAAGATCTCGGTCGCGGCAACGATCAGACGGCGGCGGTTGCGCTCGGCATCGGCGCGCAGCGGTCGGCGGTCGTCGTCCATCGTCGTGGGATTGTCGTCTATCGGACACATGGATGCACCATTTTGATGCCCGCCGCGGTTACGCGACGGGCACCGGAGCTGCGACGCCGGTGGCGCTCAGCTCCATCTCGATCTCCTTGGTGTGGCTGCGCCGCAGCGCGAACGCCATGATCGCCGCGCCGCTGGCGAGCATGATCGCGGCCGCCAGGAAGGCGACGTGGTAGCCCGACACGCGGGCGGCGAGGACCGTCGCGCTGTGACTCGACAGCAGCCGGGCCGTCTGGCTGGCGGCGAGCGTCGAGAGGATCGCCAGCCCGAGTGAGCCGCCGACCTGCTGGGAGGTGTTGAACAGGCCCGACGCGAGCCCGGAGTCCTCCTCGCCGACACCGCCGGTCGCCAGCAGTGTGATCGGGACGAACACCAGCCCCATGCCAATGCTTAGCGGCATCAAGCCGGGCAGCAGGTCGCTGAGGTACTGACCGTGGACCGGAACCTGGGTCAAGACCAGCATCCCGACCGTCGCCAGCACCAGCCCGGCGACCGACACATTACGGACCCCGGCTCGCCGGACGAGCTGCTGGGCGAGCCCGGCGCCGATCACGATCCCGGCCGTCACCGGCAGGAACGCGAGGCCGGCCTTGAGCGGGCTGTAGCCGAGGATCTCCTGCACGTACAGCGACGCGAAGAAGAACATCCCGAACATCCCTGACGCGAGAAGCAGCAGCACGGTGTCTGCGACCGCGATCGTTCGCACCCGGAAGATGCTCAGCCGCACCAGCGGCGCCGGGCTGCGGCGCTCGATCGCGTAAAAGCCGGCCAGCAGCGCGAGCGCGATGGCGCCCAGGACGAGCGTCCGCGCCGAGCCCCAGCCGTACGACTGTGTTTCGACGATCGTGTAGACCAGGAGGACCAGCCCCGCGGTCACCGTCACGGCCCCCGCGAGGTCGAACGAACGCTGCGCAGTGCGGATCCGGGACTCGGCGACGTAGCGCATCGCCAGCGCGAACGTGATGATCCCGACCGGGACGTTGACGAAGAACACCCAGCGCCAGGACGCGAGGTCGGTCAGCACGCCGCCCATCAGCAGACCGACGGCGCCGCCGCCGGCCGCGATCGCGGCCCAGACTCCTAGCGCCCGGGTGCGCTCCTGCTGATCGGTGAATGTCGTCGTGATGATCGCCAGCGCCGCGGGCGACACCAGCGCGCCGCCGAGGCCCTGCAGGCCGCGCCCGGCGATCAACATCGTCGACGATTGCGCGACTCCGTTGATCAGCGAAGCGATCGAGAACAGCGCGATACCGGCGACGAACAGCCGCTTGCGTCCGAGGATGTCGGCGGCCCGCCCGCCCAGCAGCAAAAAGCCGCCAAAGATCAGCGTGTAGCTGTTGACCACCCACTGCAGGTTGGCGGGGGAGAAATGGAGTCCCCGCTGGATCGACGGCAACGCGACGTTGACCACAGTCGCGTCGAGCACGACCATGAACTGGGCCATGCAGGCGATCACCAGCACGAGCCAGCGATTGGTGGTTCTCTTCGGCTCTTTCCAAGGTTGTTGCGCTCATCTGCTTGACTCCTGAAGGACGGGGGCTTTCGACTAACTGGACCGGACGGTCCGCTTAAGCTATCACAACCGGACCGCGTGGTCCGCTTTCGTGTGCAGAGCGGCGCCAGCCACATGCCCCTCGCCCGGGGACCCGCTAGCATCATCCGCGTTCGGAATCGATAGAGAAACGAAGCACTCCGCCGACCGAAGGGTGGAGAGAAGAAGGGAATTGAATATGTCTGACGCCGTTACGCGCGTGTCCGTCGAGATCGAGGGCAAAGAGATCTCGTTCGAGACCGGCAAATTGGCCAAACAGGCCTCCGGCGCCGTCGTCGTCCGCTCGGGCGACACGATGGTTCTTTGTACAGCTACTGCGGGCAACCTCCGCGATGTCGACTTCCTGCCGTTGACGGTCGATGTCGAGGAGCGGATGTACGCGGCCGGCAAGATCCCCGGCTCGTTCTTCAAGCGCGAAGGACGCGCGGGCGAGAAGGCGACCCTGACGGCGCGGCTGATCGACCGCCCGGTCCGCCCGTTGTTCCCCAAGGGCTGGAGTTATGAGACCCAGCTGGTGGCGATGCCGATCTCGGTCGACCAGGTCCATCCGTACGACATCTTGGCGATGAACGGCGCGTCCGCCGCGCTGATGGTCTCCAACATCCCGTTCCCGACCCCGGTCGGTGCGGTACGGATCGGCAAGATCGACGGCAACTTCGTCGTCAATCCCGACGAGGAGCTGCTGACCGACAGCACCGATCTCGACCTGATCGTGGCCGGCACAGACGACGCGATCCTGATGGTCGAGGCCGGCGCGAACGAGATCCCCGAGGCCGAGATCCTCGACGCGCTCGACATCGCGCACGAGAACATCAAGAAGCTGTGCGCCGCCCAGCGCGAGCTCGCAGAGCGGGCCGGCAAGCCCAAGCTCGAGGTCGAGATCCCGCAGGTGCACGCCGAGCTCTACGAGCAGATCAAGGCGTCGCACGGCGCCGCGCTCGAGGCAGCTACCCAGGTCGAGGACAAGCTCGCGCGCCAGGAGGCGACCAAGGAGGTCGAGGAGGCGGTGCTCGAGCACTACTCCGGCCTGCCCGAGGCCGAGACTTACGCCGAGTTCCGCTCCAACGCCCAGCGCGCGTTCGACAAGCTCGAGAAGACGATGATCCGCGAGCGGATCGCCGTCCAGAAGAAGCGTCCTGACGGGCGCAGCGCCGAGCAGATCCGTCCGATCTCGATCAAGGTCGACGTCGCCCCGCGCACGCACGGCTCGGCGCTGTTCACGCGGGGCCAGACGC
>CAVPFS010000027.1:0-53652 GCA_963703825.1 uncultured Solirubrobacterales bacterium | reverse complement strand
ACGTCGAACGTGCCGCCGCCGAGGTCGAAGATCAGGATCGTCTGGTCGTTCTCCTTGTCGAGCCCGTACGCGAGCGAGGCCGCGGTCGGCTCGTTGATGATCCGCTTGACGTCGAGCCCGGCGATCTTGCCGGCGTCCTTGGTCGCCTGGCGCTGATCGTCGTTGAAGTACGCGGGGACCGTGATCACCGCGCTGTCGACGGCCTCACCGAGGTAGGCCTCGGCGTCCGCCTTCAGCTTGCCGAGGATCATCGCCGAGATCTCCGGCGGCGAGTACTGCTTGCCGGCCGCCTCGACCCGCGCGTCGCCGCCCGGACCCGAAACGACCTTGTAGGGCACGATTGCCTCCTCCTCGCGCACCTCGGCCTCCTTGCGGCCCATGAAGCGCTTGATCGAGAAGACCGTGTTCTGGGGGTTGGTCACCGCCTGGCGCTTGGCCACGGTGCCGACGAGCCGCTCACCGCCGCTCGTGAATGCGACAACCGACGGAGTCGTGCGCCCACCTTCGGCGTTCTCGATCACCGTCGGCTCGCCACCCTCGAGCACAGCCATGCAGGAGTTGGTCGTGCCGAGGTCGATTCCGATTGTCTTTCCCATCTGTAGTCTGCTCCTCTTTGAGTCGAAAAATCTTAGTCGAAGCGTAGCAGATTTGAGGCGACCTGTGTCGCGCGCGGGGCGCCGTTCCGCGCGTGTCGCGCACGGGGCGTCGCGCCAGACGGGAGCGTCGCCGGCGAGCCAACGTGCCCGCCCCCCTGCGAACCGGACATTTCTCAGCGAGCGCTGCCCGATTTTGCCGTCCGCGCTCTGCTGGTTCCACCTGTTGGACGTCACAGAGCGAGGCTCCCGCAACCGTGGGGTGCTCGCTCCAGAATGTCCGCCCGCCGAGGCGGCGGGGCCGCGCCGCGGGGCCAGCCACCGCCGACACGCGGGCGGCGGGGCTACCCGAACGTGAACGCGCTGGGGCACATCCGCGCCAGCGCGCAGGCGTCGCACTCGGGCCGCCGCGCGTGACAGGTCCGCCGGCCGTGGCGCAGCAGGTTGAGATGGAACTCGAGCTCCGTTCCCGGCGGCGTCAGCTCGAGCATCTCGTCGTGCATCTCGAGAAACGGGGCCCCGGGCCGGAACAGCCCCAGCCGCGTCCCGACCCGCGAGACGTGGGTATCGACCGGCACGTCGCGCATCCCGAGTGCAAACAGCAGCACGCACGCTGCGGTCTTTCGCCCGACGCCCGGCAGCGAGCACAGGTACTCCTGCGCCTCGGGCACCGTCAGATCCACGAGCCAGTCCAGTGACAGTTCCCGATTCGGCGCCGTGTCCGTGATCGCGCGCAGGATGTCCTTGATCCGCGCCGATTTGACCTTCGAGATCCCGCCGGGCCGGATCGCCTCCTCGATCTCGTCGACGGGCGCGTCGCGGATCTCGGTCCACTCGTAGAAGCGCTCGCGCAGCGCGAAGTAGGCGACGTCGCGGTTGCAGTCGTTGGTCGACTGCGAGAGCACGGTCAGCACCAGCTCTGCGATCGGATGACCGTGCGGCTTGGCCGCCGGGATCCCATAGACGAGCCGCAGCCGGTCGCGGATCGCGCGCACCCGGCGAGCGGTCGGCCGTTTCCACTCCTCAGTCAACGGCAGTCACGAGCGCGGACGTTATCCTCGCCAGGCGGCCCGGGACCTTATGCACGTCGACGAGCACACGATCCAGGTCGCCGGAGGCCCGGTCTTCTACCGCCACGCGCCGAGCAGCGGCGCGACGCCGGTCTACCTCCACAGCATCCCCACCAGCTCCGACGACTGGGCCCCGTTTCTGGAGCGCAGCGGCGGGATCGCCCCCGACCTGCTCGGGTTCGGGCGCTCGAGCAAGGCCGGGTATCTGAACTACACGCTGCCCGCTTACGTCGAGTTCCTCGAGACCTTCCTCGACGCCACGGATGTCCACAGCGTTGTGTTGGTGGGTCACGGCTGGGGCGCCGCGATCGCACTCGCGTTCGCCCAGCGCCACCCTGACCGGGTCCAGGGCCTGGCGATCATCGACGCGGTGCCGCTGCTCGACGGCTTTCGCTGGCCGCCGGTCCTGCGCCGCGTCCGGCCGCGCGGTCTCGGCGAGCTGCTGATGGGCTCGGTCAACCCGTGGCTGCTGGCGCGCACGCTGCGGGCGGGCTCGGTCGCGGCCGACGCCTGGCCTGACGAGCGCGTGGCGGCCGTCTACGAGCAGTTCGACCAGGGGACGCAGCGGGCGATCCTGCGCCTGCAACGCTCGATCGACTCGGCCGGACTGACCGCGGCCGGGCTCGATCTCGATCAGCTGTGGGCGCCGGCGATCGTCGTCTGGGGAGAGCGCGACCCGTGGCTGGACCCGAAGTTCGCCCGCGCCTACGCGAGCCGCTTGCCGCGCGCAGATCTGGAGCTGATCGCCGGCGCCGGCCACTGGCCGTGGCTCGATCAGCCCGAGGTGATCGAACGCGTGACAGCCTTCGTCGCCGAGCACGTATGAGCACTCTCGAACTGGCCCGCGCTCGCAGCCGGCCAATGCCCGCGCCCGAACTGCTGCTGCGGCTGATGCCGACGCTGGTCGCTGCCATCTTCGCCGCCGCCTACGTGATCGTCTCGCCGTCCAGCCTCGACCTCGCGGCGCATCTGTTCAGGGCGCAGCTGTTCCGCGTGGAGGGGTTCGGGATCTGGAACAACTGGTGGTACTCGGGCCACGACATCGTCGGCTACAGCGTTCTGTTCCCCGCGGCCTCCGCCTGGCTGACGCCCCAGCTCGCCGGTGCGCTCGCCGCGACCGGGAGCGCGGCGGTGTTCGAGCTGCTCGCGCGGCGACATTTCGGTCACGACGCTTGGCTCGGCGCGGTCCTATTCGGCGCCGTGACCGCCACCAACCTCTACACGGGCCGGCTCGCGTTTGCGTTCGGGGCACTGCCGGCGCTCGGCTCGATCCTCGCGCTCGACTGCCGGCGCACGTGGCTGGCGAGCGGGCTCGCGTTCCTGTCGGCGCTCTGCAGCCCGGTCGCGGCGCTGTTCGCGGCGCTCGCGGCCGCCGGCTACGCGCTCGGCGACCTGATCGTGCAGCGGCGGATCCGGGCCGCGCTGCCCGGGGTCGCGGTGGGGGTCGCAGCGCTGGCGCCGGTCGGCATGATCGCGATCGCGTTTCCCGAGGGCGGCAGCGAGCCGTTCGGCTTAGCGACCCTGCTTCCGATTCTCGTCGTCGCGGTGATCGGGCTGGTGATGGCGCCGAGGCAATTCGTCGGTCTGCGGGCAGGGATCGCGGTCTATCTCGCCGCGACCGTCGTCTCCTACCTGATCCCATCGCCGGTCGGCAGCAACATCGTCCGCATGGCGACGTTCATCGGCGCGCCGCTGGCGCTCCTGATCTGGCGCCGCCGGCCGCTGGCGCTGGCCCTGATCGCGCTACCGATGCTGTACCTCGCCTACCAGGCGCCGATCCGCGACCTCACCGGAGCCTCGAACGACCAGTCAACCTCCACCAGCTACTACCAGCCGCTGATCCAGTTCCTGGGCCGTCAGAAGGGGCCGCCGTTCAGGACCGAGATCCCGTTCACGCGCTTTCATTGGGAGGCCTACGTTGTCGCAATCCACTTCCCGCTCGCGCGCGGCTGGGAGCGCCAGCTCGACATCAAGGACAACTCGATCTTCTACGGCGACGACCTGACCGCGGCCAGCTACGAGCGCTGGCTGGACGCCAACGCGGTCCGCTTCGTCGCCGCGCCCGATACGGAGCTGGACTACTCGGCGCAGGCCGAGATGGCGCTGATCGACCACGGCCTGCCGTACCTGCACCTGGTGATGCACTCGCGCAACTGGCGCGTCTACGAAGTCGCCCACGCGACCCCAATCGTGCAGGGCCCGGGGACGCTGACGAAGCTCGGCCCCGATTACCTGACAATCCGTGCACGGCGACCGGGGACGTTTCTCGTCCACGTCCGCTTCACCCCGTACTGGGCGCTTTCGAGTGGCTCCGGCTGCGTCGTGCCGGAGGGCCAGTACACGCGTCTGACGCTTCGCGCGCCGGGCACAGTCCGACTGGTGACGCGCTTCGCGCTCGACCGAATCGGCGCCGATTCGCCCCGCTGTACGTCGGGATCTTGACGTCAGCAGCTTGCGCTGTTCGCCGCCAGGGCTCGACAATCCTGACAATTGGATAATAACGCGCTCACGCCCGCCTCAGGTCACGTTGAGGACCGTGCACTATGTTCGTGCGCGGTCGGCTGGTGCGGGGTTCAACCCAACCGCGAAACGATGCGGCCAGATGGCCTTCCCGGTCGAGGTTCGTCTGTTGCCGCGATCATCCGCCACACCGCTCTCCATGAACAGCCAGTGACGCATCGCACTCGGAGCTTGATCGATCGCATCAGCCAACTCGTCCGGCCCGACCCGCGTACGGTCCTTGGCTGTACGCGCTCTACCGGATGAGCGTAAGCGAAGGGCTCGGGGGCACCCCGCCCGCAGGCGCATTCGAACTCGGTAGACCGGCGCTCGGCGCGCGCGGCTGGCTGGTGGCGCGTCAGGGCCCGCTGGGGTTGGCCGGCTTGCTGGTGACCGGTCTCGTGGTGTGCCTTTCCGCGGCGCAGACGAACATGCTGCTGCCCGCGTCCGTGCGCCCCGTGCCGAACTGGCTCGCGGGCCCGTTTGGCGGCGCCGGGGTCAGCCTCGGACTCGGGGGGCTGATCGCTGTGTTCGTGCTGATGTTCGTCTCGTACGCGGCAGCATCGAGGGCGGCAGACCAGCTTTCGGGGCGAGCGGTCCTGATCAGTATCGCGGCTCTATATGCCGTGGTTCTGCTCGCGCCGCCGCTGCTCTCAACTGACATGTTCAGCTACCAGGTGTACGCACGGATGGGTGGGCTGTTCGGCATCAACCCGTACGTGCTCGGTCCGCACGCGTGGGCCGGGCGATCCGGTGTTCCAGTACGTCGGCTCGAAGTGGTCCTACATCCCGAGCGTCTACGGGCCGCTGTTCACCGCGCTCAGCTATCTGCTGGCTCCGTTTGACATCGCGGTGAACGTGTTCGCGTATAAGGCGATCGCGGCGATCTCGAGCCTCTGGATCGTCGTCATGGTCTTGGAATGCCGCCCGGCTTCGCGACCTTGATCCAGTCAAAGCCGTGGCGTTCGTGGGCCTCAACCCGCTGCTCGTCGTGTATGGAATCGGGGTGGGCACAACGATCTGCTGATGCTCGCGATCCTCGTGACTGGCCTGTACATGCTGCTTCAGCGCCGGGAACGCGCCGGCGGGGCATTGATCGTGGCCGCCGCAGCGGTAAAGCTGACCGCCGGTCTGCTGCTGCCGTTTGCGCTCGCAGGGAACACTGGCCTCAGAGGCGCGGCTCACCGCCGTCATCACCTTCTGCTCGGCGTGGGGATCGCGACCGCGCTGACCGCAGCCCTGAGCTTCACGCTATTTGGCACTGGCCCTCTGCGCCTCCTGGGCACGCTGCAGAACGTCCAGAGCCAGGGCGGTGTGAACAGCATTTTCGGAGCAATCTCAACGGGGCTCGGGATTGGCGGGCTCGGTAACGGCGCCGGTCTAGTACTCGCGGCCGGGTTCCTGGCGATCGTCATCTGGTTGCTCCGCCGCGTCTGGATCGGCAAGATGGATTGGATCACCGGAGCCGGTTGGGCGACGGTCGCGATGTTGCTCGCGACCGGCCTGCTGCTTCCCTGGTACGTGGCCTGGCTGCTGCCGCTGGCGGCACTCAGCACTGACCGCCGTCTGTGGCTGGCGACGATCGCGATGACGGCCATCGGGCTGACATCTCTGTGAGCGACGGGCGGCCGGGGGCGTCGCGCTGAGGCAACGACGCTCGGCCGACCCCGATCCGCCCGGAAACGCGCCGGACGTCTACGCCGAGCGGGCGGCACGGGCCTACGCTGCGATGCAGAGACGCTTTCGACGCAGCGACGGGCTCTACCGCCGCGACGGACGGCTGCATCGGCCGGGGACCGCCGCTCATCTGTGGCCGTTCGCGCGCGCCATCGTCGCGACGCTCGACCTCGCGGGTATCGGCGAAGGTCTCGTCGAACCGCTTGACGCCGACGGCGCGATCGCGGACCGCCTGACGACGCTCGAGCGCTACTGGGAACCGGGCGGCGGTCGGGGGCTTACGCGTCAGACGTCACTCGGGACCCGTTTCGGCGGGGATCGCTACTACGACGACAACGCGTGGGTCGGACTCGCACTGATCCAGCTGGAGCGGATGCGCCCCGGTGCGGGTCACCTCGACCGGGCCACCGAGCTGTTTCGCTTCGCCGTCGCGGGTTGGGACCGGCGACCAGACGTGCCAAGCCCGGGCGGCGTCTTCTGGGTCGAACAGGGCCGCGGTCAGGGAGCGAGGAACCAGTGCCGCAATACGGTTTCGAACGCACCGAACGCCGCGCTCGGCCTGCATCTCAGCGAGCTCAGCGGCATCCCGGCTGGCGCTCATGAATCGATCGGCGCCCAGGACATGTACGAGTGGGTCAACGCCACGCTCGACGCAAGCGAAGACCACGAGCAGCCGGCCACCGGTCTGTTCTGGGACAAGCTGCTCAACGACGGCACGCCCGACAAAACGATCTGGAGCTACAACCAGGGCAGCATGGTCGGGGCAAACGTGCTGCTCGCCCGTCAGGGCGGGACCGAGCAAGCTATCTACCTGGCCCGCGCCGAGTCGATCGCGCGCAAGGCCCTCCGGCACTTCGGCAGCCGGGGGTTCGAGACCCAGCCCGCCGCTTTCAACGCAATCTTCTTCCGTAATCTGCTGCTGCTCCACGCCGCGACGAGCGACCCCGGACTGCGGACCGAGATCACGGACACGGTTCGCGCCTACGCCGACGGCGCCTGGTCTAAGCGGCGCGATCGGCACGACGGCTTCCACTTCTCGAGCGGCGGCGTGACGCTGCTTGACCAGAGCGCGATGGTGCAGCTGCTCGCGCTGCTTGCGTGGGATCCTGGCGCATACCGCAAGCTTGCTTAAGCTCAGCCCGGTACCTCGGTAGGATCGTGTGCGCATTCTTATGCGTCGCACACTTAAGGGACTCGAGACGCGGATCCTCCCGCGTGGTTGGTTTGACTTCGTCCGTCAGGTGGCGCTGTTCATCGGCGCCTACTTTCTCTACGACATCGTGCGCGGCCTGGTCGACGGCGTCAGCGGCGAGACCTATAAGCCGTTCGGCGACGCGACCAAGATCATCAGCCTTGAGCGCACCCTGCACGTGTTCGTCGAGCCGAGCATCCAGGCGTGGACATCGAGCGTCCACTGGCTGATGGACTTCGCCGACTGGACCTACCTGAACGCGCAGTTCGTCGTCACCGTCGCCGCGCTCGTGTTCATGTATCTGCGACGCAACGACTCGTTCTACTTCGTGCGCAACATGTTCATGATCGCGATGGCGATCGCGCTCGTCGGTTATGCCGTGTACCCCACCGCGCCGCCGCGGCTGATGCCGGAATGGGGCTTCACGGACTCGATCGCCCAGTTCATGGGCGTAGCGCACCTCGAAGATGCCCCCGGCAAGGCGTTCCTCAACTTCTACGCCGCGGTCCCGTCGATGCACGTCTGCTTCGCGATCATGATCGCCGTGCCGATGGCCCGGTTCGTCAAGCGCTGGTGGGCGCGGGTGCTGTGGTGGTTCTACCCGATCCTGGTGACGTTCGTCGTTGTCGCGACCGGCAACCACTACTTCACTGACGTATTCCTCGGCGCGCTGACTGCCGGACTCTCGGCGCTGCTGGCCAAGCAGCTCCTCGCCCGAGCCAGACCCGAGGCCTGGGCGTTTGGCGAGGTATCCGCCTAGAGGCTCCGCCACAACCGCTATGGCTGAGCAGAGGACACCGGTCCGGCCACGCCCGGCGAAAGGGCGCGGGCCGCGCCATCGGGGATCGGGGCCGACGACCCAGGAGCTAATGCGCGACCGGCTGATCGAGTCGCGCCTCACCCCGAACGCGATCTCGCTGACCGGCTTCGTGCTGAATCTCGCGGCCGCCGCGCTGGTCCTCGAGCGGCTGTTCTTCCTCGCCGGAATCGCGTTCATCGTCGGTTCGATCATGGACACGCTTGACGGCCGCTATTCGCGGATGTCGGGCAAGGGGACGCCGTTCGGGGCGTTCCTTGACTCGACGCTTGACCGCCTCGAGGAGGGGATCGTGCTGACCGCGGTCGCGGCCTACTTCGCCTGGCGCCACAACCAGGTCGCGGTCGCGGCGGTGGTGCTCGCGGTGCTCGGATCGCTGATGGTCTCCTACACGCGCGCGCGCGCCGAGGCGCTCGGCGTCTCCTGCAAGGTCGGGCTGGCCACGCGCCCGGTCCGCGTCGTGATCCTCTCGATCGGCCTCGTGTTCGCCAAGGGCGCATCGATCGGCCACTTCGAGCTGCTCGCGCCGGCGGTCTACGTGCTCGCGGTGCTGACGATCGTGACGATGATCCAGCGGATCGCCTACGTGCGCACGCAGCTCAACTCGCAAGTACCGTGACCGGCCCCGGTCAGCTAGGCCTAGGCTGGCCCCGTCACACGTCGTCGCACCCTGCCTGACCAAGCTCCGCGCCGCTCCAGGCGATGGGCCGGCGGCTGTCCCAGCTCCGATCCGTGAACTGCTCAGTTCGGGGTCATCAGGCGGATCTCGCTGGTGCTCCAGCAGCCGCAGCGGGTGTAACAAAGCGCGCTTGGAGGAATATCTACAAGCGACGCCTGCGCCGCAGTCCCGCCGCGCCGGCCAATTTTTTGAAAGGGAACTTCTGAATGAGGAACGGTAGGAACGGCGCCGCGCGCAGCCAGCACGACAAGGTCCGCGTCGCGATCATCGGTGTCGGCAACTGCGCGAGCTCGTTCGTGCAGGGCATTCAGTACTACCGGGATGCCGATCCCGCCGAGCAGGTGCCCGGCCTGATGCATGTGGATCTCGGCGGCTACCACATCAGTGACATCGAGTTCAGCGCCGCCTTCGACATTGACGCCGACAAGGTGGGTAAGGACCTCTCGGAGGCGATCTTCGCCGGCCAAAACAACACGATCAAGCTCGGCGACGACGTGCCCAAGCTCGGCGTCGAGGTGATGCGCGGGATGACCCACGACGGCCTCGGCAAGTACCTCAAGGAGAAGATCACCAAGGCGCCCGGCCCGACCGCCGACATCGTCGAGATCCTCAAGCAGACGCGGACCGACGTCGTCGTCTCCTACCTTCCGGTCGGCTCCGAGGAGGCGACCAAGTGGTACGTCGAGCAGGTGCTCGACGCCGGCTGCGGCTTTGTCAACTGCATCCCGGTGTTCATCGCCCGTGAGGGGTACTGGGACAAGCGCTTCAAGAAGGCCGGGCTGCCGATCGTCGGCGACGACATCAAGTCCCAGGTCGGCGCGACGATCGTGCACCGCGCGCTGGCGCGCCTGTTCCACGACCGCGGCGTCAAGCTGCTGCGCACCTCGCAGCTCAACGTCGGCGGCAACATGGACTTCTACAACATGCTCGAGCGCGAGCGGCTGGAGTCCAAGAAGATCTCCAAGACCAACGCGGTCACCTCGATCATGGGCCACGAGCTGCCGGCCGACGACGTCCACGTGGGCCCGTCGGACTACGTGCCGTGGCTGACCGACCGCAAGTGGGCTCACATCCGGCTCGAGGGCCAGGCGTTCGGCGATGTGCCGCTGACCGCCGAGCTCAAGCTCGAGGTCTGGGACTCGCCCAACTCGGCCGGGATCGTGATCGACGCCGTGCGCTGCTGCAAGCTCGCGCTCAACAACGGCCTGGCGGGCCAGCTCGACGGGCCCAGCTCGTACCTGATGAAGTCGCCGATGCACCAGCGTCCCGACGCCGAGGCGCGTGACCTGACCGAGGCGTTCATCCACAAGTACGCGCGCAAGCCGATCCCCGCCAAGTCCCCCCCCGCCAAGTCCAGATCCAAGGCCGGCGCCAAGTAAAAAAGGCGCGCGCGAGCGCGCCCACTTAACATCTTCATCTGTGAGCGGCGACGGACTCGCGATCGCGCAGGTGACGCCGTTCGCCTGGGAGGTGGGCGGCGAGGTCAACGAGTACGTCGCGCGCGTCTCCGACGAGCTCGCCGCGCGCGGGCACCGGGTGCTGATCATCGCGCCGTCGGAGAGCGGCTCGCTGGTCCGCGACAGCCGCCGCGCGATCCGCTCGCGGAGCGAAGCGCTGCTCGAACGGGCCGACGGCGAGCCGATCCTGCTCGGCGTCGGCGAGGTGCTGCCGTTCTCGCCGACCCGCAGGCGGGCGGCCTCGCTGCCGGTCGACGTCGCGCGGACGATCGAGGAGGCGATGGGCGTGCTGGCGCTCGACATCGTCAACGTTCACGAGCCGTTCGCCCCGAGCGCCTCGAGCGTCGCGCTGCGTCACTCGCGGGCGCTGAACGTCGGCAGCTTCCACGCCCCGACGGAGCGGACCCTCTCGACCCAGCTGACGCGGCCGCTGACGCAGCTGCTGTTCTCGCGCCTCGACGCCCGCACCGCCAGCTACGCCGCGACGCGCAACCTGCTGCAGCGCTACTTCCCGGGCGACTACCGCGTGATCACGCCGGGCACCGATCAGCTGCCGCCGCGCGAGCCAGGTGAGCCGCCGCAGCTGGTGATGATCGCGAGCGAGGAGCGCGCCGCGCTGCGCACTTTCCTGCGTGCGCTGCGCACGCTGCCGCCGGAGCTGCGCTGGCACGCGACGGTCTGGTTTCGGCGCCCGGCGGCGCCGCCGGCGACGCTCGGCCGCGCGTTGCGCGATCGCGTCACCTTCCTCGACGGCACTGACTCAAGCCAGCACGACGTCCTCGCCACCGCTGACATCGCCGTGTTCGCGTCTGAGGGCGTCCGGGCGGTTCCGGGGACGCTCGTGCGAGCTCTCGGCGCCGGCGCGGTGGTGGTCGCCTCGCGGCTGCCGGTCTACGAGGAGGTGCTCGCCGAGGGCGAGCGCGGCCTGATGTTCGAGGCGGGCGAGATCGAGACGCTCACCACCCACCTCCAGCAGCTGCTCTCAGATCCCGAGCTGCTCGCCCGGCGCGCCGCGGAGGTGCGCGAGCTCGGCGCGGAGTTCGGGTGGCCGCGCGTGGCGTCCGAGCTCGAGCGTGTCTACACGGGCCTGGTCGCGCGGCGACGCAACGGAGCCGGCAACGGGCAGCTCCGAGCCCGGTTATCGACCCGCGCGCTGATCGACGTCGACCTGCACATGCACACTGACCATTCCTATGACTGCGCGACGCCGGTCGAGGTGCTGCTCGCCGAGGCGCGGGCGCGAGGACTCGGGGCGGTCGCGATCACTGACCACAACGAGATCTCGGGCGCGCTCGAAGCGCGCGCGAAGGCTGACGGGCTGACGGTGATCGTCGGTGAGGAGGTCAAGACCGCCGAGCAGGGCGAGGTGATCGGGCTGTTCATCGAGGAGAAGATCCCGCGCGGAATGACGCTCCAGGAGACGATCGCCGAGATCAAGCGCCAGGGCGGGCTCGTGTACGTGCCGCACCCGTTCGACCGGATGCACTCGGTCCCCGACTACGAGCACCTGCTGGCGGTGATCGACGACGTCGACGCGATCGAGGTCTTCAACCCGAGGATCGCGATCAGCGAGTTCAACGAGGAGGCGGTCCGCTTCGCCGCCAAGTACCGGATCCCTGCCGGCGCCGGCTCCGACGCCCACGTCCCGCAGGGGCTCGGCTCGGTGCGGATCCGGATGCGCGATTTTGACGGGCCGCAAGAGTTCCTGCAGTCGCTTCGCGACGCCGACATCATCCGCAACCCGGCCAGCCTGCTGTACGTCCAGGCGCTGAAGTTCCTGCAAACCAGAGCAATGCCGCACGGGGCGCGGCGGGCCTCCCGCGAGCGCCGGGTACGCCGCGCGACCGGCCGCAAGTCCTGATGCAGCGCCAAGGACAAGCACCACGGCCGTCCAATCGGACAGGCGTGCCGGCTACCGACGACGAGATCAGAGAGAAGTACCTCGAGCGAGCGATCCGCGAGCTGAACCAGTTCGCGCGGCGCCTGGGCGAGTGCGACCACTGTCCGCGCGGGCAGCTGATGCCGGTCCTCGGTTCCGGCCACCCGCAGGCGGACGTGTTCATGGTCAAGTACTCGGCCCGGCCGTCGGAGGTCGAGGAGGGCGTCGCGTTCTACGGCCGCACCGGCAACGCTCTGATGAAATCGCTCAAGCGGCTGTCGATCGATCCGCTCGCGGTCTACGGAACGCTGTGCGTCAAGTGCCCGGTCGCCGACCCGGCGATGGCGGACCCGGTGTGCGTCGCGCGGCTGGTGGAGGAGCTCGCGATCGTGTCACCGCAGATCATCGTCGTGATGGGGTCCGAGGCGCTCGCGGTCGTCAACGAGCTCGACGTGCCGCTCGCGCGCGAGCTGGCGCCGGACACCGGCGAGCTGCAGCGCTTCACGCCGACGATCGAGGCACTGTACGTGCCGAACATCGACGAGGCGCTCGACGAGGACAACGCCAAGCGTGAGTTCTGGACGGCGTTCCGGGTGCTCGGGCAGTGGTGGGCCGACCTGCCGCCGTACTGACCCCGCGGGGCTGCGGCGACGACCCACCGGCGGCGGATGTGACGATCTTGTGATCGCGGTCCGCTAGCCTCGCCACCGACTCACCAATCAAGCTGCGGCCGTCCGCCGCAGGGACTGGAGCCCGATGCATAGAAGGATCACCGTCCTGGCGGTCGCCGTGGCCGCCATAACAGTCGCTGCCTGGTTGCCGGCCGGCGCCCAAGCGGCGGCACCGCACTATTACCTCGCGCTCGGCGACTCGCTGTCGCAGGGAATGCAGCCCGACCTCAACGGCACCACGCTTGACACCAACGAGGGCTACGCAAACGACCTGCTGACGATCGAGCAGCACCGGGTCCACAATCTTGCGCTCGTCCAGCTCGGCTGCGGCGGCGACACGACCACCAGCATGTTGACCGGCAAGGGAAACAGCAAAGACGCACAGCTGCTGCATTGCGACCGGGCCGGCGGCTCACAGGAGAGCGCCGCCGAGCGCTTCCTGCGCGCCCATCACCACAAGGGTGAGGTGCCGCTCGTGACCGTCGACATCGGCGCCAACGACGTCGACTCGTGCGTCACCGCCACCAATGTGGTCAGCTGCGTCACTGCCGGCCTGAGCAACATCGCCGCCAACCTGCCGAAGATCCTCAGCGGCCTCAGGAAGGCAGCACCGGCGGGAACAACGTTCGCAGCGATGAACCTCTATGACCCGGTCCTGGGCGGCTACTTCGCTCCCGCCGGGACAGCCGCTAACGCACTCGCATCAGCGTCGCTGCCTCTCAGCAAGAGTCTCAACGCGACGCTCCAGAAGGGCTTTGAGGGCGGCGGCTTCCTGACCGCCGACGTCGCCGACGCGTTCAGCACCTACGACAACACGGACATGGTGACCTGGGAGGGCAATCAGATCCCGCTTGACGTCGCGCGCGTCTGCAGCTGGACCTGGGCCTGCCAGACGCCGCCGAGCGGCCCCAACATCCACGCCAACAAGAACGGCTATCAGGTGATCGCCAACACGTTCGCGAAGGCGATCGGCAGCCGCCTCCACGGATAAGCCCCAGCGCGGAGCTACATCTCGAGCACGATCTTGCCCAGCTTGCCACCGGCCTGAAAATGGTCGTAGGCGTCGGCGGCGTCGGCCAGCGAATAGGCCGCGGCGACCGGCACCTTGACCGCGCCGGTGGCGAGCAGCGGCAGGACCGAGCGCTCCATCGCGCGCGCGGTCAGCGCCTTGAGCTCGAGCGGACGGGCGCGGAGCATCGAGCCGTGGATCCGCGCGCGCTTGCCCATCAGCAGGCCAAGGTTGATCTCGCCGGTGGCGCCGCCGCCGATCCCGATCACCGTGATCCGGCCGCCTGACTCGAGCGCCTGTAGGTTCTCGGCCAGGTTCGGGGCGCCCACCAGCTCGAGGATCACGTCGAATGGGCCGTGGGCGCCGAAGCCCTCCGGATCGATCACCTCAGCGCCGAGATCGGCGACCTCGTTGCGCAGATCCGGGTTGCGCACGGTGGCGGTCACGCGCGCCCCGGCCGCGCTCCCGAGCTGGATCGCGGCAGTGCCGACGCCGCCGGCGGCGCCATGGACGAGCAGCCGCTCGCCTGGCTCGAGCTCGGCCTGGGTGAAGATCGCGTCGTGTGCGGTCGTGAACACCTCGGGGACGCCACCCGCCTGGACCCACGACAGTCGCTCGGGCACCGGCATCAGCACCCGCTCGTGCACGACCGCGAGCTCGGCCTGACCGCCACCACCGACGATCGCCATCACCCGGTCGCCCTCTTCGAAGCGAGTCGCGCCCGGGCCACGGGCCGCGACCTCGCCGGCGAGCTCGAGCCCGGGGATGTCAGGCGGCGAGCCGGGGGGAGCCGGGTAGTTGCCGCGCAGCTGGTGCATGTCGGCGCCGTTGAGACCGGCGGCGCGCACGCGAACCAGGACCTCGCCCGCGCCCGGGACCGGGTCCGGGTGCTCTCGCACCGACAGCTGCTTGTCCTTGATCGTGACTGCTTGCATCTGAAGCTGCACGTTACCCGGCCTGTGCGGCGGGCAAGCAGACGCTGTTTGTCACAAACGGTCTCTGGCAGACTTCCGCGTCGATCGAGCAAAGGGGCGGCAATGGGTGCATTCGACGAGCTGCAGGTTCAGACTGATGCGAGCGAGGGCGATGTCGTGCGCGCCTTCAAGCAGACGTTCTTTGAGCCGCCGAGCCTCAGCGATCACTTCAAGCCGACGCCGATCGCCCACTTCCGCGCGCAGATGGACTGGCAGGCGACCGAGGTCATCGGTGCGAGCGTCGCCGCGAAGCTGATCAGCGTCAACTTCAACCGGACGCTGGAGGACTTCAAGGGCTTGCGCACCGAGACCGGTGAGGTGATCGCGCTCAACTACGACGCGTCGCCCGGCGGCGCAACGGTCCGGATGTGGGTCGACAGCGAGCCGATGATCGTCGGTCACGACGTCACCAACCCGCTTGTCTTCCACAGCTACGCGCAGGAGATCTTCGGCACGCTGCAGCACGAGGGGTTCGCGATCCAGAGCAAGTCCCGGCTCGACGGCTACCACGTGCCACCGGGCGCGCCCGCCGGCTGGCCGTTTGGGAGCTGAGCTGGCGACAGCGGCGAGCGCCAGGCAGCGGGTCAGGCGCTCTCGGGCAGCACCTGGCCGCCGTCGATCACGAGCGTCTGACCGGTGATGTAGCGCGCCTCGGGCGAGGCCAGGAACCGCACCGCCCAGCCGACGTCCTCGGGCTCGCCGAGGATGCCGACCGGGATCGCGGCGAGCATCCCCGTTGGTGCTCGGCGCCGAGTTCGCCGAAGCCGGGCGTGCGGATGTTGCCCGGCAGCACGGCGTTGACCGTGATGCCCGAGCGTCGCGACCTCGAGCGCGGCCGAGCGCATGAACCCGAGCATCGCCGCCTTGGACGCCCCGTAGGCGCGTAGCCGGGCTGACCGACGACCGAGCCGGTGATCGACGAGGTCAGCACGATCCGCCCGTACCCGCCGCGCGCATCGGCTCCACGCACGCCTGCGCGGCGAACACGGCGCCGTTGACGTTGATCGCCATCAGCTGATCGAACTGCGCTGCGTCGAGCTCGGCGAACGGAATGTGGGGGTAGACGCCGGCGTTTGCCGCCAGGATGTCGATCCGCCCCCAGCGCTCGCAGCGCCGCCGCGACCAGCGCGTCGATGTCGGCGCGGACGGTGACGTCGGTCGCGAGCGCGAGCGCAGTGCTCGCCGCTGGGGTCGAGCTCGGCGGCGGCGGCTCGCGCCTGGTCGCCGTCGAGGTCGGCGAGCGCCACGTCGGCGCCCTCGGCGCGCAGCACGGCCGCGATCCCGGCTCCGATCCCCCGCGCCGCCGCCGGTCACGATCGCCACCTGTCCGTCGAGCCGCTCCATGCCAGGGTCAGGCAGGCTGTCAGCCGGCGCCGACGTGCACGGTCGGTTCGGTCGTCGTCGCCGCCTCGGCCTTGATCTTGAAGATCGGCGACTTGTAGACCTTGATCGCGACGATCGTCATGATGATCGCGAGCACGCGCGACTACCGCCAAGGATCTGCTTCTCGGTCGAGGACAGGCCGATCGCGCCCTTGTAGGCGACCCACAGCAGTAGGCCCGCGCCCGCCGAGCGGCATCAGCCCCAGGATCAGCGAAGTCCTTGGCCGATCGGCCGATGAAGCGGCGGTAGAACCAGGCGGCCGCGAGCCCGGTGATCGCATAGAACAGCGAATAGAGGAAGCCGCTGACTGTGACCAGGTTGGTGATCGCGTTCGAGACCGAAGTGACGTAGATGTCGATCACGCCGAGCACCATCATGACGCCGCCCAGCAGCGCGGTGCTGAACGCCGGCGTGTGGAAGCGCGCGTGGACCGCGCCCGAGGCGCTCGGGAGCACGCGGTCGCGCGACATCGAGAACATCAGCCGCGCGGTTCCGATGATCGCGACCTGCGTGGTGGCCAGCACCGAGAGGACGACCGCGAGCGAGATGACGCGGTCGCCGGCGGTGCCACCGAGCCGCTGACCCACGAATGCCGCCGCGTTGGCCGCATGCGCGTTGAGCGCCCCGAGCGGCGCGATGCCCTGGAAGGTTGCCGAACATCGCGACGAAGATCACGCCGAGGATCGCGACCGCGACCACCGCGCCGAGGCCGGGATTCTGCTCGGGCCGTCTCGGTCTCCTCGTTGACGTAGATGCCGCCGTCCCAGCCGGCGATCGACGCGACGGCGATCACCATCGCGGCGCTGAACGAGCCGGCGCCCGTGCCCTTGAAGCTCAGCCAGTCGGTGGTCGGCCTGACCGTCCCCGCCTTGTGCGACGAGGAACACCTCGATGAACGCCCAGACGATGAACACCGTCGAGGATGCTGTACTCGATCACCGCGACGGTGATCTGCAGCCGGGCGCTGGGCCGCAGGCCGACGACCGCGGTCACCGTCAGCGCGGTGCCGATGATCACGATCGCCAGCGCGCCGACGAACTGGTTGTTGGGCGAGAAGCCCAGCAGCGCGAGCACGCTCGGGCCGATCGTGATCACGTCGATCAGCACGAAGCCGCCGAACGCGACCAGCATCAGCCAGCCGACGAGGTTCCCGACGTAGGGGCTCAGCGAGCGGCAGACCCATTCGTAGGTCGCGCCCGCGTTCTGACGCCACATGTTCAGCCGCTGGAAGGCGACGGCGATGCAGAGCAGGCCGATCGCCGAGATCGCCAGCGGCAGCACCGTCCCGTACGCCGAGGTGACGACCAGTGACGCGAGCACGATCGAGACCGTCTGCCCTGGGGCGGCCCCGGCGAGCGCGAACACGGCCGAGCCCGATCAGCCCGACCTCGTTGCGCTTGCCAGCTTCGGCTGAGTACCCGAGCCCGCATCGACGCGGTCCAGCCGAAGCCTGCCCGCCAGAGGTGGCCATCGAATTCCTCGGGCTTCATACGCTGTCCGGGCTTCATCCGCTGTCCGGCTCGCTCGCGACCGTGCTGCGCAGGCTCGACAGAACCACCTGTACCATGTACAACGGCACATGGTACATCGCAAGTCAAGCGCGCGCCTGCCGAACTTGTAGCCTCGAGCGCGACCCCGTCCAGCCGAGTGAGAGTGATGTCCACGACCAGCATCGAGACCAGCAACATCTCGATCGTCCACAATCGCAGCTTCCGCGATCAGGTCCGCCGTGCGCTGGAGGCCGCGATGGTCGCCGGCGAGCTCGTGCCCGGCGAGCTGTACTCGGCGCCGACGCTCGGCGAGCGCTTCGGCGTCAGCGCGACGCCGGTGCGCGAGGCGATGCTCGCGCTGGCCAAGGACGGATTCGTGGTCGCCGAGCGAAATCGCGGTTTCCGAGTCGTCGAGATGTCCGAGGCCGACCTCGACGAGATCTGCCAGATCCGGCTGATGCTCGAGGTCCCGGCGACGGTCGAGGTCGTAAAGCTCGTCTCAGCCGAAGTGCTCGATCGGCTTGACCAGATCGCCGACGAGATCGTCGCCGCGGCGAGCCGCGGGGACCTGATCGACTACCTCGATTCCGATCGCCGCTTCCACGTCGAGCTGATCTCGCAACTTGGTAACGGGCGCCTGACCGAGCTCGTCGACCGCCTCCGGCGTCAGACGCGCCTGTTCGGCCTCGACGCACTGGTCGTGACCGGCAAGCTGGTGGCGTCGGCGGAGGAGCACCACGAGCTGCTGGCGGCGATCAGGGCGCGCGACACGGCGGGCACCAAGCGGCTGATCCACTCGCACATCAAGCACGTCCGCGGCCTCTGGGTCGGCCGGGACGAGAGGTAGAGCCGCCGCCGGTAGGGAGCCGCGCCGTGGCGGCTGCTCGTTCAGGCCGGCGTTGAGGGCCTGCTCGGTGAGCCGCCGGATCTCCGCCTCGTGCTCGGCGCTGAGCGCAACCCGCGGTGGCCGGCACGGGCCGCCGTCGCGCCCGACGATGTCCATCGAGAGCTTGATCGCCTGCACGAACTCGGTCCGCGAGTCCCAGCGCAGCAGCGGGTGCAGCGCGCGGTAGAGCGGCAGCGCGGTCTCGATGTCGGCCGCGACCGAGGCGCGGTAGAGCGCGACGCACGAGCGCGGGAAGGCGCTCGTGTAGCCGGAGACCCAGCCCTTGGCGCCGGCCAGCGCGACCTCGAGCACCGTGTCGTCGGAGCCGATCAGCACGTCAAGTTCGGGGGCCAATTCGCGCATCTCGTAGGCGCGGCGCGGGTCGCCGGCGAACTCCTTGACCGCGACGATCAGGCCGTCGGCGTGTAGCTGCGCGAGCAGCCGTGGCGTGAGGTCGATCTTGGTATCGAAGGGATTGTTGTAGGCAACGACCGGCAGACCGACGGACGCCAGCGCCCGGTAGTGCTCGAACACCGCGCGCTCGTCGCCGCGGTATGAGTTGGGCGGCAGCGCCATGATCGCCGGCGCCCCGAGCTCGGCCGCCTGCTCGGCCCAGCGGACCGCCTGCTGGGACCCGTACGCGCCGACCGCCGGCACCACAGCGAAGCCGTCGGGGGCGGCTTGCATGGCGGTGGTGATGACGCGCGCTCGCTCCTCGTCGGTCAGGGTCTGGTACTCGCCCAGCGAGCCGTTGGGCGTGATCCCGTCGCAACCAGATTCGGCCAACCAGACGATGTGTTCGGCGTAGCGGTCGTAGTCGATCACGAGCCGCGCATCGAGCGCGATCGGGTTTGCGACCAGAACTCCGTGCCAGGCCTTTTGCTCCACAGGATCTCCGAGTAGTATTTCACATGACACTAGCCCCGCCGCCACCGGGGGCCGGCGGGGCGGGTGCATTGCCCGGGTCGGGCGCCGCAGACGTGCGGTCCCGGTCCGGGCCGGTACTGGTGGACGTACGGTCCCCGCTCGCGTCGGGGAGCAGCGACCGTGCGATCGAGCACTTGGCGGTGTGCAGGCGGTTGCTCACCTGCCCGACCCCGCAGTGCGCGCCGATCCCCATCACGATCGCCGCCTGGTCAGCCGCCAGACCCCAGTCGTCCTGGAGCCACAGCTTCAGCTCCCTGAACGCGGTCCGGCAGGCATCCGACAGCGAGCTGCCCGAGACGATCGTGGTCAGCCGCTCGGCGGTCACCACCCGCGGGACGCCCATCGACTCCGGGCGTCGCACGGGCGTCGCACGGGCGACGATCTCGGCACCGATCTCGGGCGCACACACAACTTCGCCGTCCCCCAGCGCCGCCTTGCAGTCGCCGAAGTAGAGCCCGGCGCCGTCGACGGCGACCGGCATGATCACGGTCGCGCCGCTGGTTATCTCGCGGCAATCGACGTTGCCGAGGTAGTCGTTTGCCTCGTGGCGGCTGAGCACCGTCTCGCGGGCGGGGGTCGTCGCCAGGCAGCCGATCAGCGGCTGGACCGGAACCGCCCAGCCGTCGCCGAGCCGGATCTCGCCGTGCTGCACCGGGAGGTTGACGACGTGATCCTCCTCCTGCCACCAGTCACTCGGTGACAGCGCTTCGCAGCGGCTGACGACCACGCAACCGGGCGTGATCACCTCGACGCTGTCGATCGTCACCGCGACCGCCTGCCCGGCTTGGGCTCCAGCGACCGCGATCGGGCCGGTGACCCCGTCGAGGTTGTCCTCGACCCACGCCGCGGACTCGGGCGTGAAGTCCGCGGGATCGCTGTAGCGCCCGGTGAAGCAGTCGCGGGTGATGACAGCGAACCGCTCGCCGGCGGCGACGGTGCCGATCGGCGCGTGCTCGGGGCTGTAGGTGTACTTCAGCTCCGCCGGCTCGAAGGTCTGCATCAGCGGTTTGGGACCGGCAGATCCGGCGGCAGCGGCGACTCCGGGGTCACCGTGTACCCCTCGAACTCGCCGTAGCGCTCATAGATCCCCTTGTAGAACTCGAGCGCTTCACGGTCGAGCTCGATGCCGAGGCCGGGACCGGCCGGCACCGGGATCGCGCCGTCGACGAACTCGACCTTGGTCGCGAGCAGGTCATGGACCAGGAAGGTGAGGAACTGCTGGTGTCCGAGCTGCGGCGAGGGCAGCGTCGCGAGCACGTGCGAGGTCGCGATCGTCGTGATCCCGAGGTCGGCGAACGCGTGCTTGCAGATCGGGATCCCGGCCGTCTCGCACATCATCGCGGCCGTGTGGAACGGCACCAGCCCGCCGAGCTGGTGTGGATCGGTGACGATCACATCGGCCGCGCGCTGCGCGATCACCTCGGGCACCTGCCACGGCAGCCAGGCGGACTGGTTGGCTCCGATCCGCACCCGTGCCTTGGACCGCAGGTCGGCGAGCCCGGCGATGTTGTGCATGTCGATCGGCTGCTCGACGAACTCGACGCCGATCTCCTCGAAGCGGTGCAGCGCATCAACCGCCTCGAACACTGACCACGCCTCATTGGCGTCGACGCGGAACGCGACCTCGTCGCCGACCTCGTCGCGGATCGCGCGCGCGAGCCGCAGATCGTTCTCGAGCTCGAAGCCGATCTTGATGTAGACCGTCTTGAAGCCGAGCTCGGCGCCCTCGGCCGCCTGCCTGCGCGCGGTCTCGGGAGTACCGGTCCTCGGCGCCGACAAACCAGTAGAACGGCACCCGCTCGGTCTGCAGGCCGCCGAAGAACTGGTACACGGGGCAGCCGTGCGCCTTGCCGCAGATGTCCCACAGAGCCATCTCGATCGCGGCCGCGGCCCCGTTGCCGAGGTAGGGATAGTGATGCCAGCCACGATCCTGGGCTCGGGCCAGGAACGCCTTGACCTGCAACGGATCCTCACCGACGATCCACGGAACGCTCGCCTCGAGCGCGTCGCGCACGAGCGAGATCAGCGGGCTGCCCGGCACCTCACCGATGCCGGTGATGCCCTCGTCAGTGTGGACCTCGACGATCGCGTTCGTCAGCCCCCAGGCCTTGCCGAACCGCCACACCTCGGGAAAGGCGTAGGGGACGGAGACGATGTGCACGTCAACGCCACTGACTTTCATTGGCCGCTCCCTCGAATCGACCCGCGCTCGCTAACCGCCCGCCAGCGAGTGCAATGGTACATGATACCGACCCCGCAGGGCTGGGCGCCGGGGGCTGAGGCGGGTGCCGCAAGGGCCGCTCAGGCGCTGCCGCGCGCCCGGGCCGCTAGGCGCGGCCGCGCGCCAGCTCCGCGACGCACTCGATGTGCGGCGTCTGCGGGAACATGTCGACCGGGCGGACCCGCCGCAGTTCGAACCCGGCCTCGACCAGCTGGGCGGCGTTCGGCGCCAGCGTCGTCGGGTTGCACGACACGTAGACGATCCGTTGCGGCGCCGCCTCGATGATCCGGCGCACGACCTTCTGGGAGAGCCCGGCGCGGGGGGATCGATGATCACGACGTCGGGGCGGCTGGCGCGCTCCACCAGCTCGCGCATCGCGAGCCGGACATCGCCGGCGAAGAAGTGGGTGTTGTCGATCTCGTTCGCACGGGCGTTGGCGATCGCGTCGGCGATCGCCTCCTCGATCAGCTCCACGCCCCAGACCTCGGCCACCCGCGGCGCGACCGTCAGCGCCAGCGTCCCGATCCCGCAGTAGAGGTCGTAGACGCGCTCGAAGCCCCTCAGCCGCGCGTACTGGACCGCGAGCTCGTAGAGGCGCTCGGCCATCTCGGTGTTGGTCTGAAAGAACGCCTCGGCCGAGACGCGGAAGCGCATCCCCCCGAGCACCTCCTCGTAGCGCTCGCTGCCCGCTAACAGCTCGGTCTCGCCGCCGATCGTGGTCTCGCCGACACTGTCCTGGCGCGTCCACAGCAGGCCGTCGAGATCGGCGCCGGCGCGGGCCAGCGAGTCACGGTCCACGGCGGCGGCCGCGCCCGTCACCAGCCGGACCTGGAGCGCGCCGGTACGCCTGCCCTCGCGAACGACCAGGTTGCGCAGCTCGCCGGTCCCGGTCTGGCGGTCGTAGGCCGTCAGGCGCTGCTCGCGGCACCAGGCGACGATCCGCTCGCGCGCCTCGTTGGCGCGCTCGGACGCGAGCAGGCAGTCGTCGATGCCGACGATCTCGTTCCAGCGCCCCGGCGCGTGAAAGCCGCAGACGAGCTCGCCCGTCGGGCCGGTCCCGAACGAATACTCGAGCTTGTTGCGGTAGCGCCACTGCTCGACCGCGGGCACGATCGGCTCGAGCTCGAAGCCGTCGAGCTTGCCGATCCGGCGCAGCGCGTCGTCGACCTGGGCCTGCTTGACCTCGAGCTGGCGCTCGTAGGGCAGCACCTGCCACGGCGCCCCCGGGTGATCGGCGAGCGGCTCGATCCGGTCTGGGCTCGGCGTCAGTATCTCGACCGTACGCGCCTCGGCGTAGGCGCGCTTGCGCTTGCCGACGACCGCGCGGACCCGATCTCCAGGCACCGCCCCGCTGACGAACACCACATAGCCGTCGAGCCTCGCGACGCCGGCGCCGCCGTAGGCGAGCGAGCCGACCGTCAGCTCCAGCTCGTCGCCGCGCTGGGGGCGAGCCTGCGTGGTCTCGGTTGTCTCCACCCGCCCAGCATAGGGGCGTGGGGTGGGCGCGCCACCGACGCGCCGCGGTCGCGCCCGGGTGACCCGGCCGGAAGCGGCTGAGGCGGCCCTTTAGCCGATCGCCTTCTCGAGCGCCCCGGTCACCGATTTGCGGTTCGCGTTCTTGCGCTCGTAGGTGAGGACCTTTCGCAACTCGGGCTTTGACAAGGCGCTCAGACGCGTCTGGACCTGCGCGGCGGTGAGGTCGTCGTAACCGAGGATCGGAAACGACGGCCCGACCCCGACGGTGCGGCGGGCGCGGTCGGCCCCGCGCACGAGCCGGTCGGCGCCGGGGGCACGGCGGGCTCGCTTGCCCGCCGCGTCGAGCTGGGAGCGTCCGCGCTCGATCAGGCCGTCGAACTCGGCCCGCATCTCATCTCCCGAGTGGCGGCCGCGCTTGACGAGCTCGGTCACGAGGTCGTTGGCGTCCTTGCGAGTCATCCGGCCCCGCGCGGCGGCCTCGTCGAGCGCCTCCTGGATCCGGTCACGGGTCAGCATCACGACCTCGCTCGGCTTCAGCGTGCCCTTCGCGAGCTGCTCGGCGATCGAGGCAAAGCTGTCTGCGGCGCCGCTCGCCCGCTTGGTCGTCGTCGCCGCGCGCTTCGCCGTCGTGCGCGTCTGCTTGGCGCCCGCGCTCGCGGCCGTGGCGGTGCCCTTCGCACCTGCGCGGGCGCTCTTCGCCGTCCCCGTCGCCGCGCTGCGGGTCGACTTCGCGGCCGCCGCGGCGCCGCCGCTGCGAGCAGCGCGCCTGGTCTTGGTCGCGCCGGCCTTGGCTGTGTTCGCGGTCTTGGTCGCGCCGGACTTCGCCTGCGTGGCGGTGCGGCTGCCGGCCTTGCGGGTGCTGGTCGCGGTCGCCTTGGCGCCGCTGCTCGCCGCGGCGGCTGTGCGCTTCGCGGCGGGTTTGGAGGAAGTCGTCTTCTTGGGCGCGGGCATTGCTAGCTCCTGATTGTCGTGACGGCTTGCGCGAGCCTACCCGAACCGCGACCCTGGAGCTGGCGAGATCGGGAGTGACCACGCGCTGTCCGTAATGCCCCTGGCGTAGTGGACCGAAACTTTGTGCAACGCGCGCGCGGGAGGAGTGGCGGGGCCAGCGGGCGCCGGAGGTCAGCCGGCGCGGGGATCAGCCGGCGCAGGGGTCAGTCGGCGCCGGCTCGGTGAACTGCTCGAGTGCCGGCGGAAACAGCAGCCTCACGCTCGCGTTGACACCGGTGGTGCTAGCCCGGAGCGACAGCGATACTTTGTGCCGCCATGGACTCCCCCGTTGACTTCGGCTGCGACTACTGCCGCGACGATCAGAACAGGTTCTACGGTCACGTCACCCAGATCGGAAGCGATGAGGAGCGCCAGACGTTGCTACTGCGCCGCCCGCGCTGTGGAGCGCTCTACGAGAACTCGGCACGTGGACCAGACGCCACGCGACGGCTAAACCGAAGATGAGGCCGAGGCGCTGTTCCCAGGCTTCAACCGCTGACACAGGGCGTGTCGGAGACTGCCCCCTTGATCGACCGGCAGCGCCGATGCGTGTCCGCTGCTTCATGCCTGAGCCGGACAGCGCATAGCGTGCTCAGGTCTAATGGGGTCTAGCTGACGAGCGCGACGACGCCGTTGTGCTGGGCGAACTCAAGGCAGCGCCAGCGTCCGCGCAGCCCAGCTGCCGAGTACACGGGTTCGCCCTCGAGGCTGACCAGCGACCAGCCGTCGCCGATCGCGAGCAGCCGCAGGCGCCGGGCACTGCTCACACGGTCACAGGCCAGTTGGGGTGGGCGGCGCCCGCGCACGACGCGACCGTGGGTCAGGGGAAGAAGGTCACGGACGCAGCTTGGTGCATGCACATAAGGAGGCGGCTAGAACGACTGGCGAGTTGGATAAGAGCTCGTCGTGGGTCGCGGCTCTGACGCGTGGGGGCGTGTGGTTCGCGCCTCCTCGCTGCTGCCGTCGGCATCGATGCGCGATAACGGTCGCCGGGGCAGCGGGAGCGCCATCGGCCGATTCTCCTATACGGCTCTCGGCGGCCGCGAAGCAGAAGCCCTCGGCGTCGCCTTAGCGATCGTCGGCCCGGAGTCGGCGCAGCGATGAAAGCACTCGCCCGCCCGCGACCGCCGACACCTGAACACAGCGGCGGGACGGTCCGGTGGCGCGTTGCTGGGTTTACGCCTCAGTGAGAAGCTGAGGTCCGGCGATTCGGTGTCGTCCGACTCGTCGGTTTGTCTCTCGGACGGGCGACAGGAGCTTTGCTGGTCAGTCCACGGACACGACGCAGCAGTCGAGAGTCAGCCCGCCGCCAGCCCGAGGATCTACCGGCCGGGTCAGACGTCACCGCCCAGACGCCAGAGACGATGACAGTGACAGCAGTCTCCAAGCGGGATTCGTGCTGCGGGCTCGCTCCTATCGAAGATCAGGCAGCTGCTCGATGATCTGGGACTCGGCGCGCGCTTTGGGCAGACGGCGGCGAAGCTGGCCCAGGAGTGGGCGCCGGACGACTACATCGGCGCGCGCTCGGTGATCCCATCGACGAGGCTGCGCCGCGGCGCCCGCGTGTTGAGCCGCTGCGGCAGATCGAGTCTCGGTAGGTGATTTTCGGTAGCGACCGGCGGATTTACACGGGTGCGCCAGGCGAACGTCTGGGTGAAGCTTGGTCGGTGCTCGCACGCAACCTGACGCAACGCGTCGCGCTCGGCGTGGTGGTCCTGATGCTCGTCTTGGCGGCGGCGACCTGGGCGGGGACGGTCGGTCATCGTCGCGATGTAATTGCAGCGCGACCGACGCTTGGCGTGGCGTCGGTCGTGTCCACCGGTTCCGCGCGCTCGTCAGCCGCGATCGTGACGGTCGCCGGTGGACGTCCGCTGTTGTCGGTGCCGTCCTCGTTCCTCGGTCTGTCGACCGAGTACTGGACGGTTCCGGTCTGGTCAAAGCAGCTCGTCTGGTTCGGGCGGATCCTGTCGCAGATCACGCCGAACGGTCCAATGGTCCTGCGGATCGGCGGCGATTCCGCTGCCCAATCGCTGTGGGCGCCGACCAAGGAGCTGCCCGAGTGGGCCTTCGAGGTCAAGCCGGCATGGCTGTCGCAAGTCAGCCGAATTGTGAGCGCGTTTGGGGTGCGGATCATTCTCGACCTCAATCTGGTTACCGCCACGCCTGCCTCGGCTGCGAAATGGGCGCAGACGGCGGAGTCAGGCCTACCGTCCGGAAGCGTGATCGGGTTCGAGATCGGCAACGAGCCCGACATATACAGTCCGGCGGGATTCAAACGCAAGGCCGGGGCGCGCAAGCTCCCGCGCAAGATCGAGCCGAAGATGACCGCGCGGCACTATGCCGCGGAGTACGCGCAGTATGACCGGGCGCTGGATCGCGCGGTCCCGAGCATCCCGCTGATGGGACCCGCGCTTTACTCGCCCAAGGCGCACGTCAGCTACATTGCCCAGCTGTTGGCCGGGCCGCACCACGGTCTGGCCGCGATCACGGTCCACCGCTACCCGTTTTCGGCCTGCGCCACCAAGGGCACGCCGGCTTACCCGACGATCGCACGGGTTCTCAGCGAGTATGCGACCGCGGGCATGGCGAACACGATCAAGCCCACCGTCCGCCTCGCGCACCAGCACCATCTTCCCGTGCGCCTGACCGAGATCAACTCCGTGACCTGCCACGGAACCCGCGGCGTCAGCAACACGTTCGCGACCGCGCTCTGGGTCCCCGACGCGCTGTTTGAGTTCATGCGAGCCGGCGCGCGTTCGGTCGCGATCCACGTGCGCACGGACACGATCAACAGGGCGTTCTCGCTCACGCCCCGCGGGGTGTTCGCCTACCCGATGTTCTACGGCATGGCCGCGTTCGCCCGCATGCTCGGAGCCCATCCGCAACTGCTGCACACCGGACTGCAGTCAAGCCCGGGATTCCGATCTCAAGGCATGGGCGGTGCACGATGGGAGCACGCTGCGCGTCATGCTGATCAACAAGGGCAGCCGCTCAGGGTACGTCAGGCTCAGGCTGCCGGCGGGCGGGGCCCTCACCTTGCAGCGGCTGCTCGCTCGGTCCCCCGCCGCGACCGCGGGCGTGACGCTCGCCGGCCAGCACCTCGGCCGCCAGGGTCGATGGATCGGCAGGCGCGTGACCCAGCGGGTAGCGGCAGTGGGGCACTCCTACAGGATCTGGCTGCCTGGGATGAGCGCCGCGATAGTCACGCAAGGATGATTTTCACCATACGGCAGGTCTGTGATCGTGGCAAGCGGCGCCCATCCGCGCCGGACCGCAGCGTTCGGTGAGATTCAGTCGGCGTGCCGTGATTCGTGCTCGCGGCCGGGCGTGCGCTGCTTGAGGAGGCAGCCATCTCCCCGAGCGTGCAGCCACTGTGCCGCGTCGCCCGCTAAAGCGACGCTCTCCAGGCCCGAATGCGAACACTCTGCAAGGGCCAGTAACTCAGCAGTCTCGACTAGATATGGCGAGACAGCCCCTGCAATCGAGCAACAGCAGTCTCGACCACGCTGCTGCATCTGCGCAGGCCCAGCCGCACTCGAGCCACGGCGTCACTGCTGCTCGCACGGACCGAGCCATCTCGCTGGCTCGGTTGGGGCCTACCCGCGCTGCTGCTTTTGGTCGACGCCCCGCCTGAGCGGCAGTCTGCGGCTGAGTTCTCAGTCGGCGACAGCGGGGCACTCTCTCGCCCGGCCTGGCATCGACGGTTTGGACAGCTTCTTCTTGCGCTTCGCGACACTCATGCTCCGCGTTTTGGGAGGTCAGCGGCGGTGTTTCGCTGCCAGTGCGCCGACCGGGACGGTCGCGGTCACGAGGGTTGCGCTCAGCCCCCGGACGGTCACTAGATAGCCGGCGGCGCCGGGTGCGATTGTCTGGGTGGTGAGCGTGCCGACCCAGTGGCCTTGTGCGTCGAGCTGTTGGCCTCCGAGGGTCACGCCCGAGGTGGCGCGTGCGGAGCGAGCAAGCAGCTGTTGGGCGATCACCGGACCGGTGGCCGGGAGCCGCAAGGAAACCCGCACCGCGCGAGTGGTCTTGTCGATCAGCAGGACGTGAAGGACGTTGGCCCCGACACGCACTGCCCACGCCTCAAACCAGCAACTCGCGCACCCGCAACCCTAATGCGCAGCGCAGACTTAGAAGCGTTCATCGTGACCTCACCTTGACGGCTCGATCGACCGCCCGCACCAGCACCAACCCGCAACCGTCCATTTCTCGCGGTAAGGCGGTTCTGAAGTTGCGCTTACCTGTGTCTTGATTGACGGGTTCACGCTGCACGACATGTACTCAACGCACCTGATTGACGCGGTGCACACCGAACAGATCGCCTCGGAAGGAGGTGGGACTCGATGGCCAAGAAAGACAAGGACAGCAGGAAGGACACCAAGAAGGACGTGCGCGACCGTTAGTCGTTCTCCGTCTCTGGAATGTGCAGCCGCGCCGGCTAGCCGACGATGCCGGCGCGGGCTGCACTCCTGGCGGGATCGCGGCGCGGCGTATGGCGAGCGGGCTAAGCGGCCGGTGAGCGCAGTCCGCACGTACGCCGACTCGCGAACCAATTCAGATGAGCGAGATCGCAGTGCGTCTTAACCCGGAGGTTCCTGATCCCGCTCCGATCCCCTGGCGCCGGGTCGCCGGGCTGCTGCGTCCGCTGCGCCGAGGTGTTGCGGCGATGGTCGGCCTGACGGTCTGCGGAGTGCTGGTCGGGCTAGTCCCACCACTGGCGCTGGGCGTTTTGATCAACGCGCTTGTGGAGCACAACAACACGCCGGAGGCGGCGCTGCTGGCCGGGGTTGTCGGGTTGGCAATCGTGCTCGAGGCGAGCGCGTATGTCGCATCGGATGGCATGTATGCAAGAAACGCCGGGCGTCTGTACCGCAACCTGCGCATGCAGATGTTCGCCGGCGCCCGCCGTGGTCGAGGCGGCACCGAGCGGACCGCGGGGCTGCCGTCACGGTTCATCTCCGATGCCGAGACGCTCGAGTGGATCACGCTGTCGATCCTTGATCGTGGCGCGATGCAGGTCGTCGAGTTCGTCAGCGCGCTCGTGGCGATCGGGATCCTGGAGCCGTGGACCGTCGTCGTCGTGTTGCCGTCGCTGGCGGGCACGTGGCTGGTGGCCAGACGCGTCCAGAAGCCTGCGGCGGCGGCCGGGCAGCGCCGTCAGGAAGAGCTTGAGGCGATGACCTCCACACTTTCGCGGCAGCTCTCTTCACCGACCGATGTCGAGGCCGCCGGTCGGTTTCGCGCGACGGCCGAACGGGTGATGGCAGCCGAGGTCCGGCTAGGCTGGCTGCGCGCCCTAAACCTTCAGGGCTCCGGCGGCCTCGCAAAGCTCGGGCCGATCACGGCAGTGATCGCAGCCGCGTTCCTTGGCCGCCATCAAGCAGGCACGCTGATGGCGATCTATCTGTTGGCACAGCGCGTCTTCTGGGGCTTCGACGGACTCATCGACCTCCGCCTGGACACGCAGAGCGTCCGAGGCGCGGTCGCTCGATGCTTCGAGCTGATCGACACGCCAGGTAAGCGATCCCAACCCGCCACGAACCTGCACTCGGCCATCCCGGGCTAGCAGCACCCATCAAAAGCCGACCTCAAGTCTGCTTCCAACCTGAGACCCGGACCAAGAGATCGCCTCGAGGCTCCGTGCTCAAGCCGACTCGCCAAGGGTGGCTGATGCCGAGCGCTCCGCCCCGCACCCGCACGCTGACAAGCGCGGCGCTGTGTCGCGGAAGCGTAAGTCGGTACCGGGCCGCTCGGCGCGAAGATCTCGGCGGTCGGCTGTCCCTCGACGGGCGATGAGCCGTTCGATGCTCCCTCGCCCAACGGTCGGAAGGCGCAAGCTGACGAGTAGCGGATGGCTGCCCTTGTCGATCAGCAGCACATGCAGGATCTCGCCCCGGACACGTACGCCCCATGCCTTGATTTGCAGCGAGCGTCTGGTCGTTGGGAAAGGTCGACGTGGTGAGCCGAGGCTCCCGCGGGTCGCCGCCGGTCGCAACTGGGAACCCGCTCGGGGAACAGCCAGTCCACGCACCGCCCGCCAGAGCAGCAATGAGGACAAGCGAAGCACCTCGCCTCGGTTGAGAAGAATCTCAGGAGAGTCTTCGCTCCTCCTTGCGGTTGCAGAGGGGGGCCTGCGACCGGCCCGATGTAATCGCTTCATGACGAAGACTCCCACCCCACATTTCGCAGGCCCCGCATTCGACAGGGCATCCGAGCCGCCTCCCCAAAGGGATGCGCGCGCCCGACGTACCGCGCTCGTGTCCCCACGATGGTTGGCGAGCTTGATGCGCACAAACTCAACGCAACGGACGGCGAGCTCGGCTCGAGAGCGCACCGACAGCCGCGATCCAAAGATAGGTTCTAAGTGGTGCCCGGGCTCGCCGCAAGGATTAACACGCCGGCGACGCTGATCGCCGTCGCGTTGATGTCGTTTGCGGCGGTCTTGGTGTGCGCTCGTGTGCGGAGATCTGCTGGCGCCGGCGGAGCGTCCGGACGGCTCGACCTCGTTTGACAGCTCGATCACATCGTGGGTGGTCGCGCACCGCGCGCAGGGCTTGACGACGCTGGCGAGGTGGTGCTCGGTGCTCGGCAGTCAGGCGATCCTGCTGCCGCTGGTGGGGATCGTGACGCTGGCGCTCGTTGGACGCCGCCTGTTCGTGTTGGCCGGTCTGCTGTTCGTCGCGTGGGCCGGGGCGATCGGCTTGTACAGCCTGGGCAAGTATTTCGTCGACCGGCACCGTCCTCCGGCTGAGATCTGGCTGACGGGCGCGTCGGGAGCTCGTTTCCGTCTGGGCACGCCACCCAGTCACTCTCGACGTTGCTCGCGCTGGTGCTCGTCGGCGCGGTGTGGCTGCCGCGCGCACGCCGCGCCGGCGCACGTCACGAGCACATTCGTCGACGCGCCTCGCAACATCGGTTGCCGCGCCCGAGATCGCGTGGTCGCCGCCGTTGATCCTCGAGGACTCCGTGCCGCCGACTCGTTTAGACAGATGCCGGCCTCGGATCGCGACGCGGGGCTGGGGGCAGCATCCGGTAGGTGAACGCGAATACGATCGGCGCGGTCAGCCGGTCAGCAGCGCGACCATCCAGGGGCTTCGGGCGTCGGTGCCCGACCCGGTCACGTGGACCAGCGCGAGCAGGTACGACGATGATCGTGAAACGGTGCATGAACCGCCAGGTCTTGACGCCGATCCACTTTCGGCGTAGAAGCTGAGCCCGAGGACCGCCGCGAGCCAGCCGCGATGATCCCGACGCCGGTGAACAGCGGGCGGTAGCTGAGCGCAAACGGGAGCGTGATTCCGGCGAGCCCAGGACGGAGATAAGTGTCGAATAGCAGCAAGTCCGCCGTGAGCGACGATCAACCCGAGCGTCACCAGGGTGGCTGACTCGTGAAAGTGCTTGAGCTTTGCGGGTAGGCCTGGGCGGCGCACGAGTCGGCCTGACATCGCCAGACCGACCGCGACCGAGACCGCCGAGCAGGACCATCGCGACGATCCCGAACGCGCGGCTTGCGAACCAGAACACCTGGTGCGTGGGGTCGACCATGAGGCGCTCATGAGGCATGGTGTCGCGATCGGTGCAGGCCGAGCCATTGACGGCAGCGCGGGTCGCACTGTTGGCGGCGACCAGCTGGGTCGCGCCGGATGCGGTGGTTACCACGCGGGTCGTGCCGGTGGTTGATGACGGCGCGCTGATCGCGCTTACGCTTGGAACGCGCTTGTTCAGCGCGGCGATATAGAACACCGAGAACGGCAGCCACGCCGCGACGACTGCCGCGATCGCGAGGCTCAGCGCTGTGCGATACAGCGATGGCCGCCGGCGGCGGGTCCTTGCCACGGGCCTCGATCGGGTTTCAGGATCCGATGCGGTTTGCTTAGTCATTGCTTGTCCGGTCGGTCGGCGGTTGCGGGATCGTGCCGGGCGCTGGGTGCGCAGACGGCAAGTGGCTCGTGGCCGGCACGACGGCCGCACGCTGGTGAGTAAGTGTTGCGCCCGCGGAAGTCGCGCCGAGCAACGGGGGCCGTCATCAAGACGGCGACCTTGATCCGGGCTTTGTCAGTCATGGCTGATCGTGCTGGTTAGATCGGAGGTCGGTGTTCGACCAGGCGCACGGGGCGCGCCGGCGGACATGCGGACGAAGGCCGCCGGCGCACCTGTGCCGGCATCGTCAGCCGTCGCGCTCCTTGTTGTCGTGGACGGCTCGCGTGGACGGCACTCGGACGATGTGTCGTGGCCCGGCAACGTGCCGCCAGCGGTCGATGATTGCGATGGTTCGTGTTCCCATCGGTTCTCCTTTAGTTGGTGCGCTCGAACGTGGGCGCGGGTGGATTGACGCTCACCATCGTGAGGGGACCCGTCAAGAGCACGGTAAGGACCGGTTCAGAAGCGCGTTTATCGTCCGATCTCGGCCCCTGCGGCGCATAAGGTGGTGCTTGAAAGCGCATCCTGGTCGTCGAGGACGAGCGGGCACTGGCGTGCTTCATCGAGCAGGGCCTGCGGGCCGAGGGCCACGCCGTCACCGTCTGCCACGACGGTGAGAGCGGCGAGGCCGCCGGCTTGACCGGCGACTACGCGCTCGTGCTGCTCGGCCTGATCTCCCCGGCAAGTCTGGCCGCGACGTGCTGGAGCGATCCGCTCGCGGCTGCCGGAACTGCCCGGTGATCGTGCTGACTGTGCGCGCAGCCGTCGAGCAGAAGGTTGAGGGCCTCGACCGCGGCGCGAACGACTACGTGACCAAGCCGTTCTCGTTCGAGGAACTGCTGGCGCGCGTGCGCGCGCAACTGCGCGCGCCTGGGCAGCGGGAGGCGTCCGTGCTCGAGGCGGCAGACATTCGCATGGATCTCCGCACGCGCCGTGTCGAACGTGCCGGGCGCGAGATCCAGCTGACCGCGCGAGAGTTCGATCTGCTGGCGTACTTGATGCGCCATCCCGACCAGGTTCTCTCGCGTGAGCAGGTGCTCAATGCTGTGTGGGGCTTTGACTTCGACCCCGGAACCAAGGTTCTCGAGGTTTATGTCGGCTATCTGCGACGCAAGCTCGGAGATGCCCCAAGCACCGATCCGATCGAGACGGTCCGCGGTGTCGGCTATCGGTTGCGCGTGCCGCGTGAATAGGCGCCTGTTTCCGACCGGGCTGCGCGCGCAGCTTGCGCTGGCGATCGCGCTCGTTACGGCCGTGGCGGTCGGCGCGAGCTTCCTGGCTCTCTACAGCGGTAGCGGGGCTCGATTGCGAAGTCAGATCGACGCCCAGCTCAGGACGCAGGCGGCGGAGTGGCGTCTGTTCGCGACCCCGGCCGACCGTTCGACCCCGGCCGCGCTCGAGGCAGCGGCACGGCGGTTCATCGCCAGTCAGCGTATCACGCGGAGTCGCTGATCAACGTCGTCCAGGTCAAGGGCGGCCGGACGGTCACCAACGCGTCCGATGTACTTACCCGCGACGAGACCCGGAGTGGGCTCGCGCGAGCCTGCTCGAGGCACCCGTGGGAATCTCGACCGCCTCGGTGCCCGAGGCCGGAATCGTCAGGCTGCTCACGCAACCGATCACTACGGCACACGACGCGTGGGAACGTTTCGCGTCGCCACCTCGCTGACGCCGGTGACCCAGGCGCAGTCGAGCCTCCGGCGTACGTTCGTAATCGTCGGCATCGTGGCAGTGGTGCTCGCGGCGCTCGCGGGAGTGGGGCTGGCGGCGCTGATCGCGGCGCCGCTGCGGCGGATCACAGCGGTGGCGGCGGCCGCAAGCGCCGGCGATCTGTCCAAACGCGCCGGGCGGGTCTCGGCAAGCAGTGAAGTGGGCGTTCTGGCCGCCGCGTTCGACGCCATGCTCGAGCGGCTCGAGCGGGCGTTCAAGCGCCAGCGCGATTTCGTCTCTGACGCCTCGCACGAGCTTCGGACGCCGCTCTCGGTCGTGCGGGCACAGGTTGAGTTGCTTGATCGCGAAACCGACGAGCACAGCCGGCACCAAGGCACCACGACGTTGCTTCGCCACCTCGACGAGCTCGACCGGCTCGTGGGCGACATGCTCACGCTGGCGAGCGCCGAAGCTGGCCAGCTGATCGAGCCGCGGGCGATCGACCTGACTGACTTCTTCGATGATGTCCGTCGCGATCTGCCGCTGTTCGGAGAGCGCGACTTTCGGGTGGAGCCAGCGGGCGGGACCCTCGACGCGGATCCTGACCGCCTGACACAAGTGCTGCGAAACCTCGTCCGCAACGCGGTCGCTCATACCAGCCCCGGCGATCGGATCGAGGTATCGGCCCGAGGACGGGACACCTGGCTCGAGATCTCCGTAAGCGACACGGGTTCCGGCATCCCGCCCGAGGAGCTCGCGCAGATCTTCGAGCGATTCCACCGGCTCGATCAGAGCCGCTCGCGCGACAGCGGCGGCACCGGCCTCGGGCTCGCGATCGCGCGGGCGATCGTAGAGGCCCATGGCGGGCAATACGCCGCGGAGTCCCCGGCCGCCCAAGGCGCGACGTTTCGTATCGAACTGCCCCGCTACCGGCCGCCGGCGGCCTAGGACCGCATCAGCTCCGACGCCACCTCCAGCTGGTCGAATCCGTGGTCTCGGCGTGGCGCCTCAGTTGGCCTCCGTCGTTTGCGGTTCAACGTATGGCCCCGTTCGGCACCGAGTGTCCGCACGACGAGCAGGTAGACGATCGGCGCCAACGGGATGAGCGCGACTGCGCGCAGCCACAGCTTTGCTCCGTCCGAGCCTGCTCCGAGCGCGTGGACGACTGACAGCATCCAGACGATCACCGTTGAGCGATGGAGCTTTCGCCATCTGCGTGCGCCGATTCGCCGGCGCAGGTAGAAGCTGGGACCGAGCAGCACCGCGAGGTAGCCGGCGATGATGCCGATCCCGGTAAACCCCGGTCTGTAGCTGAGTGCGAACGGGATCGTGATCCCCCGCCAGCCGGGCTTTAGCCAATGGTCGCCGAGCAGCGCGAGCCCGTGCACCGCAATTGCGGCAACTGCAGTCAGCGCGACCTGCTCGTGCAGGCGCGCGCAGGCACGCTTGAGACTGGGCCGCGTAAGCACCCTGGCCGCCATCGCCAGGCCGAGCATGATCGAGGCCGAGATCAGAACCAGCGCGACGATGCCCGAGGCATCGCTTACGAGCCACCACACATAGTGCAGCGGCTGAGCGCGACTCATGAGGCGCGCAATGCGAGCACGGGAGGGATGGCGATCGGCCGGTGACGCAACCGATCGCCTCGACTTCGCCGCTGTCGTGCACGATCACGCCGCCGTGCTCTGCGAGCACGGCCCGCGCACCTTCGGGCCCCAACAGCAACGCGATCTTCGAAAGCGTCTCGGCCTCGAGGGCGCTGTCGCCGAGCGCGGTCGCGCCGATCAAGCCGCTCCACACCGGAGATCCGGTGCTCGGATCGAGCAGATGATGGGCATAGTGACCGTCCGCACGACGCCAGATCCGGACGTTCAGTCCAGATGTGCGATACCGCCGCGGGCAACCTTGATCGATCCGATTGGACTGTGGGTGAAGGGGTGCTCGACGTCGATCTCATATGGCCTGACCTGAGCGGCGAGTCCGCCGACTGCGATGTCGCCGCCGCAGTCGACGACGTAGCGAGCGTAGCCCGCCAGGCGAAGTGCGACCGCGTCGGCGCACAGACCCTTGCCGATCCCGCCGGTGTCGATCATGAGCCCCGGGGGCGGGTGATCGTGCCGGCGCGATCGTTGACCACAATCCGTCGCCAACGGGCGGCCGGATCGGAGCGCGCAGCCCGTCGCGGTGGCGCGTGCGTGAGGGCCTCCTCCAGCGAAGCAGGCTCGACCCCGTCGAGCGAGTGGTCATAGCCGCTGCGCTCGAGCGCGCGCACGAGCGTCGGATCGACGAGGCCGCCGCTGCGCTGGGCGGCCCAGATCCCAGCGCTGACCGCCAGCGCAGCAACTGTGGAGCGTGCACCGACGCACGCGGGTTTGCGTTCAGGGCCGAGAGGTCGCTGTCGGCGCGAAACCGGGAGAGTCGATCGCTGAATTCCCAGACAAAGCTGCGCTCGCGATCGGCCGACTCAAGCGGTGGGGGCACACTCGCGAGCAGCCGCTCGCCGATGAGCAGCCGCACTTCGCTTCCCATCGCTCGGAACGTGTAATCGAGCTCAGTCACCGGCGCGCCTTCCTATGAGGTGCGGGTGGTCGGGGTCGCGGCGGTCCCGGTCGCGCCCGAGCTCGATACCGATTGGGAGACCGAGGTTCCGCTCGGCTCGCTGCCGCCCACGATCGTTTCGATCACGGTCGTCCGGTAGATCTTGCGCAGCACCGGAACCGGACGCGAGCTTCCCATAGTTCGCCGTCGGCAGTTGGCGCGCGAGCAAAGCGAGCACGACGAGGAAGGCGGCAATCGTGAACAGCATGACCGCTAACCGGTCAGGGCCGCCGCTGCTGCGGCGGCGACGCGCGGGGGGCGTGACCGATGTCGGGCTCGTGGGCAGGTAGGGCGGAGCGTCAGTCGCCATTGCCGCCGCCATCGCTGCTGTCCCCGCCGCCACCGCTTGAGCGGGTCGCGACATGCCGAGTGCCGGACGACGAGGAACCGTGGGTGCTGGCGCGAGTCGTGACGTGTCCAGGCGAGGACCCTGAGCCGCCCGCGGGGACCCGGCGGAGTGCGAGGCGCTGGTGCGCGTTGTGACCGGTGCGCTCGAGGATCCCGAGCCCGCCGCGGACGACCCGACCGAATGCGAGGCGCTCGTCCGGGTGGTCACCCTGCCCGTGCTGGCGGCCGCGGTGGCAGCCGATCCGGCGGCACGCGAGGCGCTCGCGCGGGTCCGCACCGCGCTTGCCGGATGCACGCCGACCCCGCCGCCGGTGACGCTGGTGAGGCGGTACGGGCGGGCGCCGCGCCGGGCACGCTCGTGACGGACGATGTGGATCGTCCGTCGGATCACCTGCGTCCTGACGTCGGCCGCGGATTGCGCGCCGCGAGCGCGGTCGGCGAACTGGGCGAGGACCGCAGCGAGAAACCTGCCAGGCCGGCCGCGAGGAGGGCCGCCACAGTTCCGGCGATGCGGGTTTGTGTCTTTGGCATGTTCGGGGCCTCCGGTTATCGGGGTCGGCGGCCACTGTGCCCGGGTCAGCGTCAGCTCCTGCCAAGCGTCGGCAAAGGTCTGGCAAAGCGCAGCGCACTCTTAGCCTCAGCCAGCGATCCCTTTACCTGCTTTGTCCATGCTCGCTTGATATGGCAAATCGGATACGCAAGCGACTGGCACCTGATGACGGGATCGTGATCGCCGGCGGCGGCCTCGCGGGTCAGCGATGTGCCGAGACTCTCCGGCGCGAAGGCTCTGAGCACGCGATCCGGCTCGTATGCTCCGAGCCCCACCGACCCTATGACCGGCCGCCGCTGTCGAAGGAGCTGCTGACCGACGCCACTCACGATGCGGGCCTCCCGTATCGCCCGGCCGACTGGTACGAGGATCAATCGGTGGACCTGCTGCTCGGAGTCAGCGCCGTCGGTCTCGAGCCTGCCGAACGCCGGCTAGCACTTTCGGATGGCACCACGCTGCGCTACGAGCAGCTGCTGATCTGCACCGGTTCTCGCCCACGCACGCTTCCGGCGCTCAGCGGCTATGACAACGTCTCGGTGCTCCGCACTCTCGATGACGCCCGAGCGCTGCGCCGCGTGCTCGCCTCGCGCGTGCGGCTGGCGGTGATCGGTGCAGGCTTCATCGGACTCGAGATCGCTGCGACCGCCCGCAAGCTGGGCGTCGAGGTGACGCTCGTTGACGCGGCGAGCTGCCCACTCGCCGGCGTGCTCGGGGAAGAGCTTGGCGGGTGGTTCGCACGCCTGCACCGGGCTGAAGGCGTCGATGTTCGCACGGCGGTGACCGTCGATCGGGTCCACGCGAACGGCGTGGTCCGCGCAGTGTGTCTATCTGATGGCTCGGCCATCGAGGTCGAGCACATAGTCGTCGGTACGGGGGTCGATCCCAATGTCGCGTGGCTTGCCGGCAGCGGGCTGGACATCTCTCGGGAGTGCCGGCCGACGTGCACGGACGGACGGCAATCGAGCGCGTGTTCGCTGCCGGCGACGCGGCCGCAACGTTCGATCAGAGCTGTCGATGCCACGTCCCCGGATCGCATTGGGAAGCCGCCGGCCGTCAGGGGACGCGCGTCGCTCGCATCATGCTGGGGCTTGATCCCGGTGCCCGGCCGTTGACGAGCTTCTGGACGGATCAGTACGGCCTGCGGATCCAGTACGTCGGTCAGGGGCGGCTCGCGGACTCGATCGAGATCGACGGGGATCCCGACAGCCGCAACTTCACCGCGATCTTCCACCGCGCCGGGCGGGCAGTCGCCGCGCTGCTCGTAGACCGGCCTCGTGCCCTACCAGCGGCTCGTGAGCTAATCCAGAAAGGAAAACCATGAGTTATTTCGTGCAAGTCGACGAGGACGCCTGCGCCGCGCACGGGGATTGCGTGGACGCAGCGCCCGAGGTGTTCGCGCTCGACGACGTCGCACGCGTTATCGGCACCGGCCCTGACGAACTGTTGCTCGAGGTCGCCGAGGGGTGCCCGAGCGCCGCGATCCTGGTGATCGATCAGCGGACGAACGAGCAGGTTTACCCGTGAGCGATTGAGGGCCGCCGTCGCGGCGGTCCCCCGCTCAGTCGTCCCGGCCCGATCGCGCTGCGCCGTGCCCGCCGCCGCTCGAGTCGTCGCCATCGTCGCCGGCGTTCGAAGTGCGCGATCCACTCGTGGGAGCCGTCGCGGCGACAGCCTTCGAAGGCGTCGCAGCGACCGTAGAAGCCGTTGCGGCGCCAGCCGAGGAGGTCGCGCTCGAGCTGGCCGGGGCGACCGGGGAGGTCGCAGGGAGCGAGACCGGCGGCGTCGACCTGGTGGGCGACGAGCTCGTCCCCGAGTGCTCGTCCGCACGCTGCGAAGAGTTCGTCGCATCGCCCCCTTCGGTCGGCGCTGCGTGTGGTGGCGCGAGCCCCTGAATTACCGATAGCGGTTCGGAGGGCAGGCCGATCCGTTGGCCCGCGAGCTGGCTGACGGACCATGTCAGCGCCACCGTCATCGCAATGCCGAGCAGCGCTGCAACCGTCCACAAGAAACCTCGACGAGTCAGGGTCATCGCTGTCGCACGCTAGCCACCGGTCGGTTAAGCGTGAGCAAAGCCTCGGTCAGTGCCCTCGCTCTGAGCCTCGTCGGGCTCGAACGTCACGATCGCCGCGGTACCGCCGCCGTCGCGGCCCTCGATCGTGACCTCGCCTCCCCATTCGCGAACAAGCTCGCGCGCAATTGGAAGTCCCAGCCCGTGGCCCGGTGGGCCGGCCGTCCCCACCGTGCCACGGCGAAAGCGCTCGAACACGAGCTCACGCTCCTCAATCGGAACACCAGGACCGCGGTCGCGGACCTCGATCCGCCCGGGGGCGGCTGCGATCGTCACGCCGGAGCCCGACGGTGAGTAGCGCAGAGCGTTCTCCAGCAGCGCATCGAGCGCCCGCTCGAGGTCAGCACGGGCAGCCCACACGGTGCCAGGGTCTCCGTCGCGCTGCTGCGCGAGCGCGATCCCGCGCTCGGACGCCTGCGGCCGCCAGCGAGCGAGCGCGTCGATGACGAGGTCGCCGAGGTTAACCGGCGCGCCGGCAAGCGGGCGCTCGCCCGCTCGGCTGACCAGCAGTAGCTCGTCGACCGTGTGCGACAGGCGATCGACCTCGCCGATCGCCGCGTCGAGCTCGCCGGTGGCATCTGCGCCCACGGCGAGCGCCTTGGCCTCCTCGAGCCGCAAGCGCAGCCCAGTCAGTGGCGTGCGCAACTGGTGCGAGGCGTCGGCAACGAAGTCCTGCTGCGCGCTCCAAAGCCGGGCGATCCGATCAGTCATCTCGTTAAACGAGCTCGACAATGAGCGCTGCTCGAAACTTCCCTCGACCTCCGCCCTCGCGCGCAGGTCGCCCTGGGCCACTCGGCGCGCGACGGCTTCGAGTCGCCTCAACGGGCGTCCGATCTGGCTGGCGAGCAGGCTGCCCGCCAGCATCCCAAGCGCCAGCACGATCAGCCCGATCAGCGCGATCGCGAGCTCGACGCGGAGCACTGCCTGATGGACCGCCGAGACGCTCTGCGTGACGCGTACGGCTCCTGCCGTGCGCCCGTCGTGGATGATCGGCACCGCGGTGGCGAGAATCTCCTTGCCGAGCGTCCGCGAGGCTCGCTGGACCTGGACCTGGCGGCCGGAGAGCGCAACCTTTATCTCGGGTCGGCTCAGGTAGCTGGCTCCCAGCTCGGTTGGCCCCGCGCTGTCCACCAGGACCTGGCCGCTCGCGTTCACGATCAGAACACGGCCACCGAGCGATGAACCTGCGGTGCGTGCCAGCGTACCGAGCTGATTGCGGCTGGCGGGGGCGAGCAGGTCGCCGGCCGTCGCCGCGACGAGGTCGGCCTGTGCCTGCGCCTGCGTGCGGACCTCCGCGTTCACGCGCGCGCTGAGGCTGAGCGCCAGCGGAACGCCGAACGACACGATCGCCAGCAACAGCACGTACGCCACGGCGCCCAGCAGACGAGCTCGGAGGCTCACGGCGCCCGCTCCCGCCGGGCGGCGAGACAGAAGCCGACGCCACGCACGGTCCGAATGTAGGACGGGTCGGCGGGATCATCACTCGAGCTTGCGGCGCAACCACGCCGATGTGGACGTCAAGCGTCTTCGTCGACCCGAACCAGTTCATGTCCCAGACGTCGGACATCAACGACTCCCGAGTGACGACACGACCGGCGTCACGCGCCAACCGCACCAGCAGGTCGAACTCCTTGCGCGTCAGCTCAAGCTCATCTCGCCACGCCACGCGCGTCGCGCTCCGGACTGATCCGCAGGTCCTGCACCGTCAGCACATCCCCATCGGACGCTTGCGACTGGCCGCGCCGAAGGACGGCGCGGATCCGCGCGATCACCTCACCGGTCGAGAACGGCTTGACGACATAGTCGTCGGCGCCGAGCTCCAAGCCGACGACACGGTCGGTGACCGTGCCGCTCGCCGTGACCATGATGATCGGGACACTCGGAATCACGGCGGATCCGACGGCAGACATCGCGTCCATCGCCGTCGGGGAGCGCGAGATCGAGCAGAATCACGTCCGCACCACAAGCCGCAAACTCGAGATCGCCTCGGTGGCCGTCTCGGCGACCGTAGTTCGAAACCCGGCTCGCTGCAGTGCGTTCGCGAACGGTTCGGCGATCGAACGCTCATCCTCCACGAGCAGCACCAGCGGTCCGCCGCCAGCGGCTCCAGGGGGAGGGTTGAGAGAGCTCTCGTACATACGCCGTCGCGGTTTTCGCGACTCGATCAGTGTCTGCGTTCCGGGTAAGAGGACGGTTCGCTTTCGTTGAGAATCTCCGCACCCGTACGCCGAAGCTGCCAACGACGCGACGGACCACGATCACGCGAAGCGGGACGCACTCCGGCGTCATCAAGAGGGGTCAACGGCCCCGGCCGTGTGTCGCCCTCGTACCACTATCGGTACGCCAGCTCGCCGCGGGTCGACCCAGCGCCCGGAGCCGCGGTTGTCAACGAACGTGGGCGATCACGGAAAAGAAGTCGCGAAAGTAAGGCGTCAAGAACTGGCCGGGAATCCCGGTCTGGCCGGGCATGACCGGAATCGGGACGGGAGCGACCTGAGGCCGCGAGTGCGTGTACACGTAGCCGGCGACCCACCTGGGGTTGATGTCGAGCTCCATGGCGCGGATGACCCCGTCGCCGGCCAGCGCCTCTGCCAGCGCACGCACAGAGAGGTTGTGACCGGCCGCCCAGATCAGATCGCCACCGGGCGTGACGCCGAGAGCTGAGCGGGCGACGATCGGCTGCTCGTGCAGCGGATCACCCCAACACGCCTTGATGCAGTTGTCCACTGTTGGCGCGATGCTCCCGGCGTCGATAAGCAGGCCGAGGTTCTGTCGAACGGCCTCCACCGCCCGACCCGGAGCCGGGACCGTCTCCTGCCACCGGCCGACATCGGCGGTACCGTCGCGGTAGATCACCACCGATGCCGCACCGCGACGCAGCGGCCAGCCGACCCGACCGCTCTCCACAAATCCACCCGCACCGTAGCTCTCCTGAAACCCGCTGTTGAACGCTGCAACCACGATCCGCCGCTCCCCAGCGCGGATCGCATCCCCGTAGCGCCAGCCCTCGCCACCCGGTTGCGATGCGCCCGCGTGCAGAGCGAGCGCAACCAACCTCTGCTCCAAGCGAAGAAGCGTGATCGTAAACCCGTGTTCGTGATACGCCTTCACGCGCGAGATCCAAACCGCCGTTTGCCCACGCACCGCAACGGCTGGCATCCATCCGAACAAGCCTGTGCGGCGCGCTGCGGGCAAGACTGCGATCAACCGCGTTCGGTGGGGCTCTGCGACCGCTGACCGTGAGGAGGTCGCGGGCGCTGCCACCCCAGAGGAGCGCGCGCTCGCAGACGAGGAAGTCGCATTGGTCGTGGCTGTGGAGTTATGCGAGGCGCCACAAGCCGCACAGGCCACCAGCAGACACGCCGTTCCTCCGCCACGCCCGATGCGGCTCCAGGTCCAGTACCGCCAGCCCATCTGGGCAAGTCTTGCACCTGCCCTTGTTGAACACCGAGGGAGGAATCACGACCGCTCGCCGACCCGCAAGTGCTGGACTGATCTCACGTGGCGATTCAGCCGGTTTGGACAGCTTCTTCTTGCGCTTCGCGACACTCATGCTCCGCGTTTTGGGAGGTCAGCGGCGGTGTTTCGCTGCCAGTGCGCCGACCGGGACGGTCGCGGTCACGAGGGTTGCGCTCAGCCCCCGGACGGTCACTAGATAGCCGGCGGCGCCGGGTGCGATTGTCTGGGTGGTGAGCGTGCCGACCCAGTGGCCTTGTGCGTCGAGCTGTTGGCCTCCGAGGGTCACGCCCGAGGTGGCGCGTGCGGAGCGAGCAAGCAGCTGTTGGGCGATCACCGGACCGGTGGCCGGGAGCCGCAAGGAAACCCGCACCGCGCGAGTGGTCTTGTCGATCAGCAGGACGTGAAGGACGTTGGCCCCGACACGCACTGCCCACGCCTTGAGCCGCAGCGGGGGTCGCGCGTGGAGTGTAAGAGGCAGCAGCTGTGAATTGGGGCCGAGTGTCCGTGCGAACAGGGCGAGCCCGTAGAGGAGCGGATTGGCCACGAGTCCGTGACGGGTTAGCGAAAAGGCCATGTTGATCGCGTCCGCCCGGACGTGGACGGCGACCGAGCTCGCGCCGGCCTTGAGCAACTCGAATAGCGCGTCAGGCGCCCACAGCGCCGTGGCGAACGTGTTGCTCACGCCCCTTCGGCCGCCGCATGTCACCGAGTTGATCTCTGTCAGGCGCACCGGCAAACGAGCTCGTCTCGCCGCTCTGACGGCGCCCCTGATCGTTCTTGCCATTCCGGCGGTGGCGCTCTCTCCTAGTACCCGCGCGATCGTGGGGAACGTCTTGGCTCCCGGCCGCGAGCAGGCCGACAGCGGATACCGGTGGACGGTTATCGCGCGCAGGCCCGGATGTGGTCCGGCGAGCAGATCGGAGATCCAGCTCAGGTGACTGGCGGGGTTGGAGAGTGCCGGGCCGAGCAGCGGTACGCCATGGTCCATAGCAAGCAGCTGTTTGGCGTAGGCACGGTACGAGCTGGCGTAGCCGCTCGCGGTCATGCGCTTGGGAAGCGCCGTCGAACCGCTGCCGCCGGCGGTGATCTTCCGCCACGCCGCTGGGCTGTAGATGTCAGCCTCGTTGCCGATCTCGAATCCGACGATGCTCTCGGAGGGGAGCGCCGCCTCGGCTGCGCGCGCCCACCGGACAGCGATCGCCGGTGTCGCGGTGACCAGGTTCAGATCCAGTATCACCCGCACCCCGAAGCGATTTACGATCGAGCGGAGCTGCCGCAGCCAGGCCGGAGTGGTCTCAAAGACCCACTCCGGTAGCTCCTTGGTCGGCGCCCAACGCGTCTGATCCGCCGAGGAGCCGCCGATCCGCAGGAGCATCGCACCATCCGGGGTGATCGAGGACAGCACCCGGCCCAGCAGCGAGAGATGCTGTGCCCAGACCGGAATCGTCCAATACTCAGTCGAGATTCCCAAAAACGACCTCGGAACGCCGATCGCTGCTCCGTGCGCCGGGATTCTCACCACCGCCAGCGGCAGAGCCGACCGAACCGAGGACGCGCCGGAGGTCGCCGGCGCGGGCGGCCGGACACCGGCACCCTGACGGCCGACACCAAGCGTCAGCACCAAAACCCCCACCGCGACGAGCGCGGCGACCACCACCCCGATCCCGACAACCCTATGACGCACACACCCGCGCCTCAAACCAGCAACTCGCGCACCCGCAACCCTAATGCGCAGCGCAGACTTAGAAGCGTTCATCGTGACCCCACCTTGACGGCTCGATCGACCGCCCGCACCAGCACCAACCCGCAACCCCTTACGCACAACTACGTGCCCACGGCGGATACAACGGCACGGCCTGACCTACCGGCCATACCAGCACGCGCATCTTATTCCGGAGCTCCCGCTGTGGGCCTGAGCGGATTAGGCGACCAGCATGTTCCAACTGCACCGAAACCAGCCCGGGCAATCACCCAGTGCCCGAGACTCGAGATGGCAGCAGGCCGTAACGCGCTGCACCAGCGCCATGAGATCCCTGGCGGGAAGGCACGCTCGATCATCGTGCAATCACGAGCGGCCGGAGCGTGCTGGCATCCGGTTCGGCAGGGACGCGTTTAAGACCAGACACGAAGCAGACGAAGCGCGCCCAGCATTGTCCCGACTCCGATCGCGGTTCCGGTGGCCCAGGCCACGGCGGCCTGCGCGGTGGGGGTTGTGAGCTCGTAGAAGTTGCGCAGGAAAGGCACGATTAGCGCGACGGCGAACAACAGTGCCATCAGTGCGCAGAGGCCGGCGAGCACGAGCCGTCGCCGTCCGGCCTCGGTTTCGAGTCGAATCACCGCTGCGAGCCCGCAGACAACCACGATCCCAGTGGCGACCGTGCGGGAGCGCCTGAGGCCGAGGTCGAACCCGTAGCGGGCGAGTAGGTAACCAGCGATGATCCCGATCCCGATCGCGAGTCCAGCCGGAATCGCGAAGCGGGCGACGGACTGAAGGAAGTGCTCTGGTCGCCACGGCCCCGAGCTCGGGGCGAGCGCGAGCAGGAAGGCCGGAATGCCGATCGTGACGGTCGAGGCGATCGTGAACTGGCGCGGTAGGAGCGGGAACGTACCGGTCGGGATCGCGACCGCCAGTCCGACCGCGGCGGTGAATACGGACTTGGTGATGAACAGCCTGGCGACGCGCTGGATGTTGCGAAGGATCTGGCGTCCTTCGGCGACCATCCCGGGGACGACGGCGAAGTCGTCGCGCACGAGCACGAGGTCGGCGACCGAGCGCGACATCTGAGCCCCAGAGCCTTGGGCAATCGCCAAGCGCGCGTGCTTGAGCGCTGGCACGTCGTTGACCCCGTCGCCGACCATCGCCACGTAGCGGCCTGCGCTTGTGAGCGCGTCCACTACGGCACGCTTGCCCTCGGGCGAGATCCGCCCGACCGCGGGCGCCGACATCACAGCGTCGAGCAGCGCCGCCGGCTCAGACGGCAGCGCCTCGCCGTTCAGCGCCGGCGCCGAGCCAGGCACGCCCGCGTCGTGGGCGATCGCGCCAACCGTCGCGGGAGCGTCGCCCGAGAGCACCTTCAATCCGACGTCCTGGGCGGTGAAAAACGCGACCGTCTCGGCGGCGCTGGGTCGAAGTCGCTCCCCCAGCACGACCAGCCCGAGCGGTTTCACGTCGTCTGGAAACGCAGGTTCTGAGTCATCTTTGGGAAGAGGCGAAACGCTCTCCGCCAGCGCCAACACACGGCGCCCGGCGCTCGCCTCCGCCCGCGCGCGGGCGGCCAACGCTGGGTCGGCTGTGCCGAACCACTCCGGTGCGCCTAGCACGAGCCGCTCGTCGCCGAGATCGAGCGCGCTCCAGCGCCGGCGCGATGAGAAGGGCACCTGAGCCACGACGTGGCGCGGCTCGACCTCCGCCAGCCGCGCCTCCGCGATCGCGTCGAGCGTCAGGTTGCGAGACGGGGCGCTGGCCGCGTAGCTGGCCAGCGCGCGCGAGAGAGGCGCCTCGTCCTGGCCTTCGGCTGGCACGACCGCGACTACCCGCAGGGTCGGCTCGGTCAGCGTGCCCGTCTTATCGGTACAGACGATGTCAACCGAGGCGAGCGACTCGACGGCGTTGAGTTGTTGCGCAAGCACGCCGCGCTGGGCGATCCTGAACGCCGACACCGCCGCGGTGACGCTGATCAGCAGGATCAGTCCCTCGGGAACAAGGTTGACGATCCCGGCCGTGACTGCCTGCACCCGGGCGTTGGCGGTCTCCGCGCGGGCGAAGACCGAGATCGTGAGCCCGATCGCGAGGGGAATCGCGAGCACGATCAACCACAGCAGCAGCCGATCGTTCGCCCGCTCGAGCGGAGAGCGCGGGTGACGAAACGCGCGCGCCGTCGCGGTCAGCCGCTCTGCGCGGCTATCAGGACCCACGGCGGTCGCCTCGAACAGCGCCGCCCCCTTGATCGCGAACGAGCCCGACCAGACCGGTTCCCCCGGACCCCGAAGCGCGGACTCGGATTCGCCTGTCAGATTGGCTTCGTCGAGCGCCAGTCCGTTGGCCGAAACGACCGTGCCGTCCGCGATCACCTGGTCGCCGGCCGCCACGCGCACGAGATCGCCGACCACCACCTGTTCAACCGGGACGCGGTGGTCGACTCCGTCGCGCACCACGACTGCCTGGGGAGCGACCAGCGCGGAGAGCCGGTCAAGCGCCCGCTTGGAGCGAATCTCCTGAAAGGACCCGATCGCGATATTGGACACCAGGATCCCGAGGAACAGGGCGTCCCGCCACGAGCCGAACGTGATCGTCAGCACGCCGAACCCCAGCAGGATCCCGTTCGGGATTGTGACCGCGCTCGCGCGAAGAATGCTCGCGTACGAGCGGCTCGATGGGCGGGGCGCCACCTTCCCACGCGCCGCCACGCGCCGCGCGGCCTCGACCTCGCTCAACCCCGTCCGGGCGATCTCACCGGCTGCCACGGTGTGCCGACCCTACCCCCGTGGTCAGACCAGGTGCGAGGACAATGCCGATCGATCCTGCGAGAGCGCTCGAGACAGCGCGACTCGAGCGGGCTCTAGCCCTGCACGGTTACTCGCTGCGAGTCGATCCCACGCCCTCGGCTAGGTGAGTCGGACCGACAAGAACCGCACGCTTGGCGTGCGCGATCACAGCGGAGGACACGCTGCCGAGCAAGGCCGACTGGGCTCGCCCCAGCCCGCGCGAACCGATCACGATCGGCTCGGCATCAAGCTCGTCCGCAGTCCGACAGATAGCCTCCCACGTCTTCCCGCCCGCCACCCTCGCCGTGGCCTCAAAGCCGGCGGCCCGCGCGAGCGCGACGCCCTGCTCGACCTTGTCTCGAGCTAGCTCGGAGACGATCCGGTCGAGGTCGAGCTCGTTGCCCAGGAGCCGATCCAGCGGCGCGGAGACGATCGTGGCGGGATCCCATGGCTCCCAAGTGCGGACCGGCTCCCACACGCTCAACACGACCGCCCGGCGCCGCCCCAGCAGCTCCCCCGCCTTCGCGATCGCCGCCGCCGCGTCGCCTGACCCGTCGAAGCACAGCAGTGCCGTCGGAGGCTGGGAATCGTGAGGGGCCTCGGACACCGAATAATGATCGCCGATCGGACGGTTAGCACCGTCCGCACCTTCCCGGGCTGAACCGACAGGCTCCTACGGATCCGAACGCCGGGGTCGGCTGCGACGCTGGCGCTATGCCCGGCGCGGACGCATCAACGATCGCGCGGTCCGGCAAGCTGCCGCATCGTCGGGATGCTGAAGAGCTGTCTTGGCTGGTCGAGCATCGCGCGCAGCTCCTGGCGTCGCTCGCGGTCACGGCAATGGCGTCCTGCCGGCCACCATCCTCGTCGCGGGGCTGGCCTGGGCGATCAGCGGGGATCCGGAACGCGCACTCGCGGTCGTGGTGGTCGCCACCCCGTGTCCGCTGATCCTGGCGGCGCCGATCGCGCTCGTCTCCGGACTCTCGAGGGCGGCCCGCGCCGGGGTGATCGTCAAGGGAGCCGGATCGATCGAGACGCTCGGGCAAGCCCGGACGGTCCTGTTCGACAAGACCGGGACGCTGACCGTCGGCACCCCCGAGGTGCGCGCAGATTCATGCGCGAGACGGGATGCGACGCCGCGAAGCTGCTGCGGCTGGCGGCTTCCGTGGATCGCCTCTCCGCGCACGTCCTCGGCGAGGCGCTGGTCGCCACCGCCAAGCAGGCGGGGCAGGAGCTGACGATGCCCGCCGATGTCCACGAGGACCCAGGCCAGGGAATCGCCGGCACTGTCGACGGCCACCGCGTGCTCGTCGGAAGCCGCGCGTTCATGCGGACGCTGCGGCGTCCCGCGTCGGAGATCTGCTTCCGCGAGCCTTGCGACCACGAGAGGCTCGGGCGAGGCGCACGTCGCTGGTCGGCATCGACGGTCACATCGCCGGCGTGATCGTGATGGCCGACGAGCTGCGCCCGGACGCCGACGGATCGTCGAGCGGCTGCGAGCCGAGGGCATCCGGCACGTGGCGATGCTCTCCGGCGATCGCCGCTCGGTCGCCGAGCGCGTCGGGCGCGAAGCTCGGCGTCGACCGCGTCTACGCCGAGCAATCCCCGGAGGACAAGCTCGAGGTCGTTCGCACGATCGGCGCCGACCCGACGCTACGACCGGTGATCATGGTCGGCGACGGCATCAACGACGCCCCCGCACTCGCGATCGCCGACCTCGGGATCGCGATGGGCGCCGCCGGCGCCACCGTCTCCTCGGAAACCGCCGACGCGGTGATCACCGTCGACCGGGTCGACCGCGTCGCCGACGCGGTCCACATCGGCCGGCGGGCGCTGCACATCGCCCGCCAAAGTGTCCTCGCCGGCATGGGCCTCAGCCTCGCGGCGATGGCCGTCGCCGCCGCCGGCTACCTCCCACCGATCGCCGGCGCGCTCTTCCAGGAGGCCATCGACCTCGCCGTGATCCTCAACGCGCTACGCGCGCTGCGAGGCTGACGCAGCACCCTGTCGAGGCTTCCTGGCTTCGGTCACGCGGATGGCGCACGGCGCGACGAACGCTCACCCGGTCCACGCCTGCATTGCATCACTTGTCTCGATCGTGCTCGTAAAAAGTGTCTCAGAAACGGTGGGCGTTTCACTCCCCGGGCGGCGGGCGGTCGCGATTCCCCCCTCGTGATGGAGGGCTCGCACCTCGATCTCGCTGAACCCCGCTTGGACCAGCGCCTGGTGCCACCAATCGATCCCGGCGGGGTGCTCACCGCGGCCGGTCACAAGGCGGACGGCGTTTTTGGTCAGGCGCATCACCCCAGCAGGGCCGCGTCGCAGCATCTCCGCGGTAAACCGGATGACCACGGTGCGGTCGCGAGCCTGTCTGAATCCGACCTGGAACATCATGTCGCCGATCACGAGGCGTCCGTTCGGGCGCAGCACCCTGATCGCTTCTGACAGGGCGCGGCGTTTGTCCTGATCCTTCAGGTGGTGAAAGCAATAGTTAGAGAGGACCACGTCAAACGACGCATCGGCAAGTGGAAGGTCGGACGCGCTAGCGGTGATTACGTCGGCGTTGGTGATCGAGCGCTGATCGAATTCGCGCTCGAGATGCCGGCACATCGCCGGGGAGATGTCCACAGCGGTCACATGTGCCACTCTAGGCGCCGCGGCGAGCGTCAGCAGTCCGGTACCGGCTCCGATGTCAAGCACGTGGTCACAGCAGGTCAGCTGCGCTGCCGTGAGGATCTGGCCGCGCAGCTGGCGGAAACCGAGACTGTTTGCTAGCGCTTCCACATGCTCGATATGACCGTCCCATGTCTTGGCCCGTTCGGGATTGGCTCGATTCCGCCGACCGGTCCGCCGACGTTTGTGCCACTGTGATGGTGAACCTTCAGCCGACGCCGCCGGCCGACCATGTTCTTGGCCGCGGTCCGCCAGGCTGGTCGCGAGACCGTGCAGGCACTTTGTCGGCGCCGAGTTCCATCGCTCTGAAGGGCTCTGAGACTCTGCTAATCCCCGTCTGACACTCTCCTTAGCCGATGCCAGTGGACCCTCATCGTCAACACGATCGCCGGCGCGGCTCCAACGGTCGATTCCGGAGGGATGTGGTGGCCGACCGAGCGCGTCGCCGACGCGCGCTGCTCCGCGCGCGACTGCTGGCGGTGGGGGTGTTGTTGGCCGTCGTGGGGAGCGTCGTCTTAGTGATCGTCAGCTTCGGCTTTGGCTCGCGCTCGTCGGGTCCGAGCGAACGCGCGACTTCGATCGATCAACAGAGCCACACGCGATCGACAGCTGCCGGTTCGCTTGGCCGGTCTCGCTCCGAGCGACCGCGAGAGTTTGCGGTCGGACTGATCAAGGTCACGATCGTGGACCGCGCCAGATCGATAACGCTTCCCAACGGCCAGACGATTCCACGCACGATCGTGACCTTGGTGCGGTATCCAGCACAGGGGCGTGCATCGGCGCAAGACGTTCTCAACGCGCCGCCCGCACGCGATGCAGGCCCATATCCGCTGGTCGTGTTCGGGCATGGCTTCGCTGTTACCACGGGGCTGTATAGCCCGCTTCTCCGCGCTTGGGCGCGCGCTGGCTATGTCGTTGCTGCGCCGGTCTTCCCGCTCGAGAACGCGAACGCCCCGGGGGGTCCGAACGAGTCAGACCTCCCCAACCAGCCCGCGGACATGAGCCTCGTGATCAGCCGCATGCGCGCCGCCGATAGGACGACCTCGGATCCGTTGAGTGGGCTGATCGCGTCGCGGGAGATCGCGGTCACCGGACAGTCTGATGGCGGCGACACCGCTCTCGCGGTCGCCTACGACCCGCGCTACCGTGATCCGCGTGTGCGCGCGGCGATGATCCTCTCAGGTGCCGAGATCCCGGGGATCGGTGCGTTCCAGATCGCGCCCGGAGGGCCACCGCTGCTAGCCGTCCAGGGGACGGCCGACACGGTCAACCCCCCGAGCGCGACGGACGGGTTCTATGACAGTGCCCCGGCCCCCAAGTACCGGCTGAACCTGATCGGCGCCTCTCATCTGCCCCCTTACTCCACAGAGCAGCCACAAGTGAGCATCGTCGAGCGAACCACGATTGCGTTCCTCGACTTCTACCTCAAGCACATCCCAGGGGCTCGACAGCGTCTCCAGCGCGTTGGCACGGTCCCCGGAATCGCGACGCTGCAGGCCGACCCATAGGCCCGCTCCGGTCCGATCCGGACCGGATATCAACTACAACTGTCCCCTCACCGCACCTGACGGGTACTGCTGGCTGTGGACATTCACATAATAATCGGAGGGCGCACGCTCGATCGCCGTGATTGCTGCCGCGCCGACCTTGACACACCCCCGATGGTGAAGCCTCGGTCAAGTTGACAGGGGCACGAGAATCTTCCCAGACCTACCCCTCAGACCGGCGCGGATCTGCGACGCGGTCGCATTGAAGAAGCCGTGAAGATGGTCAAAGCGCCAGCAAACGATCGAGCCGGAGTGAATCGCGATGATCGCGTAACCGGTTCCATTGGCTGCACCCTGCGGAATCTCGGCCTTACCCGTCAGCTTAACTCGATAAAGATGCAGTGGGGGATCCGATGCCGGCACGGCTCCCCATCACCCACGAACGCCTGGGGGACCGACCCATAACCACCGGTCAGGCCGGACGTCCACATTGTCTAAGGGAGTTCGATACTTGGCACGAGTCATGCCACCGGAGCGAAGCGGATTCCGTCGCTTGTCACCTCGCTTCCGTCCCGGCCGATCACGTAGGCGTCGTAGCCGGCGAGCGCGGTGACGAACCCGATCTCGTGCGCCCCCGCGACCACGAGCGCCGTGGCGAGGGCGTCGGCGATCGCCAGGCTTGGCCCGGTAACCGTCGCCGAGGCCGCCCTCGTGAACGGCCTACCGCTGCGAGGATCGATCAGGTGCTCGCCGCGCTCGTAGGCTCCCGAGGTCGCGACCGCCGCGTCAGCCTCGATGATGCAAGCGAGCGCGTCGACCCGCCACGGGTGACGGACGCCGATGCGCCAAGGCTCTTCCGGCGCCGGGCGGTGGTACACCGCGAGGTCGCCGCCCGCGTTGACCATCGCGGCCGCCACCCCGGCCTGCACGAGCTCGGCGAGTGCCCGCTCGGCAGCCCAGCCCTTGACGAGGCCGGTCGGTCGACACCCCCTGGCATCGCCCATGGGTCGAACCAGCCTCCTGATGTCGCCTTCGCACGCTCGCACAGGCCCAGTACCGTTGCCACATTTGTCGGCAGCTCCTCGACGGCGGCCTCGCCGCGGCGCAGGCGACTCACCGGGCTCTGCGGCTTCCAGGTGCTGAACGTTCCGTCTGCCTCGTGCAGCGTCCGGCACGCTTGCGCCAGCGCTGAGCGGACCGCGGCGTCGCCGAGCTCCCCCGGGTATACGGCGAACGACACGACCGTCCCCATCACCCGCTCGGCATGGCCGATCATCCGACCCTGCCAGACACCGGTGCTCATGCGACGTGCAGCCTGTCGAGCGCGGACTGGACCGAGAGCGCGTACGCCTGGCTTGTGTAGCTGGCGCCAGAGATGCTGTTGATCTGGGCGCTCTGCGCCGAGAGCACTTCGGAGCGCAGCATCGGGATGACCTGCGCGGCAAGTTGCTGCGAGTACTGTTCGGCGGTCTGCAGGCCGGCCAGAGCAATGCTCTCGATCCGGCTCCCGCGGACTGTCACCCGCACTGCGAGCTCGCCGTAGCCGTACTGCTCCTTGGCGCCGACAGCCGAGCGTGTGGTTAGGAGAATCGACGAGGTCGCAACGCTCGAGCTCGCCGACGCGGCGGAGCCGCTTTGTGACTTCTCCGCCATGCAGGCGTTTATTCTCCGGCGCAATTGGGGAACGGCTGAAAAACAGACGCACCCGGTTCGGGAGGTTCGTATCTTCATGTCCAGCAGCATGTCCCACGCCACGCACGTGCCGGAACCGGAAGCCATGCCTGGCTGCTGCTTCTTTGATTCTGTCAAGATCCTCGCGCCGCACCATGAGATCCACATCCCGGGTCAGCGTAGCGTGCTCGGGATTTGCTCTTCAACGTGAACCAGAACCGCGAGACTGCCCACAAGTTCATAAGGCACGCCTTTCTCCTCAAGCGCTCCTGCGATTCTCTGCAACACCCCGACCAGACCGAACAATCGTGCTTCAAACAAGGTATTGATCACCTCCCCTTTTTCAGCGTTGAAACGCAGAAATTGTTCAAAGGTGAGGACGCTCATTGTTCTACATTCAATATAATCGTCCCAAAAGTCATCGTGCGACGCCTCCTTCTCGGTCAGTCGTCAAGAGTAGCAGTGAGTAGTCGGGAGGAGAAGCGGTGGCCCAGATGTTCGTCAATGGCGAGCGCGTCGATGCTGCCAGCGGGGCCACCATCGACGTCCGCAACCCGGCCACGGGCGGGGTCGTCGACAGCGTGCCCGATGCCGACGCGGCGGACGCGCGGCGAGCGATAGAACGCCGCCGCCGCGGCGTTTCCCGCCTGGAGCAAAACGCCGCCCCACGCGCGCGCCCAGATCCTGATGCGCGCTACCGCGCACGCGCGGCAAGCCCTCGACGAGGTGGCGAGGCTCTCGGAACTGGGTTTCGGCCTCGATCTTGAGCAGTGCGCTTCTACCGGCGCCAGCACCGATTTGATTTATGTCTCGCCCAAATAGGGACGGGCGGTGTCGCGCACCGCCGGCGAGC